>JBFXJP010000002.1:0-150011 GCA_050174775.1 Phycisphaerales bacterium
GGGCGCGCGAGATCGCCAAGCTCGCACAACTCACCAGCCTGGACCTCTGGGGCAACAGCATCGGCGACGAGGGGGCGCGCGAGATCGCCAAGCTCGACAAACTCACCAGCCTGATCCTCAACGACAACAGCATCGGCGCCGAGGGGGCGCGCGAGATCGCCAAGCTCGCACAACTCACCAGCCTGATCCTCAACGACAACAGCATCGGCGCCGAGGGGGCGCGCGAGATCGCCAAGCTCGCACAACTCACCAGCCTGAGCCTCAGCAGCAACAGCATCGGCGCCGAGGGGGCGCGCGAGATCGCCAAGCTCGCACAACTCACCAGCCTGGACCTCTGGAGCAACAGCATCGGCGACGAGGGGGCGCGCGAGATCGCCAGGCTCGACAAACTCACCAGCCTGAACCTCAACCACAACAGCATCGGCCCCGAGGGGGCGCGCGAGATCGCCAAGCTCGCACAACTCACCAGCCTGAACCTCAGCAGCAACAGCATCGGCGACAAAGGCGCGGCTGCACTGCTCGACACGATCGGCGAGACGTTCGGCGTCCGACGGCTCACTCGACTCCACCTGCACGGCAACGGCATCACGAATATTCCCGAGGATATCCTCAATCGAGCTGATGCCGCGGCAATCGTGGCGTATTGGGTAGAGCGGAAATCGGGCGTGCCGCTCCACGAGGCCAAGGTGCTGCTGCTCGGGGACGGGGAGAGCGGGAAGACGCACGTGCGGCATCGGGTGTTCGGGGGCACGCCTCGGTACGTCGAGCGGACGCACGTGATGACGCACGGCATATCGCGAACGGATGACGAGTTTGAGTGCGAACTGCAGGGCGTCATGGAAAGAGTGCGAGTGCGCGCGTGGGACTTCGGGGGTCAGCGGACGCTGCACGGCTCGCATCGGTTCTTCATGACGCGTGAGCGGAGCCTCTACGTGCTCGTTCTCGACGCGACGAAATCGCTGGCGGCGAATCACGGGCGGACGTGGCTGCGGATGATCCGGCATCATTCACACCATGGCGTGCAGGACCATCGATTGGTTGCTCCGATGATGATTGTGCTGACGAAATGCGACCGCGCGGTCGAGCATCGTGTGGATGCATTGGCACGAGAAGCGATGACGGCAGCGGAGGAGATCGGGTGTCGAGTGGTGGGGGAGGCGCATCGGCTGGGGTGGATGCCGGCTGAGGGTGGCGCCGCGCTCACGGGCGAGGCGCGCGACGCGGAGCGGCGGCACGAGGAGGCGGTTGTGCGGCTCCGCGACGCGATCGCTCAGGTGATTCCTGAGGTGGTGGGTCTGCTCACCCAGGGGTTCTCGAGGGTGGTGTCGGGGATCATGGAGGGCATCGAGAGCCGGTTCGACCCGGAAGCCACAACGACGCCGGGTTCAAACGAGGATGCGCGCAAACAGATCGGTTGGGACGTATTCACCGAGATGTTTACTTCATCGGGGAGCAGCGCGGACTACGCGCGGATCGTGGGCACTGTGTTCCGATCGCTGGGCATCGTTCATTTTGTGACAGACGATGAGATCGTTCGGGACACGAGAGGCACGACGTCGCTCATCTTCAACCCGATGTGGCTGAAGGGGCCGGTGTACACGCTGCTGCGGACGCCGAGCGAAGCGCACAAGGGGGGAATGATTTCGCCGGAGAATGTGGCAACGGTGATGCGGCCGGACGCGCCGTACGGCACGGATGATCCTGATGAGAAGGCTTCTCTGTGGCGCCGATTGTCTTTCACGGCAGACGATCGGGCACGTGTGATTGATTTGATGAGGTCGTGCGAGATCGTGTTCGATGTGGAGGAGCGGGGGAACGTCCGCGGGTCGATCATTGTGCCCGATCTGTTGCAGACGTCGGAGGGCAAGGGGCCGCCGCACAGCATCACGGCGAAGGGGGAGATTCGGTTGGAGTATCTGCCGACGAATCTCTTGGCGAGACTAATGGGGAGATGGAATGATCGGCTCGTCAGGGACAGATCGTGCAGCGTGTATGACGCACAATTCTCAAGCGGAGATAGGCGGTTACGCGCGCGAGTACGGACGGACACCGAAGAAAGCGTGATACAAGTGGACATCTGGGCGGGCGAGGATGGCAAGGAACGAGCGCCCGCGAAGGAAGATGCTGAACATTTCTATCGAGCGATTGCGGACGAGGTGCGAGAGATCGCGCCCACGAGAAGAGATGGCGGGCAGGCGGACGTTGTTCCGGGTCCGCTGCAAATGCCGTATCGGATGACGACGGGGGGTAAGGCAGGATTGATTGCTCTTGCGGCTGTCTCTTTGATTGCCGGCACAGTGCTTGCCGTTCTATGGCATGGGGATCAACGCACGGAGGGCTTTGTCGTCCGGACACTCTTTGGCGTAGGCGTTGCATGTTTGGCCATGCTCGCCCCGTGGGAGCGCTTCGTGGTTTCGATTCCTCTGACGGGTTGGAAGCTCCGCTTGCCGATGGGAGCGGTCGCCTTTCTTGTTGTCTTCGTCTTCGGCACGCCGAACATGCTCGGCGGAGTCCGTGGTGTGTTGGAGGCGATTGGGCAATTGATTCTGAAGAAGTGAAGCGCTGTGCAGGGGGCTCTGCCCCCTGCAACCCCCGTTGTGTTGGTGGAGGAGTTTGGAGGAGCCCACGGATGGGAATCCGTGGGCTATTGGTTGGGGTGATTGTGTGCGGTGGCGGGTGGGGCAGAAGAGAGCGAGGCCGAGATTGGACGGCGGTGTGAGAACGGAAGTCGCGGCCAAGCGAGGCGGTGTAGAGAAAGAAGCGATGCGGGAGCCCTCTCCCTACCCTCTCCCACGCAGAGCCGTGGGAGAGGTGGCACGGATGGCGGCGATCTGAGCAATGGGCGAGGGGGATGGCAGATAGCCCAAAGCGCGAGACCGCCTCCTCACGGCGCGAATGCGGAGGTATCTGGCGATCGAAGGCGGAATACGAAAGGCAGAGAGAAAGAGAAGAAGGAAGGCATGGAGCCCTCACCCTGCCCTCTCCCACGGCGAGCCGTGGGAGAGGTGGCCAGAGTCGCGGCTCGGGTGAGGCAAGAAGGCAGCCCTCCGCCTGTCGCGGTGCGAACGCGGATCGGGTGAGGCGAGGGAGGGTGAGGGAGTGCGCGTGGGAGGTGTTCAGCAGGGGCGGAGGCCGAAGTAGGTGAGGACCTGGTTGAGGTCTTCGGCGTCGATGGTTCCGTTGCCGTCGAGGTCGCCGGGGAGGCCGAGGGGGGCGGGCTGGCCGAAGTTGTTGAGGATGATGTTGAGGTCTGCGAAGTCGGTGGCGCCGTCGGCGTTTGCGTCGCCGGGGCAGTCGGGGAGCGCCCAGACGGCGGGTTGTTCGGGCTGCATGTTGGTGAAGAGGAGCGTGCGGTATCGGAGTGAGTCGTAGACCATGTCTGCTGAGAGGGTGGATGGGGCGCGATTGATTTCGACGGACCAGGCTGTGCCGTTCCAGGCCCATGTCTGGTCGGAGGTGTTGAGCGGGGGGACGAGCCCGCCGTGGATGAGGACGAGTTGGCGCTGGGGGCTGTAGACCATGGCGTGGTCGACGCGTTGCGGTGGTGGAGCGGCGGGGACGTTGTGCCAGGAGGTTCCGTTCCATTCCCAGGTGTCGGTGAAGAAGCGTCCCTGGAAGTCTTGTCCGCCGAAGAGGACGGTTTTGTTGCGCGCGGCGTCGTAGGCCATTGCGCAGTTCCATCGCGGGAGCGGGCCGGTTTCGCTGGCGAAGTTCCAGCGTGTGCCGTCCCATTCCCAGGTGTTTCGGGCGAAGTTTCCGACGAGGGGCGCGCCGCCGAAGAGGACGGCGCGTTGTCGTGCGGAATCCCATGCGAGGCCGAAGCGTTCGCGGCGGTTGACGGCGCTGTTGGAGAGGCCGAGCCATGTGTTGCCGCGGTACTCGCGGACGGTGCAGTAGAGGCTGATGGATTCGACGCCGATGAAGAGGACGCGTGAGCGTGTTTCGTCGAAGATGAGGCGGTGTCCGACGCGGTCGCCGAAGTCGAGTCCGACGCAGGTCCAGGTGCGAGAATCCCATTCCCATGTGCCGCAGACGGCGTTGTATCCGCCGTAGAGGATGACGCGGTCGCGGAGGGGGTCGAAGGCGAAGCCTGCGTGCTTGGTGGGGTATGGGAGGGCGCCGACGCGGACCCAGGATTTGGGGCGCGGGGTTTGATCGGGGCGCGCGGAGACGGGGAGGGTGAGGAGGAGAAGGGCCGAGGCGAGGGCGAGCGTGCGCGGCATACAACGGCTCCGGGGATGATGTGAGGGTATTGGGTGAGGAGTGGGAAGCGAAGAGAAAAGTGGGAGAGAGGTGGGGGGAGGCGGGAAGGCAGCCCTCCACCTGTCGCTTGCGCCCCCGGGGTGGACATCCTCCTCCGCACTCGCTTCTTGCGAAGCGAGCGGGAGGAGGGGTTGCAACTGCGCGCACGCGGCACGCCCCGCTGCGCCTACGTCGTTGCTCAGTGCGATTCGTTGTCGATGGCGGCGCGGCGGCCGGCGAGACGGGACTCGGTGAACTTTTTGACCCAGGTCTCGAAGGTCTTGCCGTGGGCGGCGTCTTTGCCGGAGAACTCGACGCGCGCGATGTCGGCGTAGGGGATGGAGAGTTTTTCGCCGGCGCGGGGGTGTGGGGGCGCGGGCATGACGCGGAGGGTGGAGGAGGAGAGGTCGGCGCCGGTGCGTCGGTCGAAGATGTAGCCGGTGAGTTGGTCGTTGGAGGTGAGGGTGAGTGTGACGTCGCCGCGGTAGTCGAAGGCTTGTTCGAGCGCGGAGAGGAGTGCGCGTTCGTCATCGCGGGTGGCGATGAGGCCTTGGAGGGAGGCGTGGGGGTCTGCGGTTGTGGAGGGGGAGTGGGCGGGGTTGGGAGTGTGGTCGTGGTTGGATTGGATGTATTGGGGCATGGTGGTGATCAGGGGTGAGCGGGTTGCTGGCCGAAGACGCGGCCGGAGTCGGGGTCAAGGAGGGCCCAGGAGGTGTTTTTGCAGATGCGGAGGAGGACGGAGACGGCGATTTCCTCTTCGATGATGGCGATGAGGCACTGGTTGATGTCGTCGCGTGCGTCGGAGAGGGGGAATTGGACGGTGAAGCCGGGGCCGAAGGCGATGGTGGTGTCGCCGGAGCCGTCGGGGGCGGTGTTGAAGGGGGCGAGTGTTTTGATGATGTCGGAGCGCGTGCCGAGGGGGGCTTGCTTGCCGCCGGCGGCGGGCTTGTAGAGGACGAGTTGTCTGAGTCTGGCCATGTGGGAGGGGGAGTATGGCGGGGATGGGGTGATGAATCAACGGCGTGCGGCGAGATCGGCGGCGTCGCGGTTGGAGCGGTCGACGATGCGGTCGAGGTCGTCGGGTGTGATCCAGGGGAGCGAGGCGATTTTTTCGAGGAGGGGTTTGGGGAAGGGTTTGCCCGCGCGCTCGTGGGGCGGGCGTGATTTCCAGTAGCGGTGCATCCAGAGGTATTGCTCCGGGGCGCGGCGGACCATTTCCTCGATGGCGCGGCGGTATCGCGCGGTGAGGTAGAAGAGGGGGTCTTCGTGGGCGTCCCAGTCTTCGGGGTTGATGATGTCGATGAGGTCGAGTTTGTAGCGGAAGAGCTGGGCGTCGATGGGGGGAGAGGCCTGGTCGTCGAGACCGATGGCGCGGGCTACGCCGCAGACGATGGGGGCGCGGTGCTGCATGGCGAGGAGGCCGATGGATTTGTAGGTGGAGGCGAGTCGGTTGAAGAAGGGGACGAAGAGGCCTTTGTCGCCGGCGTTCTGGTCTGCGATGAAGGCGAGGTGCTCGTTGTTGTTGAGGATTTGCGGTGCGCGCTGGGTGGCGCCGAACTTGTCGAGGAGTGTGAGGCCCTTGCGTTCGCGTGTTTCGCGGAGCCACTGGTCGAGTGGTTTGAGGTCGAGGGGGCGGTAGAGGGCGTGGAGGGGGAAGCCCAGGACGGCGAGGGTGTAGCCGAGGACTTCCCAGTTGCCGCAGTGTCCGGTGATGAAGATGACGGGCCCGCCGTGGTTCTCGCGGGCGTGGAGGACGCGGCCGACGAGTGGCTCGATGTGGTCGATGACCATTCGGTGGGGCCAGCCGTCCTGTGTGATGAGACGTGGGGTGTAGGCGACTTCGACGGCGAGGGCGAAGAGTCGGCGGTAGGCGTCGATGGCGTATTGGCGGTGGAGGTGGGAGGGCCAGTCGGGGAAGCACCAGGCGAGGTTGTCGACGGCGCGTTGGAGGCGGGTGTTGTTGAAGGGCGCGCGGGCGTAGCGCTCGCCGAGGGCGCGCATGGTGCGGAGGTTCTGATCGACGGGGAAGGTTTGGAGCGCGGCGATGGCGGCGCGTGCGGCGTAGTAGGCGGGGGTGTGTGCCCAGTTGGGGAGCACGGGAGGAGCGCGGCGCGGGCCGCGGGCGGGCTTAGCGGAGGCCCGTGAGGGTGGTGAGGCGTGACTGGTTGAGCACGGGGATGCCGGTCTGGCGCGCGGTGTCGAAGAGTCGGTCGTATTCGGAGGCGGCGCGCTGGAGGCGGATGTACTCCTGGATGACGGCGATGGGTGCGTCCGGCGGGGGCTGGGGGGGGAGGTTGGGACGGGAGCCGAGGACGAGGAAGTCGGTGTTGCCGGCGATGTCGTCGGTGACTCGTCCGCCCCAGTTGTTGATGATGGCGGTGACTTCGGAGCGTTCGGCTTCGGAGACGGCGCCGTCGCGGTTGAGGTCGAAGTCGCCAGCGACGACGAAGTTGTAGACCTTGTGTGGGTCGTAGATGGCGTTCGCGAGGACGTCGCCGGGGACGATGGGGTTGCCGCTGATTTCGCGGATGACGCGGGCTGCGGAGGAGTCGTTGCCGATGCGGACGATCTCGATGGAGGCTTTGCCGCGCGGGTAGTTGCCGTCCTTGTCGGGGCGGATGGAGGCGGGGGAGTCGTAGACCTCGAAGGTCATGCCGAGGACGAGGCGGTCGGCGCGGGAGCGGTCGATGAAGATGAGGTTCTCTGCCGGGGAGACGGAGACAACGCGTGCGTCGACGCGTGCGGCTTCGTCTTCGGGCTTGACGAGATCGGACTGGGCTTGCTCGCGGAAGGCGGAGAGCTGTCCTTCGAGGATCTGGTTCTGGGCCGAGATCTTGTTGATGCGGTCGGAGAGGGAGGCGGCTTCGGCCGCGGCGCGCTGGCGGATGTCGTCGACGCGCTTGTTGTTGTCGGCGATGGTGGAGGTGGTGGAGGCGCGGAGGGCTTCGACCTCGGCCTTGTACTTGCCGACCTGCTCGTTGAGGCCGGCGATGGTGGTCTGGTGATCGTTGAGGAGGGTCTTGACGCGTTCGACCTCGTTCTGGAGGTCCTGCTGGGCGGCGGCGGCGGCGCGGTTGGCGTCGTCGAGCTGGGCTTTGAGGGAGGCGATCTGCTGGTCGCGGGAGTTGAGGACGGAGAGGAGGGGGGAGGCGTCGGCGCCGGGGATGCCGTCGAGCTTGGTGGAGAGGGAGGCCGCGGTTTCGCGTTCGTTGCCGGCGACGCGGCGCATGGTGGTGTTGAGGGAGTCGGAGAGGTACTTGACGAGGGTCTGGCCGCGGTTCTGGGAGGCTTGGGCGAGGAGGTTCTGGACGGCGTCGTTGTTGCGTTCGGCGGGTGAGATGATCTGTGCGTAGTCGGTGCGCGCCTGTGCGAGCTCGGTCTGGAGGTTCTGTGCGCGCGCGAGGAAGACGATGAAGCCGACGAAGAAGCCGACGGTGAAGAGGGTGAGGACGACGATCGCGATGATCGAGCCGCTGGAAGAACGTGCCGCCATGGGCGGGAACTCCGAGAGAGGAAGGGTGCTGGGCTGGTGGGTAGGCGGGGTGAGGGGATGGGAGGGGGGCAAGAGGGTACGGGGGCGCGGGGAAGGGTGTTCCCGGGATGCGCGGGGGTGGAGTGTGGCGGGGGGCGGAGAGTGCGTCAACCGGGGGGCGGGGGGAGGGGCACGATCCAGTTGGAGAGGAGGGAGGCGAGGCCGAGGAAGGTGAGGAAGGAGGAGGTGTCGGTGACCATGGTGAGGAAGATGGTGGAGCCAGTGGCGGGGTCTCGTCCGAGGCGGTCGATGAGGATGGGGACGGCGGAGCCGACGAGACAGCCGACGGTGAGTGCTGCGGTCATGGCGACGGCGCCGACGAGGCCGAGGCGCCAGTTGAGTTCGCGGATGAGGCCGAGCTCGCCGATGAGGGCGGCGATGGCGAGGAGGAGGATGCCGACGAGGACGCCCGAGAAGGCGCCGACGGCGACTTCCTTGAGGATGACGCTGAACTGCTTGCCGGGCCGGATGTCGTCGAGGACGAGTGCGCGGAGGGTGACGGCGAGGGCCTGCTGACCGGCGTTGCCGGCCTGGTTTGCGATGACGCCCATGAGGGCCGCGAGGATCTCGACGTGGTGGATGAGGTCTCGGAAGCCCAGGACGGTGACGGCCGCGAGTTGTGAGGTGAGGAGGTTGAGGGCGAGCCAGGGGAGGCGGCCCATGAGTTTTTGTCGGAGGGGGGTGCGGACGGATTCGCGGGCGCCGGCGCCGACCTGCTTCATGACGTCTTCGGTCTGCTCGGCGCGGATGATGTCGATGACGTCGTCGATGGTGACCATGCCGAGGAGGCGTCTGTCGGCGTCGACGACGGGCATGGCGATGTAGTCGTAGCGTTCGAACTCGTGGGCGACGTCCTCGCGGTCGAGTGTCGGGGAGAGGGCGTCGACGTCCTTGTCCATGATCTCGTCGATGGTCTTTTCGCCGCGCGAGATGAGGAGGCGTCGGACGTCGAGGGTTCCGACGAGGTGGTTGTCGGCGTCGACGCAGTAGACGTAGGGGAGCGGGGGTTCTGCTTCGGTGAAGGCGGTGTTGGCGCGGAGGGAGTCGATGGCGCGCGGGATGGAGAGGGAGGCGTCGAGGGAGGGGACGTCGGTGGTCATGAGACCGCCGGCGGAATCGGGGTCGTAGCGCGCGAGCTTGCCCAGCGTTGCGGCGCGCGGCGCGGGCATGGCGCGGAGGATGTGCTCGGCCTCGTCGCGCGGGAGCGCCTGGAGGGTGTCGACGGCGTCGTCGGGCTCCATGAGGAGGAGGAACTCCGCGGCTTCGTCGGGCTCGAGGTCGGCGAGCACGGTGGCCGCGAGATGGTGGTCCATGTGCGCGAGCGCTTCGGCCGCGGACTCTTCTTCCATCTCCTGGAGGACGGCGACGGACTGCTCGGTGGCGAGTTCCTCGAGGACGTCGGCGGCGTCGGCGGCTTCCTGCTCCTCGATGGCGGAGGCGAGCTGCTCGGCAGTGGCGGTCTCGGACTCGAGGAGTTCGGCGACACGATCGTCGGGCGCGTGCGGCTGCTCGGACGTGCGCACGCCGGACTGCTCATCGCCCGGATCGTCGAAGGAGTCGGGTGAGGAGTCGGTGATCGGCGGTTTGTGCTCGTCGTGCGGGTCGGGCACGAGTGGATCGTACCGCGCGCGGGGGAAGCGGGATCAGACGCGCAGCGCGGGAGGGGGCGCGAGGCGGTCGGCGTAGCGGGCGCGGATGGGCGCCGCGATGGTTTCGAGGAAGCGGTCGACCTGTCTGGGCGCGAGGCCGATGTGTCGGGTGGGGTTGAGTTCGTCGTCGATGTTCACACCCTTGAGGAGGGGCTCGGCGCGGAGGCGGTCGAGGAGGTCGGAGGGCTTGCCCTGTTTGAGGAGGGCTGCGGCCGCGTGGGTGTGTTTGCGGATGGCTTCGTGAACGTCCTGTCGGTCCTGTCCTTTGGAGACGGCGGCCATCATGAGTCGTTCGGTGGCCAGGAAGGGGAGTTCGGCGTCGAGGTTGGCGCGGATGACGTGCTCGTTGGGGATGAAGCCGGCGGCGACGTTGTGCATGGTGTCGAGGGCGCCGTCGAGCGCGAGGAAGGCTTCGGGGAGGGAGAGGCGCCGGTTGGAGGAGTCATCGAGGGTGCGTTCGAGCCATTGGACGGCAGCGGTGTCGTGGGCGTTGTGGGCGAGGGAGATGACGAAGCGGGTGAGGCCGCAGATGCGCTCGGAGCGCATCGGGTTGCGCTTCCAGGGCATGGCTGAGGAGCCGATCTGCTCGGACTCGAAGGGCTCGTCGAGTTCGCGTCGGTGGGCCAGGAGTCGGACATCGGTGGCGATCTTGTGGAGCGCGGCGGCGAGGGAGGCGAGGTCGGAGAGGATGAAGGCGTCGACGACTCGGGGGTAGGTCTGGTTGGCGAGGGTGTAGGTGTGTCCTTCGTCGAAGCCGAGGTCGCGTGTGAGGGCCGCGTCGAGTTTGTCGGGAGCGTCGGGGTTGGGGATGAGGGCGTGGAAGGAGGCCTGGGTGCCGGTGGCGCCTCGGAAGCCTCGGAGTCGGATGTCATCGCGTGTGCGTTCGAGCCGTTCGAGACAGAGCGCGAGGTCGTAGGCCCATGTTGCGGCGCGCTTGCCGAGCGTGGTGGGGGCGGCGGGCTGGAAGTGGGTGAAGGCGAGGCAGGGGGTGTCGCGGCGGGCTTTGGCGAAGGTGGAGAGGGCGTCGATGACGCGCGCGGTCTTGTCGCAGACGAGTCGGAGTGCGTCTCGGAGGAGGGTGAGTTCGGTGTTGCAGTTGACGTCCTGGGAGGTGGCGCCGAGGTGGATGATGGGCTTGGCCGCGGGGGCGCGCTCTGCGAGCGCGTGGACGTGTGCCATGACGTCGTGTCGGAGGCGTTGTTCGTGGTGGGCGGCGCGGTCGAGGTCGTCCTGGGAGACGGAGAGCGCGGCTTTGAGTTCGGTGAGTTGTTGGTCGGTGATGGGAAGGCCGAGGGATTGCTGGGCCTGGGCGAGCGCGAGCCAGATTCGTCGCCAGGTTTCGAATTTTCGTCTGGGCGACCAGATGGCCTGCATTTCGGGCGAGGCGTTGCGTGAGGCGAGCGGTGAGGTGTAGGTGTTGAGGGTGTCCTGTGGCATGACAGTGAGAGGATAGAGGGTGGGGAGAGCGGGGGGCGCGGGCCGATTAGGATGGGTTCTGCATGGCCAAGGGACGACGACTTGAGGAGGGGTGGGACGAGCCGGAGGGCGCGTCGGCGTCGCCTGACCCGTGGGAGGCGTCGTTGGTGGATTCGATCCGCGCCGGGGGTGAGGGGGCGCGGCGGAGCTGGGCTGAATTGCTGACGACGTACGAGGACCGGCTGTATGCCGTGTGCTTCCGGATCGTTCGGAATCCGGACACCGCCCGGGATCTGACGCAGGACGCGATGGTGAAGGTGATGCAGGGGTTCGGGAGTTATGACGGTCGGGCGCGGCTCTCGACGTGGATGACCCGGATCACGATGAACGTGTGCCTGAGTTATCTGCGGAAGCAGAAACTGCGGCGGCACGCGAGCCTGGACGCCCCGAGCGGGGGTGGGGGGGGGAGGTTTTCGGGCGGTGGGGGTCGTGAGGAGGGGGGGATGTGGAACGGACTGCCCCAGGGGACGGAACCGGGAGCTGAGGAGCGCGTCGAAGCCGATGAAGCGAGGTCGCTCATCCTGCGGGCGATGACTCAGGTTGATCCCGAGCACCGGGCCGTTCTGGTGCTGCGGGACATGCAGGGCTTGGATTATCAGGAGATTGCTGACGCCTTGGAAGTGCCGGTCGGGACGGTGAAGAGTCGGTTGTTCCGGGCGCGACAGGCGTTGCGGGGCGTGGTGGAGAAGATGGGTGGGGGCGAGGGCGTGGAGACGCGGGAGACGGACGAGCGATGACGTGGCGGGACGAGGACATTCTTGGTTGGGTTGAGGGGACGCTTCCGAGCGAGCAGCGCGAGGCGTTCGAGCGCGCGTTGCAGGAGAACGCGGGTCTGGCGCGCGTGGCTCGGGGGATGCGTGCGGATCGGGAGACGTTGCGGGAGATCGCGGCGCGGGAGCGGATTTTGGCGCCGGCGGGTCTGGCGATGGAGGCGATCGAGCGGGCGGAGCGCGAGGCGCTGATGGCGCCGGAGGGGGGGGCGTCGGGCTGGTCGTTCGAGGTGGAGACACGGAAGCGCGGGCTCGGGGTGATGCGGGGCTTGGCGATGGTGGCCGGGCTGGCCGTGGTCGTGGGTGGGGCTGCGCTCGTATGGCAGACGGGTGTGTTGACGAAGCCTGCGCCGATGGGTGGTGGTCTGGCGATGCAGGGGGCTCCGGAGGCGGGGCCTGAGGTTGCATCGCTCGGGGCTGAGGTGGCTGATGCCGCGGGGTCGACGATGCTCGCGATGGAGACGGCGCCGGCGCGTGCCGGTGGGGATGTGGTGCTTGCAAAGGCGTTGGGGGATGAGGTCGAGGCGCAGCCTGCGGGGCTGATGACGCCGCTGGCGGGCCCGGTGTTGGCCGCGCTGGAGGCGATGGAGCAGATGCCTCGCGCGTCGTGGAGCGGTCAGGGGTTCGAGACGATGCAGGTGGGGGGTCGGACGCGGGCGATGCTTGCGGATCGGGAGCCGCCGAGGTCGAGCGTGGCGCCTGCGAGTTATGAGGATGCGCTGCGTCTTGCTTCGGTGAACGGGCTGGCGGTGCGCGTGATGGCGACGGACCCGGAGAGCGTGGAGGCGGGTGTTCGGGCGTTGGCGAGCCGTGCGCAGGGTGTTGGGGCGGTGCGTGCGGCGACGCTGCGGGACGGATCGTTGTTGATGTGGGTGGATGTGGATGGAGGGGCCGCGGCGCTGCGTGAGTTGCTGGCGGCGGTGCAGCGTCCGAGTGGATCGGAGGCGCGCGCGGTGTTCGAGCCGTCGCAGAGCGCGTCGGGGAGCGGGACGATGCTCGTGGGGATGGGCGGGGGCGCGGGCTCTGGGCCGGTCAGCGGGGCTGGGCAGTGCGTGCGGGTGCCGCTGCGGATTGAGCGAGCCTCGACTGTGCGTGAGTGAAGGAGTAGGTGGGAGGGGGGAGTTCGACGGCGATGTCGTCGGACTCGGTGTTGGAGGGGGACTCGGGGTCGGGGAGGGCGTGGGGGGCGTGGCGCCGGTCGAGCTCGGAGAGGGCGAGGGTGGCGACGGGGAGGATGAAGAGGCCCAGGAGCGCGACGAGGCGGCCCGTGGTGGTCAGGGGGATGGTCTCTGGGGAGAGGAAAGTCCAGAGCGCGGCGCCGGCGGCGGCGATGGAGCCCAGGCAGACGATGGTGAGCGTGGGCTGGCGGGCGGCGTTGGCGAATCGGGTCATGAGGATTCTTTGGAAAACGCGTCTCGCGGGCGACGCGGGGTGAAAGTCGGAGCGGGCGCTGGTTCGCGGGAGCGATCGAGCGCTGGGGGGCGAACAACGTGACGGGATGTGTTGTGGTTGGCGACGTGGCCAACGCGTTGCGATGCAGAGTATCGGCGCGCGGGGTGGGAAGGCAATAGCGGCGCGCGAATGTGGACAGCGGGTCGTGTGATGCTCGGTTGTGGGGCGCGGTGCCGGGATGTATCGTCCCGACCCGACGATGCGCCGGTTGCAGACAGCGGTGATGAACGGCAAGGGCCGGCGTGCAAGGCGCGCTGCGAGGCTGGGCTTGATCAGCGCGTGCGGGCTGGCCGCGGGGGTGATGTGGATGTGTGCGACGCCGACGCTGGCGCAGCAAGCGCCGGACCCGGCGGCCGAGGGCGAGACGGTGTCCCCGTACGAGGGTCGGCCGATCGTCGAGGTTCGATTGACGGGATTGTCGCGCGTGGATGCGCAGTTGGTGCGCAATCAGTTGCGCGTGCGCGAGGGGCAGGCGTACAGCGAGAGCGAGGCGCGGGCGGACATCCGTCGGGCGTATGCGCTGGGGCAGTTCCGGAGCGTGGATGCGCGGGTGGAGCCGGTGGAGGGGGGCGCGGTGGCGGTGGTGTACGCGTTCGTCGAGGCGCCCATCGTGCAGGACGTGCAGGTGGTGGGGAACCGGAGCATCTCGGACTCGGAGCTGGCGGAGCGCGTGGGGATGCGCGCGGGCGTGCCGGTGGACGAGTTTCAGCTGCGGCGCGCGGCGCGGGCGATCGAGGAGCTGTACCGCAACAAGGGCTATTTCCTCGTCAACGTGGAGGTGGACGAGAAGGAGCTGGAGGAGTCGGGCATCGTCCTGTTCCGCATCCGTGAGGGCGTGCGGGTCAAGGTGACGGACATCCGGTTCGAGGGGAACGAGAGCTACCTGCCCAAGGAGCTGCGCCGCACGCTGAACACGAAGGAAGCGGGCATCTTCGAGCGCGGGCCGGTGGACGAGGCGGTGCTGGACCGGGACATCGCGGCCATCGTGCGGTTCTATCAGGACGGGGGGCACCTGGACGTGCGGGCGGACTGGCGGGTCCAGCCCAGCCCGAACGGGAAGGAGGCCATCGTCACGTTCGTGGTGGATGAGGGCCCGCTGTACACGCTTCGGAACGTGACGGTCGTGAACGCGGACGAAGAGGGCGAGCCGCTGGTGATCGCGCGCGATCAGGTCGTGGGGCTCATGGCGGTGAAGCCGGGGGACGTGTACGCGGTTCGTCGGGTGCAGCGCGCGGTGGAGGAGGTCCGCTCGGCGTACTGGAAGATGGGGTACGCGGACGTGTTCGTGCGGCGCGAGGAGCTGCGCGACCCTGCGGACGGGGCGGGCGTGGTCGATCTGAAGATCTCGATCTCGGAGGGGCCGAGATACCGCACGGGTGAGGTGGTGATCCGGGGCAACGACATCACGCGTCAGAAGGTGATCCGGCGCGAGGTGCAGGCCAGGCCGGACCGCCCGCTGGACCGCGGCGCGGTGGATGAGTCGGAGAAGCGGATCGCCGCGACGAATCTTTTCGATCGCGTGTTCAACCCGCCGCGCGCGGCGATCCAGCCGGAGGACCCCGACAACCCCGGGTACCGGGACGTGCTCGTTGAGGTGACGGAGACGAACACGGGCTCGCTGGCGTTCGGCGCCGCGATCGGCTCGGACTCGGGCGTGGTGGGGGCGATCACGCTCAATCAGCGGAACTTCGATCTGGCGGACACGCCCGAGTCGTTCGACGAGTTCATCCGGGGCGAGGCGTTCCGGGGTGGCGGCCAGGTGTTCAGCCTGGAGATCGCGCCGGGCACGGAGATCCAGACATACTCCGTGAGCGTCACGGAGCCCAAGCTGTTTGACTCGGATTATTCGACGAGCGCGACGGGGTTCTTCCGGCTGCGCGACTTCGACGTGTACGACGAGCAGCGTTTCGGCGGGCGGGGCCGGCTGGGGCGCGCGTTCGGGGATCGCTGGGCCGCGGTCGTCACGGCGCGCGGGGAGTGGATCAAGCTGACGGACATCGATCCCTCGGCGCCGGTGGACGTGTTTGCCGTGGCCGACCAGAATCTCATCACGGGGCTGGGTCTTGAACTGACCCGCACCACGGTGCCGCCGGTGGAGCGGTTCCGTCCGTACCGCGGCAGCCGTCTGGAGCTGGGTGTGGAGCAGGCGGGCGCGCTGGGCGGGGAGTACACGTTCACGAGGCTGAACGCGGAGCACCAGCTCTGGCTGAGCGTGTGGGAGGACTATCTGGGGCGCAAGGGCGTGCTGAGCTTCAAGACGCGGGTGGGGTACATCCCGCAGGGCGAGCTGGACACGCCGACGTACGAGCGGTTCTATCTGGGCGGTCGGAGTTTCCGCGGGTTCGATTACCGCACGATCTCCCCCAAGGGCATCCGGAACGACACGGGCACGCTGGGGCGTGATCCGGTGGGCGGGACGTGGCTCTTGTTCGCCGGGGCGGAGTACGAGCATCCGGTCTGGGAGGAGATCTTCTCGCTGGTCACGTTCCTGGACGCGGGCACGGTGACGAACGATCCCGGGTTCGACGACTTCCGCGTGTCGGTGGGCGTGGGCATCCGGCTGTACATCCCGCAGCTGGGTCAGGCGCCGCTGGCGTTCGACTTCGGCTTCCCGATCAAGAAGGCGGACGGGGACGACAAGCGGTTGTTCAGTTTCAGCATCGATCTTCCGTTCTGACGTGAACGGGCGACGGTCTGCGGGGTCTGAGGGGTCTGTATGATGTGCGGTTTGGGGCGCGGTCCGGGCGCGCCGGCGTCGCATCTGACGGACTCAGGAGGCCAGGCATGAGGCGGACGAACGGATTGGCGGGGTGGTTGGCGGCTGGGGCGGTGGCGGCGATGGCGCTGGCGTGGAGCGCGGGCGCGCGGCAGGGCGGCAAGCCCTCGATCCGGCCCGCCACGGTGGCCACGATCGACGTGCAGAAGGTCGTCAACAGCCTCGACGAGATCGCCCAGCGCGAGCAGGAGCTCAACGCGTTCCGGGAGGCGCTCCGCGCGAAGGTGAAGGTGAAGGACGACGCGCTCAAGGCCGCGCAATCCGCCCTCGAGCTGCTCCAGCAGAAGTCCCCCGAGTACCGGCAGAAGTGGGAGGAGGCGCGCCGCCTGACCGTCGAGCTGAAGATGGAGGGGGACATCTCCGTGCAGCTGATCGACGAGAAGCGAGGCGCGATCTGGGCCGAGATCTTCCGCAAGGTGATCGACGCCTCGGGCCGCCTGGCCGCGCAGAACGGGTACGACGTCATCCTGAACAACGATTCGACGGAGAGCGTGCCGGAGAACGTCACCGAGTCGGGCATCCGCGCCCTGATCGCCGCGCGTCGAACGCTCTTCGCGGCGCCCGCGCTCGACGCCACCGACGAGCTCATCCAGATGATGAACAACGAGCACAAGCTCGGCGCCGGGAAGCGCTGATCTCGCGCATGCTCGCAACGGAGGCGCAGCGCGCGATGGCGGAAGGCAACGGCACGACGAGGTGGACCACCGGGGAGCTCGCCACGCGCCTGCGCGCGGAGCTTCGCGGGCCGGGCGATCTCGCGATCACGCGCCTCGACGCCATGGAGCGGGCCGACGCGGGCACCCTCACCTTCATCCGTGACGCCAAGTACGCGTTGCTCTGGAAGGAGAGCAAGGCGGGCGCGGCCGTGGTCTCCAAGGGCATCGAGGTCAGCGCGCCCCAGGGTCGCGCTCTGCTCGTGGTCGAGGACGCGGACCGCGCGCTCATCGAGATGCTCGAGGCGCTCACGCCCCCGACCGTTCTCCCGGGCGCGGGCGTCGACACGCAGGCCAGCGTCGATCCCTCGGCCAAGGTCGATCCCTCCGCGCGTCTCGGCGCGTTTGTTCGTGTCGGCCCCGACGCGACCGTCGGCGCGCGCACGACGCTCCATGCGGGCGTCACGCTCGGTGCGGGCGTCCGGGTGGGCGCCGATTGCGAGCTCCGCGCGGGCGTCGTCATCGAGGACCGCTGCACGCTCGGCGATCGTGTCCGCGTCCATGCCAATGCCGTGATCGGCGCCGACGGCTTCGGGTACCGCGCGAGCGCGGACGGCAAGTCCCTGGTGAAGATCCCCCATGCCGGGCACGTCGAGATCGGTGACGACGTCGAGATCGGCGCCAACGCGAACATCGACCGGGGCAAGTTCGGGCCGACGATCATCGGGTCGGGGGCGAAGATCGATAATCTCGTCCAGATCGGGCACAACTGCCGCGTCGGGAGGTGCGTGATCATCTGCGGCGCCTGCGGGGTGTCGGGGAGCGTGACCATCGGGGACGGCGCCGTGCTCGCGGGGGGCGTGGGCGTCGCCGATAACGTGACGATCGGGGCGGGCGCGAAAGTCGGGGCACGTTCGGGGGTGATGCACGACATCCCGCCCGGGGAGGAGTGGGTGGGGTATCCGGCTCAGCCGGTGCGGACTACCATGCGGATCATTGCTGCCCAGAGGCAGCTGCCGGACCTGGTCCAGCAGGTCCGTCGTTTCATGCGCAAGTCCGGCCTCGACTCCTGAGCACATGCCTCTCGACACCATCGAACAGCCCCAACGAACCGTGGCAGCGCCGGTGGTGGTGAAGGGTGTCGGTCTGTTCACAGGGCAGCGCTCCACGGCCACGATCCGGGAAGCCCCGGCCGACTCCGGCGTCGTCTTCCGGCGGATCGACCTGCCTGGCGCTCCGACCATCCCAGCCAAGGTGGAGAACGTGGTCGATCGTCTCCGGCGCACCGCGCTCCGCGCGCCCACCCCTCCCCAGGAGGACGGTGAGAGCCGGCCGGAGGCCGTGGTCGAGACGGTCGAGCACTGCCTGAGCGCGCTGGCTGGTCTGGGCATCGACAACGCGATCATCGACATCGACGCCGAGGAGCTGCCCATCGGGGACGGCTCGTCCCTGTTCTACGTGGAGGCGCTCGAGCGTGCGGGCCTCAGCGAGCTCGATGCGCCGCGCCGCCCGCTGGTCGTCACCGAGCCCGTGACGGTGCGTTCCCCCTCCGGGATGCCCGACGGCGGCGAGGCCGTGATCATCGCGGCGCCCAACGAGAGCCCGTCCCTGGAGCTGGTCTACGACCTTGATTACGGTGGCGCATCGCCGCTGAAGCGTCAGGTCGCGGCGTTCTCGCTGTGGCACGAGGGCCCGTCGCGCACGAACGGTTCGGGGATCGAGCGCGGCGCCGAGCGGTACGCGCGCGAGATCGCGCCGGCGCGTTCCTTCGCGCTGCTCGCCGAGGCCGAGGCGATGCGCGCCAAGGGCCTCTTCTCGCACGTGTCGCCCAAGGACATGCTCGTGATCGGGGACAAGGGCCCGGTCGACAACACGTACCGCTTCGATGACGAGCCGGTGCGCCACAAGCTGCTGGACCTTTTGGGCGATCTCGCGCTGGTCGGTCGTCCCATCCAGGGGCGTGTCATGGCGAGCCGGTCGGGCCACGCGCTCAACCAGCGTCTGGCGCGAGCCCTTGTCGAGCAGGCGCGCCGGCGCGAGCGCATGGCCAAGCGCCCCAAGGGCGACGGCCGGCCCGCGATGGACATCAAGGAGGTGCTGCGGCTCCTCCCGCACCGCTACCCGATGGTGCTCGTGGATCGTGTGCTCGAGATGGAGGCCGATCAGCGGGCCGTGGGCATCAAGAACGTCACCATCAACGAGCCCTTCTTCGAGGGCCACTACCCCACGTCCCCGATCATGCCGGGCGTGCTGATCGTCGAGGCCATGAGCCAGCTCGCGGGCCTGATGCTCAGCCAGCGGCTCGATCGGCGCGGCAAGATCGCGGTGCTGCTGTCGATGGATCGGGTGAAGCTCCGCAAGGCCGTGCAGCCCGGCGACCAGCTCGTCATGGAGACCGAGGCCGTGAAGTCCTCCGACCGTTTCGGCGATGTGCAGTGCAAGGCGCGTGTGGACGGCACGCTCGTCGCCGAGGCGCGCGTGAAGTTCATGATGGTCGACGCGGAGGCGGAAGCATGAGCCGCACCACGGCCTCCAAGCCGCGCGCCCTCGAGGTCGACGCCCAGAGCGCGCACACGCCCGCCATCGTCGATCCCACCGCGGTGATTCATCCCTCGGCCATCGTCGAGGACGGCGCGCGCATCGGGCCCTACTGCGTGCTCGGCCCCAACGTCCGTGTCGGCAAGGGCACCGTCCTCCACTCCCACGTCGTCGTCCAGACCAACACGACGCTCGGCGAGCACAACGAAGTCTTCCCCTTTGCCGTGCTCGGCCCCGACCCGCAGGACCTCAAGTTCCGCGGTGAGGACGCGTGGCTCGAGATCGGCGACCGCAACGTCATCCGAGAGCACGCCACGCTGCACCGCGGCACGTCCGGCGGGGGCGGGTACACGCGCGTCGGCAGCGGCTGCCTGCTCATGGTCGGCGCGCACGTCGCGCACGACTGCGTCCTCGAGGACAACGTCATCCTTGCCAACGGCGTCATGCTGGGCGGCCACTGCATCGTGGGCTCCGGCGCCACGGTGGCCGGCGCCGCGGCCGTGCACCACTTCACGACCATCGGCCCGCTCGCGTTCGTGGCGGGGCTCGCGCGCGTGGTGAAGGACGTGCCGCCGTATCTCGTGGTGGAGGGCAGCCCCGCGGAGCCGAGGAAGGTGAACACGGTGGCGCTGACGCGCCGCGGGTGGTCGGACGAGGAGGTCGAGTGCGTGAAGCGGGCCTTCCGCTGCCTGTTCCGCGCGAAGGGCGACCGCAAGGGGGGTGAGGATGAGACGGTTCGCCAGCGCCTCGCGCGCCTGCGGGAGGAGGAGGCGGGCAGCAAGGCGGTGATCACGCTCTGCGATTTCGTGGAGCGCATGGGCGACGGCGTGCACGGGCGGTGGCTCGAGACGCAGCGGATCAAGGGCGCGTCCGCCTGACGATCGATGCCCCCCGGGCGCTGCCCCGGGAACGCCTATCATCGCGGCCCCCATGCCCCTCCTAGCCGCGGTCAACGTGCAGAAGATCTACGGCGTCGACGTGATCCTCGATCGCGTCTCGCTGTCCCTCGAAGCGGGCGAACGCATCGGCCTCGTCGGGCGCAACGGGGAGGGCAAGAGCACGCTCCTCAAGATCATCTCCGGCGACCTCGCGCCCGACTCGGGCGAGGTGAACCTCGCGCGCGGGCGGCGCGTCGGCCGGCTCGAGCAGGACCCCACGTTCGATCCGACGGAAACACTCCGCGACTCTGCCGAGGGCGCTTTCGCGGAACTCCACGACCTCCACGCCCAGCAGCACAAGCTCTTCGACGAGATGGCCGCGGCCGGCGACGACGCCGCGCGCCTCGAGAAGCTCATGGCCAGGCAGAGCGTGATCGAGCGCCGGATCGAGGCCCTGGGCGGGTACGCGATCGACCACACGATCGACGCCACGCTGCACGGCGTCGGGCTCACCGATGCCGAGTTCGGCGTGAAGGTCGGCTCGCTCTCGGGCGGACAACGGGGGCGTCTCGCGCTCGCGCGCCTGCTCCTCGAGAACCCCGACGTGCTGCTGCTCGACGAGCCGACGAACCACCTGGACATCCAGGGGCGCGAGTGGCTGGAGTCGTGGCTGCTCGAGGAGTTCCGGGGCGCCGCGGTGATCGTCTCGCACGACCGGCGCCTGCTGCAGCGTGTGGTGACGCGGATCGTCGAGGTCGAGCGCGGGCGGCTGATCGATTACCCGGGCGGGTACGACGCGTTCCGGGAGATCCGCGCGCAGCGCCGCCTCACCCAGCTCCGCGCGTACGAGAAGCAGCAGACCAAGTTCAAGCAGGAGCAGGCGTTCATCGATCGGTACCGCGCCGGCCAGCGCGCCAAGCAGGCCAAGGGGCGCGAGTCCCGCCTCGACCGCGAACGCGCCGACGCGACGCTCGAACGCCCCATGGAGGTCAGCGCGATGCGCCTCGCGCTCCCCGAAGCGCCCCGCTCCGGCGACATGGTCGCCGCGGTGCGCGGCCTCACCAAGACCTACGCCAACGAGAACGGCGGCACACGCGTCCTCTTCAAGGAGTTCGATCTCACCATCACGCGCGGCGAGCGGTGGGGGGTCATCGGCCCCAACGGCGCCGGCAAAACCACCCTCGTCCGTACCATGCTCGGGGAGATCACACCCGACGCGGGCTCCGCGCGCCTCGGCTCCAACGTCCTCCCGGGCTACTACCGGCAGACCCACGAAGGCCTCAACCCCGAGACGCCGATCTACCGCTACCTCCAGAAACGCGTCGCCGACGAGAACCCCGGCGCCCAGTGGTCCGAGCAGAAGGCGCGCGACCTTGCGGGCGCATTCCTCTTCTCCGGAGATGAGCAGGAAAAGCAGCTCGGCGTGCTGAGCGGCGGCGAGCGCAGTCGCGTCGTGCTCGCGGGGCTGCTCGCCAGCGCGAAGAACCTCCTCATCCTCGACGAGCCGACGAACCACCTCGACATCCCCTCCGCGGAGCGGCTCGAGGAGGCCCTGGGCGCGCCCCCGTCCCGCATCCGCGAACGCGCGGCCGTGGAGGGCGGAGAGGAACTCCAGGAGGGCGCCTTCGACGGCACGCTCATCCTCATCAGCCACGATCGCGCGCTGATCGACGCGCTCTGCGACCGGCTCATCGTCCTCGACGGTGAGGGCAACGCCGCGCTCTTCATGGGCAACTACAGCGAGTGGGACGCGGCCCGCACCACGCGCGAGAAGGCCGCGCGCGAAGCCGAGCTCGCCGAACGCGACGCCCGCGAGAAGGCCGAGAAGCAGCGCCGCGCCGCAGAAGAGGCCAAGCGCGCCGCCTCGGCGCCCAAGCAGCCCGGCTCCGGAGGACGCGGCGCCCGCTCGTCCCTCGAACGCATGACCACCGAGCAGATCGAGGCCAAGATCGAGACCCTCGAGTCCAAGGTCCGAGAGATCGACGCCAAACTCGCCGACCCCGACGTCTGGCGCGACTCGGCCAAATCCGCGAAGCTCGGCGATGAGCGCACGAAGGTCCTGGCCGAGCTCGAGCCACTCGAGTTCGAATGGTCCCGGCGCGCCGAACAATCCTGAACTCGCGCAGCTCGACACGCGTCTGAACTCTCATGACGGCGCCCTCCCATGGCCGACCTTCTCCATGGGCGGGGCACATCGAGCAGGGCGCATGAGGACATCCCCCAACAAGCCGACTCGCCTGCATCGCCGCGCCTGGACCGGCTGGCTCGCGCTCTCCCTCAGCGCTCTCGCCTTCCTCCTCTGGGCCACGTTCCCCACCACCGACACTCCCTCCCGCCTTCCACGCGCCTCGGCCTCCGCCCCCCTCACTCCCGCCCGCCAGACCTGGTCGCGCGAGCAATGGGACGCCTGGGCCCGCGAGCACGTCGACCCCGCCCTCGACGAAGCCGACGCCGCCGACGCCGAGGCCGTCGAACGCGCACTCTCCGTCATCCACACCGCCTTCGACACCTACCGCGACGGCGTCCCCGCCTTCTGCGACGACCTCTCCTCCTGGGGCACGCGCGCCGGCGTCGTCAAACGAACCGTCCGCGGCTGGTTCGCCGGGGGCGGCAAGGCCTCCGTCGAGTCTTACGCCCGCGACAAGTTCGAGCACCACGTCCTCCCCCAGAACGCCCTCAACTCAGCCATCACCCGCGCCCGCGAAACCCTCTCCATCGACCTCGAGGCCAACCGCAACATCCTCCGCGCACGCCTCGATGCAGCCCTTGCCCGCACCCTCGACCCCCACGATCCCGCCCTCCATAACCTCACCCATATCCGCGCCCGCTTCGACGATGCCCTGGCCACCGCTCTGGGCCGGCGCGCCGCCTCCTCCGTCGGCTCCGGCGTCATCGCCTTCGTCGCAGGAACCGCAGGCTCCATCCTGGCCGAGCAGGCCGTCGCGCAGATCATCGCGCGCGTGGGCGTCAGCGCGGCCGCCGGGGCAGCCGGAGCAGGGGGGGCCGCAGGCGCCGCGGGAGGCCCCGTGGGCGTTGCGGTGGGCCTGGGCGTCGGCCTCGTGGTCGGCGCCGGCATCGACTGGTGGATGACCGAGGAGTTCAAGGAAAAGGTCAGCGCCGAAACCCTCGCCTATCTCAACGGTCTCGAAGCCCGAGTGGTCGATGGTATGGACGGCGCGCCCGGCGTCCGCGAGGCCTTCGTCACCAGCGTGAACGAAGCCCGCAAGGCCCGACGCGACGCACTCGCAAACGCGGTCGAGGAGGCAGCGCGATGAAGTCCCATCGCCACGTGTTCACGCTCATCATCCTCTCTTCTCTCTCCCTCTCCCCACCCGCGCTCGCGCAGGCCGCCGCCGCCGCGGCCTCAGGCGCCAAGGCCGTCGCGCGACAGATCACCGACGTCCTCACCCGGCGCGCCGCGCGCGAAGGCACGGAAGCCCTCACCCGCGAGCTCGCCGAGCTCGGCGGTGAGACCGCCCTCCGCGAAACCGTCGAACGCATCGCGCGCGAGGGCGGCGAGGAAGCCCTCAAACGCGCCGCGTCCCTCGTCGAGCGTCACGGCTTCGACGCCGCACGCATGCTCCGCTCCGTCTCCCCCTCCCAGGCGCCCACCATCCTCCGCGCCGTCGACGAACTCCCCGCCGAACTCGCTCCCGCGGCCCTCCGCGCCCTCGTGCGCCCCGCCGAAGGCCAGGCCCTCGCAGGCCTCACCATGCGATTCGGCCCCCAGGCGCTCGAAGCCGCGGCACGCCACCCGGGCGTCGGCGCATCCCTCCTGGGCCGGCTCGGCCCCGAGGGCATGGCCGTCGTCCGCTCCGCCTCCACCGATCATGCTGTCAGCGTCCTCCGTCACGCCGACGACATCGCGGCCCTCCCCAACGTCGAACGCGCAGGCGTCCTCCGACTCATCGCAGCGCAGCCCGCCAAGGCCGCGGCATTCCTCGACGCACACCCCAAGTTCTTCCTCATCGGCGGCGCCGGCGCCATCCTCGCCGCCAACGCCGACCGCATCTTCGACGGCTCCGCCGAGATCGTCATCGGCCCCGACGGCAAGCCCACGCTCGTCGAGCGCGCCGGCTTCCTCGAGCGCGCCGTCATCACCCCCGCGCTGCACTGGCTCCTCCCCGTGCTCGCCGCCATCCTCGCGCTCTGGGGCGCCGTGAAGATCTGGGGCGTCTGGCGCGAGGAACGCCGTGCCGTGCCGCCCTCCGCGCCTTCACAACCCAACGCCTGATTCAACCGCTTCCCCCACCCTCGCGCAGCGCGCGCGAGCCCTCACACCCCGAAGAACCACCCCAGCAGCGCCAGCAGCAGACCCGTGCCCAGCGCAACCGCCACGGCCACGCGCTTCCGCGGCCGCTCCATCATCACCGGCCTCGGCAGCAGATCGATCCGCGGATCGTCCGCCGCGCTCTCCGCCGTCTCCCCGCGCCGCGCGCTCTCCTGCACGATCGCGATCACCAGGTGCGCATCGAAGTCGCGCACGCCCAGCATGTGCGCCAGACGCAGCACGCGCTTCCGACGCATCGGCGTCAGGATCGCCGATCTGCCCCCCTCCAGACACTCCGCAACCCGCGTCGCCAGCAACCGGCGCGCGTCATCCACGTCCACCGCGCTGGCCGACGTGTTCTCATCCGCGATCGCCAGCCGAGCCTGCGCCTCGCGCTTCCACGCGTCCGGCCCGCTCGGCGCATCGTGCTCCACGCGCAGCGGGCGGCGCGTGAGCCGAAGCGAGGGGTGCGGGATGGCGGCGTCGCCGAACATGGATCACTACTTGTACGCTCCCCGCCCCCTTCAGGTCTCCCTTGTCAGGTTGTTCACGCTTCATTCCCAATTCATTCAGCACGCCTACGTCCGAGAACACCGCCCCGCATCACCTCTCATCACCGAGGGATCGCCCTCCGAACCGCGAGGGCTTTCTCCCAGTAGAGTGGCATAGGCATGCCCCCCGAAGACACATCCTCCGGGACCGCGCCGCCCGATCCCGGGTCCTCCACCACGTCCCTCCACGCCAACTGCCCGCCCGCCGAAGTCGTCACACGACTCGATCAGGCCTCGCGCCGCGGAAAACTCCCCGGCTTTCGCGCAGGCCCGGGCTCACAATCCTTCAGCGTCCGCCTCATGGGCGAGCCCTTCGACCGCGAACTCCTCGGCCAGGCCGCCCCCGCGCCCCAAGGCGCCACCGTCTCCATCCGCGAACGCGTCCTCATCCTCTGGCCCGCTGTCGCCGCCATCTTCTGCATCATCGCGATCTGGCCCGGCGTCTGGCTCACCGACTCCATGCTCGAAACCTACTGGCCCTGGCTCACGCGCCACGTCGAGACCTGGTGGTGGTACATCCCCCTCACCGCCATCCCCCTCCCCTTCGCGCTCCGAACCATGTGGCGCAAGAGCGCCGCTTCCGCGGCCGAGCAGCGCGACAAAGCCATGCGCGCCATCCGCGATGCGCTCAGCGCCTGATCACGCCTTCGGCCCGAGCATCCCGATCGTCCTGGGCTCGAACGGGAACGCCTCGTGCACCGCGCGCAGGTCCTTCAGCGTCACCTTGTTGATCGCCTCCAGCTCCTCCTCCAGGGACAGGTGCGAACGCAGGTACGTCCACAACCGACCGAGCCGCTGCATACGCCCGCCCGGACGCTCCCCGGCCAGCGCCACGCTCGTCGCCAGCTTGTTCCGGAGCCTCGTGAGATCGTCCTCCGTCAGCGACTTCATCAGCCCGTCCATCTCGCGCAGCACGATCCCCTGCGCCTCCTCCGCGCGCTCCGGATCGCACGAGAAGAACACGTAGTAATCCCCCGTCCCGTCGTGCGCGTCGTACGAAGCCTGCGCTTCCTCCGCAATCCCCGGCTCGATCAGCGACCAGTGCAGGCGTGAAGAGTCCGGCCCGCCCAGCACGAGCGCCAGCATCATCGCGGCATACCGGCGCTCGTCCGACATCCCCGGCGCCGGCGCCAGCAGCAGCCAATACGCCCGCGCCACCTTCTCATCCTCGATCGTGAACGTCTCCCCCTTGGGGAGCGCGGGCCGAGCCGTGTCCCGCGTCGGCTTCGTCGTCTTCCACGCCCCCGTCAGCGCCCCGATCTCCTCGCACGCGCGATCGACGTCCACGTTCCCGGCAAGCGCCACCACCGTGTTGTCCGCCGAGTACCGATCGTCGAAATACGCCTGCATCTGCCCGCGCGTCAGCGCGCCCACCGTCTCCTTCGTCCCCAGCACCCGATGCGCAAGCCCGTGCGGCCGGTAATGCCGGTCGATCGTCTCCTCGTACAAGACCCAGAACGGGTTGTCCTTGTACATGGCGATCTCTTCCAGAATCACCCCCTTCTCGCTGTCGAAATCCTCCTGACGGATCGCCGGCCTCAGGATGTCCGCGAGAATGTCCGTGGCCTCACCCAGCCGCTCCGGCAGCACCTGCGCGTGAAAGCACGTCATCTCCGACGACGTGTACGCGTTGTACTTCGCGCCGATCTCGTCGAACTCACGGTTCACGTCGTCCGCCGACCGACGCGCCGTCCCCTTGAACATCATGTGCTCGAGGAAGTGCGAAACGCCCATCAGCTCCCCCGATTCGTCCCGCGCGCCCGTCCGCACGAAGAACCCCACGGCCGCCGAGGGCGCCTCCCTCGACGTCTCCGCCACGATGGTCAGCCCGTTCGGGAGCGTCCGCCGGTGAAATGCGTAGGTCATGGCCCGCGAGTGTAGGGATTGCGCAAAGAGGACGGGGGCATTGCCAGACGCAGGATTTCGTTCATACTGTTGCCACCGACGCCCACGACGGGCATCCGCCCCGGCGGGTCGTCGAAGGGAGAAGCGTATGTCCGAGCAGGGACGACGCATCACGGGCCCCGCGAACGCCGAGCGACTCGGCGAGGGGTCGTTGCCCTCCAACATTTCCGCCACACACGCCGGCGTCGATGACGCGGAGGGCGCCTGTACCCTCGCATTCTCCGGCGGGCTCGACGCCAAGGTCCTCGTCCTC
The DNA here is from genome assembly GCA_050174775.1 of Phycisphaerales bacterium. Taxonomy (GTDB): domain Bacteria; phylum Planctomycetota; class Phycisphaerae; order Phycisphaerales; family UBA1924; genus CAYPGJ01. The sequence goes on from JBFXJP010000002.1 coordinate 26,946, forward strand.
AACAAGGCGTGGATGGCCCTTCGCGTCGTCTCCGCGCGCCGCGCCTTCTCCCTCCTCATGCGCGATCTGGCCGAGGTCATCCACGTCGATCAAGGCCAGTACATGGCCTACGACTTCTCCTCCTGGGCCGAGCTCTCCATCGCGCGCTCCTCCTTCGACGCCGACCGCACCGACTGGGTCCGCACCGTCCGCTTCGAGATCGCGGTGCCCAAGGTCGTCCGGCTCCTGGGCTACGACCGTCTCCCCCAGCAGCACGTCAAGCTCAACCGACGAAACCTCTTCGCGCGCGACCGCAACCGCTGTCAGTACTGCGGCGCCGGCTTCCCCACCAGCGAACTCTCCATCGACCACGTCGTCCCCCGCGCGCAAGGCGGCGCCGACTCCTGGGAGAACCTCGTCTGCGCCTGCGTCCGATGCAACGCGCGCAAGGGCGGACGCACGCCCGACCAGGCGCGCATGACGCTCATCACCAAACCCGTGCGGCCACGACGCAACCCCGTCATCGCGCTCCGCATGGGCCAGGAGAAATACGCCTCCTGGAAAGCCTTCCTCGACCACGCCTACTGGTCCGTCGAGCTGCGCTGACACGCCCGCTTCCGAGGTTTCTCGCAGCGCCCGCGCTCCGCCAGACATATACTCATCACGATGTCTGACACGCCGGTCAGTCTGTTGTCGATGGGCGCAGGCCTCGGAGCCCACGAGGACGCCGTCACCGCCGCCGAACGCGCCTGCGACGCCGCACTCGAATCCCTGCGCGAAGGCCCCGACCCCGACCTCGCGATGGTCTTCGTCTCCTCCCACCACGCCGACCTCATGGGCGCCGTCGGAGACGTCGTCCACCGGCGCCTCTCCCCGGCGACGCTCCTCGCCGTCAGCGCCGAAGCCGTCATCGGCGGAACCACCGAGCTCGAAGGAAAGCCCGGCGTCTCCATGCTCGCCGCACGCCTCCCGGGCGTCTCCGTCCGCACCTTCACCTCCGAAGACCTCCCGGCAGGCGAGGACGACGCCGAACGCGCCGCCGAAAAACTCGCCGAGAACTTCGCCGTGGGCGATGACCTCCGCGCCATCCTCCTCTTCGCAGACCCCTTCTCCGCCCCCATGGTCCGCCTCCTCCCCGCCCTCACCTCCATGTGCCGCAACATCCTGGGCCTCAACCGCGCGCCCATCTTCGGCGCCATGGCCAGCGCCGGCAGCAAGCCCGGCGTCAACGGGCTCATCGTCAACAAACGCCTCTCGCGCACCGGCGCCGTCGGCGCCATCATCTCCGGCGACATCTCCATCGACGGCGTCGTCTCCCAGGGCTGCAAGCCCTTCGGCCCCACCATGGTCGTCACCGGCGCGCGCCACAACGTCATCACCATGCTCTCCGGCAAGCCCGCGCTCCAGATGCTCCACGAGGCCGTCGAGATGCTCCCCCCAGACGAACGCGACCAGCTCAGCAAGGGCGTCTTCCTGGGACGCGTCGTCAACGAATACAAAGAACGCTTCGGACGGGGCGACTACCTCATCCGCAACATCCTCGGCGTCGATCAGGGCCGCGGCGCCTTCGCAGTGGCCGACCTCGTCCGCGTCGGCCAGACCGTCCGTTTCCACCTCCGAGACGCACAGACCGCCGACGAAGACCTCCGCCTCCTTCTGGCCGCCCAGAAACTCAAGCGCGAGCCCGCCGGCGCCCTCCTCCTCACCTGCAACGGTCGAGGCACCCGTCTCTTCGACGCCCCCGACCATGACGCCAAGGCCCTGGCCGAGGGCATCAAGCACGAGTCCGGCGCCGAGCCCCCCATCGCGGGCTTCTTCGCAGCAGGCGAGATCGGCCCCGTCGGCGATGAGGCCCACCTCCACGGCCAGACCGCCGTGGCCGCCGTCTTCCGCCCGCGGACCATCGGCGCCCTCGACGAATAAGCACCACCCCCCGTTGCAAGCCGAATCACGCCACCGGTCGATAAACCCACGGTGAGACGGCTGTTCCTGAGCGCGATCGCTGTGGCCTGCGCACTCTGCGCCCCTGTCTCCGCACAGGTCCAGCCTCCACGCTCCCTGGGCCCTCTCCCCCCCAAACGCCCCGATCCACCAAAGCAGGCCGCCGAACCCAAGACCGACGACGAAAAGGAATCCGGCGAGCGCCCCGAAGCCGCGCGCCGCATCGTCCGCGTCTTCGACTTCGAAGAACGTCCCTGGAACCCCGAGCCCGTCCCCCAACACTGGTTCCGCGCCCAGCACGATCCCCCATCCCGCGAACGCGCCGGCTACCCGGCCTGGAACCAGGCCGCCTTCGACACCTCCCTCGCCACCAGCGGCGCACATTCCATCCTGCTCCCCACCCGCGGCGGATCAACCTCCCTCCGTCTCAGCGGCGGCGTTCTCGCGGCCATTCCCACCGCCGACTACGCCATCACCGCGCGCGTCCGCACCGACGGCCTCGCCCACGCCGGCGCACGCCTCCGCGCACGCTTCCTCAACGAACGACTCGACGTCATCGAGTCCAGCGAAGCCGTCTCCAGACTCATCCGCTCTCCAGACAAGTGGACCGAAGCCCTCGTCGAGCTCGACGGTGATACCCCGGGCGCCGCGTGGATCCAGATCGACCTCGAACTCCTCCAGCCCCGCGAACTCGAGCGCGAACACCTCGAGCACATCGCGGCCTCCGAAGACCCCCAACCCCCCTCCGCGCTCGTCACCCACCGCGCCATCTTCGAAGACATCTCCGGCGGCGCCTACTTCGATGACCTCACCATCATGCAGGTCCCGCGCGTCCGTCTCCGCTCCACCATCCCGGGCGCCGTAGCAGCAGCCCCCGACAAACCCACCTACGAACTCGAAGTCCGCGACCTCACCGGCGAACCCCTCCGCGTCCACATGATCGCCACCGACCTCGACGGCAACCTCGTCGACTCCCTCGACGCGCCCGCCCCCGAAGCCGGGCAACGCCTCACCTGGTCACCGGCCATGCAGCAGTACGGCTGGATCCGCGTCAACCTCGAAGTCGTCGGCCCCTCCGGCGTCGTCGCGCGATCTTCCTCCACCGCCGTCTGGCTCCCGCCGCTACCCCGCGCAGACTCCTTCTCCTCCACCGCCCGCGAGACCGCCCGCTTCGGCCTCACCGCCGATGACGCACGCGTCTCACAACTCCGAGACCTCCCCGACGTCGCCCGCGCACTCTCCCTCGGCGCACTCGTCCTCCCCGCATGGGACGGCGCCCAATCCCGCGCCACCCTCCGCGCCGACATCAACCGTCTCGACGCCGCCGTCGAACGCGCCATCGCCTCCGGCCAGGAAGTCACCCTCGCCCTCGCGCGCACACCCGAAGAACTCAGCCGCAGCCTCGTCAGCGAGCCAGGCGCCGTCTGGGACGCACTCACAGCCCCACCCGCGCAACCCAACGCCGAGCCGCCCTGGGCGCCATACCTCTGGGACGTCCTCTCCAAGTTCGGCCAACGCGTCCGACGCTGGCAGGTCGGCCTCATCTCCGAACCGCTCGCCTTCTGGCGACCAAACCTCTCCACGGACCTCGACTCCCTCGAGCAATCCTTCGGCCGGCTCGCGCCACGCCCCGTCATCGTCGTCCCCTGGAGCATCGACCACGCCCTCGACGACCGCTTCGGCTCAGGCCGCTGGGCCGCCGCCCTCGCGCCCCCAGCCGCCACCCAGGACGCCATCTCCTCCTTCGTCTCCCAAGCCTCCTCCCGCGCAGGCGCCACCATCATCATCGAGCCACTCGACGAATCCACCTATGGCCCGCGCGCCACCGTCATCGACACCGCCAAACGCGCCGCCTCCGCATGGGCCGCAGCCCCCAACCGCCTCTCCCTCCGCCACGCCTGGGACTGGCGCTCGCGCACCGGACCCGAGCTCGATCCCCGCCCCTCCCTCGCCGTCTGGCGACAACTCGCCGAACGACTCGGCGGACGACGCATCGTCGGCGAACTCCCCCTCGCCCCCGGCGCCCGCGCACTCATCCTCGACGGCCCCCGCGGCGGCGCGCTCTTCGCCTGGAACGACTACGCCGACCCCGACGACGCCCTCATCCACATGCGACTCGCCGAAGACCCCGTCCGCATCATCGACCTCTTCGGCAACGAACAATCCGCCACGCGCATCAACAACCTCGACCGCATCACACTCTCCGAAACCCCCGTCTTCGTCGAAGGCATCGACGTCCCACTCGCCCTCTTCCGCGGCTCCTTCATCGTCGACCCCGCCCGCGTCGAAGCCGAAGCCGCCCTCCACGCCGTCGAATTCGTCCTCCACAACCCCTGGCCCGTCACCATCTCCGGCACGCTCCGCATCACCGACCCCAAAGGCTGGAAGATCGAGCCGCGCGTCATCTCCTTCGACATCCCCGCCGGCGGACAGCGACGCATCCCGGCCGAACTCTCCTTCGGCCTCGGCGAGGAAGCCGGCCTCAAGCACATCGTCGCCGACGTCGACGTCCTCGCCGACCGCCGCCACTCCAACATCCGTCTCGCCGCGCCCCTCGAGGTCGGTCTCGCCTCGATGCAGCTCACCCCCTCCTACGCGATGGTCCCCAGCCCCACCGGCGGCCCCCCCGACGTCGTCATCACCCTCTCCGTCACCAACTCCGGACAGAACCCAGAAACCGTCAAGGTCTTCGTCATCGCCCCCGGCTTCCCCAGCGAACAAGCCCCCGTCTCCTCACTAGGCCCGGGCGAAACCGCCGTGCGCCGATTCCGTTTCCCCAACGCGGCCCCCACCCTCCTCAACAAACGCATCCGCGTCGGGCTCATCGACGTCGAAGGCATCGGACGCCTCAACAAGAGCCTCGTCATTCAGTAGCGCCCGGCTCCCCCGCGCTCTCCACGTCCACCTTCATCACCTCGCGCATCACCACCGTGGCAAACGCCCCGGCCGGCAGCTCGAACGCGCACTTCACATAGTGACCGTGCTCGTCGCGCCCGCCCTCCACGTCCACATCACGCACCGGCACGCGCACCGCGCGCCGCTCGCCCGCAACCCCCTGACCCAACCGGTCCGCGTGCGCGCTCAACGCCTCCAGCGTCACCCCCGCGCGCTCCAGCGCGTCGCGCTCCATCTCATCAATCCTCCCCGTCGCGCGCATCATCCTCGGCCCCCACATCGGCCCCGTCGCATCCACCTCAAACGTCCGCGCCCGCTCCTTCAACTCCTCCGACCCAGCCGTCTCCGCATCCACCGCGAACATCGCCCCGTTCACCCGCTTCCGCGCCACGTCCCCCTCCACCACCACGTCGTACAACCCCGCGCGCAAACGCTCCGACACCACCCCGTTGAACACCTCCGACTGCAACGCCGACACCCAGAACCGCCGCTGTGTCGCGTCGATCGACCCCGCCGCCTCCTCAACGCTCCCCCCCTCCGACAGCACGCGCAGCACGCCCCGCTCCACCCGCATCTCCCTGGGCCACAACATCAGCGCCTCGTGCATCTCCCCCCGCGCATACGCCCCGCGAGCCTCCTCCTGCATCCTCGGAAACCGCTCGTCCGGCGCGAGCAACGCATCCACCAGCCCGCGCGCATCCCCAGCGATGTCCAGCCGCGCCAGCAACGCGTTGTTGCCGCGCATCCCGAACCGCTGCTCGCCCGCCAGGTTCGGCGCCCCGCGCTCCTCCAGCGCCCTGAGCACCAGCCCCGCCGCGCGCGCCCTCGTGAAGTCCACGCCACGCACCCGAATCGAAAACCGGTTTCCCGCCAGATGCCCCAGCCGCAGCTTGTTCGTGTGCCAGTCCGTCCAGAGCACGCCCATCTTCGAGTGCTCGAACTCCGGCAACGCCTGCCCCGTCTTCCCGGGCAGATGCACCGAGAACACCTGCCTCGTGATCGCGTGCTTGTCCTTCCGCCCCGCGAACCCAACGTCCCGCTCGCGCACCCCGTAGTGCCGCGCCAGCAGCCGCGCCGCGTCGTTCGTCGTCAGCTGCTCCTTCTGCACGCACACATACAGGTGCTCCCCCTCACCGCACGGCTCATACAGCGGCAGCTCATCCACCAGGAAGTCCGAGGGCCGCTCGCGCAGGCGCCCCCCGATGCCCGGGAGCTCCCCCGTCACCATCCCGCGCGTCGAATCGGTTGTGCTCACGATCACGCCGCATCCTGCTGCGCCGCCGCAAGCACGTGCTCCGCCACGAAGATCGGCGCCCCCGTCGCAACCCCCAGCGCAATCGCGTCCGACGGACGCGAATCCACCTCCAGCGCCTCCACGCCCCGCCTGATCCTCAGCTTCGCGAAGAACGTGTGGTCCGACAAGTCGTGGATCTCGATCGCCTCCAGCGTCCCCCCAAGCTGCTCGATCACGCTCGCCAGCAACTCGTGCGTCTGCGGCCTCTTGATCTCCATCCCCTTCAAGCGCCGCTCGATGGCCTGCGCCTCGGGCAGACCGATCACGATCGGGAACGAACGCTCCCCCTCCACCTCGCGCAGCTCGATCAACTGGTAGTCATTCAGCTCACGGATCAGGATCCGCGACAGTTCCATCTGCACCGCCATACGCACGCCTCCGCGCCAAGCCCACGAGGAATCCCCACGCCCTGATCCTCTGCCCCATACCCCCCCAAAGTCAACGCGCGAACCTCAGTCCGCCACGCTCGACCCCGGACGCCCCCGGAAATGGTCCCGGGCCGCCTGCAGCAACTCCACCAGCCGCATCGGACGCACCCCCTGCTTCCGACGCCACGCCCCCAGCTCGAACATCGCCCGCCACTGCCGGAACAGCACCCCGTACGCCCACCACACGCTCCGCTTCGGGTCGTACATGTTCGTCGATTCCGACATCGTCCCGTTCAATTCGATGATCTGGAACCCCTCGCCCCTCCGGAACTCCGCCTCATCCTCATACCGCACGTCGTACCGCCCGAAGTCCAGCCCGTCACCGGCGAACGACAACGAGATCTCGTTGAACCGCGCCTCCAGCTCCGCCGTGATCAACTCCGCCCCGTCCTCGAACATCGTCCCCTGGCAGTGATTCCCGGCCACGGCCAGGTGCAACCGCTCCCCCTCACCCAGCACTCGATCACGCTGCGCATCGAACCGCTTCAAAAACGTCTCCGCTTGCATCCGATACCGCGGGTGCTGCCAGATCAAACGCTCCAGCGTGTCCTTCCCGTTCCCCACCAGTGTCTGGAACCGCTTCTTCGTGATCGAGAAGATCATCCCCCGACCCCCGTTCGTGTCGCGCGACCACAGCACCCCCACCTCGTGCGGCCCCGGATGGAACGCCTGCAGAATCGCAGGCCTCGTCATGTCCCGGAAATACCGCTCCGCCTCCTCCTTCGACCGCGCCACCTTGAACCCGTGCCCGCGCTGCGCCGCGTCCGGCTTCAGCGCCACCGGGTACCCGCCGAACCGCGACTCATTCCGCACGATCTCATCCACACGCGACGCGCGATCCGCAGGCGCCAGATGGTCCGGGATGTACGCCGTGGGAATCACCCACTCCCTCGACGCGCTCAGCTTCTCCAGAATCTCCCACTTGCTCTCACCGACCGTCCCACCCCCGTGCGCGATCGCAGGGTTGATGCACGTGAACGTCATCGGCTTCCCGTGCTTGGCCGCGAGCCACAACGCGTACGGCACAAGCGGCGCGTAGAAGATCCACGCGGGCCAGAACTCATGCCGCCACGGCAGCGACACGTCCCGCGACAGCCTCCGCCTCCCCTCCCACGTGAACAGATACACCACCGACCGGATGCCCACGAACAGCACCGCGATCGACACCACGATCGCCACCGGCCCAGAGAACACCGACCGCACCGCCTCGAACACCCCCGGACCCACCATGATCACCGTGATCAGGATGAACGGCGTCCACACGAACGCGGCCACCGCGGCCCAGAACAAAAACCCGTGCGCCCGACGCGACAACAACCCCGCCGCCAGATACGTCGGCAGCCTCGTCCCCGGGATCACCCGCGCCAGAAACACCGCCTGCACCGTGTGCCGGTCAAACCACCGTCCCCACCGCTCCAGCGACGACTCCGGCAACCACCCGCGCAGCAGCGGCAACCGCAACGCACGCCGCCCGAACACCCGACCCAGCAGCCACAAACCCCCGTCCCCCGCGGCAATCCCGATCAGGCACGCGATGAACCCCACACCCCAGTCGATCTGGTGATGCGCGATCGCCAGCCCCACCGCGATCACCGTCCCGTCCTCCGTGATGAACGTCGCGATGATGATCAGCAGCACGATCAGCCACCACGCCGTGCCGCGCGACACCTCGAACGGCCCCAGGTCCGACCGCCCCGTGTCCGTCACCGGCGCAAAGTCCGCCACGCCCGGCAGCGCCGGAACCCCGGGCCGGTCGTGCCGCGCAAGGAACGGCAACACGTGCGTCAGCGTCTGCGCCGCGTGACCGTCCATCTTCTTCCCGGGCGGATCGATGTCCAGCGGCAGGAAGTGGTTCGCGTCCAGCATCACCAGACGCGACGTCGGGATCAGCGAGTGATGCAGCTCCGCCCCCCACGCGGGCACGAGCGGATCATCCCGCCCGTGCACGATCAGCGTCGGCGTCGTGATCCGCTGCAGCAGCGCCCGCATCGGACGCAGGTCCGTGTCCCAGAACGAGCGGATGAACGCGAACCGGTGCGCGCGATCGCCCAGCAGCCCGAAGTGCGGCACGAACTCCGGCACGATCACCGCGGCAAAGAACCCCAACGCATACTTCGCACGCTCAAACCCGTACGAGCCCGACCCCTCCGCCTCCATCGTCCCGATCGATGCCAGCATCGTCACGCTCGCCACGCGCGACGGCTCGTCCGCGGCCGCGTGCAGCGCCGCCCCGCCACCCAGCGACCAACCGATCAGATGCGCCCGCCGGATCTTCAGATGATCCAGCAGCGCGATCAGCACGTGCCCGTTCGCCTTGATCGAGTAATCACTCACCCAGCGCTGCGATCCCCCGAACCCCGGCATGTCCACCGAGTACACCTCGTACCCCGCGCCGCGCAGCATCCCCCCGAACGCCGCCATGTCGTCCGCCTCGCCAGGGCTCCCGTGGATCAGCACCACCGGCGCCTTCGACGCGTCGACCTCCCGCGGCTCCCACCACAGCCACGAGACCTTCTCCTCCCGCAACTTCCCCGCGCGATCCCCCACCAGCAGCCTGGCCGTCTCCCGCGTCGCCCCCGGGACATCCTTCTCCGCGCGCTTCGACCAGCCCCACTGCGCCGCGATCGACCCCAGAATCGCCAACGCCCACACCGCAAACCCGATCCGCCACGCGCGCCGCGCCAGCAACGCGCGACGACGCCGCGCGTGGCTCGACTCCCCCTTCCGCTTCCGGCTCACCACGCCCCTCGCCCGTCAGCCGCGGCCGCAACCCCCGTCGACGCGGACACCGCGCTCCCCACCGAAGCCCGCGCCGTTCCCGCATCATCCCTGTACGTCATCTGCGCCCGCGCGCATCCCTCGCCGCGCATCACCTCCACCAGCGTCACCGACACCGTCCGCGCGTCCGGGCGCGCCATGTTCACGCTCACCTCCGGACGCTCCGCCCACCGGTGCGCGTGGAACGCCTCCTGCATCTCCCCCGTCACCCCGCGCTCACGCACGAACGCGTCGAACAACGTCAGCCGGTCCGTCACCAGGTGATCACCAAGCCCCGACGTGGTGAAGCACACGGCCTGCATCGGACGCCGGGTGATCGACAGCGCCTCCCGGTTCCACCGCGCTTCCAGGATCGACCGCGCATCCGCGGCGATCAGCCGGAACGGCGCGAACGTCTCCAGGTCCAGGTTCTCGAGCGCCAGCAGCGCGTCCGACGGGCTCGTCAATCCCATCATCGGAGGGATGATGTGCCCGCGCGACACGATGCCCTTGGGCAGCACGGGCCGCGGATCGGGGTTCACGTTCTGGATCGACATCACCACCCCGCCGTCCGACGCCGCGATCCACGTCCCCCCTTCCTTCCCGTCCACCGGCCACACGCACTCCCGCGCGCCCACACGCGACACGCGCGGGCCCGTCGCCCCGGCGCGCACGCGCGACTCGTCCCGGTTCACCATCACCCGGTACCCGCCTCGCAACGGAACGATCGTCAGTGTGCACATGCGCGCGCGTCGCTCTCCGTGCCGTCCTTAGCCCCGATCACTCCCGCGCTCGTGAACCAGCGTCGCCGGCGCCTTCCCGAACCCGCTCGGCGGCGTCACGCCCATCTCCACGCCCAGCGACGCCATCATCGCATGATGATGCACCGCGTGGTGCGCCGCGAACGCCAGCTCACGCGCCAGCGTCGACTCCAGCACCGCCTCGTCCCCCCCCGCGCTCAGCATCACCTCCACCCGAACCGAACGCGACGCCGACGTCGGGCACACGGCCCCGATCTGCGACGACAGCCGATCGATCATCTCCAGCGCGGCCCCGCGGCTCGTCTCCACCGCCGTGCCCCGCTCACGCCGGTCGTACACGATCACCTCGTCCGCCAACCCCGCGCACGCCGCCTCGAAGTGATCCAGCGCGTGCCGCACGTGCTGACCCACCGTCGACCCGAACATCCGCGCCGAAGGCCGCGTGTACGCCGAGTCGTCCAGCAGCCGAACGAACGCCCCGCACTGCTCAAGGATCGCGCACGCGGCCGCCGCCGTCGGCGCCCTCCCGCTGCCACGCACCTCCACAGCCCTCCGTTGTCCTCCCGTCGCCAAGCCGCTCATGCAGTCCCTCGAATCTCCGGTTCTTCGCCGAATCCCTGCTCACCGATGCGTCCAGTCGCCCTCCGAACCCGTGATTCGGAAAACACCCAGCGCCGATCCAGGCAGCCCGTACGACTCCCCCCGAACCATCGTCGGAACCCCGACCATCCTTGCCGCGCTCGCGCCGACCGGCTCGCCGTCCGCACGCAGAAGAAGGTAATGCCTCGGCCCATCCCACGCACGCCCGTCCGTTCGGATTCTGTCCGCCACGAACAACGGCGGAATCCCACCCTCGATACACCGCGCGGCACATGCCAGATGCACCTTGCCCCGCCCGGGCCGCATCGCGCCCAGGTAGCACTTCGGGTCCATCACCTCCCCGCGCAGCTCCACCTCCGTCTCCACCAGCCGCGCCGGCGCTCGTTGTTCCATCGCGCCCTCTCCCGCCGCGCGCAGCCCCTCCTCACCGCCGAGCAGCTCGAGCATCTCCACCCCCTCGCGCGCGATGCGGTACCCCGTGGCCGAGACGCGCCGATCGCGCAACGGCTCGGCCCGCCCCATCGCGCCGTGCTTGAACGCGCTCACGAGCAGCACCCACTCCGTCCTCCCGTCGCGCTCGACCTCCAGGAGGGGCGCCGGCCACGTGCGCACGATGCCGGAGATCGTCATCGTCTCGCTCTCATACGTCCCGTCCCCCGGACTCCCCTGAAGAGAGGGGATGGCGAGCCCGAGAAAGACGGCGATGAGCGCGAGTATCTCCACGAAACGGCGCACGACACGCGTATATGGGCTCTCTCGGCCAAAAGTTGAGGAATAGCCCACGAAGAAGTCGTCCCGTCGCTCCAATCCCTTGTCGTTCATGATGTTGCGCTCACGTCGGAGGCGGGCGCGGGCGGGTTTGGGTTAGGATTGACTAACACCCTCCCCGCGACGATGCGCACGCTGTAGGTGGTCACTTTTTCCGTGAACGGCGGGGGCGAGCAGCCCGTTTCCGGCACGTACTGGTAGCCGTGCCAGGGGCACGTGATGCACCCGTCGACGATCTTTCCTTCCGCGAGCGGCCCGTGCTGATGCGCGCAGCGGTTCGCGACCGCGGAGATTTTTTCACCCTGCTCGCCGTGCCGGAACACGGCGATGCGCTCGCCTTGCACGCAGATCGAGACCGCGCGATCAATTTGCATTTCGTCGATCGCGCCGACGTCGACGAAGCCTTCCTTCGGTTTCGCATCGAGTTCGCGATCAATGCGTCGCTGCTTGCGCGCCGCGGCGAGATGGAGAGAGATGAGCGTGAGAGCGCCCAGCACGAGGAGCGCTGGGTAAAGCGGAGATCGTTCGGACTGCAGCACGCCGAGCGAAACGTGCGCGACAAGCAGGAAATACGCGGCGTACACGAGCATGTGCAGCGTCTTCCAGACGCGAGGGCTCAGGTTCGCGAGCCAGAAGTCGTGGGACGTCGCGGCCATGAGAAAGAGAATCAGCAGCGCGCCCATGCCCGGCCACTCGAAGGGAAAGGCGCGGAGGGAATCGACGCGCGTGTTGGCCGTGAGGAGGGAGACGATGGGATTCACGTCCCCGCCCGCGTGGTACCAGCCCGTCGCGAGCGCGGCGTGAAAAAGCCCGACAAGGAACGTGGCGACGCCCAGGTGGCGCCGGTTGTAGAGCGCGGGCATGAAGAAGCGCGAGAGGCGCGCAAGCGGGCCGATGGCGAGCACGATGTGGAGCATGAGGATCGCGCAGACGGCCAGCGCGCGGATGAGCAGGATCTCGAAGGAGAGGCTGGGGACGAGCAGGGCGCCGAGCGCGATGAAGAGCGCGAGGAACACGCCGATGCCCGCGAGCATGATCGCGTCGTAGCGCTTCTTGACGCGGTTCCAGCCGACGGTGGTGTACGAAGCGCTCATGGCGTGGCGCTCACGGGCGCCGTCGGCGCGGGCGGGCGGACGTACAGCGCGGCCGCGATCACTGCGGGGATGAGCACGGCGAGCGCAATCCACGCGAGCATGTGCATCTTCCGGAAGGGCTCGGCGCCGTCCTTGATCGGCCGCACGCAGCGCACGAGCAGCACGGGCCAGAGCGCGATGACGCCCGGCAGGATCAGCAATCGGAACGTGGGGGGCGCGCCCTTCGCGCCGTGATCGACGCGCGGCAGGAGCAGCGTGAGAAAGACGCCGGCAAAGAGGGCGCCCAGGGCGATGTACGCGGCGGCGATCCGGAGGATGAGGAGCGCGGCGTGCATGTCGCGGTCCGTGTTGGGCGCGGGTCAGCGCGGGGCGACTGGGGAACCGAGAGCGAGCGCGACGACCGGGTTGATGATGTCTCGGTGGTTGGCGCAGCGGGGGCACTTGTGCTGCCCGCCGAGCTTTCCGCGCGAGGCCATCCACCGATGGAACGCGCCCATGGGGAGGGGCGTGATGGTCGGCGGGGCCATGCCCAGGTCGTCCTTGCGTTTGATGCCGTAGTCGACGCAGTGTTTCTTGAGGTCGAGATCGAACGCGTCGCGGAAGGCGTCGAGCTGGTGCGACGGCGGGGAGGCGCGCTCGAACTCGACGGCGAGTTCGAGACCGGCGCGGACGCCGGACGCGGCGTCGGGGTACACGGGCGCGGCGCTGAACTCCCCGATGGCGAGCCCGGTTGCCTTCGCGGCGTGGGCCGCGGCGTGCTCGATGTTCTCGACGATGAGGTTCTCGCCGAAGGCGTTGATGAAGTGCTTGTGCCGTCCGACGATGCGCAGGCGCGCGGGGCCGTGGGGCGGCGCCTGATCGAACTCGACGACGTCCCCGAGCGTGTAGCGCCAGAGCCCCGCGCACGTGGTGAGGACGACGACGTAGCGCACGCCGGGCGTGACGGTGTCGCACGTGCACGCGTCGGGGTCGCCCTCGCGGTAGTCGTCGAGCGGAACGAACTCGAAGAAGACGTCGTGATCGATGTTGAGGCGCAGGGAGGGCTCGCGCGCGGCGTCCTGGATCGCGATGAAGCCCTCGGACGCCGGGTAGACCTCGATGCGGTGCGGGATGTCGGAGTTGGGGCCTGAGTCGCTCCCTGAGAAGACCTGGCGCACACGGGGATCGAACGGGGCGTACTTCACGCCGCCGTGGATGAAGAAGGAGAAGTCGGGCCAGAGGTCGCGCAGGCAGGAGACGTCTCGTCCTTGTTCACGCGCGAGTTCGAGGGCGCGGTTGAAGAAGACGAGGGCCCAGGAGGCCATGCCCGAGAGGCCGCGGAGGTCCTCGTTGAGACAGACGCGGACCATCGCGTCGATCTTGGAGGTCCAGTCGGACATGAGCGCGACGTCGCGCCCGGGGAGATAGATCTCGGAGAGGGGCCAGCGGATCAGGGGCGTGACGATGCCGGAGAGATCGCCGGTGCGGATGCCGTGGGAGTTGGTGGTGAGGTCGGTGGAGCCGCCCATGAAGAGGAAGCGGCCCGCGTAGAGGTGGGGGAGGGGGACGCCTGCGTTGATGGCGTGCGCGAAGATGTCGAGGGAGGAGCGGAAGTTGTGGCGGAGCATCTCGCGCGAGACGGGGATGAACTTGTCGCCCGCGGTGGTGCCGGAGGTCTGCGCCCAGTCGTGCACGACGCCCGGCCAGGTGACGCCCGGCTCGCCCTCCTCACGCATGCGAGCGAGGAGGGGGCGGAAGGCGCTGTGCTCGGCCACGGGGACGCTCGCGCGGTACGCGCGGATCATCTCCGTGTCGTTCGAGAGCCCGCAGATGCGCGCGAAGTCGTGCGCGCGACCGAACTCGGTGTTGGCCGCAGTGGTCAGGAGGTTGCGGAGCTGCGCGGCCTGGATGGCGCCGGAGTGTCTGGCCCAGTGGTCGCGGTTTGCCAGGAGCTGGGCGCGACGGTGGAGCGCGGCTCGGAGGCCGACGCCGACGAGAGAGCGGAGGGATGCGGGGAGCATGGGATTACGCTCGGCCCTGGCCGCCGTTGAACTCGCCGCTGGCGAGCTGGTCGAGGAAGGTGTGGATGGCCTGGGCGAACTCGTCGGGGCGCTCGATCATCGGCGCGTGGCCGCAGCGGTCGATCCAGGCGAGTTTGGAATTGGGAATGAGTTCGTGGAACTCCTCGGCAACTTCGGGGGGCGTCACGGCGTCCTGCATTCCCCAGAGGAGCAGGGTGGGGTGCTGGATCGTGTGAATGCGGTCGCCCATGTGGTCGGACTTGGCGGAGCGGCCGAGCCGGACGACGGCGCGTGCGGCGTGGCGCTGGGAGAGCTCTTCGAAGGCGCGGTCGATGAGGTCGGGGGGCACGCGGTCTTCGTCGCAGAAGAGGCCCTTGATCTTGCGGGTGACCCAGTCGTGGGAGGGTCGATGCTCGACGCCGCGTTCGAGGGTGCGCTCGAAGAGGCCGGAGGAGCCCGCGAGGATCAGCGCTTTGCAGAGGTCGGGGCGCTCCATGGCGATGCGTTGGGCGACGTGGCCGCCTAGTGAGTTGCCGATGATGACGGAGGGTCCGCCGACGACGGCGTCGAGGACGGCGATGGTGAGTTTGGTGACGCCGTCGACGGAGCAGGTGTCGCCCTTGAGCTCGAGGAGGGGCATGCCGAGCATGACGCACTTGGCGCGGGGGGCGAGGGAGCGCGCGACGGGGTACCAGTGCTCGTTGACGCCGAGAAGTCCGTGCAGGAAGACGACGGGCTCACCGGAGCCGATCTCGTCGACCTTGACGGGGGTGCGGACCCGTTGCTCGGGCGCGTCGGCGCGGAGGTCTTCGGGGTACACCAGTGTGGAGGGGATGGGAGGCGCTACGCTCAGCGTCTGGACTCCGATGGCGGGCGTTGCGTGGGTCATGCAAGCGTGGGGGACAACCCCCCAACAAGGCATGATACAGGTTTGTGGTATCAGGGGGTCGGGTGCGGCGAGTTGGTCCGGGGAGTGATTGGAGGCGGGATGCTTCGCGTTTCGCGGGTGAGCAAGACGTATGGGGGCGGGGTGCGTGCCGTGGACGGGCTCTCGCTGGAGGTGGGGGCCGGAGAGGTGTTCGGGCTGCTGGGGCCGAACGGGGCGGGGAAGTCGACGACGATCGGGATGGTGATAGGGGCGCTCGAGCCGGACGAGGGGAGCGTGGAGGTCGGTGGGGCGGGGTCGCCGAGCGAGGCGTCGGCGCGGGCGGTGATGGGCGTGGCGCCGCAGTCTTTGGCGGTGTACGACGAGATGACCGCTGAGGAGAACCTGGCGTTCTTCGGGCGGCTGTACGGGATGGGTGGGAGTGGTTTGAAGGATGGGGTGGGGAGGATGCTGGCGCTTGCGCGGCTGGAGGATCGTCGGAGGAAGCGGGTCAAGACGTTCTCGGGGGGGATGAAGCGGAGATTGAATCTGGCGTGCGCGATGGTGCACGGGCCCAGGCTGGTGTTGCTGGATGAGCCGACGGCCGGGGTTGATCCCCAGAGCCGCAACGCGATCTTCGAGTCGATCGAGAGGGTGAAGGAAGAGGGTGTGTCGGTGGTGTACACGACGCACTACATGGAGGAGGCGCAGCGGCTGTGCGATCGTGTGGGGGTGATTGATCAGGGGAGGTTGCTCGCGCTGGGGACGGTGGACGAGCTGATCGCGCGGCATGGGGGGCAGAGCGTGGTGGTGGTGCAGCGCGATGAGGGGGAGGAGCGCGTGGCCACGGACGATCCGGTGGGGGTGGTGCGCGAGGCGCTCACGAGGGGGAATGTGCGGGGCGTGCGCGTGGAGCGTGCGAGCCTTGAGGGTGTGTTCCTGAACCTGACCGGTCGCAGCCTGAGGGACTGACACATGGGAGCGGTGCTGGCGCTGGCTTGGAAGGATCTGTTGTTGCTGTTGCGCGACAAGGTCGGGGTGTTCTTCGTGTTCGTCTTTCCGCTCGTGTACGGGATCTTCTTCGGGATGATCTTCTCGGGGCAGGGGGGCGAGACGGCAAAGATCGGGGTGGTTGTGGCGGACGTGGATCAGAGCGAGGCGTCGAGGGCGTTCGTGGAATCGCTGCGCGCCTCGGGCGATCTGGAGGTGCGCGAGGTCGGGACGCGGGAGGAGGCGTTGGAGTTGGTGCGGAGGGGGAAGCGCGCGGCCGCGGTGGTGACGCCGCAGGGGTTCGGGGAGCGGAGCGGGCGGATGTTCTGGGGGGAGCCTGCGACGGTGGAGTTGGCGGTGGACCCGTCGAGGAAGGCTGAGGCTGGGATGTTGGAGGGGATGGTGCTCCGGAGCGCGTTCGAGCGGATGCAGGAGACGTTTGGTGATCCGAAGAAGATGCAGGCGCAGATGGGGGATGCGATGCAGGCCGCGCAGGCGGACACGGAGATGCCGGTGGCGATGCGTTCGCTGCTGACGCCGATGCTGTCGAGCATGCAGACGTTCTTCAAGGGGGTAGAGGAGCAGGAGGCGTCGGGGGATGAGGATGGCGCGGCGAACGCGATGCAGGGGTTTGAGCCGATTCGAGTGGAGAGGGTGGAGGTGGGCGCGGCAAAGGAAGCGCGCGGGGGGCCGGAGAACTCGTTCGGGATCACGTTCCCGCAGGCGGCGATGTGGGGGGTGCTGGGCGCGACTGCCGGGTTTGCGATCTCGCTGGTAACGGAGCGGACGAGGGGGACGTTGGTGCGGTTGCGTGCGGCGCCGGTGCGTCGGATGGATGTGTTGCTGGGAAAGGCGTTGGCGTGCTACGTGACGGTGGCCGCGGTGATTTTGTTCTTGCTTGCGGTGTCGATGACGGTGTTCGGGTTGCGGATCGGTTCGCCGGGGTTGTTTGTGCTGGCGGTGGTGAGTGTGGGTGTGTGTTTCGTGGGGATCATGATGCTGCTGGCGACGGTGGCGAAGACGGAGGCCGCGGCCGGCGGGGCTGGGTGGGCGGTGCTGCTGGTGATGGCGATGCTGGGTGGCGGGATGATCCCTCTGTTTTTCATGCCGAGGTGGATGCAGACGGTGAGCCACGTGAGCCCGGTGAAGTGGGGGATTCTGGCGATAGAGGGGGCGGTGTGGCGCGGGTTCACGCTGGAGCAGATGCTGCTGCCGTGCGGCGTGCTGGTGGGGATCGGCGCCGTGGGGTTCAGCGCGGGCGCGTGGTTGTTCGCGCGCGGGGAGGGGTGAGCGGTTCGTGAGTGAGAGTCAGCGCGCGGAACGGGAGCGTGAGCGCACACGAGGGCGCGTGATGGGCGCGAGGGTCGGCGCTTCGAGGATGGTGTCGTCGTGCGTGACGAAGACGCGCTCGCCCTCGCGCGGGGTGATGATCGCGCTGCCGGTGAAGCGTGAGAAGGCGGGGAGGATGAGGAGCGCGGGAGAGAGCCAGAAGCAGGGCGCGCGGAGGGGCGTCGGTCCGGCGCGGCGTGACGCGGGCGCGAGGCGCGCGGCAGGGTGGAGGTGCCCTGCGAGCGAGAAGTGATCGGGGTGCGCGTCGGCGGGATCGTGGAGGAGAGTGAAGGCGTGATGGGAGTGGGGGGGGTGGTGCGCGGAGATGTTGAGGGAGGGGTGGGGTGAGCCGGCGCGGAGGTCGTGATTGCCGAGGATGAGGGAGATGTGGAGGGAGGCGTGCGCGGCGCGCCAGGTGAGGAGGCGCGAGAGGGTTTCGGGGGAGGTGTAGTGGGAGTCGTGGAGGAGATCACCGAGGATGCAGAGGTGGTCGGGGCGGTGTTGCGTGAGGAGCGCGGAGAGGCGCGCGAGGTCGGCGTCGGTGACGGACTCGGGGACGGGCGCGGCGAGGGCTCGATAGGAGGCGGGCTTGCCGAGGTGAAGGTCGGAGAGGAAGAGGGTGGAGGAGGGTGGATGGAGGACGGCGCGCTCGGGGAGGAGGGTGAGGGGCTGGCCGGCGAAGGTGATGTCAATGGCGGGGGGCATCGGAGGGCTTGCGTCGGCGCGGGGCGCGCTTGGGCTTCGCGCCCGGAGCGTGCGCGCGCTCGAGACGCACCACCATATCGCGCACGCGGTCTTCCCAGCGCTGTGTGGAGACGGTGGTTGCGCGGAGGCTTTCGGCCCAGAGGGGGAAGGAGAGGGGAGTGAGGTCAGGGGGCGTGATGAGGAGGAGGGGCGCGCGGGACATCCACGTAAGGGAGTCGCGGACACGGGTGATCTCGAACTGGCCTTCGAGGACTTCGCGGCGCGCCTGGGAGAGGAGGAGGTTGCCTGGGTCGAAGTCGGTGAAGACGTCGAAGAACATGTCGGAGGAGGCTTGGAGGCGGCGCGCGGGGGAGGGGCGGCCGGGGTAGCCCTGGGGGGTGAGGCCCGCGATGCGGGCGATCTCGCGGAACTGGCGGCGCGCGAGCTCGCCGGCGTTGATGGCGCGGAGGAGATCGTCGACGAGGTTGTCGGGGGAGAGAGCGGCGCGCCAGTCGGATTCGGAGAGCGTGAGGGGGAGGTTGGAGAGGAGCTCGATGCCGAAGTCGTTGACGACGGTGCGGATGGTGCGCTGGTCGTGCCGGGAGAGGCGCCAGGCGAGGAGCGGGCCGAGGGCTTCGTGGGCGAGACGGCCTGCGAATGGGAAGAGGAAGGCGTGATGGCCTTCTCGTGTGGAGAGGGTTTCGATGAGGAGTTCATCGGGGGCGGGGATGCGGGAGATCGAAGACTGGAGTTCGAGGAGTGGGCGGAGGAGGGTGAGTTCGGGGCCTTCGAAGACGCCTTGGGAGGCGTCGGCGAGCCGTTTGCGCACGGCGGTGGCGAGGTGTGAGGAGAGGGGCATCTTGCTGCCCTGCCAGCGCGGCACGGCGTTGGTGGCTTTGCGCGCGGGGCGGACGTGGGCGGTCATCTCGCGGAGGCGGATGAGTTCGAGTGTGCGGCCTGCGAAGACGAAGCGGTCGCCGGGGGTCATGCGGGAGATGAAGGATTCCTCGATGGAGCCGAGGACGCGCCCGGAGCGGTACTGCACGCTGACCGCGGCGTCAGCGACGATGACGCCGATGTCCATGCGGTGGTTTCGCGCGATGGCGGGGGAGGCGACGTGCCAGCGCGACTCGGTGGGGGTGATGCGCGCGAAGCGCGGGTAGGCGTGGAGGGAGGGGCCGCCCTGGTGGGAGAACTCCATGGCCCATTTCCACTCATCGTCGGCGAGGTCGTGATAGGCCGAGGTGGAGCGCACTTCGCGGAGGAGGGCGTGTTCGTCGAAGCCGCCGCCACAGCCGACGGTGACGAGGTGTTGGGCGAGGACGTCGAGGGGTTTGTGGAGAGGGGCGCGCGGCTCGACGAGACCGGCGTCTGCGGCGTCGCGTGCTGCTGCGAAGTCGAGCATGTCGAGGGCGTTGGTGGGGACGCAGAGGATGCGGCTGACGGCGCCGGGGCGGTGGCCGCTGCGTCCGGCGCGCTGGAGGAGGCGGGCGACGCCTCGGGGCGAGCCGATCTGGATGACCTGATCGACGGGGGTGAAGTCGACGCCGAGGTCGAGGGAGGAGGTGCAGACGACGCATCGGAGTGGTGAGGCGGTTTGGCCGTCGGCGCGGAGCATGGCTTCGACTTCCTGCCGGATGTCGCGGTCGAGGGAGCCGTGATGGATGGCGACTTGGCCGAGGAGGTCGGGGCGACGGCGCAGGATCTCGCGGAACCAGATCTCGGACTGGGAGCGCGTGTTGGTGAAGAGGAGTGTTGTGCCGGACGAGAGGATGGCGTCGATGACCTGGTCGAGCAGACGGATGCCGATGTGCCCGGCCCAGGGGAAGCGGTCGAGGGTGGGGGGGAGGATGGTTTCGATGCGGTAGTCGCGGCGTGTCGGCGCGTGGACGAGGGCGGGGGCGGGGGCGTCGCGGCCGACGAGTGCTCGCGCGGCTTCGTCGAGATTGGCGAGCGTGGCGGAGAGGCCCCAGGTGCGCAGGGTGGGGGAGAGGGTGCGGAGACGCGCGAGCGCGAGTTCGGTGAGGACGCCGCGTTTGGAGGAGAGGAGTTCGTGCCATTCGTCGACGATGACGGCGCGGAGGGTGGAGAAGTAGGAGGCGGCTTCGGGGTAAGAGAGGAGGATGGAGAGGGATTCGGGTGTGGTGATGAGCGCGGAGGGCGGGGCTTTGCGTTGCTTGGCGCGGAGGTGGGAGGAGGTGTCGCCGGTGCGGGTCTGCACGGTGAAGGGGAGATCGAGATCGCGCACGGGCGCGAGGAGGGCTTGTGCCGTGTCGTTGGAGAGCGCGCGGAGCGGGGTGATCCAGAGGATGCGGAGCTGCTCAGCGGCAGTGGAGGGCGCGTGCTCGAGGAGCGGGGCGAGCCAGACGGCAAGGGTTTTTCCGGCGCCGGTGGGTGCGTGGAGGAGGCCTGATCTGCCGTCGAGGTAGGCGCGCCAGCATTCGAGTTGGAAGTCGAAGGGCGTCCAGTCCTTGGATCGGAACCATGCTGTGGCGCGGTCGATCATGTGATTCGGGCTCACGCGTGAGCGCGTCGGAGAGCGTATGCGCGGCGGGATGGGGGCGGGAAAGTGGGGGGGCGGGGCTTCCATCCGGGGGATGTGCCTGTACATTCCGCGACCATGGCGATTCCTCACCTCACCGACGAGCAGATTCGTACGTGGACTCGTGAGCAGAAGGACCGGTGGTGGCTGGAGAAGGTGTTTCGGGGGGATATGCCGCAGCTGACGCTGCGCTCGGCGCTGACGGGGTTTCTGCTGGGGGGGATTCTTTCCGCGACGAACCTGTACGTGGGCGCGAAGGCGGGATGGACGCTGGGGGTCGGCCTGACGTCGGTGATCCTGGCGTTCGCGGCGTTCCGCATCATGTCGCAGCTCGGCGCGAAGGACATGACGATCCTCGAGAACAACTGCTCGCAGTCGGTGGCGACCGCGGCGGGGTACATGACGGGGCCGCTGATCTCGGGCATGGCCGCGTACATGTGGATCGAGAACCGGCCCATGAACTGGTGGCACATGATGTCGTTCAACGTCGTGCTGTCGGTGCTGGGGGTGCTGGTGGCGTTCCCGATGAAGCGGCGGTTCATCAACGATGAGCAGCAGCCGTTCCCGGAGGGGCGGGCGTGCGGGGTGGTGCTGGACACGCTGTACACGGCGGACGCGGCGGTGGGGATGTTCAAGGCGAAAGCGCTGGGGATCACGGCTGCGGCGGCGGGCTTCATCTCGTTCATCTCGGGCGAGCATTACATGCGCGCGCTGCAGGAGTGGGCGGTGGGGCGCGGGAACGCGTGGCACCTGCCGCACAATCTTGACGCTTGGTACTACTGGATGGTGGAGAAGGGGTGGGCGCCGATCCCGCGGATCGCGAACGTGGACGTTCGGCAGTTGGCGTTGAGCCCTGCGCTGGACCTGGCCATGGTGGGGGCGGGCGGGCTGATGGGGATCCGCGCCGCGAGCAGCCTGCTGATCGGGATGCTGGTGAACTTCGCGGTGATCGCGCCGTGGATGATCTCGATCGGGGAGATTCAGCCGAAGTCTGGGAGCGTGGCGGAGGGGACGGCGGTGTTCGGGCGGGCGCACATCCTGAACAACTGGTCGTTGTGGTGGGGCATCTCGATCATGGTGACGGCGTCGATGGTGTCGCTGTTCGCGAAGCCGCAGGTGTTCATCCAGGCGTTCCGGACGCTGTTCGGGAAGCGGGGGTCGGGGGCGTCGACGGACCCGGTGGGGCACATCGAGCTGCCGCTGAAGGTGTCGTTCATCGGCATCCCGATCGTCGGCGCGTTGGGTGTGTATATGGCCCACGAGTATTTCGGGGTGGCTTGGGTGTTCGGGGCGCTGGCGATCCCGCTGATCATCGTGCTGACACTGATCGCGGCGAGCAGCACGGCGCTGACGGGGATCACGCCGACGGGGTCGCTGTCGAAGATTCCGCAGTTCATCTTCGGCGCGGCGGACCCGAAGCACCCGCCGACGAACCTGATGACGGGTGTGATGTGCGTGGAGGTGGCGTCAAACGCGAGCAATCTGCTGATGGACATCAAGCCGGGGTACATGCTCGGCGCGAAGCCGAGGCAGCAGGCCATCGCGCATCTGATCGGGATTCTGTCGGGCGCGTTGGCGTCGACGCCGCTGTTCTTCCTGCTGTTCCTGAGCGATTACGACGCGGGGAAGGCCGCGGCGGACGCGGAGCACGTGCAGAAGATCATGGCGCCGGACGGCGGGACGTTCTCGTTCCCGAGCGCGGTGCAGTGGAAGGGCGTGTCGGACCTGGTGACGTCGCTGTTCGGCGGGGGGGACGCGACATTGCTGACGCCGTCGATCGTGATGTCGATGGTGATCGCGTCGGCGGTGGGGCTGGTGATGGAGGTGGTGCGGATCGTGAGCAAGGGGAAATTCCCGATCTCGCCGCTGGCGATCGGCCTGGGCGTGCTGGTGCCGCCGGAGTCCACGATGGCGATGTTCGCGGGCGCGTTGTTCTTCTGGGTCATGGGGAAGAGGTACGCGGAGAAGAAGGAGTCGCGCGGGAAGTTGCTGTGGATCGACACACAGGAGCCGATCTGCGCGGGGCTGATCGCGGGCGCCGCGCTGGTCGGGATCGGGGACGTGCTGCTGAAGGTGTTCTTCTTCTGAGGCGTGAAGGGCTCGCCCTTCAGGGAATATTCACACGGGTGTGATGGCGTGACGCGTGTTTGCGGCCCATACCGCGCGCAATCGCGGTGAAACGTCTTGGAGGTGGGGGGGTGTAGGGGTACGTTGTGTGCGTGGCGGGGCGTGTTGCGGCGCCATACGAGTCGTGCAATGGCGTGGAAGGAGGGCGCATGCTCGGAGCGTGGATCGCGTTGAGCGTCTCGATGATGAGCGGTGCGGCAGCGCAGGACGGTGCGCCTGTGCTTGGGGGCGGGGCGATGGGCGCGACGTATGGCGATTGCCTGACGCCGGCGCAGCGGGAGAGCATGGAAGAGGCCGCGGAGCGGTTTGTGTCCTCTCCCGCGTATCCCGCGTACGTGGCGCCGGACGGCCAGGGTCTGGGGAGGTTTGTGTTCAATCCGCAGGCGGGGCGTCTGCTGCGGGACCTGGTCTTCACGAACTTCGTTGATCTGCACACAGGGTCGGGGTTCCTGAACACGTGGACGTGTGCGCCGTTCACCTATGACGGGCACAACGGGATCGACATCGCGATCCGCACGTTCGCGGAGCAGGGGCCGTCGGGATCGGCGCAGGGGATGCCGGTGTTCGCCGCGCTGGACGGGGTGGTGATCGTGTCGCAGGACGGCTTTCCTGACATGAACACGTCGTGCACGGGGAACCCGAACTACGTGGGGATCGATCACGGCGGCGGGATGCGGACGTACTACCTGCACCTGAAGCGCGGCTCGGTGAGCGTGTCGCTCGGGCAGCAGGTGCGCTCGGGGCAGCAGATCGGGCTGATCGGCTCGAGCGGGTGCAGCACGGGGCCGCACCTTCATCTGGAGACGCACGTGAACGGGGTGCGTCGTGAGCCGTACTGCGGCCCGTGCAACCCGGGGCCCGGGCTGTGGCTGGATCAGCCGGACATCCCCACGGGCCTGATCGTGATGGATGCGGGTCTGTCGCAGCAGTCGTTCGCCGGCTTCGCGCATCCTTCGCCGTTTCCGAGAACGGGGCAGATCGCGCTCAATGATCCGAGCGTGACGCTCTGGATGTTGCTGCAGAATCTCCCGGCGTCGAGCACGTCGAGAACGCGCCTGGTTCGGCCCAACGGCACGACGGCGGCGCAGAGCTCGGTGTTCAACCTGCAGAACCCGCAGTACCCGTTCGCGTGGTACTACGCGGGGTGGAGCGTGTCGACGCTGGGCGGGATGACTGGCACGTGGCGTTTTCAGTGGGAGGTGAACTCGGTGCTGGTGGCGGACCTGCCGTTCGAGGTTGTGCCGACGCGCGATCCGGGGTTCAACCGGGCGCCTGCGGATGTGACGGCGGCGATCTGGCCCGCGCAGCCGGAGCCGGAGCAGGCCGTGGCGTGCGTGATCGACACGGACCTGGTGCATGACGACCCGGACTACGACGTGGTGCGGTACGAGTATGTGTGGACGCGCGACGGGGTCGACGGGCCGACGGAGATCCGGCGGATCACGTCGTACGCGCACTCGGACATGATCCCGGCCGGTGTGCTGAGTGTCGGGGACACGGTGCGCTGCGTGGTGACTCCGTCGGACGGGACGTTGAGCGCGGCCGGCGCGAGCGCGGAGGCGTCGGTCGTTTCTCCCTGCCCTGGGGACAGTGACGGCAATCGAGTTGTGAACTTTCTGGACTTGAACCGCGTGCTGTCGGACTTCGGGCGGGGGGTGTGCGCGGACCGGCTGGATGGGGACGTGAACAGGGATGGGTTCGTGAACTTCCTCGATCTGAACGTGCTGCTGTCGTTCTTCGGGGCGGGGTGCTAAAGAACAAGGGCGCCCGTCTCGCACCGGGCGCCCCCTGTATCCATCGCGTTTCCGCCATGGATGTTCGGCCTGAATCAACAGGTCAGGCGTGGGTGTGCGCGTGGGCGGGCTTCATCTCGCTCATGGCCTTCTGCGGGTCGATGCCGAGCTTCTTGGCGACGCGGGCGCCGTAGTCCTGATCGGCGCGGAAGAAGTGGCAGAGCTGGAGGAGCTGGACTTCGCGGCGGGCCTGGGAGAGGACGCCGGCGATGCGGGTCGTGAGACGATCGCGCTGGCCGTCGTCGAAAAGTCGGTAGAGGTTGCCGGCCTGGGTGAAGTCGTCGTGGTCCTGGGTGGAGTCGAAGCGGTCTGCGACGCATTGGCCCAGGTCCCACGCGGGCTCGGAGAATTTCTCGTTGGGCATGGGGGTGTTCTCGCGCGTGTTGGGCCAGTAGTTGGGCCTGGCGCCGTAGTTCTCTGCCGTGGCCATGGCGCCGTCGCGCTGGTAGGTGGCGAAGGGGCAGCGGGGCTTGTTGACGGGGAGGGTGTGGTAGTTGTTGCCGACGCGGTAGCGGTGCGCGTCGGCGTAGGACATGAGTCGGGCCTGGAGCATCTTGTCGGGGCTGGGGCCGATGCCCGGCACGAGGGCCGAGGGGCTGAAGGAGGATTGCTCGACCTCGGCGTGATAGTTCTCGGGATTGCGGTTGAGCTCGAGGACGCCGACCTCGATGAGGGGGAACTCCGCGTGGGGCCAGACCTTGGTGAGATCGAAGGGGTTCCAGCGGAAGGACTCGGCCTGCGTCTGCGTCATGACCTGGATGCAGAAACGCCACTTGGGGTAGTCGGCGCGTTCGATGGCGTTGAAGAGGTCGCGCTGGTGTGATTCGCGATCGTCGGCGATGGTTTTGGCGGACTCGTCGTCGGTGAGGTTCTTGACGCCCTGCATGGACTTGAAGTGGAACTTGCACCAGACGCGCTCGCCCTGGGCGTTGACGAGGGAGTAGGTGTGGCTGGAGAAGCCGTGCATGTGGCGATAGGAGGCGGGGATGCCGCGGTCGGAGAAGAGGATGGTGACCTGGTGGAGCGATTCGGGACACTGGCTCCAGAAGTCCCACTGCATGTCCATGTCGCGCATGTTGGTCTTGGGGTCGCGCTTCTGGGTGTGGATGAACATCTGGAACTTGTAGGGATCGCGGACGAAGAAGACGGGCGTGTTGTTGCCCACCATGTCCCAGTTGCCCTGCTGGGTGTAGAACTTGATGGCGAAGCCCCGGACGTCGCGCTCGGCGTCGGCGGCGCCGCGCTCGCCCGCGACGGTGGAGAATCGCAGGAAGACGTCGGTCTTGAGTCCGATCTTGGAGAGGAAGGCGGCCTTGGTGTGCTTGGTGACGTCGTGGGTGACGGTGAAGGTTCCGTAGGCGCCGGAGCCCTTGGCGTGGACGACGCGCTCGGGGATGCGTTCGCGGTTGAAGTGCTGCATCTGCTCGAGGAGGGCGACGTCCTGCATGAGGACGGGGCCGCGCGGGCCTGCGGTGAGGGCCTGCTGGCGTGCGATGGGGGCGCCGTCGGCGGTGGTGAGCTGTGGGTGCTTGTCGGTCATGGGCATTCTCCTGCTGTGCCTGGCTCGCCACGGGGGCGCGTGCGGCGGGGTGGTGCATAGAGAACGTACGAGCGCAAGGTATAGATGTCCAAGACATGAAATCGAATGTAGATATAGGATGTGTCTATGGAATTGCATCAGCTGAGGTATTTCGAGGCGGCGGCGAGCGCGGGGTCGATGAGCCGAGCGGCGGAGCGGTGCCGTGTGGCGCAGCCGTCGTTGAGTCAGCAGATCGCGCGCCTGGAGGAGTCGCTGGGGGTGCGGCTGTTTGATCGGTTGGGGCGCGGGGTGGCGCTAACGCCTGCGGGGCGGGCGCTGCTGCCCAGGGCGCGCCGGATCTTGAACGAAGCGCGGGATGCGCGGGAGAACCTGCGCGCGGACATCGATGAGGGAACGGGGAGGCTGTCGGTGGGGGCGATTCCGACGATGGCGCCGTACCTGTTGCCGCCGGCGCTCGCGGGTGTGCGCGCGTCGTACCCGGGGTGCGAACTGCACGTGCGGGAGGATCTGACGGAGCGGTTGCTCGAGCAGGTGTCGGACCTCGAGGTGGACGTCGCGGTGATGAGCACGCCGATCGAGCACGCCGGGGTGGACGTGCGCGTGGTAGGGGAGGAGCGGCTCGTCGTGGTGGCGGCGCGGGAGGGGATGCTGGAGGGGGCGGGGGAGATCACGCTGGAGACGCTTCGCGAGATGCCGCGAGTGAGTCTGGACGAGATGCACTGTCTGGGGAGACAGATCGCGGGGTTCTGCTCGGCGCGGCGTGTGGGGGCGAACGTGGTGTGCCGAGCGACGCAGCTGTCGACGTTGCTGGAGATGGTGCGGCTGGGGCTGGGCGTGTCGCTGGCGCCGGAGATGGCGGCGCGGGAGGACCGGTCGGGGACGCGGGTGTACGCGGCGCTCAAGCGCGGCGGGCCGACGCGGGAGATCGCGGTGGTGACGCGGAAGGGGAGGACGCTGGGGAAGGGCGGGGAGCGGTTTGTCGAGCTTGTGGCGCGCGCGGTGACAGAGGGTGTCAGAGCCAGCGGAAGCGGCGGAAGATCCAGAGTTCGAGGAGGGCGATGAGGAGGAGGACCGCGCAGACGATGGCGAAGCCGAGGGGGCTGTCGACGCCCGGGATGCCGCCGACGTTGATGCCGAGGAGGCCGGTGATGAGGCCGAGTGGGAGGAAGATGCCGGCGACGAGGGAGAGGATGTACATCGCGCGGTTCATCTGCTCGGTGGCGCGCGCGAGGATCTCCTCGTGCATGACGACGGCGCGTTCTCGTGCGGCGTCGAGCTCTTCGACATAGCGGGTGAGGCGGTCGGCGTCCTCGCGGAGTCTGGCGCGGTCGCGCTCGGTGAGCCAGGAGACGGACGCGGTGAGGAGGCGGGTCATGGCCTCGCGTTGCGGCGCGATGTACCGGCGGAAGGCGATCGCGCGACGGCGGAGGTCGGCGATGGCATGGCGCATGTCGGAGTACTGGCCCGCGGCGACGCGCTCCTCCATGTCGGCGAGTTCGTCCTCGAGCGCGTCGATGGCGTCCTGCATGCGGTCGATGAGGCCGGAGGCGATGCGGACCAGGAGCGAGCCGGAGCGGTTGGGTCCGGCGCCGCGTTCGACGCTATCGCGGACGTCCTGGATGGCGACGACCTTGCGGTGCCGGAGCGAGATGAAGCGGCGCTCGTCGGCCCAGATGCGGAGGGAGACCATGTCGTCGGGCTCGGCGCCGGGATTGAGGTTGATGCCGCGGAGGATCACGAGAAGGCCTTGACCGATGACCTCGGCGCGCGGGCGGGTTTCCTCGGCGAGGAGGGCGTCGCAGACGATGGGGTCGAGGCCTGTCGCGTTGCGCAGCCACGCGATGCTGCGCTTGCAGGAACGATCGAGGTGTGCCCAGAGCGTGGCGCCTTGGGGGAGTTCGCGCTCGATCTCGTCCCAGCGGAGCGGCTTGCCGCCGCCCTGTCCGTCGAGCGCGTAGGCGCCGATGAGTCCCTGTTCGTCGGTCATCCGTGACACGGTACCGCGCCCCCGGCCGGCGTCATCGTCGGAGCGGGGGCGCGGTTTGGCGTGGTCGGATCAGATGGCGCGTCGGACGGGTCGAGCGAGCGCAAGCCGTTTGCGTGGGTGCGGCAGGTCGGCGGCGCGGTCTCGCGCGGAGATCCAGCGGCAGCCGAGCCGGACGTGCTCGTCGTCGAGCGGGCCGACGCGTACGACGCGGGCGTGGCGTGATTCGTTGTCCGGGCCGTGGGTGAGGCGGATGGCGTCGCCGTGGCGGGGGCAGGCGGTGGAGGCGACGCGGAGGCCGATGCCGGATCGTGAGGCGTCGACGATCTCGGCGAGGTGGGGCTCGCGTCGATCGGCCTGCTCCCACCAGGACAGGTGTTCGGATTCGGGCGCGTCGCGGCGCTCGCGGCGTCGCTCGTTCGTGGCTTTGCGCATGGTCTCTCCTCCGGAAGGCGATTGCTATCGAATGCGGAGATCGGTTCACGCCGCGCAAGCGGCGGCGTGATGGAGTCTGTGCAGTGCGTCGACGACGGTGGGGTCGAACTGTGCTCCGCGCTCGCTGTAGACCTCGGAGAGCGCCTGGAGCACGGACCTCCGGACGGCGTACGGGCGATCGCTGGTCATGGCGACGACCGAGTCGGCGACGGTGAGGATCATGACCAGCTCGGTGTCGGTCCCGAGCAGGGCTCGCGTGGAGCCGGGCCGGTCTCGATGGTCGTAGCGGTCATGGTGCCGCTCGACGAGGCGCGCGATGCGATCGTCGACGCCGGCGGCGCGGATGAGATCAGCGCCGAATCGGGCGTGCTCGTTGACGAAGCGTCGTTCGCTGTCCGTGAGCCGGCGCTCCGCCGCGAGGAGTTCTTCGGGCACCGCGACCTTGCCGAGGTCGTGGAATTCGGAAGCGAGGAGGAGCGCGGTGAGGGAGTTGACGTCGTGCTGCATGATCCGTCCGAGCTGGAGGGCGAGGTTGCGGACCTGGATGCCGTGATCGACGATCTGCTCGCGCTGTGTGGGGCGGAGACCGGGGATCATGGCGTCGCGGAGCGCGCTGAGCCTGGCGTGCGCGTCGGTGTGGGGCATGGACTGCGTCCATTCGGAGAGTTCAACGGCGTGGACCATGGGGACGGTGCAGACGCGGTTGCGGCCGAGGTCCTTGGCGAGGTAGAGGGCCTTGTCGGCCTCGACGATCCCGTGCTCGCGGACCGCCGCCGTGGGGAGGACCGCGACGCCGAAGCTGGCGGTGACGCGGACGGAGCCGCCCTCGATGGGGATGGAGAGTTGAGAGACGGTGCGCCGGATGTCATCGGCCCAGTTCCAGGCCTCGGTGGCGCACGGTGAGGAGCGGACGAGGAGGAATTCCTCGCCGCCCCATCGGGCGAGGAGGTCGGTGCGTTGTGCGCTTTGTCGGATGACGTCGGCCGCGGCCTTGAGGACGAGGTCGCCGGAGTGGTGCCCGTGGGTGTCGTTGATCTCCTTGAAGCGATCCAGGTCCATCATGACGATGGCGGTGTGTTGTCTTCGGTCGTGTGAGGTGCGGTCCGACTCGATGTAGCGTTCGGCCTGTCGGCGGTTGCTGAGGCCGGTGAGCGGGTCGGTGGAGGCTTCTCGATGGAGGTGACGCAGGCGTCTGGCCTGGATGCGGCGGTCGTGGAGGCGCTGGCGCGCCGCGTTCACGGCGGTCTCGATGCGGTCCCAGAGGCCGTCGGAGTGAATCGCGGAGTCCTTGTGGACGAAATCGGCGACGCCGTGCCGGAGTGACTCAACGACGACGCGCTGGTCCTCACTGGAAGAGACGACGAGAATGGGGGTGTCGGGGAGGACCTCGCGCAGGTCCGGGATGAGCTCCGGGGCGGTGTAGGGGGTCAGATTGAAGTCGAGGACGACGCAATCGAACGCGGAGCCAGAGGCGGCCTTGAGGAGCTCGTCCTTTGTTGCGGCGACGACGACCTCGACGAGCGAGCGTCCTTCGCGCAGCGCCATGTGCAACAACTCGCGATGATCCGCGTCATCCTCAGCGAGCAATATGCGAACTTTGTGCATTGCTGCCCCCGGCGTCTTTGTGGGATTGCTGATTCGGTCGCTCCATCGTCGTCCCCGCCGGGGGGCGGATCGAGTGATGGTCGTGCAAAACCGTGCGTCGCCCCCCGGTTCCGGCGATGCGCACGGCGGTTTGATGTCGTCACATGCTGCCCAGCTTGCCGAAGCCGCCCACGGGAACGCGCGATGCGCGGGGCTCGGAGCGTGCGGCGCATCTCGGACGTGAGGGGATATGGGCGACCGGCGGGCGGCGCGTGATCGAGTGAGGCGGGCGTCGGGTCGATAGCGTTAGGCCGTGCGATTGCGTCGCGCGGTTCTGGCGGGAGACTTCCGTGGACCACAGACACAGCGTGAGACATGTATGGCCGCTGCTGGGCGCACTGGCGGTTTCGCAGTTGAGTGTGACCCTCGCGACAAGGACCGTGGATCTGCTCTCGGACCACGCGAGCGCGATGGTCCTGCACATCGCCGCGCTGGCGCTCGTGCTCGGGTCCTGGCTGTTCCTGCGGATCATGCACGACGTGGCGCCGTCGGCGGACACGCGCCCTCCGCTGTGGAATCGCGCGATCGCGCTGGCGCCCGTGAGCATTCTCGGGCTGGGCATCGGGCTGACGACGATGGCGGTGGTGCGGATCCGCGCACACACCGAGCAGATGGCGCGGATCCGGTTTGATCAGCTGACGGACCGTGTGGCGACCGAGACGGACCGCCGGGTGAATCAGGTGGTGTACGGGCTGCACGGCGCCCGGGGCATGTTCCACGCCAGTGACGCGATCGGACGGCGTGAGTTCATCCAATACGTTCGTTCACGCGATCTGGCGGCGGAGTTCCCTGGCGCGATCGGGATGGGGTTCATCAAGCGCGTGCGACGCGACGATCTCGCATCGTTCCTCGAACAGGAACGTGCGGACGCGGCGCCGGGATTCGAGGTTCAGACCTCCGGCAGCGCGCGGGACATGTACGTGGTCACCGCGATCGAGCCGGATTCGGCGAGCAACGCGTCGTGGGGGTTCGACGCGGGGTCGGAGCCGGTTCGTCGAGCGGCGATTGAGTCGGCCGTGCGATCAGGACGCGCGACGCTGAGCGGAAGGGTGACGCTGTTCCAGGATCAGACGCACCGCGCGGGGTTCCTGTACCTGGTCCCGGTGTACCGCAACGGCACGGACCCGGTCACGCCTGAGGAGCGCGAGGCGGCGCTGGTCGGCATCGTGTACGCGCCGCTGGTCATCGACGAGGTTCTCTCGCCGATCGTGAGGGCGGGCGACTCGATGCTCGGGATCAGCGTCACGGACGTGAACGAGAGCGGCGCGGACGTGATGCTCTATGAGTGCAACGCGTCACGTGAGATGACGGGAAGGATCAAGGGCAGCGCTCGCGCCTCGAAGCTGAGCGACGAACGCGCGTTGCACGTGGGCGGCAGAACGTGGCTGCTGAGCATGCGCCCGTTGCCGCGGTTCTACGAGGACGTGGAGCGCAGCCACGGCGCCGCGGTCGGCATCGGCGGGGTGACGCTCAGCCTGCTCGCGGCGGCGTGCGTGTGGGCGTTGGCGTCCGGCCGATCGCGCGCACGGACGATGGCGGAGAAGATGACGCGGGACCTTGCCGCGGCTAAGGCGCGTGCCGAGGACGCGTTGCGCCGGTTCGAGGCGTTGCGGCAGACGCTCAACCAGCACTCGATCATCTCGGTGGCGGACGGCTCGGGCCGCATCATCGACATGAACGAGGCGTTCTGCCGGATCAGCGGGTACTCGCGCGAGGAGCTGCTCGGGAAGGACCATCGGATCATCAACTCGGGCGAGCATCCCAAGTCGTTCTGGGTCGAGATGTGGCGGACGGTGGCCGCGGGCAATCCGTGGCGCGCCGACGTGTGCAACCGCGCCAAGGACGGCTCGCTGTACTGGGTGGACAGCATCATCGCGCCGTTCCGCGGTCCGGACGGACGGATCGAGCAGATCGTGTCGATCCGGAGCGACATCACGCCGCGGAAGCACTCGGAGGCGGAGCTTGTCGAGAAGAACCTCGAGATGGAGCAGTTCGTCTACACGGCCTCGCACGATCTGAAGTCTCCGATCGTGACGATCCAGGGGTACGTGCGGCATCTCCTGCAGGACCTGGAGGCCGGGAAGCACGAGGAGCTGGCCGACTACGCCGGACGCATCCGACGCGCGGCGGAGCGGATGCGCGGGAGCATCGACGACCTGCTCGATCTCAGCCGGGTCGGACGCGCCACGCTCACACCGGAGGAGATCGACGTTCGGGCGTTCGTGGAGGAGCTTCGCGAGGGGTTCAGCGCGCGTCTTGAGGAGTCGGGTGTTGCGTTCGAGACGAGTGTGAATGTTCGGACGTTCTGTTTCGACCGCGGGCAGCTCACGCATCTGCTCCAGAACCTGGTCGAGAACGCGATTCACTACGGGTGTGACGGCGCGGAGAAGCGTGTCGAAGTGATCGTCGAACCCTTGCCGGACGGGGGGATCGATCTGCGTGTTCGTGATCATGGGGCGGGCATCCCGCCCCAGCACCGCGAGCGTGTGTTCGGCCTTTTTCAGCGCCTGTCGAGCAGCAAGTCGGGGACGGGGGTCGGTCTGGCGATCGTGCGCGGCATCGTGCAGCGCAACAAGGGCAGCGTGACCATCGAGGACACGCCCGGGGGCGGGACGACGATGCGCGTTCGCCTTGTGCCGCTGGCGTCGACGGCGACGGCACCGGAAGCATCAGGAGCGTCATCAGATGTCGATGAACAGTGTGAGGTCCATTCACTTTCTGCTGGTTGAGGACGACGACGACCACGCGGATCTGATCGAGCGCGGCCTGCGTGAGGGCAAGACGCAGGGCACGATCAGCCGTGTTGCGGACGGGGAGGCCGCGATGGCGTTCCTGCGCCGTGAGGGTCCGTACCGGGGCGCGGCGCGACCGGACGTTGTCTTGCTGGACATCAATCTGCCCCGGATGAACGGCCACGAGGTGCTGCGGGCGATCAAGAGCGACCCATCGCTCGGGACGATCCCCGTGGTGATCCTGACCACGTCGCAGGCGCAGGTCGATCGCGCTCGCGCGTACGAGGAGCGCGCGAACAGCTACCTCGCAAAGCCGATCGACTTCGACAACTTTCATCAGATGATCGTGGACACACGTCTGTACTGGACGGATTGGAACCAGCCCGCGGCGTAGAGGGACGCGGGCGGGCCGGTTCGCGGCTCCGCGTACCATCCGCCCCATGACCACCATCGGGCTGCTCACCGCGGCCAACATGCTCTCGTCGCATCCCTCCCCCCGCGCGGACGCGTGGGAGCATGATCGTCAGTACGAGCCGATGCGACGCGCGTGCGCGGAACTCGACATCGATCTGCGTGTGACGATCTGGGACGATCCGGCGCTCGACCCCTCCGCGTACGACGCGTTCGTCATCGGCACGACGTGGGATTACACGGCCAAGCCGGACCTGTTTCTGAGCACGCTCGAGCGCCTCTCCGCCCGGAAGCGATTGCTCAACCCGCTGGAGACCGTCCGGTGGAACCTGCACAAGTCGTACCTGAACGACCTCAAGGGGCGGGGAGCGTCGATCGTGCCGACCCTGTGGCGCGAGCGCGCGGACGCGAGCACGATCGAGCGGTCATTCGAGGAGCTCGGGACGGACGTGGTGGTGGTGAAGCCGCAGATCGGCGCCGCGGCGTGGAGACAGGCGTTGGTCCGGCAGGGCGAGTCCTTGCCGCACGCCGACCTGCTCCCGCCCGGGACGTGCATGATCCAGCCGTACCTGCCGGCGATCGCAACGGAGGGGGAGTACTCCCTGGTGTTCTTTGATCGGGAGTTCTCGCACTGCGCGCTGAAGACGCCTGCGAAGGGGGACTACCGCATCCAGTCGATGTTCGGCGGGAGCGAGCGCGCGCACGCGCCGGCGCCGGAGGATCTTGCGATGGCGCGTCGCGTGCTTGAGGGTGTCGAGGGGCCGTTGCTCTACGCGCGCGTAGACATGGTGCGCGGGCTCGACGGCGCGTTAGCCGTGATGGAGCTGGAGGTCATCGAGCCGTACCTGTACCCGGATCAGGGGCCGCGCATGGGCGAATTGTTCGCGGCGGCGCTCGCGCGACTGCTTCGTTGAGTTGCGGCGCCGGCGCGACGGCTTAAGATGACATTCGTGTCCGAATGACGAGATGAACGGCGGACGGGCCTGCTTCTTGCATGGGCGCGGCACGCGCTCGCGCGAGTGATTCAGGTCTGTCCGACGGAGCGCCAGCCCATGGACGTCGAGACGCTCAGCCGCATCCAGTTCGCCGGGACGGTGATGTTTCACTACATCTTTCCTCCCCTCACCATCGGGCTCGGCCTGATCATGGTCATCCTGGAGGGGATGTGGCTCCGGACACGCGACGTGTCGTGGAAGCACGCCGCGAAGTTCTGGACGCGGATCTTCGCGTTGAACTTCGCGCTCGGCGTCTCCACGGGCATCGTGATGGAGTTCGAGTTCGGGACGAACTGGGCCGCGTACAGCCGGTACGTGGGCGACGTGTTCGGCTCGGCGCT
Organism: Phycisphaerales bacterium; assembly: GCA_050174775.1. Classification (GTDB taxonomy): domain Bacteria; phylum Planctomycetota; class Phycisphaerae; order Phycisphaerales; family UBA1924; genus CAYPGJ01. Next base: position 61,875 of record JBFXJP010000002.1, read on the forward strand.
CGCGGCCGAGGGGATCTTCGCGTTCTTTCTGGAGTCCGGCTTCCTGGCCGTGCTCGTGTTCGGCTGGGATCGCGTCGGCCCGCGCACACACTTCGTCAGCGCGTTGATGGTGTTTCTCGGCTCGTGCTTCAGCGCGGTCTGGATTGTGGTGGCGAACTCGTGGCAGCAGACCCCGGCCGGGTACCACGTCGTCGAGAACGAGGTGAACGGGAGGACGCTGCTCCGGGCGGAGATCACCGATTTCTGGGCGATGGTGCTCAACCCGTCGAGCGTGGACCGTCTCACACACACGCTCGTCGGCGCGATGATCCTGGGCGGGTTCTTCGTCTGCTCGGTGAGCGCGTTCTACCTGCTCAGGCGCAAGCACGAGCTGTTCGCGCAGCGCTGCTTCCGGATCGGGGTCGTGGTGGCCGCGCTGTTCAGCGTGCTCGCGCTGATCACGGGGCACGATCAGGCCGAGCAGGTGTCGCGCACGCAGCCCGCGAAGCTCGCGGCGTACGAGGGTCACTTTGAGTCCGGGCCGGGCGATCTGTACCTCTTCGGCTGGCCCGACGCAGAAGCCCAGACGGTGCGATACGGGGTCGCGCTCCCGGGGATGCTGAGCTTCCTGCTGCACTGGGACACGAGCGCGCCGGTGATCGGTCTGAACGAGTTCCCGAAGGAGGACAGGCCGGGCGTCTGGATCCCGTTCCAGTCGTATCACCTCATGATCGCGCTGGGCATCGGGTTCATCGCGCTGACGCTCTTCACGCTTCCGATGCTCCGGCGCGGGCGTGTGTTCCGGATGCGTTGGCTGCTGTGGGTGTACGTGTTCGCGGTGGTGGGGGCGTTCGTGGCAAATCAGGCGGGGTGGGTGGCCGCGGAGACCGGCCGACAGCCCTGGGTGGTGTACCCGAGCGTTCAGGACGGTGTGCCGATGCCCGGGTTGCGGACAAGCGAGGGGCTGAGTGAATCGGTGAAGGCGGGTCATGTGCTCTGGTCGATCATCATGTTCGGCCTGATCTACGCGTTGCTCTTCGTCGTGTGGGTGTACGTGCTGAACAGCAAGATCCAACACGGTCCGGACGAGGGAGCCTCCGTGCAGGCGTCGCCGCCGGATGAACCGGAGGGCTTCTTCCGCGCCGCGGCAGCCCGCATCGCGCACGCCGGCTCGATGACGGAAGCCCACGGCTCGGAGGACGACGCGAAGGGAGGCGCAGCATGAGCCACGACACGCTCGCCCTGATCTGGTTCGGGCTCCTCGGCGTGCTGCTGATCGGCTACACCATCCTCGACGGGTTCGACCTGGGCGTGGGCATCCTGCACCCCATCGCCCGGACCGACACGCATCGGCGCGTCATGATGAACTCGATCGGCCCGCTGTGGGACGGCAACGAGGTGTGGTTGGTGACGTTCGGCGGGGCGCTCTTCGCCGCGTTCCCGCACGCGTACGCCACGGTCTTCAGCGCGTTCTACGTCGCGTTCACGCTGCTGCTCTTCGCTCTGATCTTCCGCGCGGTGAGCCTGGAGTTCCGCTCCAAGACGCACAGCGCGCTCTGGCGGCGTGTGTGGGACTTCGGCTTCTTCGCGTCCAGCTTCCTCGCGGCGCTCCTGTTCGGTGTGGCGGGCGGCAACCTGATGCTCGGCCTCCCGGTCGATCAGACGCTCTCGGTCTCCCAGTCGGTCCTCAGCCAGCTTTCGCCCTACGCGCTCGCCGTCGGCGCGCTCACCGTGCTGCTGTTCACGATGCACGGCGCCATCTTCCTGTACCTCAAGACGGAGGGAGATCTGCAGCAGCAGGCGGAGCGGTGGATCTGGCGCGCGTTCGGTTTGTTCCTGATCGCGTACCTGCTCGTGACGATGTACACGCTGGTCAAGGTGCCGCGAGCGACGCGGAACTTCGAGCAGTACCCGTGGCTGTGGATCGTGCCCGTGCTGAACGTGCTCGCGATTGCCAACATCCCGCGCGCGATGTTCAAGAAGAAGCCGTTCTACGCGTTCGTCAGCTCGTCCGCGACGATCGCCGCCCTCGCGTTTCTGTTCGCCGTGGCGATGTACCCCAATCTCGTGCCCTCATCCCTCGACCCGGCCTGGAGCCTGACGCTCGAGAACGCGCGGTCGAGCCGGAAGACGCTGGGCATCATGCTCCTGATCGCGCTCATCGGCATGCCCTGCGTGCTGGCGTACACCGTCGCGATCTACTGGGTGTTCCGCGGGAAGGTCAAGCTGGATCACTCCAGCTATTGACCGTGCGGACGCGCGTGAGATATCGCGCTGCACAGTGAATCCGTGTCCGAGCGCCGACGAACGCTCCGTGCGTGGGCCGGGAGCCCGTTTCCCGGCGGGCGACATCGTCATCTGTGTGCTCGGAAGGAGACCTGACATGAAGTATCTCGATGTGTTGGCGGCCGTGCTGCTCGTGGTCGGCGGGCTGAACTGGGGCTTGTGGGGGGCGTTCGAGTTTGATCTCGTCGCCGCGATCTCCGGCGGCAACACGGCGATCCTGGCGAAGTTCGTGTACTGCCTGGTTGGGCTCGCCGCGCTGTATCAGGCCGCGTCGGTGAAGGCGATCCAGACGCGCTGGGGCGCACGCCCGGCGATGGCGTGAGCGAGCGACATCACGGATCGGACAAGGAGTCGCTGGTGCGGGAGCGTTCACCATCACGTGCGCTCTCGTCCATTTCGGACGATTGCTCGATCCCCCCGCTGAACAGGTGCGGGGAAGCGTCGATGTCCCTCGCGCCCATCAGAGATGCCACGCGATCCAGTGTCGTGAGGATCATCAGCCGCTCCCACGACTGCAGGGCCTCGAGCTCCACACGGAATCGGTCCTGTAAGAGAGACGGCGCCCGTTCGAGCGTGGCGTGCCCGCGCGCCGTCACCTCCACAATCTGCCCGCGCCGGTCCGTCTCGCTCCGCCGACGCTCGATGAGCCCGTCACGCTCAAGCCGCTGCAGGATGCCCGTCACCGTGCCCTGGCTCAGATGCACGGCGCGAGCAAGAGCGGTGGGGGAGGTCGGCCCGAGACGCGCCGTTTCCTGCAGCGTTGCCAGCTGAGGCCCCGTCAGATGGTGCTGTTCCACAAGCCGGCGCGAGTGCAGATCCACGGCCCGCACGATCCGCCGGATCGACGCCACGATCTGCTCCTCCACGCTCATCGGCCGCTCGCTCGTGCTCATCCGTCACTCCCGCTTCAGTCTCCGCTCCGCGAGCCGGATCGCGAGACTCAACACCACGGCCATCAGCGCCGCAGGCGCTGCCCCGAGCATCGTAAGCCGCGTGTCGTTCCGCGCCAGCCCGCGTGCGATGAAATCCCCCAGCCCTCCCGCTCCGATGTACGTTGACAGCGTGGCGATGCCGACCGTCAGCACCGCGGCCGCACGGATGCCCGCGATGATCACGGGCGCCGCGAGCGGAAGCTCGACGATCCGGAGACGCTGCCACGAGGACATGCCGATGCCGTCGGCAGCCTCGATCGCCTGTGGCGGCGTCTCGCGCAGACCCGTGTACGTGTTCAGCACGATGGGCAGCAGCGCATACAGAACGAGCGCCGTCACCGCGGGCGCGGTCCCCAGCAGACCGTAGAGCGCAAAGAGAAACGCAAGCATCGCGAGGCTGGGGATCGTCTGCATGACCTCGACCATGCCCAGCACCAATCCGCGCGCGCCGGCTCTCCGGTGGATCAGCACGCCCAACGGCACACCGATCACGATCGCGATCGACGTCCCCAGGAACGTGAGCACGAGGTGCTCGCCGGTCTTCTCGAGGATCTCGACCCGGCGCGCAAAGGCGAGCGAGAGCATGCTCTCACGACCGATCTCCGCGCGATCTGGCGCGTCAGCGGCGCTCGGCGCGGCTCCTACCCGCTCCGCCACCCACCGACGCGCCACCTCCCCGGGCTCCACCCCCAGCACGTCCACCGCGTGGTTCATCCGGCGCATCTCGGCATCCGAGATCGTGCCCGCTAACGCCGCGAGCGCATCGCGCACCTCGGGATGCGCCGCGACCAGCTCCGCCCGCACCACCGGCGCCGCGTCGTAGGGCGGAAAGAATCCGCGATCATCCCTGAGCGTGCGAAGCCCGAACTCCTCGAGGCGACCATCCGTGGCAAACGCGCAGATCACATCCACCTGCCCCTCAGCGATCGCGCGGTACATCAGCCCCGGGTCGAGGTCCATGACGCTGCCGAACGAGAATCCATAGCGTGCACGAAGGCCGGGGTAGCCGTCCGGTCGCTCGACGAACTCGGACGTGAACCCCCCGCGCAGCCGATCCGCGCTCTCGCGCAGATCGCCGATCGTCTTCCACCCTTCCTGCTCTGCCTGTTCAGCCCGCACCGCGATCGCGTACGTGTTGTTGTATCCGATCGGCGCCAGCCACTCCAGATCAAAGCGATTGCGATACTCGCTCGCCACGACGCGATGCACGTCCGCGCCGGTCCCTCCCGGCTCACGACGCAGCACATTCACCAGCCCCGTCCCGGTGTACTCGACGTAGACGTCGAGCTCTCCCGCCAGCATCGCTGCATGGCAGATATCCGTCCCCCCCAACCCGAACCGCCGTTCGACCCGCACATCCGCGACATGCTCGAGCAGCTGCGCGACGATCTCCCCGAGAATCTCCTGCTCCGTGAAGTTCTTGGATCCGACACGCACGACGGTCGGCCCCCCGCACGACCACGCCGCCGTCAGCGCGACGAGCACCAGCGCCCACACACGTCGCGTGCCGCCCGTCACGACTCGCTCCCGTCGAACAGCTCGGCCTGCCTGCGCCCGTGCGCAAACAGATCCGCCACGAACTCGGTCGCGGGCCTGCGGAGCAGATCCTCGCGCGTGCCGATCTGCTCGAGCCGGCCGTGGTTCATCACGCCGACCCGATCTCCGATCCGCAACGCGCCAAACAGGTCGTGCGTGACGAACACAATCGTCTTCCGCAGAGACGCCTTGAGGCTCAGCAGCTCCGCCTGCATCTGCCCCCGCGTCACGGCGTCCAGCGCGCCGAACGGCTCGTCCATCAGCAGGTACGGCGGGTCCGCCGCCAGCGCGCGCGCAAGACCGACACGCTGCTGCTGACCTCCCGACAGCTCCCTCGGCCGCCGTGAGCCGTACTCCCGCGGCTCAAGACCAACCTGTGCCATGAGCTCGTGTGCGCGCCGCCGCCGCGTGGACCGCGCCACACCCAGCAGGCGAGGGACCATCTCGACGTTCTGCTCGATGGTGAGATGCGGAAAGAGACCGATGTCCTGGAACACGTAGCCGATCGATCGCCGCAAGCTCAGCACGTCCATCGAGCGCACGTCTGTACCCCCGATCTCGATGCGCCCCTCACTGGGCTCCACCAGCCGATTGATCATCTTGAGCGTGGTCGTCTTCCCGCTGCCCGACGAGCCGAGCAACGACACCGTCTCCCCATCCCGCACGCTGAGCGTGACATTGCGCACCGCACTCTGCTGCGCCCCGCCAAACCGCTTTGTCACACCTTCGAGTCTGATCATCGCAAGCGCGGACAAGGTTCTTCGTGATGAAAATTCCTAAATGCGATCATGAACTCTTCATCAGAACTCATAACGCTCTGTGCACACCCATTGCCCGATGCACCGATCAAGCATATACTTTGACATCAAACGATTCGCAATGCGCATGGCGGGCTCGTCGGCGCGCGGATCGGCTCACACGAAGTTCCAGCCTTGACCCGTCGGGTCTCCAGGGAGCCATATCCATGCCCTCAAGTTCAGCCGCGCCAGACCGCGACGCCACGGCCACACGCACCGCTCTCGAACTCGCGCTCCCGGCGCCGGGCGATGCCCTCGAGCAGGACGAAGAGTGGGTGGTCGTCAAAACCGCACGCGGCTGGCGCAAGATCCGGCTCCACGACTACGGCGATGTCTACGCCGTGCCCGGCCTCTACGAGCGATGGGTCTACGACATCTTTCAGTGCGCCTCACCCGCCAAGATCCGCGAACTCCTGACACGCGCCCTCAAGGACGCGGGCGTCAACGCCGACTCGCTCCGCGTGCTCGATCTCGGCGCCGGCAACGGCTGTGTCGCCGAAGAGCTGCGCATCAGCGGCATCGAATCGTTCCTCGGCGTCGACATCTACGAGGAGGCCGCGCAGGCAGCCGAACGCGACCGCCCCGGCCTCTACGCCGACTTCGTCGTCGGTGACCTCACGAACCTGGCCGACGAGAACCGCGGCGCGATCGAACGGTTCGACCCGAACTGCCTGACCTGCGTGGCCGCGCTCGGCTTCGGCGACATCCCCCCCGAGGTCTTCGCCGAGGCGTACAACGCGATCGCGCCGGACGGCTGGGTCGCCTTCACGATCAAGAACGACTTCCTGAACCCGAACGACAAGTCAGGGTTCTCCACCCTCATCCGACGGATGATGGCCGAGGACGCGCTCGAGCTCATCTCGCGCGAGTCCTACGTGCACCGCGTCTCGACCGACGGTCAGGACCTCGTCTACGAGGCGTTCATCGGCCGCAAACGCGCCGACGTCCCCGCCGCCTGGATCGCGTGACCACACGAGACTCGCCACAACACGCGTCAAAAATGAACAACCCCCTGTCGTGGCAGGGGGTTTTTTCAAGCGAGGCGGACGGGACTCGAACCCGCAACCACCGGATCGACAGTCCGGTACTCTAACCAATTGAGCTACCGCCCCAAACCGTTTCCCAACGCCGCCGGAAGCGCCGCCGGGGGGTGAAATGTAGGCGACCCGGCCCAAGTGTCAAGACCACGCGTCTTCCAGCCGGAAACCGTTCCGTTTCCACCCGCCAGCCAGAGCTCGCACCCTCCCAAGCCCCCCATAGAGTGCATGCGTGGAGCGCCCAGCACGCCGACCTTTGTCACATCCCATCATCCTCTTCGACGGCGACTGCGCCTTCTGCTCCGCCTCCGTCCGATTCATCATCCGTCGAGATCCCCACGCCCGCTTCCGTTTCGCCCCCCTCAACTCGCCCGCGGCCGCGCGCCTCCTCGCCGAGCACAACGCCCCCACACCCCTCCCCGACTCCCTCATCCTCCTCGATGCGCAAGCCCTCCACGTCCGCTCCACTGCGGCGCTCCGCATCGCGCGCCGCCTCCGCTTCCCCTGGCCCCTCCTCTCCATCCTCACGCTCATCCCCCGCGCGTGGCGCGACGCGCTCTACGACGCCTTCGCGCGCCGGCGTAAACGCATCCTTTCCTCCCGGCCTCACTGCGAACTCCCCACACCCGACGTCGCGCGCCGCTTCCTCGACCAACCTCCCACAACCTTGCCCGCGTCAGGCGCCGACACCCCGCGCGCCGTCCCACCCGCATCTATCCAGTAACCTCTCCCCCGTGACGCGGCGCCCGCCTCAATCACCAGCGCTCGACCCCGACACAAACGGCGCGCCGCACGCGCACTGGCGCGCACGCCTCCACGAGATCATCTTCGAGGCCGACACCCGCGCCGGCAAGGCCTTCGACGTCGCCCTCATCCTCGCCATCCTCGTCTCCGTCGCCATCGTCGTCCTCAGCACCCTCCCCGCCGCGCGCGCCGAGCCCTGGCGCACCACCTTCCTCGCCCTCGAATGGGCCTTCACCGCCCTCTTCACCGCCGAGTACGTCCTCCGACTCCTCGTCGTCCGCAAACCCTGGCGATACGCCACCTCCTTCTTCGGCGTCATCGACCTCCTCGCCATCCTCCCCGCGTTCATCGGCCTCATCGTCCCCGGCGGCGAACGCCTCCTCGTCGTCCGCACCCTCCGACTCCTCCGCGTCTTCCGCGTCTTCAAGCTCGCCCGCTATCTCTCCGAAGCCTCCGCGCTCCGACGCGCCATGATCCTCAGCAGGCACAAGATCGCCGTCTTCCTCGCCACCGTCCTCATCGTCGTCCTCATCGCCAGCGCGCTCATGCACATCGTCGAGGGCAACGCCGGAAACACCGCCTTCGACTCCATGCCCAGCGCCATGTACTGGGCCATCATCACCATGACCACCGTGGGCTACGGCGACATCACCCCCCTCACCCCCGTCGGCAAACTGCTCACCGCGCTCCTCGTCCTCGTCGGCTACTCACTCATCATCATCCCCACCGGCATCCTCAGCGCCGAGATGGCCGGCGCCAAGCACCGGCACGTCACCACCCGCGCCTGCCCCTCCTGCATGGCCGAGGGACACGACGCCAACGCCATCTACTGCAAACGCTGCGGCCAGCCTCTCGACCCCGAGCACATGCCCCCCGCCATCTGACAGGCGCACGCGCCCACTCCGCGCCGCCTCACTTCACCGCGAACCAGTCCCTCCCCACCCCCGCCTCAGCCACCAACGGCACGCGCAGGCTCATCGCCTTCTCCATCCGTTCCACGATCACCGCCCGAGCCTTCTCCGCCACTCCCTCCTCCGCCTCGAACAACAACTCGTCGTGGATCTGCACCAGCATCCGCACCCCCTCCACCTCGGCCTTCTCGCGCGCCCGCTCCGCAGCATGCGGGCTCAACCTCCGGTGCAAATCCACCATCGCCACCTTGATCAGATCCGCCGCCGACCCCTGCACCACCGAGTTGATCGCGATCCGCTCCCCGAACGACCGCTCCGCCATGTTCCGCGACCCCACCTGCGGAATGCTCCTCCGCCTCCCCAGAATCGTCTCCACATACCCGTTCCGCTCCGCCTGCTCGATGCACTCCTGCAGGAACGTCGTGATCCCCGCGAACCGCTTCTTGTATCCCTCAATAATCTCCGCTGCCTCTCGCTCTCCCACCCCAAGCCGCCGCGCCAGCCCGTACGACGTGATCCCGTACACGATCCCGAAGTTCACCATCTTCGCGCCGTCGCGCTGCTCGCGCGTCACATCCTCCGGCTTCACCCCGTGAATCTGCGCCGCCACCGCGCGGTGAATGTCCTGCCCCTCCTCGAACGCCTGGATCAACCCCGGGTCGCGCGACAGGTGCGCCAGCATCCGCAATTCGATCTGCGAATAGTCCGCGCTGATCAGCACATGCCCCGGCGCCGCGACGAACGCTCTGCGGATCTCCCGACCCACATCGCTCCGGATCGGGATGTTCTGCAAGTTCGGATCGCTGCTGCTCAAACGCCCCGTCGCCGCCACCGTCTGGTGAAACCCCGCGTGAATCCGCCCCGTCTCGTCGTTGATCGCCTCCTTCAACGCCACCAGATACGTCCCCACCAGCTTCGTCAGCTGCCGATACTCCACCACCAGCCTCGGCACAGGCGACTCCACCGACGCATCCTCAGCAAGCCGCTCGAGCACCTCCACGTCCGTCGAGTACCCCGTCTTCGTCTTCTTCACCGGCTTGATGCCAAGCCCCGCCTCCTCATCCGTCGGCTTGTTGAACAGAATCCCCGCCAGCTGCTTCGGTGAGTCCGGATTGAACGCCCGCGGCGAAGCGTCCACGATCTCACGCCGCAATCCCCCGATCCGCTCCTCCAGCCGCGCGCGCTGCCGCTCCAGCTCCGCCCCGTCCACCAGTATCCCGTTCCACTCCAGCTCCGCCAGCACGTCGATCAGCGGCGTCTCCACCTCGTTCATCAGTTTCTCTAAACCCATCGCCCTGATCTGCGGCCACATCAGCGCGCACAACTGCAGCGCCACATCCGCATCCTCCGCCGCATACCGCGTCGCCGACTCCAGCCCCACGGTGTCGAACGTCCGCTGCTGCTTCCCGCTCCCGATCAGCTCCGTGATCGAGATGTTCGTCCGCCCCAGCAGGCCCAACGCGAGCGCATCCAGCGAGTGCGACGAACGCGCCGAGTCGATGAGATAGCTCGCCACCATCGAGTCGAACGCGATGCCCCGAAGCTCCACCCCCGCCCTCCGCAACACCAGCAGGTCATACTTCAGGTTGTGTCCGCACTTCCGGACCGAAGCATCCTCCAGCATCGGCCCCAGGATCTTCAGCGCCCCCGCCTCGTCCAGATGCGTCCCCGGCTCTGGCGAACGCACCGGCACGTAGAACCCCTCACCCGCCTTCAACGAGATCGACACCCCGCACAGCTTCGCCGTCAGCGGCGAGAGCCCTGTCGTCTCCGTATCAACCGAGACCACCTCGCCCTTCTCGCACCGCTCCACCAACGCGCGCAACTCGCGCTCCGTGCGCACACACTCATACGCCGCCCCATCCGCCGCGCGCTCCACCTTCTCCCCGCTTGTCGACGAGAACAACCCCTCATCGAACAACCCCCCCGTCCCCCCGGCGCTCTTCTTCCCCACGCTCCCACCCTTCCCTGCGCTCTTCTCCTCGTCCTCCCCCTCCTCAACCTCTCCCCCGCGCGCCCTGATCAGCCCCTTCACGTCCTCCTGGTACCGGTTGAACCCCAGCTCCTTCAAGATCGGCCCCAAGGCCTCCAGCCTCAGCCCCCCCGTGCTCGCCTCACCCACCTCGAACGGAACCTCCACATCCTTCTTCAACTCCACCAACGCTCGGCTCAGCGGCAACCTCCCCGCCGCCTCACGCAACCTCTCCCCCCGCTTCCCCTTGATCTCCCCCGCGCGCCCCAGCAACGACTCCAGCGTCCCGTACTCCGCAATCAGCTGCGCCGCCGTCTTCGGGCCGATCCCCTCCACGCCCGGCACATTGTCCACCGTGTCCCCCATCAGCGCGAGCATGTCCACCACCTGCCCGGGCGCGATCCCCTTCTCCTCGCGCAGCCGCGCCTCGTCCGTCACCTCGTCCGTGTGAACATCCACCATCTCCACCCGACCCGCCTCGAGCAGCTGCATCAGGTCCTTGTCCTTCGACACGATCCTGATCTTCACCCCCGGCGCCTCGCGCTTCAGCCGCTCCACCACCGTCGCGATCGTGTCGTCCGCCTCCACCCCCTCCACCGCAAGCACCGGCACGCCGATCGCGCGCGTCAGCGACACACACCGCTCCACCTGCGGCGAGAGCGCCTCCGGCGGCGCCTCACGGTTCGCCTTGTACGCCTCGTACATCTGGCTCCGAAACGTCCCCCGATCCCCCGACGCGTCGATCACCATCGCCAGGTACTCAGGCTTGTGCTCCCGCAGCACCTTCAGCAGCATCCCGATGAACCCGAACGTCGCGTTCGTCGGCTCCTTCGTCACCGGCGACGACATCGGCGTCCGGATCGCGTGATACGCCCGGAACATCTGCGCGTGCCCGTCAATCAGATACAGCGTCCCGCTCGGTGCGCTGCCGCTCACGCCCTCTCCCCGCCAAGCGCCCGCAGCGCCTCCGTGTACGCCTTCCCGGGCGCCATCTTCCGCCGCGCCATCATCGCGCGCGCCACCTCCATGAACTTCTCGAACCGATACGCCTTCTCCCCCCCGTCCGTCACCCAGCGCATCGCGGGAACCGCCCCGCTCACGTACGCGCTCGACGCCACCATCGTCCCCGTCCCGATCGTCACCCCCGTCATCAGCCTCGTGCAGATCGCCGTCTTCACGTGATCCCCGATCACGCTCCCGAAGAACGTCAGCCCCGTTCGCTCCGTCGGCGCACCCGCCCCCGCTTTGCTCATCACGTCGCCGTACGTGTTCAGCAGATTCGAATTCGTCGTCCCCGCGCCCAGGTTCGCCCACTCTCCCACCCACGAATCCCCCAGGTGCCCCTCGTGCGATTTGTTCGCCCACCCCTGGAAGATCGTCCCCCCAACCTCCCCTCCCACCTTGCACCAGGGCCCGATCGCCGTGTTCGCCTTCACGTGCGCACGATCCATCACCGTCGAGTGCGCCCCGATGAACGCCGGCCCGCACACGATCGCCCCCGGCCGGATCACCGCCTCCTCCGCCACCACCACAGGCCCATGCTCCAGATCGAACACCACCGTCGGATACACCGCCGCCGTCGGGTCGATCGTCAGCCCCTCCTCACCGATCGCCAGAACCTCCGGCGGCAACTCCTGCGAGTCCCGATCCGACAGCCGCGCAAGATCATGCAAAATCGCCTCATCGCGCAACCGGATCACATCCCAAGGCCTGTGCACCAGCAGCCCGACGTCCCACTCCTCCACCGTCACCCCAGCCGGCAACTTCCAGTCCCGCGCGAACGCCTCCGCCTCGCCCCCCGCAAGCCGCGCGGCAATCACATGCCCGCTCCCCTTCTCCACCACCGCGCACCGCAGCTTCAGATCCGCCGCCTCCGCAAACGGCAGCACGCACCGCCCGCTCACGAACACCACCCCCTCCGCGCCCGCGCGCTGCGCCAACGCCCCGACGTCGTTCACCTTCCGCCCCAGCCGCTCCTCACACACCGCGCGCACCCGCTCAGGGCACGCCAGCCCGTCCACCGGCTCGCCCAGCAGGTTCTCCCACCGCTCGAGTGTCGTCAGCGCGCCCGTGCGCACCTCATACGCCGCGCGCAGGTCCGTCATCGTGCCCAGACGACCCTGACCATCATCAAACAAAGCAACCACTGACATCCCCGCAGTCTACCGCCTACCCTAGTCCCCCCATGCGCGCCCTCATCTCCGATTTCGACGGCGTCATCCTCAACTCCGAGCCCATCCACGAGGCCGCCATCCGCGACGCCCTCCAAGACCTCAACCTCGCCAAGGCCGCCGAGTGGTCCGACTGGTCCCGCTTCGTCGGGCACGGCGACCGCGAGGCCTTCCGCCGCATGCTCGAAGACGCTTCCCTCCTCCACCTCCTCACCGAACCCCTCTTCACCGACTTCCAACGCCTCAAGAAACACCACATCACCCACCGGCTCGCCGACGCCGCCCACCTCGCCTACCCCGTCACCCTCACGCTCCTCCGCGCCGTGCACGCCGCAGGCCTCACCCTCGCAGTCTGCTCCGGCTCGCGCCGACACGAAGTCATCCCCGTCCTCGACGCGCTCAACCTCACGCCGCTCCTCTCCACCGTGGTCACCTGCGACGACGTCGCCAATACCAAGCCCGACCCCGAGCCCTATCTGCTCGCCGCAACACGTCTCAACCTGCCCCCCTCCGAATGTCTCGCCATCGAGGACACCCCCGTCGGCGTCACTTCGGCCCGCGCCGCCGGCTGCCGCGTGCTCGCAGTGCTCCACTCCGCCCCCGAAGCCGTCCTCCGCGCCGCCGGCGCGCACGACATCCTCAGATCCCCCGAAGACTTCGCGCTCGATTCCATCCGCGACCGCTGGCCGCGACTCATCACCGGCTGATCAGCGACCCCGGCTCTTCCCGCCCCGCAGCCGATCACCCGCGCGCCACACGATCAACGCGGCGCACGCGCTCTTCATCACCGCGCCCGGCACGAACAACGCCACGCCGTCCGCAAGGAACGACTTGTCCGCCACAAGCACGCTCAGCCACGAAGCGCCCACCGTCAGCACGATCACATCACCCAGCAGCATCACAGGCAGCGCCGTCCAGACGCTCCGCATCGCGCCCCGATCCGCCAGCCACCCGATCACGAACGCAGCGCCCACAAACCCCAGCAGGTACCCGCCCGTCGGCCCGATCAGATGCACCGCCCCGAACGACCCGTGCGCGAACACCGGCGCCCCCAGCGCTCCCTGCACCAGATACAACACCACGGCAGCCACGCCCAGCCGCCACCCAAGCAACCCCGCTACCACCGCCACCGCCATCGTCTGCAGCGTGATCGGCACAGGCCACATCGGGATGCTCGCCTGCGCCCCAGCAGCAATCAGCAGGCTCCCGACCACGGCCAGCAGCGCCCGCCCGAGCCACGATCGCGCCCCCACGCGCTCCAACGCCCCGGCCCGACCCGTCACGCCCGCCTCAACCCAGGTGTTCTCACTAATCATCACGCCAGACTCCCGACCCACGCCCCCCCTGTCAACCCGTCCGCTTTCCTAGTCTTACGACCCCATATGGCCAACCGCCGCGCCGACATCCAGCCCCATATCCCGTGGAAGCAGTGGGGGACCGACCTCGAGCCCACCGCCCTCGACCAGATGCGCCGCGCCTGCTCCCTCCCCATCTCCCTGGCCGCCGCCCTCATGCCCGACGCCCACCCCGGCTTCGGCCTCCCCATCGGCGGCGTCCTCGCCACCGACAACGCCGTCATCCCCTACGCCGTCGGCGTCGATATCGCCTGCCGCGTCCGCATCACCGTCTCCGACCTCCCCCCCTCCATCCTCATCAACGACCCCCGCAGACTCCGCGACGCCATCCACAAGGAAACCCGCTTCGGCATCGGCGCCGAGTTCGAAAAGCCCCGCGACCACGACGTCCTCGACATGGACTGGTCCATCACCCCACTCGTCTCCTCCCTCAAACGCCGCGCGCAATCACAGCTCGGCACCTCCGGCTCAGGCAACCACTTTGTCGAGTTCGGCGAGCTCGAAGTCTCCGCGCCCACACTCGGCCTCCAGCCCGCCGTCTACCTCGCCCTCCTCTCCCACTCCGGCTCACGAGGCCCCGGCGCCGCCATCGCCTCCCACTACTCCAAACTCGCCAAAGAACTCCACCCCGAACTCCCGCGCGAACTCCAGGAACTCGCCTGGTTCAGCCTCGACTCCGCCGAAGGACAGGAATACTGGGCCGCCATGTCACTCATGGGCCACTACGCCTCCGCAAACCACGCACTCATCCACCAACACATCCACCAGCGCCTCGGCTCACAAGTCCTCGCCTCCATCGAAAACCACCACAACTTCGCCTGGAAAGAAACCCACTCCATCAACGGCCAATCACGCGAGGTCATCGTCCACCGAAAAGGCGCAACCCCCGCCTCAGCCGGAACCCTCGGCGTCATCCCCGGCTCCATGGCCTCACCAACCTTCATCGTCGAAGGCCTCGCCCAACCCGACTCGCTCCACTCCGCCTCCCACGGCGCCGGACGCGTCATGTCCCGCACGCAAGCCAAGAAAAACCTCAACTGGGCCGACGTCAACCAGCGCCTCTCCGACAACGCCGTCACCCTCATCTCCGCAGGCCTCGACGAAGCGCCCCACGTCTACAAGGACATCCACTCCGTCATGGCCGCGCAGGCCGACCTCGTCAAGCCGCTCGCCACCTTCCACCCCCGCCTCGTGAAGATGGCCCCGCCCGGCGAACGCGCCGAAGACTGACGCTCACCGCCTCCGCCGCGCGCCCGCCGCCGCGCCCATCACCCCGAAGCACGCAACGCCCCCCGCGCTCGGCACAGCCGTCAGCACGCGCACCTGATCAAACCCGGGCAGAAAATTCCCCACACCCCCGATGCTCAACCCGCCCGGCACGAGCTGAAAGAACAGCGTGTCCGGAACGCCCCCGGCCACGAACACGTTCGACACCGGCTGGTTCAGCGTGTTCAGCCCCCGACCGGAAAACGCGTTCGGATACACCGTCCCCGCCGATCCGAACAGCCCGTCCGACGACACGAGCTGGTTGTCCCCGTAGATCACCGCCACGATCGGCGCATCAAACCGCACCGTCCCGATCTGCAGCGGCGGACCGCCCAACACCGCGGTGTTCGAGAAGTGCAGCATGTGGCTGTTGAACACCCCGCTCACCACGCCCCCCGTCGCGCTCGTGCTGTTCCCCGGCGCGATCAGGTTCACGCTCAGCCCGCTCGCGTTCACGCTCACACGCTCGTTCCACGCCACGGCGTTCCCGCCCGCGCCGCCCAGCGATGCCCCCGCGCTCCCCGGCGCCGAAATCACATCCACGTTCGCCGACGCGCTCAAGATCGCCGCGCCCGCGCTCCCGCACATCCCCACAACCGTCGCCCCAACCCACGCAGTCCTCATCATCGCGCCGCTCCTTTCACACACACGCTCCGACGCGCACGCCGCGCCGCAACTACACCGGTCAGCGCATTCCCCCTCCCATCCCGGCGCGCCTCCCGCGCGCCCGCTCGCAAAAAACGAAAACGCCCCGCGCTGCACGCGAGGCGTTCTCGGCACATCCCCCGGAACTCACATCCCCGGAACCTGAGGAGTAATCCGTCGACCAAACCCACGCGATTCACCGCCTCCGCCGCGCGCCCCACACGCCCGCCACCCCGAAGCACGCCAGCCCGCCCGCACTCGGCACAGGACGCGTCAGCACCCGGATCTGATCCACGCCGAAGAGGAAATTCCCGCCAGCCCCCCCCACGCTCCACCCGCCCGGCAGCAGCTGGAAGAACAGCGTGTCCGGCAGCACGCCCAGCACCTGGGCATACGAGAACACCGGCAGACTCACGTTCAGCCCGCGATTCCAGTTGTTCGCGCCGTACGTCGTTCCCGCCGCGCCCAGCAACCCGTCCGTCCCCGCAAGCCGCGCTTGCGTGTAGATCAACGCCACGATCG
This sequence comes from Phycisphaerales bacterium, assembly GCA_050174775.1. Classification (GTDB taxonomy): domain Bacteria; phylum Planctomycetota; class Phycisphaerae; order Phycisphaerales; family UBA1924; genus CAYPGJ01. The sequence goes on from JBFXJP010000002.1 coordinate 78,028, forward strand.
GCGCATCGAACTTCACCGTCCCCACGTGGCCCGGCCCCGTCCCCTGCGGAAGCGTCGAATAGTGCAGGATGTGGCTGTTCACCACCCCCGAATAAAACCCCCCGAGCGCCGTCGCGCTATGCCCAGGCGGCAGCATGTCCACCGCCAGATTGTTCACCACCACGTTCGTCTTCTCATTCCACGCCACCGCCCTGAACCCAACCCCGGCCAGGTTCTGATCCGCCAATGCAGGCGCCGTGATCACCTGCACCGTGTTCGACGCCGTCACGATCGCCGCACCCGCGCTCCCGCACACTCCCGCCAAAGCCACGCCCGCTACGCCCCAACGCACAGCACGCATCGCACACCTCCACTTCCGTCCAACCTTCTCCCGCAGAGCACGCCGCCCCGCGTACACCAAGGCCAGCGCACTCCCACCCTCCTTCCGGCGCGCCTCTTCACATTTCCCGCAACCCTCCCGAGCAAAACAAGACAGGCCCCGCGTCTCCCGACACGGGGCCGTCGCTCCACACACGTTTATGCAAGCCGCCCGAGCCTCACCGCTTCCGACGCAGCGCCGTCAGCACGCCCAACGCCCCCAGCGCCACCGCGCCGGGCGTCGGCACCCGCGTCAGCACCCGAACCTGCTCGATCTCGATCGCGCCGGGAATCCCCACGAAATCAAACTGCAGCACGTTGCCGTTCGCGATCAGGAACGACCCGGGGTTGATCCCGCGCCCGATCTGCCCCGTGGGGTACGTCGTCCCGCCCGCCCCGAAAATCCCGTCCGACAAATCCAGGAACAGATCACTGAAGATCACCGCCTCGATCGGCGCGTTGAACGTCACGCTCCCCAAGGCCTGGAACCCCAGCGGCCCCGCCGTGAAGTGCACGAAATGGCTGTCATAGATCGCCGTCAGCACGCCGCCCGTCGGCGCCCCGCTCGTCATGAACCCGCCCCCCACCAGCATGTCCACCTGCACGCCCCCGCTCGGCGCCGTCACGTTCGTCTGCTCATCCCAAGCGTCCGCCAGCGGCCCCGTCAGCACCGGCCAGTCCGCCAACACCGGCGGCGAAATCTGTGCCCCCTGACCCGCCACGCTCGTGATCGCCGCGCCCGCAACCCCCGTCGCTCCGCACGCAACCGACACACACACAACGCTCCGCATCACGTTCTTCATCGAAAACCCCTTTCCAACACACCCGTCATGTCCTGTTCGCCCGCGGGCCAACCCCGCCGACCACACCAGGGCCAGCGGCATCCCGCCCCCGTCCCGGCGCGCAATCCCAAGAAATCCTCCCCACCCCCCGCGCAGCGAAAAAAGCCCCGCGCCAACCGGCGCGAGGCCCTCGCATCCCACGTCCTCGTTCTGTCTCGAGCCTCACCGACGCCGACGCATGCCCGCCAGCATCCCCAGCGCCCCAAGGCACACACCGCCCGGCGCCGGAACCGCACGCGTCAACACCCGCACCTGCTCGATCTCGATGGCGCCCGTCTGAGCCTGGAACTGGAACTGCAGCGTGTTGCCGGCCGCGCTCAGAAAGCCGGTTGTGTTCATGCCCCGCAGCGGCACGGTCGTCGGATACACCGTCCCGAACGCGCCGTACGTGTCCGACAGGTCCAGCCACAGATCGCTGTAAATCACCCCCAGAATCGCGCCGCTGAACGTCACCGTGCCCGACACGAACGGCAGCGGGCCGCTCGTCAAATGCAGGAAATGGCTGTCCACCACACCCGTCACCACGCCCGCCGTCGGCGCGCCGCTCGTCATGCTCCCCCCGTTCACGAACATGTCCACCAGCACGCCGGCCGCCGGCAGCGTCACGTTCTGCTGCTCATCCCAAGCATCCACCAACGGGCCCGTCAGCGTCGGGAAATTCGCCACCGCAGGCGGCGCGATCTGCGTCCCCATCCCCACGACCGTCGAAATCGCGCCCATCGAAACGCCCGCCCCAACGACCGCACACGCCAAACCCGCCAAGCCCAACGTCGTCCTGTTCATCGAACCTGCCCTTTCGCATCACACCCGTAATCACCCGCCCGCGGGACACTCCCGCCGGCCGCAGCGAGGCCAGCGGATTCCCCCTCCCCTTCCGGCGCGAAACCAAAGAAAAAGCCCCGCGTCCTCACACGCGGGGCCCCGTCCTCGTCCATCGTCCTAACTCCTTCAACGACGCCGACGCATCGCCGCCGCAAGCCCAAGCATGCCCACGCACACACCCCCCGGCGCCGGAACACGCGTCAGCACACGCACCTGCTCGATGTCGATCGCCCCCGTCGCATGGATGAAATTGAAATGAAGCTGGTTCCCCGTCGCCGTCAGCACGCCCGCAAAGTTCATCCCCCGGCCAACCTGCCCGGTCGGATACGTCGTCCCCCCCGCGCCCAGCAACGCGTCCGTCGCGTCCAGCAGCAGATCCCCGTAAATCACCCCCTCAATCGGCGCGTTGAACGTCACAGTCCCCGTCGCCTGAGGCACAGGACCGACTGACCAGTGCAGCATGTGGCTGTCCACGATCCCCGTCACCACCCCAGGCGTCGGCGACGTCGACGACATCGTCCCCCCGCTCACCAGCATGTCCACGAACACACCGCCCGCCGGCAGCGTCACGCTCTGCTGCTCGTCCCACGCGTCCGCGAGCGGACCCGTCAGCGTCGGCCAGTTCGCCAGCGTCGGCGCGCCGATCTGGGTCACCGTCCCCGCCACGCTCGTGATCGCGCCCATCGAAACCCCCGCCCCGACAAGACCAACCGCAACGCCGACACAACCCAACTTCGTCCTGTTCATCGAACTCACCCTTTCCGTCACAACCAAGCCACACGTCGTTGCCCGTGAGACGCCCCACGAGCCGGCGACAGGGCCAGCGCACGCACCCGCCCCCTCCGGCGCGCGCACGCCCGTTTTTTCACGATTTCCCGCGCCCCTCCCCACCCTCCCCGCGCAGCAAACAGGCCCCGCGCCTCTCGGCACAGGGCCCGTCTCCTCCATCATCCATGCATGCCTCCTCAACGTCTCCGCCGACCCGAACCCAGCATCGCAAGCCCAGCCACGCAAACCCCGCTCGGCGCCGGGACCTGCGTCAGCACACGAACCTGCTCCACACGCCCGAATCCCGACACGCGTGCGAAATCAAACCGCAGCGTGTTCCCATTCACCGACACCTGGCTGAACGTGGTGTGCATCCCGCGACCCACACCCGCAGCGCCCGACGGATAACTCGTCCCGGGCGTCCCCAGCGCCGCATCACTCTGGTTCAGCCACAGATCCCCGTACATCACGCCCACGATCGGAGCATTGAACGTCACCGTCCCCGACCCCGACGTCGAAAACAGCGGAGACCAGTGGATGAAATGGCTGTCCACATTGCCCTGCACCACGCCCCCCGACGGCGCCGTGCTCGACATCACACCGCCATTCACCAGCATGTTCACCACGAACCCGCCCGGCGGCGCCGTCACGTTCGCACGCTCGTTCCACACCAAGGCGCTCGAGAAAAAAATCGCCGGGAACGTCGCCGACGCCGGCGGCGCAACCACCACGCCCTGACCCGTCACCCCCGTCACCGCGGCCCCCGCGCTCCCGGCCACAACCATCCCCACAGCCATCCCGCACGTCATCGAACGCCGAATCCCCAACATCGCTCTCTCCTTTCGTTTCCCGTGCGTCAGCGGACAACCCGCCGACACCGAAAGGACAAGCGACATCCCCGCCCCATCCCGGCGCGCACTCCCGCATTTCATTCCGAATCCCCGCCCCCGTCCCTTATCCCCGCCCGCTCAGATACCGCGTCAGCGTCCCCATCCGCTCCTGCATCTTCTCTAGCGCCCGTCCCGCCAACCTCCGCAGCGCATCCTCCGTCCGCCCCATCTCCTCAGCCACCTCCGCAAACGTCGCCCCGTCCAGATACACCCGCGTCACCACCTGCCGGTAGTCCTCAGGCAGCCGCGCCAGGCACGCCATCATCGCCCCGATCGCATCCTCACGACGCATCACCGCGCTCGCCGTCCGCTCCGCTCCCTCCACCTGCCCCAGCAACGCATCCGCTCGGCTCGCGCGCGCCGCATCCCCACCCCGGATCTCCCGCTTCGCATCCCGCTTCTGACTCCGGAACTTCCGCACCTGATCAATGAACCGATGGTCCACGATCTTCGACACCCACCGATAGAACGCGTCATCCCCCTCAGGCGAAAACTCCCCGATCTTCGCGAACGCCTCCCCGTACGCCTCCTGCACCAGGTCCTCAGGCTCGATCTTCCCCGACCAGTCCACCCCGACCTTCCGCCGCGCGAACCCGATCAGCCGCGCATGATGCGACGCCAGCAACGCCGCCACCGCCTCCTCATCTCCACCCGACGCCCGCGCGCACAACGCGCCGATGTCCACCGCGCTGCCGCCCCCGTCCGATCTCTCCAAGGCGCCGTCCACGCGTCTAGTGTAAACCATCCTCCGCCCATTCCGGCGCCCCCGTTCGCGCCATGAACAAACCCCCACAAATCCCCGACCCGCCCCCGCACGACCACCCCGAGCCGGACCTCCCCTCCATCCCCGGCTACGACGCCGTCGCACTCATCGCCAAAGGCGGCATGGGCGCCGTCTACGAAGCCTTCCAACAAGCCACCGGACGACGCGTCGCGCTCAAACTCATGCTCGACGCCACCAAGGCCTCAGACTCCGCGCGCCGACGCTTCGAGCGCGAAGTCGAACTCGTCGCCCGGCTCCAACACCCCTCCATCGTCCCCGTCATCGACTCCGGCATCCACCACGCAAACCACTACTACGTCATGGACCTCGTCGACGGCCGGCCCCTCGACCACGTCCTCACCCCGGGCTCCGCAGACCCCCAGCGCGTCCTCCCCCTCCTCGCCTCCGTCTGCGACGCCGTCAATTACGCCCACCAACGAGGCGTCCTCCACCGAGACCTCAAGCCCGACAACATCCTCCTCGATAACTCCGACGCGCCACACCTCCTCGACTTCGGCCTCGCAACCTCCTTCACCCCCGACCTCCCCTCCAGCGCAGCCAACCACTCCCTCTCACTCCCGGGCCAGCTCATCGGCACCCTCGCCTACATGGCCCCCGAGCAAGCACGCGGCGACATCGACAACGTCTCCGTCCGCACCGACGTCTACGCGCTCGCAGCCATCGCCTACGAACTCCTCACCGGCCGCCTCCCCTGCCCCATCCACGGCCCGCTCATCGAAGTCCTCAACCGAATCCAAACCACCGACCCCCCCGCCCCCTCCTCACTCCGCCACTCCCTCTCCCGCGACCTCGACGCCGTCCTCCTCAAAGCACTCGACAAAGACCCGAACCGCCGATACGCCACCGCCTCCGATCTCGCCGACGAACTCCGACGAGTCCTCAACCATCACCCCGTCCACGCCCGCCGCGTCGGCCCCCTCGGCCGCGCCGTCCGCTGGACCCAGCGAAACCAACGTCTCGCCGCCGTCATCGGCGTCGCCCTCCTCGCCCTCTCCACCATCGGCGCCGTCGCAGTCACACAACGCTACCTCGCCGCCGACGCGCAACGCGAAGCCGGCAACGCGAAGCGCGACGCCAGCACCCTCGACGATGTGCTCGATCAGTCACTCGCCCTCCTCGACCCCGAGACCACCACCGCGGCAGGCATGCCCATCGAATACATCGACGCCATGCTCGCCCGCGTCAACAACAAACAACTCCCCCCACAACGCGAAGCCGACTACCGCACCCGTCTCGGCGTCGCCTACCTCAACTACGGTCACGCACCCCGCGCACGCGAACTCCTCCAACGCGCACTCGAGCTCCGAGAGGCCACCCTCCCGGACAACCACCCCCTCATCGCCAACGCCCACCACGACCTCGCACGCGCCCTCTACTTCAGCGCCGACTACACCGCCGCAGACAACCACTACCAGATCGCCGTCGATCTCCGCCGCGCCGACAACAACCCCCGAGAACTCGCCTTCTCCCTCCAGCACCTCGCCTCCACCAAACAAAAACTCGCCGACGAACAAGCCGCCGAAGCCCTCCACCGGGAAGCGATCAACATCCGCCAAGCGCTCGCCGCCACCGACAAGTCCGTCCTCCCCGATCTCGCCATGTCCCAGAACGCCCTCGGCTCGCTCCTCCGAGACCGCGCCGACCTCGACGACGCCGAAACGCTCTTCCGCGCCGCCATCAACTCCGTCCGCGCCGCCCCCGGCGAAAACTCCTTCGGCCTCGCCGTCGCCCTCCAGCAACTCGCCTCCACCCTCACCGACCTCGAACGCTACGACGAAGCCGAACCCCTCCTCACCGAATCCATCTCCCTCCTCAAGAAACGAGTCGGCGACAACCAACCTCGCGTCGCCACCTCCCTCGAAGCCCTCGCCCTCCTCAACCTCCGACGCAACCAGCCCGCCCGCGCCGAATCCCTCGCACGCGAAGCCCTCTCCATCCGCGAACAACACCAGTCCCCCTCCCACCCCGCGCGCGCAGACTCACAACTCCTCCTCGCGGAATCCCTCCTCAACCAACAACGCCCCGCCGAAGCAGAGCCCCTCATCCGCGCCGCGCTCGATCTCCGTTCCTCTACCCCCTCACCCGTCGACTGGCAGATCGCGCAGGCCGAATCACTCCTGGGCCACTGCCTCCTCCTCCAGCGCCACACCACCCAGGCCGCGCCCCTCCTCACCCGCGCGCACGACACGCTCCTCCACTCCCGAGGCCCCGAACACCCCCTCACCCTCGCCGCCGCGCGCCGTCTCGCGCTCCTCAACCCCGCCGACGCCGCCCCATCCCCACCATCCCCATGAACGCGCCCATCACACCCGCGCTCCCCACGCTCGGCACGAAGATCACACCTTCGAGGTAGATCACGTAATCACCGAACTCCCCCTCACCGCTCCATCCACCCAGCGGCGCCATCCCGCCCGGCCCGTCCGGCCCCGAAATCTCATTCGGAATCAAAAACTGGAACATCGGCCCGCCCACGCTCAGCGGCACGTTCCCATGCCCGCTGATCGCCAGGTAATAAATCCCCGGCGCCGTGAGATCGATCCCCGTCCCGTCATTCGACATCGACAACAACAACGACCCGTCCTCGCCCGGACCCGCATCATCGTTCCCGAGCAGCGCCTGACCCGCGGAGTTGAACAGCCACAACTGCGTGTTGAACGTCGCGCCCCCCGGCCCGCCGAACGTCCGCGCCGAGAACTGCGTCGGCGCCGAGATGAAGATCCGATACACGTCCTCGAAGTCGGTCGTCCCCTGACCGTCCGCCGGTCCGCGCAACCGGCCCGAGATCGTCTGCAGCAGCCCGCTCCCCGCAGGCTCATCCGCCGTCGCAAGGCTCGACCCCGCGCCCGCCCCCGGCTCAACCCAGTTCGGGCCCGCGATCACCGCGCACGCCGCAAACAAACCCACCGCGCCCGCGATCACATGCCCACGCATCGCGCTTCCCTCCCATCACACAACCACCCGATCCTCATCCCAGACCTCCACGAAGCCTGAGAGTCCTCACTCCGAACCTACCACCACCCTCACCCTCCATCAAGAAAAAACGCCGGCTTTCCGCCGACGCTCATCCACACTCCAATATCCCACCCGTTATCCGCCCCGACCACCACCACCGCCACCTCTCGGCCCGCCACCCCCTCCTCCACCTCCGCCCCTCCCCCCGAAGAACCCGCCCCGTCCCCCTCCAGCCCCCATCCGCTTGAACATCTCACCCGTCAGACCCCCGTTCTGCGCGTTCCCCGTCATCACCTGATCCTTCATCGCCTGCGTCATCCGCGAACGCATCTGCTCCATCCGCTGCGCTCGCTCCTCCTCCGTCGGCGGCGTCCGATCCCCCTGCGGACGCTCCGGCCTCGGCCCCGACGGACGCTCACCCCAGATCCCCTCCATGCTCTCCCCCCGAGCGAACTTCTTCGCCGCCTCAGCCATCCGCTCCTCCATCATCGCCCGCATCGCCTCGCGCGTCTTCTCATCCCGGAACATCGCGCGACGCTCCTCCTCACTCATGTCACGGAACAGCCGGCCCGCCTCCGCCATGTACTGCTGCTTCCGCTCCGCGCTCATGTTCTTGAACTTCGCGCTCGCCATCACCGACACCGCCTCCTGCGCGTTCCGAGGCAGCGACGCCGGCGCCCCCGCCATCATCGCCCACACGCCGCCACCCACCACCACCGCGGCGCCCACCACGCACAACCCGCCCACCACCCTCTTCTTCTTGGGCGACCAGCTCGCGTCGATCGGCCGACGACCCTCACCAGCCATCGCATCCAGGTCGTACACCTTCCGTTCCATCGCGCATCCTCCTCATCAGCGCGCCGAAACGCGCCAGCCTCTCACTCCCCGTACCGACCCACGTGACTGTCCACGAACAACACGTTCCGCGCCGAGTGGAAGAAATCCACCCGGACCTCCTCCTCGTCCTGCGTCTCGAACGTCCCCCCGTCAAAGTCATACGCCACCGGCGTGTCCATCGGCGTCAGCTTCAAGAACCGGTAGTAGAACGTCTGCTCGTACGGCACCCCCGACAGCGCCACCACGTACGTGTAGCTCACCCCGCACTCCTGCTCCACCCCGTTCGCATCGAGGTACGTCCGCTCCGCCACCACCCGATCACCCGGGCACTTGTACGCCCCCGTCCCCGGCTCGATGTACCTCGACAACGCCTCAGGCAGCGGCGGGTCCGTGTCCCCGCTCAACCACGGCGGCGGCATGTACCGCGCCTTCGGAAACTCATCCCGATTGTCGTTCCGGTACGCCGTGATCCCGCCCGCAACCCCCTTCAACATCCCCCCGCACGCCGCACGCTTCGCCGCATCCCGCGCCTGCGGCAGGATCGCAAGGATGATCCCCATCAGCAGCGAAATGATGAACAGGCTCACCAGCAGCTCGATCAGCGAGAACCCCCGCGCCCGCTCCGTTCCCGCCCCACGACCATCCATGCCCGCTTCTCCTCGACGTCCCTGAACCCGCTTCCCGTCACACCGCACACCCTCTTGAATCGGCTCAACGCCCCCGAACGCATCCCCATTGCACCCATCTTCCCGCCCCCACGTAAACCCGCACGCCCCCTCCCCGGTTGCCGTCGCCCGCACCGCGTACACTCGAACCCCTCCTCCCCCTCCCACACCCTCTCTTCCTCCAGCATCACCTCCAGAGACCCCACGGTGGGGTGGCCGAGCGGCTGATGGCGCCGGTCTTGAAAACCGGCAGACCCGTCAGGGTCTCGCGGGTTCGAATCCCGCCCCCACCGCTTTCACTGAATCCGATCATCCTCACACGCGAAACCTCCCGCGAACCCCACAACTCGCAGGAGCGCTTATGCCATTCACACGCGCCGCCTTCCCCGCCATCCTCACGTCCATCGCCATGCTCGCATGCAGCGCCGAAAACCCCTCACCCGAATCTCTCACCCGCATCACTCCCCCTCCCATCCCCACTCTCGCGCCTCAACCTGGCTCATCCGTCCGTGTCGGCGGCGATCTCAACGCCACAATCACAACCACCGCCAACGGCTTTCGTCACGGCCCGTCCTCCATCGACACCCCGCTCCCCGACGGATACCCCGCGCCCACACCACCCGGCGCGATCGACATCAAGTCCTACCCTTCCGTCCGACTCGCCGAAGTCCAGGGCGTCTCCAACCCGGATCGCGGCATGAACGACGCCTTCTGGCCTCTCTTCAAGCACATCAAAAAACACGATATCGCGATGACCGCGCCCGTCGAGATGAACTACACCAGCCTCGCCGACGACAACTCCCCCGAAACATGGTCGATGGCATTCCTCTACCGCACACCAGACCTCAACGACACCGGCGCCGAAGGCGATGTGCTCGTGCGTGACGCCGCGCCCGTGACCGTTCTCTCGCTCGGCGTCAGAGGCGACTACGGCAAGAGCCTCGTGAACGAAGCGCGCAAGCAACTCCAGTCGTGGCTCGACCAGCACCCCCAGTGGCAACCCACCGGGCAATGGCGCGCACTCTACTACAACGGCCCATCGCTCTTCTGGTGGAACAAGTGGGCTGAAGTCCAGATCCCCGTCTGTGCGCCCGAAGCGCCCTCCCAGCCCTGACCCCTCAGTGCCCTCGGACGCGCGCCCACTCGCCCAGCCGACGAACCCGCCCTCCCATCCGCGCGGGCTTCGACCGCGCTAGCAGCAATTCACTCGCGCTCCCCTCGCACAATCAAAATATCCGCCCGATGTCGCCCGCCCCAACGTCGAGGCGCACACACCGCGACGACACGTCGCACCCCCGACGAGCACACCTCCCCCGCACGAGGAGACCCCCCCCATGCCCACGCGCGCCATCACCGCCCTCGCCTCGTCCCGCCGACGCCGCGCCGCCTGATCCCGCATCCGCACCCAAAGCCCCGCGCGGCGCCTCTCACCCGCCGCGCGCGGGCCCAGCACCACCCGGCGGCGTGACGCTACACCCGCGCCAAGCCGTCTTTCTCCGCGCGCACACCGTCACACCCACAAACCGCCACTCTCAACACCCCTGCCCGAATCTCCCGAGCAGCACGTTCAGATCCGCGAACGTCACCACCCCGTCATTGTTGAAATCACCCATCTCCCCGGCCGGAACGCCGGCTCCGAAGTGACTCAGCACGATGTTCAGGTCAGCGAAGTTCACCTGAAAATCCCCGTTCGCGTCCCCCTCGCAAGCCATCAGCAACACCGCCCTCGGGAACCCGTTCAACTCCCCGTATCCCGCGATCTGCCCCGCGTCGTTCACCGCGTACATGTCGTGCAACTCCCACGCGCCCCCCTCGATCCGCGTGTTCAAGTCCACCATCCCCCCGCCCTGCCTCCAGAAGAACGGCCGGCCGTCGCTCACGCCCACAACCTGCCCGCGATTGTTCACCCCGCGCGCCGTGCTCGATCGCGCTCCCGCGAGCGTCCCCAGATCAACCCGTGACGTCACGTTCCCGCCCGCGTCCACCACGAACACGCACGCGTGCGGATCGCCCGACGCAACCTGCGCCCACCCAACCACCCGATCCCCCTCGTTCAACCCCAGCGCCTGACTCGACGCGCCACCCAGCGTCCCCAGATCCTTCACCACTCCTCCCTGCCACACCACCGCGCGATGCGCATTCTCCCCCGTCGTCCACGACATCCCCGCGATCCTCCCCGACGCGTTCACCGCGCGCGCATACCAGTTCGCGCCTCCCAACCCCGGCAACTCCGTCAGCGCTCCCCCCTCGAGCACGCACCCCCGATCCACCACGCTCATCCCGCTCGCCACGCTCACGTGACCGACCACCACGCCCGACCCGTTGACCCCACGAGCCGAAAACAACCCGATGTCAACAGGCGATCCCCCCCCCCCCGACCATCTGAACGACCTCGCCGCCACCTGCCCCAACGAGAACGACACCCCGTACGCCTCACCCGACCCCGTCACCGCAAACGCCCACGACAACGCATCACCCGACAACGACCCCGTCGTCGTCAGCGCTCCCCCCGGCGCCCGCCCCCAACCCACGTGCGCATTCCCCGCACTCACCGCCGTCACTCCCGCCGTCCAACCATTCTCCGACAACGCGAACGCTCGGCTCGCCCCCCCCGCGCTCCCGAGATCAACCACACGATACGACGGCGCCCCCACAACACTCCCGCACAACGCCAACGCCGCAACACCGATCGTCTCAGCGCGCATCTCGCCTCTCCTTCTCCAGCGAAGCACTCAGCAGCCGCGCCATCTCCACGCGACGATCCACCCCGCCCCCCGCATCACCCGAATCCCCCTCGTTGATCCGATGGAAGAACCCCTCGCTCGGCGGCGTCGTGTGGCACACCGCGCACGTGTCGATCGTCCCCGCATGACCCTGCAGCGCTATCGCCTGCAGGTTGTCCACCTCCGTCACCGTCGGCGTAATCGCGTGCGGACTCCCGTGACACGCCGCGCATTGCACCCCGCTGTGCCCACGGCTCTCACGGAACAACTTCCCAGACTCCTCAAACGCGAACCCCGGCCGTGCGTGACAACTCCCGCACCTCGGCTCATCAATCCAAGGCCGCCGCGACGGATCCCCCACGTCCGCCATCGACCCGTGACACTCCGAACACCGCATCCCCTTCGCCAGGTGAATGTCCCGCTGACACGCCGTCCGAATCCCCGGGTGACACGCGTAGCACTCGCTCGCCAACCCCGACGCCGGACCCATCCGCGCCGCGTGCGCGCTGTGCATCGACGACGACAGACTCGCCACCCCCGGCACGCCCGGCGTCCCCAGCGCGTTGCTCGAGTGGCAACTCGCGCACAGCACCGGCTTCATCGTCTCCAGACCCGTCCCGTGCAGCGTGTCGTGCCGACGCAGAATGTCCGTCGCCACCGAGATCCCCACCGCGTTGTGGCACAAGTCGCACGACAATTCCGTCGACACCGGCACGACAGCCTGCGTTCGCGCCACCTCGCTCCCGTTCCGCACCACGCGAATCGTCGCCAGCGGATACGGGTTCTCGCGGCCCGTGTCCTCCGTCGGCGTGATCGGAATCCCCGTCACCGACCAGTCGTTGTTCCCCGTCGGCGTCATCGTCCCCGACATCCCGTGACCCGTCAGACCCACGTTCGGCGCCGGGCTCACCCCGAACAGCGCGGGCGCATACCGCCAGAAGTTCGTCTTCGACGCCGACTCCGTGTTCGACGGTATCCAGTACCGCACCGACACGTCCCCGGTCATGATCTCAGGCTCGACGCCACGACGAATCACCGTCGCGTGCAGGTTGTTGAACGGCGGCAGCACCACGATCTCCGAGAAATCGTCGTTCATGCAGTGCATGCCCAGGTCGTTGTACCCCATCACCACGTACGCCCCCAACGCGTCCGCCGTCCCCGTCGCAACCGTGGTCGCGCGCGTCGGACCAGCCGAATCCTCCCTCGCCTCGCCCGCCCCCAGCGCCAGCGCCGCCCTCTCCCACAACGACAACCCCACCCCCGCAAACACCGCGATCCGCACAACCGCCCGCGCCCCCCGACGCGAAGCCCAGCCAAGTCGACCCGAGGCAACACGCTCCATGGCGCCCTCCAGTCACTGAGAAATCAGCAAAGCCCCGCCCAATCTGATTTCAGATAAAAGCGTCGTATATCAATATACCCCCGCTCCGCTCATCCTCCAAGAACAAAATCCAAGACGGCTTTCACCCCTTGCCGAACCACATCCACCCCGTGCGCACAGCACGCCGTATCACGCGGATACGGCGCACACGCCCCGTCACTACACGCTCTCGGCCAAGAGTTGGGATTCCGCGCCGTAGAACTGCGCAACTACCTGTCGCCAATCATCTTGCGTCTCAACACGCACGAACGCGCGCTTCACCTCATCCCCACGCGGATGATGCGCCGCAAACCGGATCCCGAACTTCCGCATCAGCCGCCCAGCCAGCCGCTCCCCGTTCACAAGTCTTGAATACTCAAAGTGTTGCAGCAGCACATCCCGCTGCTCCTCGATCGTCGGCGCCATCGGAGCCTCCCCACGCATCATCTGCCGCGCCTGCCGGAAAACCCACGGGTTCCCGATGCACCCCCGCGCCACGCTCACCGCCGCAACTCCTGTGTACTCAAGCATTTGGAAGATTTCGCGCGCCCCCCAGACATCCCCGCTCCCGAAGATGATCCGGTCCCCCCTCGACCGCACCAGGTCACGCAAGAACGTCCATCTCGACGGCCCCACGTACTTCTGCTTGACGCTGCGCCCGTGCACCGTAACCCATGCGTAGCCAAGCTCATACGCCTTGTCGAAGATCTGAAAAAACGCCCGCTCGTGCTCCTCCGTGTCATCAAAGGCACGACGCATTTTGACGGAGCAGATCACATCACTCGGCAGGGCTTCCCGCACCGCCCGGAGGATCTCGATCGCGCCCTGCGGCTCGCGCAACCAGTGGCCGCCCCGGGCTTTACGCTCGATCTTCTTCACCGGGCACGCCAGGTTGACGTCGATCACCTCGAAGGTCCGCTCCGCGCGCGTCGCGCGCAACTCCTTGGCCGTGCGGTACTCCCGATCCGCCCGCGCGCCCTGTTCGATCATCTTCACCGCCGCGGCCGCCATGGTGTCCGGGTCCGAACCCATAAGTTGGCCTGCCAGAGGATGATCGGCGCTGCCGAAGGGCAGGTTGTCCTCAAGCTCTCCGAGGTCGGCCTTGGCAAAGCCCCGCCCCCCGGCGAGCAGCGTCCGGTCCAGCAGGGCCTCGGTGACGCAGAACGGGGCGCCGAGCGAGCGCGCGATGAGGCGCATGGCCGCGTCGGAGTACCCGGCGAGCCCGGCCTGGAAGAACGGCGCGTCGAATTCGGGCAGGAGCGCGCGGAGTCGCGGGTCGACGCCCTGCGCGCCGATGCGTTGCGCGGCCGCGGTCACGTCGATGAGGTCCGCGCCCGGCGCGACGGCCGGGGAGGGCGGCGTGGCGTTCGAGCCGTCGCAGCCTTGCGTCTCCGGGGTGTTGCTCGGGGCGGACATGGAGGCGACTATAGAACGATGCGAACTGTTTCAGCGATTCTTGCGGCGTCGTGCGTGGCTGTGGTCGTCGGGTGCGCGGGGGGGCCGGAGCGGGATCACGCCCAGACGTACCCGTCGCAGAAGCGGATCGGTCCGACGCTCGACATCCAGGTGCTGCGTGGCCAGGGGGAGATCACGATGACGAACGCGTCGGGTCGCGCGTTCGGTCCGGTGAACATGTGGTTGAACCAGTGGTACGTGCTGCCGATCGACGGGCTGGAGGTCGGCGAGACGAAGACGATCCGGCTGGATCGGTTCATCGACGAGCACGGTGAGCGGTTCCGCGTGGGCGGGTTCTTCGCGACGAAAGCGCCTGAGCGATTGGTGCTCGCGCAGTTCGAGACGGAAGAAGAGATGGTTGGATTGATCGTGGTGCGACCGCGCGAAGAGCGCTAGCCGGGCGCACTGATCATCGAAAATCCACCGTATCGGGGGAGATACGGTGGATAGGAGGGAAGAAACACGTCAACGAGAGTGTACCTATTGAGGATGGCCGGGTCGAGGAGGGGCGGAGGAAAAAAGGGACGCCGATCGGACGCCTAACACGCGTTTCGGAGCGGTGCGCGGGGGTGGGGAGTGGATCAGGGGTCCGGGGGTGACGATGAAATCGCTGAGCGAGCAACGCCCCGGTCGCCTGGATGCGAGGGGGGGCGGTCTTGTGGGCGCTGGGCGCAGGAGGCATATGCCGTGCGAGTACTCGTGTGTGACGATTCGGCGGTGATGCGGAAGGCGATCTCGCGCGTGATCGAGGCGGAGCCTGGGATGGAGCTGGTGGGGACGGCGCGGAACGGTCTTGAGGGTGTGGAGAAGGTGAAGTCTCTGCGTCCGGACGCGGTGACGCTGGACATCGAGATGCCGGAGCTGGACGGCTTGGGCGCGCTGACGCGGATCATGTCGGAGTGCCCGACGCCGGTGCTGATGTGCTCGAGCCTGACGACGGAGGGGAGCCATGCGGCGCTGACGGCGTTGCGTCTTGGCGCGGTGGATTTCCTGGCGAAGGACCCGATCGAGGTGGCGAAGGGGACATCGGGCTTTGCCGAGAAGCTGGTGATGAAGCTGAAGACGCTCGGCGCGTCGCGCGTGGGCGCGAAGAAGCCGAGCGTGCAGGGGCCGCCGGCGTCGCGGATGGCGCCGACGTTCCGTCCGCTGCAGTTTGACGCGATCCTGATCGGGTCGTCGACGGGCGGGCCGCCGGTGCTCGAGGAGATCATCGAGTCGCTGCCGGAGGACTTGTCGGCGCCGGTGGTGATCGCGCAGCACATGCCGCTGCTGTTCACGCAGGCGATGACGGAGCGTCTTGCCCGGGTGTCGAAGGTGCGCGTGGTGCTCGGGTCGGCGGGTGCGCGGATGGAGGCGGGCGTGGTGTACGTGTGTCCCGGGGGGAGTCATGGGCGCGTGGTGCGCGGGGAGCGTGGTGCGTTGACGCTGGAGGTGGGGAAGGAGCCGAGCACGGCGTTGTACAAGCCGAGCGTGGACGAGTTGTTTTTGTCGGGGGCGAGGACGGTGGGTGCGCGGTGCCTCGGGGTGGTGCTGACGGGGATGGGTGAGGACGGGCTTATCGGGGGTCGGGAGCTGAAGGCGCGGGGCGCGGTGCTGCTGGCGCAGGACGCAGAAACGAGTGTGGTGTACGGGATGCCGAGGGCGGTGACGGCTGCGGGTCTGACGCAGGCGAGCCTGACGCCGAAGCAGATCGGGGCTGCTTTGGGGACGTTGCGTCGGTCTCGTGCGGCTTCTGCGGCCTGAAATGGCGGGAGGAGTTGCAGGAAGCGTGCGGGAGAGGTTGAGGCAAGGTCGTGGATGACCGAAATGGATACGCCGGTCTGTTGCGCGGATCTGTGGAGACCCTCGCACGGGCGGAGAACGCAGGAGCGAGTTCGATGAGCCAGACCATGGACGTCGGGTTGGGTCGCGTGAATGACGAGCGTCGGGTGGCCGGGGATCAGCTGCAGCTGGTGACGTTCGAGGTCGGCGGGGAGGAGTATGCGGTCGAGATCCTGTCGGTGCAGGAGATCAACCGGATGATGTCGCTGACGCGCGTGCCGCAGAGCCCGCCTGAGGTGGAGGGCGTGATCAACCTGCGCGGGAAGATCATTCCGGTGGTGGACCTTCGGAAGCGTTTCGGGCTGTCGCAGGCCGAGCACGGGACGGAGAGCCGGATCGTGGTGGTGGAGGTTCGCGGGAAGGTGATCGGGTTCATCGTGGACCGCGTGCACGAGGTGCTGCGGATCGAGTCGACGATCGTGGAGCCTGCGCCGGAGATGGTGTGCTCGATCGATTCGGACTTCGTGCAGGGGGTCGGCAAGCTGGAGGATCGTCTGCTGATCCTGCTGGACCTCGGGAAGCTGTTCGGGGAGGGGCTTGTCGGCGCGGCGGAAGAGTGCGCCCAGCGGGCCGCCTGAGCGGGGCTTCGTAGGAATCGTATTACCTCACAACGACAAACGGGAGCGCGATCGTGTCCTTGACGACGACGACAACGCAGAAAGCCGGGGGCACGGACGTGCCGGGGAGCGAGGCTCTGGTTCGGATGACGAGCCCGCAGTTCGAGAAGCTGCGCAAGATCATCTACGAGCGGAGCGGGATCTCGTTCCAGGAGTCGAAGAAGTACGTTCTGGAGAGCCGGCTGGGTCGGCGTCTCCAGGAGCTGGACATGTCGTCGTACGACGAGTACGCGGCGTTCCTGACGATCGGCCCGTACCGGGACGACGAGTTCCAGGAGATGTTCAACCGGATCACGATCAACGAGACGTCGTTCTTTCGGAACGAGTCGCAGCTCGACGTGTTCGAGCGTCGGGTGCTGCCTGAGCTGATGGAGGCGCGGGCGTCGGTGAAGCGTCTTCGGATCTGGTCGGCGGCGTGCTCCTCTGGGGAGGAGCCGTACACGCTGGCGATCATGGTGCACCGGACGCTGGGCGTTCGCCTGATGGACTGGCGCATCGAGATCGTGGGGACGGACATCTCGGAGAAGGTGCTGGAGGTCGCGGCGTCTGGTCGGTACACGAAGTACGCGATCCGATCGACGCCGGGGCTGGTGCTGGAGCGGTACTTCAAGGAGGACGGGTCGTACTACCAGATCGACCCGACGATCAAGTCGATGGTTCGGTTCGAGAAGCTGAACCTGAAGGATCGCCTGGGGATGAAGCGGCTGGGCACGTGGGACGTGATCTTCTGCCGCAACGTCATGATCTACTTTGATCGCGACATGAAGCAGCAGGTGGTTTCGACGTTCGGGGAGTGCCTTGCTCCCGACGGGTCGCTGTTCATCGGGCACTCGGAGACGCTGTCGGACCTGAACGTTCCGTTCACGGCGATGCCGGTAGCGCACGGCTTTTGCTATCGGAAGGGCGCGACGAAGAACGCGGCTGCGGCCTGAGCACGGAGGCGATCCACGATGTCGTTTGATCCGGAGATCCTGCAGGATTTTCTGACGGAGTCGGGGGAGCTGCTCGAGCAGTTCGACTCGGATCTGGTGTCGCTGGAGCGCGCACCGGACGACGAGGAGCTGGTGAACCGCGCGTTCCGCGCGCTGCACACGATCAAGGGCAGCGCGTCGTTCCTCTCGCTGGAGGAGATCGTCCGGGTGGCGCACGCCTCGGAGGAGGCGTTGAACGCGGCGCGGAAGGGGCAGGTGCGTCTGGACCGTCCCGCGATGGATCACCTGCTTGCGGCCGCGGACGTGATCAAGCGTCAGATGGACCAGCTGCGTCGCGGCGGCGCGATGGAGCGCGCGGGGGAGGACCTGATCGCGGCGCTCACGGCGCTCGGTCGGGGTGAGTCGGCGGCGTCGGGCGGGGGCGCGTCGGGGGACGCGGAGAGCGCGGCGCCGGCGGGGGCGGACGCGCTCGTGCTGCCGTCGCACAAGGAGGAGCTGCTCGGGTTCATGGTCTCGGACGTGCAGGAATCACTGCTGCGGATCGAGGGTGTGATCGAGCGGATGGCGCGGGCGGAAGAGCGTCGTGACGGCGCGGCGGACCTTGCGGAGACGTCGCAGGCGCTGGAGCGGTCGGTGGAGTTCTTCGAGCAGTCGACGATGGCGGAGCTGGCGTCCGCGTTGTCGCTGGCGGGCGAGCGTTTGGGCGAGGCCGGGGATGAGACGGCGGTGCAGTCGCTGCCTCGGCTGCGCGCGGCGGTGCACGTGCTGCGCGACATCGCGGAGGGTCTGGGTGAGCGGAAGATCCGCCGGTGGGAGCTGGGCGGGCTGTGCGCGTCGCTGATGGACCTGTCGCTGGGGAACGGGGTGAGCGGGGATCTGAAGCTGAAGGCCGGCGCGACGTACGAGGATGCGCTGCGTGTGGACGGCGTCTCGTCGGAGCGCGGGAGCGCGGCCGCAGCGCCGGAGGAGAAGGGCGCGACGGTGGAGAGCAAGCCGTCGAGCGCGAAGGGGGCGGAGGCGAGCGGTGGGGAGAGCAAGGGGTCGGGCGGGGGCGGGGAGGCGTCGACGATCCGCGTGGACGTGCAGCGGCTCGAGTCGCTGCTGGACCTGGTGGGTGAGCTGGTGCTGCAGAAGAACCGGGTGGCGTCGGTGGCGCGGAAGGCGTGCGCGAGCGCGAGCATGGCGCTGGAGCTGCGCGAGGCGCTGACGGAGGCGAACGAGGACCTCGATCGGGTGACGGGGGACTTGCAGCTGGCCGTGATGCGGACGCGCATGCAGCCGCTGGACAAGGTGTTCGGCCGGTATCCGCGTCTGATCCGCGATCTGGAGCGCGCGACGGGGAAGTCGCTGCGTCTGGAGATCGTGGGCGGCGAGACGGAGGTGGACAAGACGGTGATCGAGCTGATCGGGGACCCGCTGGTGCATCTGCTGCGGAACTCGGCGGATCACGGGGTGGAGAATCCTGCGACGCGGCGCGAGGCGGGGAAGTCGGAGACGGGGACGATCCGCTTGAGCGCGCAGCACGCGGGCGAGCACGTGGTGATCGAGGTGTCGGACGACGGGGCGGGGCTGAGCCGTGATCGGATTCTGAAGCGCGCGGTGGAGCGCGGGCTGGTGACGCAGGAGGCGGGGGACGCGTTGCCGGACGGCGAGGTGTTCAAGTTCATCTTCGCGCCGGGGTTCTCGACGGCGGAGGTGGTGAGTGATCTGTCCGGGCGCGGGGTGGGGATGGACGTGGTGAACACGAACATCCAGAAGATGAAGGGGAGCGTGTCGCTGCGTTCTGAGAAGGGGAACGGGACGACGGTGTCGATCGCGATCCCGCTGACGCTGGCGATCCTGGACGCGATGATCGTGGGAGTGGGCGAGGAGGAGTACGCGATCCCGTTGTCGAGCGTTGTGGAGATCGTGAAGCCCCGGGACGAGCAGGTGGAGACGATCCGCGGGGGGCGCGTGATGCGGCTGCGCGACACGGTGCTGCCGCTGGTGGACGGGTGGGACGCGTTCGGGAATCGGGCGGGCGTGGAGCGTCAGGAGACGCCGTTCGCGGTGGTGCTGAGTCACGGGGGCAAGAGCGCGGGGCTGCTGGTCTCGCGGCTGATCGGCCAGCGTGAGATCGTGGTGAAGACGCTGGACGGGAGCCTGTCTTCGGGGACGGCCGTGAGCGGGGTGACGGTGGGTGAGGACGGCGAGGCGAGCCTGATCGTGGACGTGGCGAGGCTGCTGACGGGCGCGACGGCGAGCGGTCAGGCGTCGCGGTCGTCCGTCGCGTCAGAGGAGTCGGGAGTTTCTTCCGCTCCGTTGAAGCGGCGGGCGGCGTGAGACGATGGTGATTCGGGTTGCGCCGGCAGGTCGGCGGCCCAAGGAGCGATCATGGACCCGAGCTACATCATTCCGTTCATTTCGAGCGTGCAGAACGTGTTCTCGACGATGCTGAACACGCCGGTGGAGACGGGGGATCCGACGTTGAAGGAGGATTCCGCGCCGTCGTGCGACATCTCTGGGATCATCGGGATGTCGGGGGACGTGGTGGGCTCGGTGGTGCTGAGCTTCCCGCAGGCGACGGCGCAGCGGGTGGTGGCGTTGTTCGCCGGGTCGGAGATGGACCCTTCGAGTTCGGACTTTTCGGACGCGGTGGGCGAGCTGGTGAACATGGTGTGCGGCGGCGCGAAGGCGATGTTCGGGGGGACGAAGAAGGTTTCGATCTCGTGCCCGAACGTGGTGATGGGACCGAACCACAAGATCGCGCGGCTGAAGGACGTGCCGACGATCATGATCCCATGCACGACGGACTGTGGGAACTTTGTGATCGAGGTCGCGGTGCAGGAGGCGCAGGGCGCGCAGGCCGCGGCGGCGTGAGCTGAGAATCGATGCGACGATCCCCCGCTGGGGGTGAAGGAACTGAGCGATGAAGATCCTGCTGATTGACGACTCCAAGACGATGCGGAACATTCAGCGGTCGGTGCTCACGCAGCTCGGCGATCACGTGATCGAAGAGGCGTGCGACGGGCACGACGCCCTGAAGAAGCTCGAGTCGTTCGTGCCCGAGCTTCTGCTGGTGGACTGGAACATGCCGAACATGGACGGGCTGTCGTTCGTGAAGGCGTTCCGGGAGAAGGACAAGGCGACGCCGGTGATCATGGTGACGACGGAGGCGGAGCGTTCGCGCGTGATCGAGGCGATCAAGGCGGGCGTGAACAACTACGTCGTGAAGCCGTTCACGCCGGACCTGTTGAGCCAGCGGATCGGTGAGACGCTGCAGAAGAAGGCGGCGTAAGGGCGGGTCGGGGGAAAAACCCGGGGCGGGTGGCCCGGAGCGATCGAGTGTGATTGAATGGGCGGCGATGAGCCGTCCGTTTTCCATTCTGGCGTTGAGCGTGCTGGTGGCGGTGGGGGGGTTGCTCGGGCGCGTGCGCGCCGGGGAGGAGGGGGCGCCGAGCGCGGGGGCGGCGGTGGTGGTGATGTTGAAGGACGGGTCGCGGCTGACGGGGGAGCTGGTGCGGTCGGAGCCGGGGCGGTATGTGGTGCGGGTGGCCGGGGTGGAGCTGCGGATCGACGCTGGGGATGTGGAGCGGGTGGTGGCGCAGCGTCCGCTGGCGGAGCGGTATCGGGAGATGCGGGGGCTGATCGACGACGCGGATGCGCCGCGTCTGTTGGAGCTGGTGGACTGGCTGCGGAGCAACGGTCTGCTGGACGAGGCGCTGGGGGAGGTGGATCACGTGCTGCGGCTGGACCCGACGCACGTGGAGGCGGCGCGGATGCGCGAGGAGGTTCTGCGGCAGATCGAGCTTCGGGAGAAGGCGCGCGAGGCGCCGGGGGGTGAGTGGGGTGAGGCGCGCGGGCGGGAGCCAGCGGTGCGGGCGCCGGAGATCCCGCTGCTGACGGACGAGCAGGTGAATCTGATCAAGGTGTATGAGATCGACCTGGATCGGCCGCCGAAGTTTGTCGTGGATCGGACGACGGTGGAGCGGCTGCTGCGGGAGTATGCGGATAGCCCGTTGATCCCGACGACGCGGGAGGGTCGGGAGGAGTTTCTGCGTTTGCCCGCGACGAAGATCATGGACGTGATGTTCCGGGTGCAGGCGCGCGATCTGTACCGGGAGGTTCGGGTGGAGGGGCAGCCGGAGTCGATGCGGCGGTTCCGGGATGACGTGAACCGGGCGTGGCTTGCGACGACGTGCGCGTCGACGGCGTGTCACGGGGGGGACAAGGCGGGGGAGTTCCGGCTGGCGTGGCGCCGGACGACGCACGAGCGGTCGTTCGGGACGAATTTCTTGATCGTGCAGCGGGCGCGGCTGAAGGATGGGACGCCGCTCATTAATTATGAAGAGCCGGAGCGGTCGCCGTTGCTGCAGCTGGGGTTGCTGCGGCATGACTCGCTGACGCCGCATCCGGAGGTGGCCGGGTGGTCTCCGGTGTTCCGGACGATGGGTGATCGGCGGTTTTTGGATGGGGTGTCGTGGATCGAGAGTTTGTACAGGCCGAGGCCGGAGGTTCCGATCGTGTATCCCCCCAAGGAGGAGCACGGGGCGGGGGCGCCTGTGGAGGAGAAGGGTGGGGGGGTGGAGCGTTGAGGCGTTGGTAGACTTCGCGCCCCACGGACGGGGGTTCGGTGCGCGGCAGGAATGTCGTATCGGGCGCCAACCGGGGCGGAGTCGGGTGCGTAGGGGTGGAGTCGGTGTCGGAACGCGAGTGATAAAGGACGGCGCGGATGAAGCATCGGGTTGGGATCGTCGGTCTTTCGGTGGCGTGCGGGCTGTGCGTGGCGGTGGGGGGGTGCGGCCGCGAGAGTTCGGCGGATCGAGCGTTGCGGTCATCGCGTCAGGCGATGGCAACCCTGCATGCGGGTGTGACGCCGGCCCCGACGGAGACTCGTCGGACGACGCAGCAGAAGGTGGTGGCCGATCTTCGCGGCGCGACGGACGGGCTCAAGGGCGGGTCGCAGGCTGCCGCGCTGATGTTGTTGAGCGAGGCGCAGGCGGGGTTGGCGCAGATTGAGGCGGACCAGGCGACGGCGCAGGCCGCGAAGCTGGCGTCGGGGGTGCGGGAGTTGCGGGCCGCGGGTCGGCTGTATGCGTCGCAGGCGGCGTTGGCGCAGGCGCTCTCGACGTTCGAGGGGGTGTCGGAGATTGCCGATCTGGAGAAGCAGGCCACGGGGATCGAGGGGGAACTGGCGAGCGCGATGCAGGAGAAGCGTGCGCTCGAGGGCCGATTGCAGGCGCTCGATGGAAAGGCCGGCGAGCTGCTGAGCAAGGCGAAGGGGCTGCGTGAGGAGGAGTCGAAGGTTCGCGGGGACGCGGCGGGGCTGCCCGCGGCTTCTCGTGCGGAGGCTCTGGAGCGTGCGCGGTTGATCTCGCGGCAGGCGGACGAGCTGGAGCGGGAGGCCGCGCAGACGCGGGCCGCTGCGGGGCAGGTCGGGCCGCAGGTTGCGGTGGCGGACATGGAGATCGAGCGTCTGACGACGCAGAAGTCGCTGCTGGGGACGGCTGTGAAGGAGATCGGGTCTCGGAAGGCGGCGCGTGATGAGCAGGCTGCTGCTGCTCGCAAGGGCGCGGAGGCCGCGGCGGATCAGACGGCGCAGGCGTTGGCTTCGCTGGAGGCGGTGCGGACGGGCGAGTTTGCGCGAGCGTTTGATGCGGCGTCGCAGGGGTACGGCGCGGCGATCGCGTCGGCGAAGCGGGCCGCGGGTGTTTCCGGGTTGGAGAACGTCCGGACGACGGGTCAGATCGCGGTGGCCGGGTTGCAGCAGTCTCTCGCGGGTCTGGAAGAGACTCGTGCGCGGGCGCTGGAGCAGTACGAAGCGACGCTGACGTGGTTGAGCACGATCGAGCCAGCGCTGTCGCAGCGCGAGAGCGTGTCGAGCGCGCTCGCGGGCGTGCGCGAGGAGCAGTCGAAGGCGAAGACCGCGGCCGTGGACGCGTACGAGGGGGCGCGATCGAGCCTGCAGAACGCCGGGGCGCGGGGCGATCTGTCGGAGCGCGTGGATAAGTTGCTCGCGTTGCTGCCCAGCGCGGCGCCGGCGCCTGCGCCCGAAATGACGCCCGAGACGGCGCCTGAAGAGCTTGCGCCGAGCGATGAGACTGGCGAGATGGGCGAGCCGGCGCCCGCGGAAACGCCGTCGAAGTGAGCGACGGCGCGCTCGGCGCGGTGTCAGTTCGACGTCGGCAGACCCTTGGATTTCCAGAGACGGTTGAGCGCGGCCGCGTCGATCGGCTCCATCACTGCGCCGTCGGCGGTCTCGAGTCGGAGGATCGATCCGTCGCGCGCGAGGGTGGTGGATCGTTCCGCGGCGCCCTCGGAGAGGCGTGTTTTGAGCGTCCAGCCGGCGTCTGCAGAGAGCGCGGGCTCGAGCGCATCGCGCCGGAACGAGAGGTCGCTGGTGGAGGGGTTGTAGGCGTAGAAGCCCAGGACGATGGGGGACGCTGCTCTCGCCATGAGGCGCGGGAGCAGGTAGGACTGGACCTGTGTGAGATAGCCCTCGTCGGGGATGATCCAGGACTGCTCGCCCGGGGCGCCCTGTGATGACTCGGTGCGGACGGTGAGTCGGTTGCCGATGCGTGCGCCGGTCTGTGACCAAGTGACGGTGGAGGCGCCTTCGCGGATCTTCATGCGCGAGGTCCATGCTTCCTCGTCGGTGGCGCCGCGTCGGAGCGTGGCAAAGAAGACGGACTCGAGGTCGGAGACGGTCTGGCCCTGCACGTAGCGAGCGACGATGCGGACGATGAAGCCGGGGTCGCGGTCGGCCGGGGTCCAGTCGTTGCGTTGTTTTCGCGGGTTGAGTTCGCCGCGCGCGCCCTCGCGGATGTCGACCATCTGGTACGCGAGTTCGGTGTCGTCGCGCTGCGCGCCGGTGGGGGAGGGGCGGTAGATGCGGTAGTACTGGGGCTGGGAGGGGAGGGCGGCGCGGTAGTCGTCGAGGCTGATCGCCTGCATGAACTTCGAGCCGGCGAGCACCGCAGCGGCGCGTTCGGCGAGAGCTTCGGCCGGGTCGCGCCACTGCGCGGATGCCACGACGGATTCGTAGATCACGCGGGCGCGTTCGAACTCGGGTTCGAGGCAGGAGAGGGAGAGCAGGGTGAAGCGGGAGGGCTCGGCTTGGACAACGGTGACGCCGGTGGCCACGAGCGCGTCGGAAGATGGGGATGGGGTGAGGACGTAGAAGCGGGACGAGGCTCGTTGGGCCAGTTTGAGGTCATCGGTTTGGCTGACAATCTTGACAGGGTTGGTCAGCGCCTTGGGCTTCCCCCCGGTTTCGGGTTGCTCGAAGCGTGCCCAGGTGGCGTGGATCTCCTTGAGGAGGTCCGTGGCCAACGCCGCGGAGGTGATGTTTTCGCGGGTGGTGCGCTCGGAGAACTCGATTCTCCACGAGTTTGTGGGGTCGCGGACGACGACGGACTGGCGTGCCGTGCCGAGGGAGACGGTTTCGA
The DNA here is from genome assembly GCA_050174775.1 of Phycisphaerales bacterium. Lineage (GTDB taxonomy): Bacteria > Planctomycetota > Phycisphaerae > Phycisphaerales > UBA1924 > CAYPGJ01. The sequence continues at coordinate 103,280 of JBFXJP010000002.1, forward strand.
CAACGGCGCCTTCGGGGAGGTGGACAGTGAGGCCGAGGGTCTCGAAGCGCACGGGTTCTTGCGTGAGAGTGGGCGGGGTGGAGGGGGAGGTGTCGGCTGCGTGGGCCGGGGAGAGTGTGCAGAGGATGGCGAGGCAGGCGGCGCGGAGGAGGTGTGTGGGCATGGACGGCATGGTATTCGTGGGTGGAGTGGGGGTGTGAGGGGGCGCGAGATTGTGCGGGTCGCTTGACAATCCTGACGGGGTTCGTACGCTGATGGGCTCGACTCACGTCGAAGGGCGTCGGGGCAATCTGGCCAGAGTTTAGAAGCGCGACTTCGGGCTTTGGGGCGTCATCGGCGTGTCTGGCGTTGTCCGTCTCGGTGAGGCGGGCGGTTCCGGGCGAGAGAGAGATGGAGAGCGCGACGTCCGGCGTTCGGACGCGTGGTGTGCGGAAGGTCGGACAGTCGGCTGCTGGAATCGGAAGCGCGAGGCATGACGGGCGGCAAGATCAGAATCCGTATGGAGGCCTACGACCACCAGGCGCTGGACGTGTCCGCGCGTGAGATCGTGGATCACGCGAAGCGCACGAACGCGAAAGTGGCGGGCCCTGTGCCCCTGCCGACGCGGATCGAGCGGTACACGGTGCTCCGCGGGCCGCACATTGACAAGAAGAGCCGCGAGCAGTTCGAGATTCGGACGCACAAGCGGATCATCGACATCACCGAGCCGAACGCGCGGACGGTCGAGGCGTTGAACCGCCTCGTGGTCCCCGCGGGCGTGTTCGTGAAGATCAAGGCGTAAGCGAGAGAGCGTGCACCGATGAGCCTGACGCTGCTGGGAACGAAGCTGGGGATGACGCGGGTGTTCACGCCTGAGGGCGTGAGCGTTCCCGTGACGGTGGTCGAGGTCGGGCCCTGCGTGGTGACGCAGCTCAAGACCAAGGATCGCGACGGGTACACGGCGGTGCAGATCGGGTACGGGGACGTGAAGCCCCGTCGCTCGACGCAGCCGATGATCGGGCACGACGCGAAGGCGGGTTCCGGGCCGAAGCGGCATCACCGGGAGTTCCGCGTCGAGGAGGATCAGGCCGGGGAGTACGCGGTCGGGCAGACGATCACGGCCGAGGCGTTCAAGAACGCGGCCTTTGTGGATATTTCGGGGACAAGCAAGGGCAAGGGCACGCAGGGCGTGATGAAGCGCCACAACTTCAAGGGCATGTTCGCGTCGCACGGCAACGAGCGCATGCACCGTCACGGCGGCTCGATCGGCGGCCACGCGTCCTGGCGCGGCAACGGCCAGATCGCCAAGGGCAAGCGGATGGGCGGGCGCATGGGCAATGAGCGCGTGACCGTTCGTTCGCTGGAGGTTGTCGGTGTGGACGCCGAGAAGAACCTGATGCTCATCAAGGGCTCGGTTCCCGGTGCGAACAAGGGCGTGGTGGAGGTGCGGATGCCTACGCGTCTGTACCGTGGCAAGTCGAAGAAGCAGAAGGAGAAGGCGTCGGCAGCGTAAGGCCGGCGTTTTTTTCGTCTGTGTGAATGGAGATTCGCACGGCGGGGCAGCGGAACGGCTCCGTCGGGCGGCTCGGTGGGTCCGGAAGGAAACCGCCGGGCGGAGACAGGTTGGTTGTCAGACGCTGCGAGGTGGCCCGCGAACGACGCGGGCCCGAGTGAGGTAGGGCCTGAACGAGCGAGAACGGCGATGGAAGTCCCGGTTCTGAACAAGCAAGGTAAGAGCGTCGGCGTCCTGACGATCGACGAGGCTTCGCTGGGGGGCGAGGTCAATCCGGCGCTGATCAAGCAGGCGTACGTGCGGTATCACGCGAACAAGCGTCAGGGCTCGGCCCGGACGAAGAGCCGCGGCATGGTCGAGGGCTCGACGCGGAAGCTGTACCGCCAGAAGGGCACGGGCAACGCGCGTGTGGGTCCGGCCCGCGTGCCGAACCGCAAGGGCGGCGGCCACGCGTTCGCGAAGTCGAAGTCGCGCGAGGATTTCCGGCTGGACATGCCGGTGAAGATGCGTCGGCAGGCGAACCGCAACGCGCTCCTGGCGAAGCTGATCGACCAGGAAGTGAAGGTCATCGACGACATGGCGTTCGGCACGCCGCGCACGAAGGACGTGAAGGACATGCTCGGGGCGGTGGGCGTGGACCGGACGTGCCTGATGGCGCTGGGGACGGGGAACGACAATCTGAAGCTCGGCGCGCGGAACCTCGCGGACGTGACGACGGTTCCGGTGGACGAGATGACGTGCTTCGAGATGCTGAACCATCGGTTCCTGGTGATCTCGAAGTCTGACCTTGAGGCGTGGCTGAAGGGCGCGAGCTCGCGGACGACGAAGTCCGCGAAGCACATCACGCGCTCCGGCTCGTCGAAGGAGGCCGCGTGATGCACGTGATCGACATCGTCAAGCACCCGATCCTGACGGAGAAGGGGACGAAGCAGTCCGAGCAGAACAAGTATCTGTTCGAGGTTGACCGTCTGGCGCGCAAGGACGAGATCAAGCGCGCGGTGGAGGAGCTGTACCGGGTGAAGGTGACGGGCGTGAACACGGTGACGCGGCGCGACGCGAATCGTCGGACGCGTTGGGGCGTGGTCGAGGGCAAGACGTCGAAGAAGGCGATCGTGACGCTGCGCGAGGGCGACGCGATCGAGCTGTTCTAACGGGTAGAGGACCAAGCGATGGCCATTCGCATTTACAAGCCGACCAGCGCCGGGCGACGCAACGCTTCGGTCAACCTCAATGTTGAGGTGACCAAGACGTCCCCCGAGAAGTCGCTGCTGACGCCGCTGCCCAAGTCGGGCGGGCGGAACCACAGCGGCAAGATCACGTCGCGCGGGCGCGGCGGCGGTCACAAGCGGATGTACCGCAAGATCGACTTCCGCCGGCGCGACCGTGACGGGATCGCGGGCACGGTGGTGGGGATCGAGTACGACCCGAACCGTTCGTGCCACATCGCGCTGATCGAGTACTCCGACGGCGTGAAGCGGTACGTGCTGGCGCCGAAGGGCCTGAAGGACGGCGACGAGGTGATGTCGTCGTCGGAGGGCGTGGAGCCGAAGGTCGGCGTGTGCATGCCGGTGCGGCACATCCCGACGGGCCTGGACGTCCACTGCGTCGAGCTGACGCCGGGCAAGGGCGGGCAGATGTGCCGCTCGGCGGGCTCGTCGGCGAAGCTGACGAACAAGGAAGGCGACTACGCGACGCTGGTGCTGCCGTCGGGCGAGATCCGGCAGGTGCACATGGATTGTCGCGCGACGATCGGTCAGATCGGCAACGCGGACCACGCGCTTCGTCGTCTGGGCAAGGCGGGTCTGACGCGTCACCTGGGGCGTCGTCCGATCACACGCGGCATGGCGAAGAGCCACAACGCGCACCCGCTGGGCGGCGGCTCTGGTCGTTCGAAGGGCAACCGCCCGCCGTGCGGTCCGTCGGGCGTGCTGGCCAAGGGCGGGTCGACGCGTAATCGCAAGCAGCGTTCCGAGGACCTGATCATCCGTCGCCGTCGCACGGTGCGTTTCGGGCAGCTGCGCTGAGCAAGCATTTCTGAGGACACGAGGACACGACGATGTCGAGATCTCTGAAAAAAGGCCCCTACGTCGACGAGAGCCTGTACCGTCGGGTGGAGCGTCTGAACCAGCAGAACAAGCGCGAGCCCATGAAGACGTGGGCGCGTCGGTGCACGATCGTTCCCGAGTTCGTCGGGCACACGTTCAAGGTGCACAACGGTCGTTTGTTCATCGACGTGTTCATCACCGAGGACATGGTGGGGCACAAGCTGGGCGAGTTCAGCCACACGCGGACGTTCCGCGGGCACACGAACAAGAAGGAAGGCATCGCGTCGTCCTGAGCGCGAGCGAGTTGAGGGCTGAACGGTGAAGATCAACGGCAAGAATCTCCGCGAGCTGATGGAATCGTCCGGCGTGACGATCGACCGGCTGGCCGGCGCGCTCTCGGGGCGCGGGCTGAGCGAGAGCGCGGCCAGGTCGTCGGTGTCGAACTGGCTGATGAACCGGAATCACCCGCGTGTGCGTCCGGCGCAGGTGGGCGTGATCGCCCGCGAGCTGGGGGCGCGTCCGACGGACTTCTGCACGTTCGTGAGCACGTCGCGCTGGGTTCGCGGGAGCGAGCGGAAGGCGCGTCTGGTGAGCGACATGATCCGCGGGATGCCCGTGGAGAAGGCGCTGGCGGCGCTGCAGTTCACGAACAAGCGCGCGGCGACGCCGGTGCGGAAGACGCTGCTGGCGGCGATCGCGGACGCGGAGCGTGCCGAGGCGGACGTGGGGGCGCTGGTGGTGGCGGAGTCGCGCGTGGACAAGGGGCCGCAGATGAAGCGGTTCCAGCCCAAGGACCGGGGTCGCGCACACCAGATTTTGAAGCGGATGAGCCACATCGTCGTCGGCGTGGAGGAGCGGTAATCGATGGGTCAGAAGACGCACCCGTTCGGACTGAGGCTCGGGATCACGGAAGCGCACCGGAGCCGCTGGTACGCGCCCAAGGCGCTGTACGGCGAGCTGCTGGTGGAGGACTTCAAGATCCGCGAGTTCCTCGACAAGCGGCTGAACCGCACGCCGCCGTTCGCGGCGGTGTCGGACATCCTCATCGAGCGCACGCGCGAGGAGCTGAAGGTCGTCGTGAAGACGGCGCGTCCCGGGCTGGTGATCGGCCCGAAGGGCGCGGAGGTCGAGCGGCTGACGGAAGAGCTGCAGTACATGACGGGCCGGAAGGTTTCGATCTCGATCATCGAGATCAAGCAGCCGGACCTGGACGCGAAGCTGATCGCCGAGGGCGTGGCGGAGCAGATGAAGAAGCGTTCGTCGTTCCGTCGCGTGGTGAACATGCGTGCGCAGGGGGCGATGCAGGGCGGGGCGAAGGGCGTGAAGATCCAGATCTCGGGCCGCTTGGGCGGGGCCGAGATGAGCCGCACGTTCGACGTGCGGATGGGCTCGCTGCCGCTGAGCACGTTCCAGGCGAACGTGGAGTACGGGTTCGCGGAAGCGCAGACCACGTACGGTGTGATCGGGGTGAAGGTGTGGGTGTACAAGGGCATGTACGACGCGACGGTCGAGCCGGAGGCGGAGTCGACGGCGGCGGGCGCGCGGCCGAGGGCGCGCGGTCGTCGGTGAGCGGAACGAGGCATTCTTAAGGGAACGAGCAGATGGCGCTACTTCCAAAGCGAGTCAAGTTCCGCAAGGAGCACCGGCGCGTTCGCGACCGCAAGGCGACGAAGGGCAACTACGTCGCGTTCGGGGACTTCGGTCTGCAGGCGCTGGACGGGTGCTGGCTGAGCGGTCGTCAGATCGAGGCGGGCCGCATCGCGGCGCAGCACTTCCTCAAGCGCGAGGGTCAGCTGTACATCCGGGTGTTTCCGGACAAGCCGATCTCGAAGAAGCCGCTTGAGACGCGGATGGGTAAGGGCAAGGCGGACGTGGAGTACTGGGCGGCGCGCGTGAAGCCCGGGACGATGCTGTTCGAGATCGGCGGCGTGGCGCCGGACATCGCGAAGCGCGCGTTGGTGCGTGTGGCGATGAAGATGCCGGTGCGTTGCCGGTTCGTGGGTCGTCGGGTGAGCGTGTAAGGACGAGGCTGGATCGATGGCGAAGAAGAAGACATCCGAAGCGGTGGCCGAGGTCCACAAGATGAAGGACGCCGAGATCGTCCAGGAAGTGGACCGTCTGCGCAAGCGTCTGGCGGACCTGCGGACGCAGGCGGTGACGGAGAAGCTGGAGAACCCGTCGGAGTTCCGGACGGTTCGCCGCACGATCGCGCGGTTGCTGACGGAGCAGAGCGCCCGTCGCGTCAAGAAGGATGAAGAGGTGGCGGCATGAGCGAGCGCAACGCGCAATCGACGAAGATCGCACTCGTGACCTCGGACAAGCGCGAGAAGTCGCGTCGTGTCGAGATCGAGTTCCAGCAGAAGCACGAGAAGTACGGCAAGTACCTTCGGAAGCGCTCGGTGCTGCACGTGCACGACGAGGGGAACGAGTCGAAGGCGGGGGACAAGGTGGAGATCGAGCGGTGCGCTCCGATGAGCCGCACGAAGCACTGGCGCGTGGTGCGCGTGGTGGAGAAGGCGTCGGTGTGACGAATCGGGAGGGCGCGTGAGCCTTCCCGGGTCTTGAGGAACGGGTGATCGAGCCATGATTCAGCAGGAATGCAGGTGCGAAGTCGCGGACAACTCGGGCGCCAAGGAGGCGTACGTGATCCGCGTGCTGGGCGGGTCGACCGCTCGGGGCAAGTTCACCCGTCGCACGGCGGGCGTGGGCGACCGCGTCGTCGTGTCGATCAAGCGGGCGATCCCTGGCGGCGAGGTGAAGGCGGGCGACGTGGCCAAGGCTGTGGTGGTGCGCACGTCGTACCCCACGCGTCGGCCGGACGGCTCGTACGTGCGGTTCGACAAGAACGCCGTGGTGCTGATCCAGGATGACGGGAACCCCAAGGGGACCCGCATCTTCGGCGCCGTGGCCCGCGAGCTGCGCGACCGCAACTACATGAAGATCGTGTCCCTTGCTTCGGAGGTGATCTGACCATGCCGCGCCACGTACGTAAGGGCGACACCGTGATGGTGACCTCCGGGAACTTCCGGGGCGCCGTCGGGCAGATCTCGCGCGTGCTGACGAAGCACGACCGGGTGGTGATCCAGTTCCCCGCGTCGGTATACGACGGCGTGGGTCGCAAGCAGCGCGTTCGTTCGCTCAAGCCAACCCGGGTGAACCCGCAGGGCGGGCAGGTAGCGCTCGACCGCTCGTTCCACGTGAGCAACGTGAGCCCGGTGGTGGACGGCAAGCCGACGCGCGTGCGGTTCGTCACCAAGACCGACGGTTCGAAGGTGCGTGTCTCGGCGCGCGGGGGCAAGGAGCTGAGCGTGGTGCATGGCGCCCGTGACGGCAAGCCCGGCGCGAAGAAGGCCGCCCCCGCGAAGAAGACCACCAAGAAGACGACGAAGAAGACCGCCAAGAAGACCGCGAGCAAGCCGGCGACGAAGAAGACGGCGGCGCGCAAGAGCGGGAAGGGCGAGGCGTAATCCATGGCGAAGGACACAGGCAAGAAGAAGGGCGGCGGGAAGGGCGATGCGGCTCCGGAGGACACCGGGCCGCGCACGACGCCCCGCATGCAGGTCAAGTTCCGCGAGGAGGTCGCGCCGGCGCTGGGCAAGAAGTTCGGCGTGGAGAACCCGATGGCGCTGCCTCGACTTGAGAAGATCGTGCTGAATGTGAACATGGGCCGTCACCTCGAGGGGAACAAGATCCCGCCGCAGGTGAAGGACACTGTGATCGACACGCTCCGCTCGGTCGGCGGTCAGAAGCCGGTGGTGCTGAAGGCCAAGAAGAGCGTGTCGAACTTCAAGGTGCGCGAGGGTGCGGACACGGCCGCGATGGTCACGCTGCGGCGCGACCGGATGTGGCACTTCCTTGACCGGCTCATCAACCTGGCCACGCCGCGCATCAAGGACTTCCGCGGCCTGTCGACGACGGCTTTCGACAAGGACGGGAACTACGCGATGGGCATCACGGAGCAGGGCGTGTTCCCCGAGATCGACATGGCGAAGGCGACGTTCACGCACGGGATGAACATCAACCTGGTGTTCGCCCGTTCCAACCCGGAGAAGAGCCGGTTCCTCCTGGAGGGGCTGGGCATGCCGTTCAGGCGTGAGGAGACGAAGTAAGCATGGCCACCAAGGCGCAGATGGCGAAGTCGAAGCGGACCCCGAAGTTCTCCACGCGGACGGTTCGTCGGTGCGAGCTGACGGGTCGCGTCCGGGGGGTGTACCGCAAGTTCCGCGTGAGCCGCATCATGCTCCGCAAGCTGGCGCTCGAGGGCAAGATCCCGGGCATGCGTAAGGCCTCCTGGTAAGGCAGTGAGAGGGCCGGTGGAGCGCGTGGCGCTCCTGACGGCGAGACGAAGGACCACACGACGCGGGGCGAGAGCGTCCCGCGAGACGAGCAACGACGGAAGCGCATATGGCAGTGTCAGATCCCATCGCCGACATGCTGACGAGAATCCGCAACGCGAGCACGACGCGTGCGAAAACCGTCAAGTGCCTCAATAGCAAGGTCTGCCGCGGCATCGCGGAGGTCATGCGTGACGAGGGCTACATCGACGGTTTCGACGTCATCGATGACGGTCGACAGGGCCACATCCGCGTCAAGCTCAAGTACGGCCCGAGCGGGGAGGCGCTCATGCGCTCTCTCCGACGCGCCAGCGCGCCCGGCCGCCGCCTCTACAGCGGCGTCGAGAGCCTCCCCAAGCCCCTGCAGGGCCTGGGCATCGCCATCGTCTCGACGTCGCGCGGCGTCATGTCCGACCGCAAGTGCCGCCAGGAGCGCGTGGGCGGCGAGGTTCTCTGCGTCATCGAGTAAGCAGGATTCACCAACGGCCCGACCCGCACGGAGCGGCGCAAGGCAAGGAGCGACGAACACCATGTCCCGTATCGGCAAGAAGCCCATCCCGATCCCGTCCAACGCGAAGGTCAACGTCGCGGGCGCCGAGGTCACCGTCGAGGCCGGCTCGAAGAAGCTGAGCCGGCGCGTGCCCGCGGGCGTGAGCGTGAAGGTGGACGGCGACAGCGTGCTCGTGACCATCCCGGACAGCCAGATGGACAACCGTCAGGCGCGCGCCGACTGGGGCACGACGCGGGCGCTCATCAACAACATGCTGGTGGGTGTGACGAAGGGCTTCGAGAAGACGCTCGAGATCAACGGCGTCGGCTGGCAGGCCACGATGGGCGGCAAGACGCTCGACCTCAAGATCGGCTTCGCCAACATCATCAAGGTCCCGATCCCCACGGGCCTCGAGGTCAACATCGACAAGAACTTCGTCAAGATCAAGGGCCCTGACAAGCAGGTGGTCGGGCAGTTTGCCGCGGTCGTCCGCTCGAAGCGCAAGCCCGAGCCGTACAACGCCAAGGGCATCAAGTACCAGGAAGAGGTCATCCGTCGCAAGCAGGGCAAGGCGTTCGGCGCCTGATCCGCACGGCAACACAGCGGGCAGCACACATGAACAAGAACTCGAACAAGCAGGTCAGACGGTCCCGCCGACGGATCAGCATCCGCAAGCGCATCGAGGGCACGCCCTCCAGGCCGCGCCTCAGCGTCTACAAGTCGCTGAACCACATCTACGCCCAGGTCATCGACGATCTGGCTGGGCACACGCTGGCCTCGGCGTCGACGCGAGAGAAGGACCTCGGGTCGAAGGCCACGGGCAACGCCGAGGCGGCCAAGGCCGTGGGCAAGGCGCTGGCCGAGCGGGCCAAGGCTGCGGGCGTCTCCTCGGTCGTCTTCGATCGCGGGGGCTTCCGCTTCCACGGTCGCGTGAAGGCGCTCGCCGACGCGGCGCGCGAGGGCGGCCTTTCCTTCTGAGCATCACGAACCACGAACCCATCAGCATCGAGCATCGCACTCTGACGGACACGCAATATGCCTGAGCTCCTCGACGAAGCCAGTTCACTGGAAAGCACGACGGTCGGCGTCTTCCGCACGTCGGCGACGATCAAGGGTGGTCGTCGGTTCTCCTTCAACGCCCTCGTGGTGGTGGGGGACCGGCGCGGGCGCGTCGCGCTCGGCTACGGCAAGGCGCGCGAGGTTCCGGCCGCCGTCGAGAAGGCGCAGAAGGAGGCCCGCAAGCGTCTCCAGAAGGTGACGCTGCTGGGCGGGACGATCCCGCACGAGGTGACGGGCCGCTTCGGCGCCGCGATCGTGCGTCTGATCCCGGCCGCGCCCGGCACGGGCGTCGTCGCGGGCAACACCGTCCGCTCGGTGCTCGAGCTGGTCGGCATCACCGACTGCCTCACCAAGTGCTTCGGCTCGACGAACCAGCAGAACACCACGAAGGCGACGCTGGTCGCGCTCGGGCTGCTCCGGACGCGCGACGAGGTCGCCGCGATCCGCGGCGTGACGCTCGACGCGACGGACGCCGAGGTGAAGGTCGAGAAGGGGAAGGCGCTCATGCCGGCCTCCCCGCGTGAGAAGACCATGAAGGCTCCGGTGAGCCTCGTGGCGAAGAAGGACGAGAAGGGCGGGCGCGGCGGTCGTCGCGGCGGCCCGGGTCGCGGCCGTCCGGGCGCAGGTCGTCCGAGCGGCGGCGAGGAAGAGGGCGGAGCGCCGGCGCCTGCGGGCGGCGAGGACAACGCCTGATCCCGGCATTGAGAAGACGAACGATCACGACTCCGAACGCAGCATCACGAACCGAACCGCATCGATTGTGAGAGGGCTCCGCCCATGATGATTCACGAGGTCACTGAGAAGGTTGGCAAGTACAAGGCGCGCAAGCGCGTCGGGCGCGGCCCCGGTTCCGGTCACGGTAAGACGTCCGGTCGCGGTCACAAGGGCGCGGGCTCGCGCTCGGGCTACAGCCGTCGCGCTGCGTTTGAGGGCGGCCAGATGCCCTACTTCCGGCGCATCCCGAAGCGCGGCTTCACCAACGCGCCGTTCAAGATCGAGCACTGGATCGTCAACCTGGGCGAGATCGTCACGCACCCCAGCTTCGCCAAGGGCGGCGAGGTCAACGCGCAGCGCCTCATCGAGGCGGGGCTCATCCGCGACACCTCTCGCCCCCTCAAGGTCCTCTCCGACCTGTCGAAGGCCGGCAAGGGCGCGAAGCTCTCGGTCAAGCTGTCGATCACGGCGGAGCGCGTCTCCGTACGGACACGCGAGCTGGTCACGGGCGCGGGCGGCTCGGTCAACGAGACGGGCACGCGGCGCGACCGCGTCCGCGGCGTCGACCGCAACAGCGACGACCGTTCGCCGAAGAATCTGACCAAGAAGCTCAACCGCACGCGCACGAAGAAGGCCGCGGCCTCCGAAGGCGCAAGCGAGGAATGAGCCTGTCGGGCGCGGCGCGGTTCTCGCGCCGTCATCCCCGGCGCGGGTGCACGGGAACGGAGATCATCGCGCGACCATGCTGCAGGCATTCCTGAACATCTTCAAGATCCCCGATCTGCGGAACAAGATCCTGTTCACGCTCGGGATGCTCGCCGTCTACCGCATCGGCTTCTGGATCCCGATCCCCGGGGTCGACCAGTCGATGCTGGCGGACGTCATGAAGCAGGCCGTCGGCTCCGGCGGCGCCGCTGGGCGAGTCCTGCAGTTCATGTCGATCTTCTCCGGCGGATCGTTCGCGCAGTCGACGATCTTCGGGCTGGGCGTGATGCCGTACATCTCGGCGTCGATCATCTTCCAGCTGCTCACCTCCGCGGTGGATTCGCTCAAGAAGCTGCAGCAGGAAGGGCCCACCGGCCGCCAGAAGATCCAGGAGTGGACGCGCTACGCCACGATCGCGCTCTGCGTGGTGCAGGCCGTGGGCTGGCTCTCGTTCATCCGCTCGCAGGGCCTCGTGTACGCCGACTGGGCGAACAACCCGCTCTGGTGGGTGATGGCGATCACGTCGATGACCGCCGGCTCGATGTTCCTGATGTGGCTGGGCGAGCAGATCGATCGCTTCGGCATCGGCAACGGCGTATCGCTCATCATCACGGCCGGCATCCTCACGCAGATCCCCGGCGCGGTGATCTGGGTGTATCAGAACTTCGATCCCGGCTCGACGAACAAGATGGGCTGGATGGGCGTGTTCACGCTCGTCGGCGGGTTCGTGTTCGTCGTAGCCGGCGCCATCATCATCACGGTCGCGCAGCGACGCATCCCGATCCAGCAGGCCAAGCACACGCGCGGACGGCGCGTCTTCGGCGGCGCACGCTCCTACCTCCCCCTCCGCGTCAATCACGGCGGCGTGATGCCGCTCATCTTCGCCTCCTCGCTCATGATCTTCCCCTCCACGGCCTTCGGCTATCTCGCGCAGAACTCGAGCCTGCTGGGCGACGGGTTCCTGAAGCGCTCCGCGGAGTTTCTCGCGAACAACTTCACGATGGGGCAGTACCCCTACGTGCTCTTCGAGATCGCGCTGATCTTCTTCTTCTCCTACTTCTGGACGACGGTGCAGTTCAATCCGGAGGAGATGTCGAAGCAGCTGCGCGACAACGGCTCGTTCATCCCGGGCATCCGCCCCGGGCCGCGCACGGCCGAGTATCTCGAGACGGTCATGGAGCGCATCACGTACGTGGGCGCGGCGTTCCTGTGCGTCGTGGCGATCACGCCGGTGATCGTCATGCGTTCGCTCGACGTGCCCATGCACGTGGCGTCGTTCCTGGGCGGCACTGGCCTGCTGATCGTGGTTTCGGTCGGGCTTGATTTGATCCAGCGGATCGAGGCCAGCCTCCTGATGCGGAATTACGCAGGGTTCCTGAGCAGTAATGATGAGGGTTCGGGCCCCCGGGTCAGGGGGCCGCGGACGTTCTGACGATAAGATGCGGTCTTTGTTCGGTTTGGTCGGAGGTTGAAAGGGCGAACAAGACGAGTACACTGCTCGGCTCGACGGAGCGAGAGCCGTCGGGCTGAGGTCGGACGGGTGGGACTCGAATTCGGAGTGTGGGCGCGGAGGCGCATGCCGACGGGGGTCGGCGGTTCCTTCGCGTCGGATGAGACTGACGGTTCTTTGGCTTTGGTTGAGGTTTCGGAAGGACAGATCGATTCACGCATGGCGAAGCAGGACGACAAGCTGGAGCTGGACGCGAGCGTGGTGGAGGCTCTCCCCAACGCGATGTTCAAGGTGCGCCTGCCCAACGACGTCGAGGTGCTCGCGTACGTGTCGGGCAAGATGCGGCAGCACTACATCCGCATCCTCCCGGGAGACCGGGTGCGCGTGGAGCTGAGCCCCTACGACCTCACCAAGGCGCGGATCACCTACAGGCATTGACGAAGGCGCGAGCACGAACGGAAGAAAGAAGGGCACGAAGATGAAGGTCAAGTCGAGCGTCAAGCGGGTGTGCAGCGGCTGCAAGATCGTGCGCCGCAAGGGGCGCGTCCGCGTCATCTGCGCCTCCAACCCCAAGCACAAGCAGGTCCAGGGCTAAGGCCCCTTTCAGGAGCGTAAGAAAAGCATGCCCCGTATCGCCGGCATCGACGTCCCCGAGCGTAAGCCCATCCGCTACGCGCTGGAATACATCCACGGCATCGGCCCGAAGTTCGCGCAGGACATCCTCCGCGAAGCCCAGATCGATCCGATGAAGCGCGCCGCCCAGCTCACCGAGCAGGAAGTCTCGGCCATCGCCGGCATCATCGACGCCAACTACCTCGTCGAAGGCGCCCTCCGCCGTCAGGTCCAGCAGAACATCCAGCGGCTCAAGGACATCCGCGCCTACCGCGGCGAGCGCCACCGCAAGGGCCTCCCCGTCCGCGGCCAGCGCACCCGCACCAACGCCCGCACCCGCAAGGGACGCAAGAAGACCGTCGCCGGCAAGAAGGGCGTCAAGGGCTAAAGCACCACAGCATCAGTCGCGGGGACCATCCCGCGTGGAGATCGAGCACTCATGGCAAAGAAGCCCAAGAAGGTCCGGAAGAACGTGGTGCGCGGCATCGCCCACATCCAGGCCTCGTTCAACAACACCATCGTCACCGTCACCGACACCAACGGCGAGACGCTCTGCTGGGATTCCTCCGGCACCATCGGCTTCAAGGGCACCCGCAAGGCCACGCCCTTCGCCGCCACCCGCGCCGGCGAGTCCGCAGGCCAGAAGGCGCGCAAGATGGGCATGTCTGAGATCGAGGTCCGCGTCAAGGGCCTGGGCTCGGGGCGCGAGTCCGCCGTCAACGGCCTCGCCTCCACCGGCCTCCGCGTCACCGCCATCGAGGACCACACGCCGATCCCCTTCAACGGCTGCCGTCCCCGCAAGAAGCGCCGCGTCTGATACGAACCGTTTTCTCTCGTCATACCCCGACGCGATCACAGATGGGCCCGGATGCGTTCAGCAGGCTCCCCGGGTTTCCGCGACACGCGACGGGCGTCGAACACACGACAACGCTGCTGAACACAGGATCACGCAACCATGCGAGTTCGCTGGAGAGGGCTTGAGCTTCCGAGTCGGGTCTCGATCGACCCCAAGATGTCCCACACCAACTTCGGCCGGTTCGTCATCGAGCCGTTCGAACGCGGGTTCGGCACCACCGTCGGCAACTCCCTCCGGCGCGTCCTCCTCTCCAGCCTTGAGGGCGCCGCCGTCACCTCCATCAAGATCAAGGGCGCCCAGCACGAGTTCTCCTCCCTCAAGGGCGTCGCCGAGGACGTCGTCGACATCGTCCTCAACGTCAAGAACCTCGTGGTCCAGCTCGAGGGCGATGAGCCCCGCACGATGACCCTCGCGGCCTCCGGGCCCGGCGAGGTCACCGCGGACCTCATCGAGGCGGACACCGCCGTCACCATCCTCTCCCGCGACCTCGTCCTGGCCACCCTCACCGACGCCATCGACTTCGAGATGGAGTTCCGCGTCGAGAAGGGCCGCGGCTACGTGCCCGCCAGCGAGCAGATCGCGCAGCAGCAGGAGGAGCAGGAGATCGGCCGCATCCCGATGGACGCGATCTTCAGCCCCGTGCAGCGCGTCCGCTTCCGCGTCGAGGACACCCGCGTCGGTCAGCGCACCAACTACGACCGCCTCATCATGGACATCTGGACCAACGGCACCGTCTCCCCCGAGATGGCGCTCGTCGAGGCCGCCAAGATCCTCAGGAAGCACCTCAACCCCTTCGTCCAGCTCGCAGAGCTGGGCGAGGAGCGCGTCTCCGCGGCCGCCGCGGCCGCCGCGAGCGTCGACGACGAGCTCATCCGCAAGCTGCAGATGCCCGTCTCCGAGCTCGAGCTCTCCGTCCGCGCCTCCAACTGCCTCGAGTCGGCGCGCATCTCCTCCGTCTCGGAGCTCGTCACGAAGACCGACAACGATCTGCTCAAGGTCCGCTCCTTCGGCAAGACCTCCCTCCGCGAGGTCAAGAAGAAGCTGCAGGACATGGGCCTCGATCTCGGAATGTCCCTCCCCGAGGGCGTCGCCGCCCCGGCCTCTGGAGCCTGATCCACGCACGCCCTTTCTCGGCCGGCCCCTGAACGCCCGCCGTCATTCGGAGCCTCACCATGCGTCACCGCAAAGCCGGCTACAAACTCGGGCGAACCACGGCCCACCGTCTCGCCACCCTGCGCAACATCGCCGCAGGCCTCTTCGAGCACGGGCAGGTCACCACGACCATCCCGCGCGCCAAGGCCGTGCAGCCCTTCGTCGAGCGCATCGTCACCCTTGCCAAGCGCGGCGACATCCACGCCCGCCGCCTCATCACCGCCAAGATGGGTCACGACCGCATCATGGCCGACGATGAGGACAAGCTGACGCGCAACCGCTACGGCGAGCTCAAAAAGGGCCCCAAGCTCGTCAAGCACATCGTCGACGACGTCGCGCCCCGCTTCAAGGACCGCGCCGGCGGCTACACCCGCATCGTCAAGCTCGGCGTCCGCCGGCTCGGCGACGGCGGTGAGCTCTGCGTCATCCAGTTCGTCGGCAACGAGGAAGGCCCCGAGATCAGCGGCAAGCCCTCCACCCGTCGCCGCACGGCCGATCGCCGCACCGCCTTCGCCGCCAAGGTGCGCAAGGCCGCGGCAGAGACGCCCTCGACCTGACCGCACGCAACACTCCAAACTCCATCGCGGGCCCCCCTCGGGCCCGCGTTTGTTTTTTGCGCCCCTTCCACATCCACACCCCGGTGCGACGCGAACCCACCCTCAGCAGCAGACACGCCACTCCACACGCCGGCGCGCGGGGCAACAAGGCTTCGCCGCCGGCGTTTCGCGCGCTCTCATCCCCACGCAGGTACACTCCCGCCCTGCGATGCTCGCCGAACTCGACGCCATCGAAAAAGACGCCATCGCGTCCCTCAACACCGCGGCCAACGCGGCCGCGCTCGAGGCGTGGCGCATCGAGTACCTGGGCGCCAAGGGTCGCCTCAAGGCGGCCACGGCCAAATTCCGCGACGTTCCCAAGGATCAGAAGCCCGCCGTCGGCGCACGTCTCAACACCGTCCAGAAGGCCCTCCAGGACGCCTTCGACGCGCGCCAGGAAAGCCTCAAGGCCTCTGGGGCGCAGCAGTCTCTCCCGGGGGTCGACCTCACCGAGCCCGGACTCCATCCGCCCCTGGGCCGCCGCCACATTATCTCGCGCGTCCGCGACGACCTCTGCGACGTCTTCGCGCGCATGGGCTTCGAGGTCGCCTTGGGCCCCGAACTCGAGGACGACGAGCACAACTTCGCCAAGCTCAACATCCCGGCCGATCACCCCGCGCGCGACCCCATCGACAACTTCTACGTCGATGATCCGCTCAGCGTGAAAGCCCCCCGGATGCTCCGCTCCCAGACGAGCACGGTGCAGATCCGCGTCATGGAGACGCGCAAGCCCCCGCTCAAGATCGTCGCGCCCGGGCGCGTCTACCGCCCCGACACCGTCGATGCCACGCACTCCTTCATGTTCCACCAGATCGAAGGCCTCTACATCGACCGCGACGTCTCGATGGCCGACCTCAAGACCACCCTCTTCCAGTTCGCCCGCGCCTTCTTCGGTGAAGGCTGCGAGATCCGCTTCCGCCCATCCTTCTTCCCGTTCACCGAGCCCAGCGCCGAGTTCGACATGAAGATCGCGCTCCGACCGGGCGATCCGCCACGCTGGATCGAGCTGGGGGGCTGCGGCATGGTCGACCCCGCCGTCTTCGAGGCCGTGGGCTACGACCCCGAGCAGTGGACCGGCTTCGCCTTTGGCTTCGGCATCGAGCGCATCGCGATGGGGCGCTACGGCATCCCCGACATCCGCATGCTGTACGAGAACGACCTGCGATTCCTGAACCAGCTCTGACCCTCGCGAAATCAGTCAGGGCTTTTCCCGGAGTAGTCCGCCCATGGAACGCGATCCCCACGAGTCCAACCCCGAGAGCCCCGAACTCTACGTCGGCCCTCATGCCGACGAACTCGAAGACCTCGACGGCGACACCAAGCCCGCCTGGCCGAAGGTCATCGGCATCATCAGCATCGTCTGGGGCTCGCTCGGCCTCGTTTGCAACGGCGCCGGCATTGGCTGGCAACTCATGGCCGGCTCTTTCGTGGGCAATATGCCCGGCGGCGCACCGCCAGCGCTCACCAATCCTTCCCCGTTGGGCCTTGGCCTCGGGGCGATGTCCATCATCTGGTCGATCGTGCTGATCGTCGCCGGAGCGATGACCGTCGGACGCAAGCCGGTAGGACGCACCGCGCACCTCGTCTGGGCTGCCGGAGCCGTCGCGCTCACCGTGCTCGGCATCTTCCTTCAACTCAAAGTTCAGGGGCAGATCGATCAGTGGTGCATCGATAATCCCGACGCGGAATTCGCCAAACAGCAAGCGATGAGCGGGCCCATCGGCAAGTACATGGGCATCGGATGCATCGTCTTCTTCGGCTTCGGGTGGCCGCTGTTCTCATTCATCTGGTTTGGCCTCGTGAAGCGCAAGCCGTCCGACATCACACAGGGCGTCACCGACATCGTGGCGTGATCACGCACGCCGTCGGAATACCCGGCACGTTCACTCGAGCTCAGCCCACTTCCCGGTTCTGGAACAGCATCACCGCCAGCGCCAGGAACCCCATCACGTGCGCCCCCGTGTACCCCAGCAGCAGCAGGGCGTAGCGTGGCGGGATCGGGTGATTCTGCGTGATCGCGTCCACCAGCCAGAAGAACTGCATGTTCGGCGCCACCGACCATGCCGCACGCGCCCCCCAGTTCACCCGTGTCGGCCCGCCGAACAGGTAATCCCCCTCCTGCGGAGGGCGATCCACCCACAGGTCCCCGGCGTTCACGATCGTGAAGACACGGCGCTCCTCCACGCTCCGCACCACGAGCGCCGGCCCGCTGCTGGGCTCGCTCAGGTTCGACGGCTGGTTCACGTCCCCCACGAACTTCTCGTGCGCCGGTGTCACCATCTCGATGCCGCTCGGGTCCCCCGCGTAATACACCGAGTCCCCCGGCGCAAAATTCACCCTCGACTCGGCCTTGAGCTCCACCCGCCACACATCCCCCGACTCCCGCAGGTTCCCGTTCACGTCCGCGATCGGCTCCGCCGTGATCACCGTCCCGGCCGGCGTGTTCTGGAACGCGCGTCGCCCGATGAAGTGATTGCTCAGGAGTCCGAACACGAACACCCCGAAGCACAGCAGGATCGTCATCACCTGCTTCATCCGCGTCGACGCCGCCACCGCCACGGCCGTCAGCACCAGCATCGCCATCCACACCGCGGCGCACGCCAGCAGCACCCCCGGCTTCACCTCGTCCTTGAACAGGTCGGCCACGTTCTCGTGGAAACGCCACTTCTCGTCGAAGAACAGCGTCACGATCAGCCCCAGCACCGTCAGCGGGATCATCCCGTACATCGCGGCCGACGTGAACACCCACCCGTAGAAGTAGTTTCCCCACAGCGCGATCCCCAGCGCCAAAACCACGCTCGAGATCGCGATGATCTGCACAGGCCGATCCGGGTCGTCGTACGCACGGCTCATCACACCGTGCTGCAGCGTGAAGAGGAAGAACGCCAGCATCACCGCCGTCGCGGCCGTCATCGCCCCGGCCACCCCCAGGAACTTGCCCACCACGAACAGCGGGCGACCGATCGGCTTGCTGATCACCGTCAACGCCGTCTTCTGCTCGATCTCCCGCGAGATCACGGCCGTGGCGATGAACGCCGCCAGCAGCGTCGCGCACCCCATCACCGTGGCCAGCCCGATGTCGAGGAACATCTTGTCGTCCCCCGTCACCTCCCCCTCCACCATCGAGTACCCCATGCTGTAGTTCGACAGCATGCTGTTGAACACCTGCGCGACCCCGCTGGCCATCACCAGCACGAACACGATCGGCTGACGGATGCTCTCGACGAACGTGTTCCGCGCGATGGCGAGGACCTGGGTCAGCATGGGCTGGGTGCGGCCCTCCTGTGCGCCGCGCAATCTCCTCCGGGCAGAGGTTGAACATACGCCCGTCTTACGCGTACAGCAATGACGCCTCGCGCGCCGCGCGGTTCGTTCCGCAGCCTGGGTTCCCGGAGTGGACAGCCGGCCACGCGAGGGCGAGAATCCATGCCCGCCGGGCCCCGACGCCCCGCCCCGCACAACGGGGGGCTCGCCCCGGCCGTAGACCCGACCCTTCCGTCGGGCCAACGCGGAGTCCGCATGCGTCCAGACCATCTCGCTTACAAACGAGCCACCGCGATCTCCCTCTGGGGTCTTGCTCTCCAGCTCGCCTCAGCAGGCGCCATCCTCATCTACGCCATCTTTGCGCGCGACCACGCCGCCCTCACCGTCGCCGCCACCGTCGCCACCGCCTCCCTCGTCTGGATCGGCCTCGCCCTCGTCTTCCACCAGCACACCCTCGAGCGTCTCGAGGCCATCGAGACCGAAGCCCTCGAGTCCGAGGCCGGCGCCTCCTCCGTCTTCGATCAGAACACCGACGACCTCCGCGTCGCCGCGCGCCGCCTCGCCTGGATGCACCGCATCCTCCTCCCTCTCCTCAGCATCCTCATCGCTCTCGTCTACCTCGCCATCGCCGTCGTCCGCTTCCTCTCCGCGGAGCGCTTCGTCAACCCCGACGCCTTCGTCGCGCCGCCCCTCACCGGCTGGGCCATCGCGGTCGGTCTCGGCATAGCCGTCCTCGCCTTCGTCTTCGCGCGCTTCGTCGCAGGCATGGCCAAGCAGCCCGCATGGGCCAACCTCCGCGCGGGCGCCGCGGCCGCAGCAGGGTCCACCGTCCTCGGCCTCGCCCTCGCCGTCTCCCACTTCGTTGCCTTCCTCGGCTCAGACGGGCTCCTCCGGTACTTCACCCTCGCCGCGCCGATCATCGCGGGCGTTCTCGGCGTCGAAGTCTTCGCGAACTTCATCCTCAACGTCTACCGCCCCCGTCGCGCCGGCGAGGCCCCCAAGCCCGCCTTCGAATCCCGCATCCTCGCCTTCCTCGCAGCCCCCGACCGGCTCGCCCAGTCCTTCGGCGAAGCCGTCTCCTACCAGTTCGGCTTCGACGTCACCACCTCCTGGTTCTACAGGCTCCTCTCCCGCACCGTCCTCATGCTCACCCTTCTCGCGGCCCTCCTCCTCTGGGGCCTCTCCTCCTTCGCCGTCGTCCAGCCCAACGAACGCGCCCTCATCACCCGCTTCGGCGCCCTCCGCGCAGAAGTCGGCTCCGGCCTCCACTTCAAATGGCCCTGGCCCATCGAGCGCGTCGACGCCTTCCCCGCATCCACCATCAACGTCATCGACCTCGCCACGCCCCACCCCACGCGCGAAGGCGCCATCCTCTGGACCGCCCCGCACGTCAAGGAAGGCCAGGAGGTCTACGCCCTCGTCCAGTCCGCCGAATCCTCTGCGGGCGCGGGCCTCGACCTCGCGCTCGTCTCCATCGAGGTTCCCCTCCAGTACACCGTCTCCGACCTGGGCAAGTACGAGCGATTCGCCGCGCCCGATCAACGGCAACCCCTCCTTAAGGCCGTCGCATCCCGCCAACTCATCGAAGACCTCGGCACGCGCACCGTCGCCGATGTGCTGGGCCTCAAGCGCGACGAGATCAACCGCTCCCTCCACCAACGCATCCAGCGTGCCTTCGACGCCATCAACAGCGGCGTCACCGTCCTCTCCGTCGGCGTCGCCGGCGCCCACCCTCCCCAGGACGAGAGCGTCGCAAAGTCCTACGAAGACGTCATCAACGCGCACCAGCAGCGCGAAGCCGCGCTCGACCGCGCCCGCGCCGAGTCCACGCGCATCCTCACCCGCGCCGCGGGCGACCTCGCGCTCTCCGAACGAATCGTCAGCGAGATCAACGCGCTCGAGCGCCTCCAATCCCAGAACGCGCAGGACCAGGCCATCCGCGAGCAGGAACTCGCCATCGAAAACCTCGTCGACCAGGCCGGAGGCGAAGCCAAGAGCATCCTCGTCCAGGCCCGCGCAGACCGCTGGGAGAAGCACATGTCCCAGCGCGGCCTCGCGGCCCGCCACGCCGGACGCTCCGCCGCCTACCACGCGGCGCCGGCCGTCTACAAAGCCTCCCTCTACTTCGACGCGCTCGCCGACCTCGCCTCCAACGCCCGCGTCTACATCTCCGCCTTCGGCGACTCCCACATCCGACTGAACCTCGAGGACGTCCAGGACGCCTCCGCCATCCCCGATCCCATCAAGCCAAAGGAGCAGTGATCGCCGTGCGATCCACCTTCCTGTTTCTCATCACCGCGCTCATCGTCCTCGGCTTCGTCGCCTTCTGGTCGACGTACTCCGTCCGTTTCACCGAGGTCGCCGTCGTCACCACCTTCGGCAAAGCCGGCGACGCAGCCGTCCGCAACGCCGAGGGCGACGAGTCAGGCATCTACCTGAAGTGGCCCTACCCCGTGCAGTCCGTCACCAAGTACGACACGCGCGTCCGCGTCCTCCAGACCCGCTCCGAAACCCAGCTCACGCGCGACCAGGCCCAGATCGTCGTCGAGTCCTTCCTGGCCTGGCGCATCGCCGACCCCCTCGTCTTCTTCCAGCGCTACAGCGCCCAGGGGCCCGCCGCGCGCGACCACTTCCGCGCCGCAGAGCGCACCCTCGAATCCCTCCTCCGCTCCGCCATGGCCGAGGTGTCCGCCTACGAGCTCAAGGACCTCTTCAACCCCACCGCCGGCTCGTCCAAGCTGAGCGACCTCGAAGCCGCCCTGCTCCGCAGGCTCTCCGCCGCGGGCGGCGAGGGACGCACGCTCGCCGACTTCGGCGTCGTCCCCGTCCAGGTCGGTGTCTCCCGCGTCGTGCTCCCCCAGGAAACCACCCGTGCCGTCTACGAGCGCATGCGCGCCGCCCGCGAATCCATCGCGGCCGAAGCGCAGAGCCAGGGCGAGTCTCGCGCCTCCACCATCAAGAGCGAGGCCGAGTCCGCCGCGCGACGCATCCTCGCCTTCGCAGACCGCCGCGCACAGGAAATCCGCAACGAGGGCGACCGCGAAGCCGCACGCTACCTCGGCTCCTTCTCCGAAGACCCCGAACTCGCCATCTTCCTCAAGAACCTCGAGTTCATGCGTCTCGGCCTCGGCAAACGCGCCACTCTCGTCCTCCCCACCACAGACTTCGGGCTCCGCCTCTTCGATCCCCGTGTCATCTCTGACGCGCAAGGCGTGCCCGCGCTCAGCGAGCCTCGCCCCCGCCAGCCCCAGTCCTCCGTCAACCCCGTCAACGAGCCGTCACCCCGATGACACTCCCCCCCGACCAGAACAACCCGCTCGACCTCCCGCAGGAGAACGAGCCCTCCGCGCCGCGCCGTGCCGCCTCCATCACGCTCACCTCGCGTGACTCCAGCGCCGCGTCCGACGCCCTCTCTCTCGACCCCGCGCAGCGCTCCCTCGCGGAAGCCCTCCGCATCACCTTCCTCCTCCTCCAGGCCGGCATGGCCGTCCTCATCGTCCTCTTCCTCGTCTCCGGCGCCCGCAAGGTCAACGAGGCCGAGCGAGGCGTGCGACTCACCTTCGGACGCATCGTCTCCCAGGACATCGGCCCCGGCCTCCACTTCTCCTGGCCCTTCCCCGTCGGCGAGTTCCTCACCGTCCAGACAGGACAGCAGTCCCTCGAACTCAAGAAGTCCTTCTGGTTCAACCTGTCCGCCCGGCAAGAAAACCTGCCGATCGACAAGCTCCCTCAATCCATCGGCAACGTCGGACTCGTCCCCGGCGTCGACGGCTCTCTCGTCACCGGCGACGGCAACCTCATCCACGCGCAGTTCACCGTCCTCTACCGCCGTGACGACCCTTCCTCCTACCTGAAGAACGTCTACACGCCCGACGAGGAAACCCTCGTACGCGTCGCCGTCGAGCGAGCCGTCGTCCGCGTCATCGCGGAAACGCCTATCGACGCGCTCCTCCAGCAAGGCGCCTCGCTCGTCCCCGCGCCCACCGCCCCACAACCCACCGAAACAACGACCGCAACCGAGCCCGCTGCGAGCGCCGACCCCACCTCACCAGAGCCCGCGCCCGCCGTAGCCGCGCCCGCAGCTCCCGCCCAGCCCGACGCGCCCGTGCTCGCCGGCGAGAGCCTCCTTACCGGGCGCATCCGCTCCATCGCGCAGGCCACGCTCGACCTCGCGCAAAGCGGCATCCGAATCGACCAGATCGCCCTCCGACAACTCATCCCACCCATCCCGACCCGCGAAGCCTTCGCCAACGTTCAGTCCGCTGTCGCCGCCGCCGCCAAGGCCGTCGAAGACGCCGAGAAGGAATCCCGCGAGCGCCTCAACCGCGTCGCAGGCCAGGCCAATCAGATCCTCCTCGACCGCATCGACGCCTACGAGGACGCGCTCGCCCGCAAGGACAACGAGCGCGCCGAAGGCATCCTTGCCGACATCGACCGCCTCCTCGAAGGCCAGCCCGTCGACATCGACGGCCGCCGGTACGACCGCGTGGTCGCGGGCGAAGCCTCCAACCGCATCTCCTCCGCGCGCCAGTACCGCACCGAGATCGTCTCCACGTCGCGCTCCGACGTCGAGCGCTTCCGCGCCAAGCTCGAGCAGTTCCGCGAGAACCCAGCCCTCCTCGTCTCGCGCGAGTGGGCGGACGCCTACATCGACTTCCTCTCCAACCCGCTCACCTCCGTCATGCTCCTCCCGCCGGGCGCCGACCTCGAGCTCCTCCTCAACCAGGACCCGCAGTTCGCCCGCGACCTCGAGTCCGCGCGCAACAAGGCCGAGATCACCGCCACCGTCAACCGCATCGAACGCGAGAAAGCCCGCCGACGCGAAGCGTGGGACACGCACGGAGACTCACATTGACCCGCGCGTCCGCGGCCATCGCGCGCACGCGCCCACGCGCCTCCTCCGACGCCCCCGTCGTCGCGGCCCAGGCCCTCACCAAGGTCTTCCGTGACTTCTGGCTCCGGCCACGCGCTCGCGCCGTCGACAACATCGACATCACCGTCCACCGCGGCGAGATCTTCGGCCTCCTGGGCCCCAACGGGTCCGGCAAGTCCACCACCATCAAGCTCATCCTGGGCCTGCTCCGCAAGACCTCCGGCCGACTCGCCGTCTTCGGCAAACTCCCCACCGACGTCGCCATCAAAAAGCGCATCGGATACCTCCCCGAAGAGTCCTACTTCTACCCCTTCCTCAACGCGCGCGAAACACTCGACTACTACGCCCGTCTCTTCGAACTCGATCACCGCGCACGCGAGCGACGCATCGACGAGCTCCTCGAGATGGTCGGCCTCACCGCAGTTCAGCATCGCCAGATCCACGAGTACTCCAAGGGCATGCAGCGACGCATCGGCATCGCGCAGGCCCTCATCAACGACCCCGAGTTCCTCATCCTCGACGAGCCCACCTCAGGCCTCGATCCCCTCGGCTCGCGACAGGTCAAGGACCTCATCC
Organism: Phycisphaerales bacterium; assembly: GCA_050174775.1. Lineage (GTDB taxonomy): Bacteria > Planctomycetota > Phycisphaerae > Phycisphaerales > UBA1924 > CAYPGJ01. Next base: position 127,498 of record JBFXJP010000002.1, read on the forward strand.
TCGACCTCGGACGCCGCGGCAAAACCATCCTCCTCTCCTCACACCTCCTCGCAGACGTCGAAGACTGCGTCGACCGTCTCGTGATCCTCTACGGCGGAAAGATCCGCGCCGAGGGCACCCCCGACTCTCTCCTTACGTCGCAAGACCGCACCATCATCGAGACCGACGCGCTCGACCCCGACACCATCTCAGCCGTCGATGAGCTCATCCGCCGCCGCACCGGCCAAGCCGTCCAGCGCATCGACAAGCCCCGCCAGCGTCTCGAAGACCTCTTCCTCGAGATCGTCGACCGCGCCCGCGCCGAACGCGTCGAGACCTCCGGCGCCGCCGCCGGCGGCCCCACCGCGGCCTTCCTCCGAGGCGACGAAGACCAGGACGGCGACGCCGTCATCAGCCGTCTCCTCGAGCCCGAGCGCGAAACCGCGCCCGCGCCGCAGCCCGCCGCGCCCCAACCCGCCAGGCCCGACGAGAACGTCATCGAGAAGCTCGTCGAGCAGCCCAAGCCCTACCCCGAGCCGCGCGACCGCGCCCCGCGCGAGCCCGCGCCCGACGTCGACCGCTCCGTCATCGACGCGCTCACCGACGACCGTCCGGACGCCCCGCCCTCCAAGGGCAAGACCCCGTGAACGTCCGAGCGCTGCTCACACGCCTCAACGTCCTCCAGCGATCGCGCCGCTACAAGCTCGTCGCCAGCTCCCTCGTCCTCGCGATCGCACTCATCGCCTTCATCGCCTGGGTCATCGCCGTCAACGCCCCCGACTCCGCCGCGGCCACGCAAGCCGCCGTCGAACGCGCCGCTGAGCAGCAGACACAAGCCCTCGCAGCACAGGCCCGCGCTCGCGGCTTCGGGGGCGACTCCATCATCTCCGCCGTCCTCCGCTCTCCAAGCCCCATCGTCCCCGCCGCCGTCGCGATCCTCCTCCTCTCCGCCATCACCCTCGCCGCCATCTGGCTCGGCATCTCCCTCTCCCTCCTCGCCATCGCCGCTCTCGCCGCCGCCGTCTCCACGCCACTCCTCCTCTTCCCGGCCTCCCGATCCCTCGGCCAGATGGCCCTCGCCGCCTCCGCCCTCGCCGCCGCCTTCACCGTCCTTCTCCAGGCCCTCCGCGCGCTCCTCTCCCTCTCCAACCCCGTCAACGCCATCGCCCGCAACGTCCTCGCCGAAGCCGCGCGCCTCAAAATCAGCGTCATCTTCATCGTCATGCTCGTCTTTCTCCTCGTCGCGCTTCCCTTCCTCCTCGACGAGCAACAACCACTCCGCTACCGCATCCAGACCTTCCTGCAGTACTCAACCGCAGGCTCCTACTGGGTCCTCGCCCTCCTCACCGCCCTCTTCTCTGTCGCCACCGTCGCCTTCGAGCAGCGGGACCGCGTCATCTGGCAGACGATGACCAAGCCCGTCTCACCCGCGCGCTACGTTCTCGGCAAGTGGCTCGGCATCTGCGCACTCAACGCCGCACTCCTCACCGTCGCCGCCTCCGGCATCTTCCTCTTCACCCAATACCTCCGCGCACAACCCGCCGTCGGCGAAGTCAGCGCGTTCGTCGCGGCCGACGGCTCCGGACCCGTCTCCGAAGACCGCCGACTCCTCGAATCACAGGTCCTCGTCGCGCGCCGCGTCGCCATCATCTCCCTCAACGAAGCCTTCCGCCCCGAAGAGCTCGAACGCGAGACCGAAGCCCGCTATCAGGAGTTCCTCGCGCAGAACCCCGGCGCTCCAACCCTCTCCCAGACCCGCAACGTCTTCCGCAGGCAGGCCCTCGAGGAGCTCCTCCAGCAGCACCGCACCATCGAGCCGGGCGAGGCCCGCGAATTCGTCTTCAGCGGCCTCCGCGAGCTCCGCTCCTCAGGCAGGCCCTTCACCCTCCGATACTCCTTCAACTCCGGGTCCAACAACCCCTCCACCCTCTACCGCGTCACCTTCGTCATCGGAAACCTCGTCGCCTTCACGCGCCAGGCCGCGCTCAGCACCGCACAAACCGTCACCATCCCCGACGACCTCCTCCCGCGCACGCTCCCCATCGAGCAGCGGGAGGCCGAGCGCCGGCAGATGCTCTCCGACGTCATCGACGAGCAGGGCCGCCTCTCCATCCAGATCATCAACGGCGATCCCCAACTCAACCTCCCCAACCAGTTCCCCATGACCTTCCCCCCCGACGGCCTCCAGATCCTCTACGTCGACGGGTCCTACGAGACCAACTTCTTCCGCGTCGCCCTCATCCTCTGGTGCAAGCTCGCCCTCATCGCCGCCATCGGCGTCGCCGCCGGAACCTTCCTCGCCTTCCCCGTCGCCTCCCTCACCACCCTCGCCTCACTCTTCATCCTCGAATCCTCCGCATTCCTCCGCGACTCCCTCGAGGACTACCAGTCCGTCACCGAGGAGGGCCTCGACATCATCGCCTTCCTCGCGCGACTCATAGCCGTCCCCATCAACCTCCTCGTCGGCTGGTACGCCGATCTCACACCCACCTCCAGCCTCGCCGACGGCATCATGGTCCCCTGGGCGCACCTCATCCGCGCCGCCATCCTCCTCGCCGCCGTCGCCGCCGCCGCCCTCACACTCGGCTGGCTCGTCTTCCGCAAACGCGAACTCGCCACCTACTCCGGCAAATAACCAATACACCCACATGACCTCCTCACGGACCATCCACCTCATCTGCTCAGCCGCGATCATCGCGGCCATCGTCGCCTCCTCCTGGTTCGCCACCGCCATCACCGCGCAGGCCGGCCGCGCACAACTCGTCTACGCAGACCGGCCCGAGGAAGGCGATCCGCCCGAAGTCGCCGTCGGCATCGCCCTAGGCGCCTTCCGAGGCCTCTTCGTCAACATCCTCTGGCTCCGCGCCAACAAGCTCAAGGAAGAAGGAAAGTTCTACGAGTCCATCGAGCTCGCACGCACCATCACCCGCCTCCAGCCCCGCTTCCCCAGAGTCTGGATCTTCCAGGCCTGGAACATGGCCTACAACATCTCCGTCGCCACCAACCGCGCCGAAGACCGCTGGATGTGGGTCAAAGCCGGCATCGACCTCCTCCGCCGCCACGCCATCCCCGCCAACCCCTCCGAGCCCGTCATCCAGCGCGAACTCGCCTGGATCTACAACCACAAAATCCAGGGCATCACCGACGACGCCAACCAGTACTACAAGCGACGCATCGCCGAGGAATGGACCATCGCGCTCGGCAAGCCCCCACCGCGCCCCGCCGACACCGAAGAAGCCAAGCGCATCTTCGCCGAGTGGATCCGCCTCTACGAAGCCGCTCCAGACACCATCGAGGAAGCCATCGCCAAAGAGCCCGCGCTGGCCACCCTCATCGACCGCATCGACAAAGAGACCAAGGTCCCCCTCGACTTCAAGCTCCTCCGCACCCTCGAGCTCTACACCGCGCTCTCCGAGTCCTGGGCCGCGCACGCAGGTCTCGTCGATCTCTCCCCCGAAAACCGCAACGATGCGCTCCTCGCCCTCATGGCCGAGCAGGAATTCCGCCCCGCGTGGGAGCTCCTCATCCGCCACCTCCGCAAGCGCTACGTCACCGACGAAGCCAACCTCGAACTCCCTCGCATGATCCGCTACACGGAGAAGTACGGCCCCCTCGACTGGCGCCACCCCTCCACCCACGCCCTCTACTGGTCCCTCCGTGCCTCCGAAACCGGCCGCGCACGCCTCTCCGACGCCGAGTTCGACCTCATCAACACCGACCGCATCGCCCTCCACGCCGTTCAGGAACTCGCGCGCTGGGGCGACCTCTACTACGACCTCCTCGACGACTCCACCTACATCGCTCTCCCCTCCGCCGACTTCATCCCCCTCTACGGCCAACTCCTCGAGGAATTCCAGCGACGAGGCTCCTTCTTCGAAGACCAGGCCCGCGTCTTCACCACCTTCGCCCTCGGCTACGAGAACTTCCTCCGAGACGCCATCCGCTTCTTCTTCCGCTCCGGCGACCTCGTCAAAGCCCAGCACTACTTCGACACACTCCGCAACTGGCCCGGCCTCAACCTCAACGCCACCCCCGATCTCCTCGCCGACTTCTCCCTCCCCATCGACGAGTTCGTCAAGAAAGACCTCCAGGACCGCATCTCCTCACCACAGGTCGCCATCCAGGAACTCGACGGCGCCATCACCTCCGCATACCTCCGAGGCGCGCTCCGCGGCAACCGCACCGTCTTCGACGCCCAGATGAACTACGCCCGCTTCGTCCACCGGACCTACATGGAAGACCAGCTCCGTCAAACCCCCTCCGGCGGAGAGCGCGAACGCACCGAGTTCTTCCCCAGAGACTTCAACGACGCCGTCGCCCAATCCCTCACCGGCCTCCTCCTCTTCGGCCGGCTCGGCCTCCAGGACCAGGCCACCCTCTACCGTCGCGCCCCCGACGCCATCCAGAAAGCCGTCTACGACCAGCTCGTCGACGCACTCACCAAAACCGGCGGCCTCACCCTCGCCCAGTTCCGCCAATGGTTCCCCGAGCCCCCCGACATGGAGCAATACCGAAAGCTCCGCGACCTCCAGCGACAAACCGACAACCGAAGCCGCAAGGACCAACTCCAGGTCGCCCCCAACTAAACCCCGCGCCCTCCCCGCGCGCCTTTACACTCACCCGCATGACCACCACCTACCCACTCGCCCGCACGGACGACGGTCTCGCCGTCCAGCTCCCCTCCGGCCTTCTCCACCTCCGCCACATCCTTGCCGTCGGCCGCAACTACGCCGAGCACGCCAAAGAGCTCGGCAACAAAACCGAAGACCGCCCCCTCATCTTCACCAAGTCCTACTCCAGCGCCATCCCCCACAACGAAACCATCCGCATCCCCAAAGCCTGCGCCGACCGCGAGCAGGTCGACTTCGAGGGGGAACTCGCCCTCATCCTCGCGCGCCCCGCGTGCAACGTCCCCGAATCCGAATCGCTCTCCTATGTCCTGGGATACTGCTGCGCCAATGACGTCTCCGCGCGCTGGTGGCAGAAGGAAGGCTCCGGCGGTCAGTTCTTCCGTGGCAAGTCCTTCGACACCTTCTGCCCCCTCGGCCCACACGTCACGCCCGCCTCCTCCGTCCCCGACCCCCACAACCTCCACCTCACCACGCGCGTCAACGGCGAGACCATGCAGTCCGCCCCCACCTCCGACATGCTCTTCACCATCCCCTTCCTCATTGCCGAGCTCTCCCGCTCCACCACACTCCCCGCCGGAACCGTCATCCTCACCGGCACACCCTCAGGAGTCGGCGCCGGCCGCAAACCCCCGCGCTTCCTCCAACCCGCCGACACCGTCGAAGTCGAAATCTCCTCCCTCGGCGTCCTCCGCAACCCCGTAGCGCTCGAAGCCTGATCTTCACACACATCGCGCCTGACGTGCGATCTACTCTCTGCCTCGTGCCTCGTGCCTCGTGCCTCGTGCCTCGTGCCTCGTGCCTCGTGCCCTTCCTCTTCTCCCCTTCCCCTACAATCCGCCCCTCCCATGACCACCAAATCCCCAGCCATCGTCCCCGCAGCCGCCATCCGCCGCCAGTTCATCGACTACTTCGTCGAGCGCTGCGCCCACGTCTTCGTCCCCTCCTCACCCGTCGTCCCACACGACGACCCCACACTCCTCTTCACCAACGCAGGGATGAACCAGTACAAGCCCATCTTCCTGGGCCAGGTCTCCCCCTCCTCGGACTTCGCCAAGCTCAAGCGCGCCGTCAACTCCCAGAAGTGCATCCGCGCCGGAGGAAAGCACAACGACCTCGACGACGTCGGCAAGGACCTCTACCACCACACCTTCTTCGAAATGCTCGGCAACTGGTCCTTCGGCGACTACTTCAAGAAGGAAGCCATCGACTGGGCCTGGGAGCTCCTCACCAAAGTCTGGAACATCGACCCCGACCGCCTCTACGCCACCTACTTCGAAGGCTCCAAAGCCGAAGGCCTCGACCCCGACCGCGAGGCCTACGACCTCTGGCGAAAGCACCTCCCAGAGCAACGCATCCTCCCCGGAAACATGAAGGACAACTTCTGGGAGATGGGCGACACCGGCCCCTGCGGCCCGTGCTCCGAGATCCACTACGACGGCCGTCCCGCAGCCGAACGCGCCGCCACCCCGGGCTGGAAACTCGTCAACGCCGGACACCCCGACGTCATCGAGATCTGGAACAACGTCTTCATCCAGTTCAACCGCTCAGGCCCCGGCGGCGCTGGCCTCCGCCCTCTCCCCGCCAAGCACGTCGACACCGGCATGGGCCTCGAGCGCATCGTCCGCGTCCTCCAGGGCAAAACCTCCAACTACGACACCGACCTCTTCACCCCCATCCTCGACGCCGTCAGCCGTCTCACCGGCGCCGCGCCCTACTCAGGCAAACTCAACGACGCCCGCGACACCGCCTACCGCGTCGTCGCAGACCACGCCCGCACCCTCACCTTCGCCATCACCGACGGCGCCGTCCCCTCCAACGAAGGACGCGGCTACGTCCTCCGACGAATCCTCCGCCGCGCCTTCCGCCACGCCCGCCAACACCTCGGCGCGCAGGGCCCCATCCTTTGCGAATTGGTGCCGACAATCGTTGAACACTTCGCCCCCTCCTTCCCCGAACTCGCGAAAGACCCCGCACGCGTCGCCAACATCATCCGCGAGGAAGAAGAAGCCTTCGCCCGCACCATCGACCGAGGCATCGCCCTCTTCGACGACGCCGCAGGCAGCAAGTCCATCACCGCGCAGGACGCCTTCCGACTCCACGACACCTACGGCTTCCCCATCGACCTCACCCAGATCATGGCCGAAGAGCGGGGCCTCACCGTCGACGTCCAGGGCTTCGAACAGCTCATGACCGAAGCCCGCGAGAAGTCCCGCGCAGCCGGCCGCGCATCCCACGGCGCCGGCGCCGGGCTCGTCCTCGCCGCCGACCAGACCGCCGCACTCACGCGCATGAACGTCAAGCCCACCAACGACCTCGACAAGTTCCACGCCCGCCCCATCCGCGCACGCATCCGCGCCATCTGGAACGGTCACGACTTCGACGAGTCCATCGACGCCGCAGCCACACACATCGACGACCGCTTCGGCCTCGTCCTCGACAAGACCAACGTCTACGCCGAAATGGGCGGACAACTCGCCGACCACGCCGAAATCCGCCGCGAGACCTCCAACGTCAAGGGCGGCGCCCCCGCCGACTTCGAGATGGAAGACGCCCGCTCCTACGCGGGCTACGTCCTCCACGTCGGCCGACTCAAGTCCGGACGACTCGCCGTCGGCGATGAAGTCGAGATCCGCGTCGACATCGACCGCCGCGCCCCCATCATGGCCAACCACACCGCCACACACCTCCTCAACCTCGCGCTCCGCGACGTGCTCGGCCCCGGCGCCGACCAGAAAGGCTCGCTCGTCGCGCCCGACCGCCTCCGCTTCGACTTCAACTCCAACCACCCGCTCACCGACGATCAACCCGCCCGCATCGAGACAATCGTCCGCGACCAGATCGACGCAAACCTCACCGTCTACGCCTCCGTCGCGCCACTCGCGCAAGCCAGGAAAATCCAAGCCCTCCGCGCCGTCTTCGGCGAAACCTACCCCGACCCCGTCCGCGTCGTCTCCGTCGGCGTCCCCGTCGACGACCTCCTCGCAAACCCCGACAGCGCGGATTGGTCCTCCACCTCCATCGAGTTCTGCGGCGGCACGCACGTCTCCTCCACCTCCGACATCAGCGCTTTCGCCATCCTCTCCGAAGAAGCCGTCGCCAAAGGCGTCCGACGAATCACCGCACTCACCGGCGTCCAAGCCAAGGCCTCCATCGAAGCCGGACACCGAGTCCTCGAGCGCCTCAAGTCCGCCTCTCACCGCCCCGACGCCGAACTCTCCCGCGAACTGGCGGACATCAACGCGCAGATGGAATCCCTCACGATCCCCCTCGTCTTCCGGCGCCACGCCCAAACCGCCATCTCCTCCCTCCAGGAGCGCCTCAAGCAGGCCGACAAGCAGGCCGCTGCAGGCGCGCGCGATCACGCCGTCAACGCCGCGCGCCTCGTTGCCGACAAGGCCCCAGCCTCCGACCGCGCCATCATTGCCCACCTCGCCGACGACCTGAACCGCGACGCGCTCCTCGCAGCGCTCGACACCGTCCGCGCCAAGCGCAACGACGCCGCAGTCATGCTCCTCACCATCACCGACGGCAAGGTCGTCATCGTGGCAGGCGTTCCCGCAGACCTCGTCAAAAAGGGCCTCAAAGCGGGCGACTGGGTCCGCGCCGCGGCCGAAGCCTGCGACGGCAAGGGCGGCGGCCGACCCGACTCCGCACAAGGCGGCGGCAACTCCCCCGACAAGCTCCCCCAGGCCCTCTCCGCGGCCCGCGACCTCGCCGCCTCCAAGCTCCGCTGATCTCCGCGCCCGCCCCTCAGTTCCCCAGCGCGCCGCGCGCCATCACCACATCCACCGCGCGCTCCTGCCCCTCGCGCTCCGACACGATCTTGATCGTGAGCGTCTCGCCCTCCCCGCGCGCATATTCAATCCGCCGAATCCCCTGCTCCGCGCCAACCGCCTCGAACACAGCGCGCTCACCACCCGCCTCGCGCAGCCGGAACGTCAACGCCTCCTCCTTCTCCCACGCAATCCACCCCGGCCCGATGTGCTTGAACCGCAGCATCACCTCCCCACCCTCCTCCTCCTCGATCAACGTCAACTCCGTCACCGCGGTCTTCCCCTCCCGCACCAGACGGAACATCCCCGCCATCGAGCCCCCGCTCGCGCCCGTCCAATGCTCCTCGGCCGTCCCCCCGAACATCGCGCCCTTCCACGACCCCGTCATGAACGCCAAGTCCCCCAGCGTCCCCGCGCCCAGCGCGCACGCAGACACCCACACGCCGACCGCCAACGCCCCAACACGCCGCATCACGCTCATCGCACGCGCTCCTTGTCCACCCACGAACAAGGACGAGTCTACACCCCGCTCACGCCCCGGCAGCCAACGCCGCGGACAGCGTCTCCCCCGACCCCTCCATGTCCTTCGTCGTGATCCGCCCAGGCCCCAGCGCCTGGATCCGCTCCCGCACGTTCCCCAGATACGTCAGCTTGATCCCGAAATTCTCGCCCACCTTCACGGCCACTCCCGTCCCGATCGCCATGTTGTTCACCCGAAGCTCAAGCTCCTCCTCGATCCCCTTCGGCAACTCGATGATCGCCCCCGGCGCCAGCGAGATCACCTGCTGCACCGTCATCTGCCGTTCCCCCAGCAGCACGATGATCGGCGCCTCCAGCTTCAGCACTCTCTTCACATCCGTGCCCATATCTCTCTCCTATCGGCTCCCGCCCTGTCCCGCCGCTAGCATCTCCGCGTGCCCCTCATCGCCCACGCAATCGACATCGTCCACGTCCCGCGCATCGCGCGCATCCTCCACGAACAGGGCGAACGATTCCTCTCCCGAGTCTTCACGCCCGCCGAATCCCAGTACGCGCTCTCAGCCCCCAACCCGGCGGAACGCCTCGCCGCACGATTCGCCGCAAAGGAAGCCGCCTTCAAAGCCCTCCACACCGGCTGGCCCCTCGGCGTAGCCTGGACCGACGTCGAAGTCGCCAAACTCCCCTCCGGCGCCCCCGTCTACCACTTCCACAACGCCTTCGCCCAACTCGCCCACGACCGAGGCGCCGTCAACTGGCTCCTCTCCCTCTCCCACTCCGGCGAATACGCCATCGCCTCCGCCATCGCCTCCTCAGACTAATCCCGCCCACCCCTTCGCTTGCCCGCACACCCGTTCCGCCGATAATCACCCACGATGTCCACCCGCCACCGCGGCCCCGCCCTCTACGAACTCCTCCGCGACCGTGAGGATGCGCCCCCCGCGCGCGCCGTCCCCACACCGGAAAACCGGCCCCCCGCGGCGCCCCCTCCCCCTCCACCTCCTCCACCCTCCTCCTCCCCCTGGCCCGCCCTCGCCTCACGCTCCATCCGCATCCCCGCCGGCTACATGTTCCTCGCCATCGCCGCGCTCATCGCCGCCACCATCGGCGCCTACGCACTCGGTTTCTCCAGCGGCAAATCCACCGAACGCGCCGAACGCATCCAGTCCGAACCCCCCATCACGGCCCCCTTCACCAACCCCAGCGAGCCCAACACCCCCCTCCAAGCCCACACAGACACCCGCCAACCCGCCTCCTCCCAGCCCCAACGCCCCGCCAACACGCCCCCCTCCACCCCCAATCCCTCCATCGACCCCCACAGGCCCGCCACTTCCTCCTCTGGCGACCCCCGCTCCCCAGGCCTCAACTACTTCATCATCGCCCGCCTCTCCCCCCCCGACGCCGAAAAGGCCGCCGACTACCTCTCCTCCAACGGAGTTGCCGCCAGCGTCGTTCCCAGCGATAATCTCAACTTCCGCCACGTGGTAGCCAACCGGGGCTTCTCAGCCTCGGAACTCCGCGGGCCGGACTACCAGAAACTCCTCTCCGACATCAAACGCATCGGACGCGCCTTCAAAAAAGCCACGTCCTCACCCACCGACTTCGCAGACGCCTATCCTTCCAAATTCAACCCCTGACCACACCCGCCTCACCTCTTGACCCAGGACCAAAGACCATGAGCCTCCACTCCTCACTCCGCACCTCCGGCAACCTCGCCTCCAAGCGCTCCGTCCTCAACCGCACCGAGCGCATCGCAAAGCTCGAAGCCACCAAGGGCTACGACCCCGAGAAGAAGCCCGTCCTCGGCATGCCCAAGACCAACGCAAAGGGCGCCGGCGGCCACTGATCCATCCCTCCGCGCACTCACGCGGGCCGGCAGGCTCTTGAGCGACGCACCCCGCGCCGCTCCGCAGCCTCCCGGCCCGCTTCCTCTTTTGCACCACACACCATGAACACCGACACCCTCATCTCGCAACGCGCACGCGACATCGACGCCTCCGGCATCCGTCGAGTCTTCGAGCTCGGCCGGCGCCTCAAGAACCCCATCAACCTCTCCATCGGCCAGCCCAACTTCCCCGTCCCCGACAACGTCAAACACGCCGCCATCGACGCCATCTCCTCCAACCACAACGGCTACACCGTCACCCAGGGCATCCAGCCCCTCCTCGACCGCATCGCCCTCGACCTCGAGCAATCACTCCACTGGCCGCGCGACCTCATGGGCAAGGAGTGGGGGGCCCTCGTCACCTCCGGAACCTCCGGCGCCCTCTTCCTCGCAGCCATGGCCCTCCTCGACCGCGACTCCGAGATGGTCATCCCCGACCCCTGGTTCGTCCTCTACCCCAACCTCGCCAAACTCTTCGGCGGCCGCGCCACCATCTGCGACACCTACCCCGACTTCCGCATGACCGCCGCGCGCGTCGCGCCCCTCCTCACACCCAAAACCCGCTTCGTGCTCGCCTGCTCCCCGGGCAACCCCACCGGCGTCACCCTCTCCCAATCCGAATTCAACGACCTCCACAACCTCTGCCGCGAACGCAACGTCCTCCTCCTCTCCGACGAGATCTACGACCGCTTCCTCTTCCCCCCACACGCCTCACTCCCCACACCCGCGCGCGTCCGCGACGACAACAATGCCCCCTGGCGCGACACGCTCCTCGTCCGCGGCTTCGGCAAGACCTACGCCGCCACCGGCTGGCGCATCGGCTACGTCGCCGGACCCCTCCGCGTCATCGAAGAGATGACCAAACTCCAGCAGTACACCTACGTCTGCGCGCCCTCCATGGCCCAGTGGGGCGCGCTCGCGGCGTACGACGCCGACATCACTCACATCGTCAACGACTACGCACGCAAACGCGACCGCGTCGTCGCGCGACTCTCACCCCTCACCGAACTCTCCGTCCCCACCGGCGCCTTCTACGCCTTCCCCAAAGTCCCCCCACACCTCAACATGACCGCCACGCAGTTCACCACCAAAGCCGTCGACCGCTCACTCCTCCTCATCCCCGGCGCCGTCTTCTCCTCGCGAGACACCCACCTCCGACTCTCCTTCGCCGCCGAAGACCACATCCTCGACCAAGGCCTCGACATCCTCGCCGAACTCTTCTCCCCATGACCCCGTACCATCCTTGAACCCACTCCCCCCTCCACATACCCTTTCCCCCTCCTTTCACGCACGCACTCCCCGGAGCTCATCCATGCCCGTCCGCGTCGCCATCAACGGCTTCGGCCGCATCGGTCGCCTCGTCTACCGCATCGCCTCCGGCTCCGACATCGATATCGTCGCCGTCAACGACCTCGTCCCCGCAGACAACCTCGCCTACCTCCTCAAGTACGACACCATGCACGGCCGCTTCGGCCGCTCCGTCTCCGCCACCGAAAACTCCTTCACCGTCGACGGCAAAACCACCAAGACCTTCGCCGAAAAAGACCCCTCCAAACTCCCCTGGAAGGACCTCGGCGTCCAGTACGTCCTCGAGTCCACCGGCCTCTTCACCGACTTCGAGTCCGCCAACAAGCACATCTCCGCGGGCGCCAGGCGCGTCCTCATCTCCGCGCCCACCAAGGCCGAGCCCGCGCAGGTCCCCACCATGTGCTTCAAGGTCAACCACGAGGTCTACAGCCCCGACAAGCACACCGTCGTCTCCAACGCCTCCTGCACCACCAACTGCCTCGCCCCCATCGCCAAAGTCATCCACGACAACTTCGGCCTCGAAGAAGGCCTCATGACCACCGTCCACGCCGCCACCGCAACACAGCCCACGCAGGACGGCCCCTCCAAGAAAGACTGGCGCGGCGGGCGCAACGCCTACATGAACATCATCCCCGCCTCCACCGGCGCCGCCAAAGCCGTCACCCTCTGCCTCCCCGAGCTCAAGGGCCGACTCACCGGCATGTCCTTCCGCGTCCCCACCGCCGACGTCTCCTGCGTCGACCTCACCTTCAAGACCAGGAAGCCCACCTCACTCACCAAGATCAATGCGGCCATGAAGGCCGCCTCAGAAGGCGCCATGTCCGGCGTCCTCGCCTACACCGAAGAGGAAGTCGTCTCCTCCGACTTCATCGGAGACCGCCACTCCTCCATCTACGACGCCAAAGCAGGCATCGAACTCAACAAGAACTTCTTCAAGATCGTCTCCTGGTACGACAACGAGGCCGGCTACGCCGCACGATGCGTCGACATGCTCCGCATGTTCGCCCACAAGGACGGCGCCCTCTAAACCACCCTTCGACAACCTCAAGAATGCGCTTGCGAGCCGCTCCTCACCCGCTGTACGCTGGTGGAAGGAGTGCGCTCATGAAGATTGTATTTGCCGCTTTGCTAATGACCGTTTGTGCTCTGTCGGTAGCGCAGCCGAAGTCAGATTCACCGCGCGATGCACAGAATGAAATCAAGAGACTGCTACAGGAAAACCAGCAGCTGCGGGAAGAGAATGACCGACTGAGGCAGGCGCTGGCCGTGCTCGGACGTTCCCCTGAGTCGTTGCCGCCATCACGAACGCCCGAGCGAGCCGTCCGGCTGAGGCTGGTGTCGGTCGAGCAATCGCCGCTTACTCCCGAAGAGGCGGCGGACTACGTGTCAAAGACTGGAGCGCGTCGGGATCAGCGGCTGCAGGCACTGGCAGATCGGCTCGTGGTGGCTCGCTCAGAGCTGGCGCAGTTGCGGACCCGCAAGACACGAATGGTCCAGGACAACGAGGCCGCGAAGCACTCCCCTCGAGGCGGGACGGCGCCTCACAGCGGTGATGCAATGCAAAAAATCGAACATCAAATCACGGAAATTCAAAACGAAGTTGCGGCGATCAACCGAGAGGTCGCATACTTGCGTAAGCAGCCAATACAGGAGGAGCCGGCTGCCATCGAAATACCGCCAACAATAGTGCGCGCAGTCGACGAGAACGGAAACGCGTTTCGAGTCACGATGCCACATCCCAATGACGCGTTCTTCTTGGCGATGCTGCCGGGAGACTGGTTCGAGGTCCGAGGGCGCGTGACAACGACGACAACCACTCATGCGGAGCTCGCGCAATGGAGCGAATTCCTGGCGTCGTCCGGCGACCGGCTCCGGATGGTCCCTGCGGATCACTGAAACACCCCCCTCCGCATGTTCGCCCACAAGGACGGCGCCCTCTAAGCCCTCCCCCACACACGCCACGGAACTGAGGCCGCCCCCGCCTCCGGACCGCGCCGCGCACGCAGACCCGTGCGAGCGCTCCCGCTCCGCTGCGCCCATTCCGCGCCACGGCGCGCAACCCCCTCCCATTCCCCTCTCTCATCCTCGGCATCGGTCACTCGCACCGAAGCGCGACACCGCATCGCCGCAGGAGTCTCCCCGTGAGCGTCCCGCGCATCGCGTCCATGCTCCGCCAAGCCATCGAAGTGCACATCGACCCCGCCACCTCGCCGCCTCTCAACCCAACGTCACCACACACGACACCCACCGACGTCGTCATCAACATCGACCGAACGCCCGGCGACGGCGCCCCCCAGTCACATGACCCCATCACGCTCACACGTGATGACGCGCTCGCGCTCCGCGACGCGCTCTCGGCCCTCGAATCCGCCGCCCGACCCAACGGTCCAACCGAGCAGGCCCTCCGGGAAGCGCTCCAAAGCGAAGCCGGACGCCAAGGCCTCATCGCCGCAATCGTCTGGGAGTCCGAGCAGCGGATGATGACCCGCGAGGAAAATCGCGAACGCCATTTCAACAGACTCCTCACCATCGGTGGCATCGGCGTCACCGCCGTCCTCGCCCTCATGACCGTCGGCACCGCCGCGGTCGGCTACTTCGGCCGAACCTTCATCGAGAAAACCCTCGCCGCCGACCTCCGCGCAAACCAGCACCTGCTCACCTCCGAGATCGCCGCCGCAAGGATCTCCCTCAAGGAAACCATCACCGCGGACGTCACCGCCAACCTCGCACGCGACCTCGACGACCGTGTCGCCTCGCAGCTCAGCCAGTCGTTCGCCGACGAGCAGGCCTATCAGCAGCTCTCCGTCCTCGCCCTCGGCCTCGACATCAAAACCTCCTTCTCCGAAGACGAAGCAAACGCCGTCATCGCCCTCCTCGCCGCCCTCCGAGACAAACCCGCGTTCCACCGACGCGCCGAGTTCCCCGTCCTCCTCGAACGCGTCCTCGATTCCTTCGCAGGCGCCCGCAACGACTCGCGCGTCGATGTCATCTTCGATTCCTACCAACCGCTCTGCCTCGCCTCGCGCGACGTCACCATCACACTCCTCGAGCATTACGGCAAGCGACTCGCCGGCTCCCTCGAGCCCGCCGCGCAGTGGTCCCCGGCCGTTCTCCAACGCTTCGACACCGTCGCCGACTCACTTGCCGCCAGCCAGTCACAAAGCCAGCGCATCGCCGCGGTCTCCGCCTTCCGTGTCATCGTCGAATACCGAAAGAACGACGAGCAGCGAAGCACGTACGGCGAGAACCTCTGGCGCGCCGTCCGTGAGATGGACCCGGGCAACGACCCGCAGCGCGAAGGCTCAGATCCGCGAATCCTCTTCGCACGCACACTCCTCTCCATGACCGACCCCGCATTCCTCGTCACCATCGAGCAGGCGCCCCCCGCAACAAGGCAGCAGGTCCGCGTCGCGAGCGCGCTCCTCCAGGACTACGCATCGGAGTTCGGCGCCATCCTCGATGACCTCGGAGAAACCGGACAACGCGAGGTCGTCGTTGGCCTCGCCCGCACCCTGCTCAACGGAAACCGCAAACGCCCCAAGCCGCTCAGCGACACGCAGATCCAAGCCATCATCATCAGCATGCAGAGCCAGATGGCCGCAGCGATCTCCGCCTACAACACCCCCACCTCCTGATCCCATCCCTCCCCACGACCACAGGCCGGATCGCGCGACACGCCGCGCGATCCGGCCTCGTTGCGATGCAAACATCTTCCAAACAACTTCTCCCCCCTCCCCGGCATCCTCCCGCCGCATCCCCCCGTACCTACTCACCGAGGCGAGAGAAACCACCGAGCGCAACCGCGCTCACGACACCTTCACACAATCCCAAACCCCTCTCGCCCGTTGGACGATGAACGGTCAAGAAGCAAATCAAGGCCCTTCCTCGCCTCTCCCCCTCAACCCCCCCTCTCACTCCCTCGACTCGCTCAGAGACTCGCTCGCGTTGACACCCCCGGAGGGCGTTCGTAGGCTGCGAACCAACCCCGCACAGCCGCTCGGGAACGCTCAATCGCACTCTGAACCCCGGAGCAGCATGCCCCCCAACCACAGCAACGCCGACGCGTCGCGGGGGCCTCACGACCCCGACAAACTCCCGATGCCCTCCGACCCAGCCTCCTCCAGCGCAGGCCAGTCAGCAGCCGGCGGTCCTCGAACCGCCACCGCGGGCGACACCAAATCCGGCTCGCGCTCTCCCTCCGATTTCGACTCCGCCCTCGCACGCGTCGTCGTCGAGCAAGGCCTCGCCACGATGGACGAAGTCCAGGACTGCATCCGTCGCGCACGCGCCATCGCCTCCGACCCCTCCCAATCCTCACTCGCACGCGTACTCATCAACGAAGAGTTCATCACACGCCGACAACTCGACCGCCTCCGCGTCCAGCTCGACGCCGAAGGCTCTGGACAACGCATCCCCGGCTTCAACGTCCTCTCCAAGCTCGGCGCCGGCGCCATGGCCACCGTCTACAAGGCCCGCCAGCTCTCACTCGACCGACTCGTCGCCATCAAAATCCTCCCCCGCAAGTTCTCATCCGACCCCCAGTTCATCGAACGCTTCTACGCCGAAGGCCGCGCCGCCGCCCAACTCAACCACCCAAACATCGTCCAGGCCTACGACGTCGGAAAAGCCGGCGAATACCACTACTTCGTCATGGAGTACGTCGAAGGCTCCACCGTCTACGACCACATCGTCAAGCAGAAACGCTACCCCGAGAAGGAAGCCATCGAGGTCATCTCGCAGGTCGCGCTCGCGCTCGAGCACGCACACCAGCGAGGCCTCATCCACCGTGACGTCAAACCCAAGAACGTCATGATCAACACCGCCGGCGTCGTCAAACTCGCCGACATGGGCCTCGCACGCGCCATCTCCGACCGCGAAGCCGCCGAAGCCGAAGCCGGAAAGGCCTTCGGCACGCCCTACTACATCTCACCCGAACAGATCCGCGGCGAACGCGATCTCACCCCCTCAGCAGACATCTACTCCCTCGGCGCCACCCTCTACCACATGGTCACCGGCAAGGTCCCCTTCGAGGGCAAAGACCCCGCCGACGTCATGCGCAAGCACCTCAAGGCGCCCCCCACGCCCCCCGACCAGCTCAACCCCAAACTCTCCAACGGCCTCTGCGAGATCATCGAGATGATGCTCGCCAAGCGCCGCGAAGACCGCTACCAACGCTGCTCCGACCTCCTCACCGACCTCCGCGCCGTCGCGCGCGGCGATCGGCCCCCCATCGCGCACAAACCCCTCACCTCCGCCGCCCCCGAAGCCCTCACCGCAGTCCTCGCGCAAGCCCAGGCCGCCCCCGCCGAGCTCGCCGTCGACAAGACCCGCGCGCCCTCACCCTTCTCCCACATCGCCGTCCAGGCCCTCCTCATCCTCTTCCTCCTCTCCGTCGCGGCCAACCTCGTCCTCCTCCTCTCCTGAACCGCAAACCCCGCGCACACGTCCGATAGGCTCGCCCCGCGCGCACGCCCCAAGAACACCATTCCTTTATCCACGACCGCAGCCGGTCGATACACCTCCTGAGGCGCCGCGCCCCGTCCGCGAAGGACGTCCCCGCGCTCGCGCCATATCGCCGGCCGTGCGCGCATGAAAAATAGATACCCGCTCCTACGTCTGTGCATCGAGATCGTCCTCACGATCGCCCTCGCCGAAGCCGCCGTCAGGCTGCTCCTGCCCATCATCGCGCACGACCTCACCCTCTGGGGCGAAGCCGCCCTCGACGCCGTCATCCTCAGCGCCATCGCCGCACCCGTCATCCTCTGGCGCACACGCGCCTTCGTCAGCGTCATCCGCGACGAGAACATGTGGGCCCAACGAAACGCGGCCCGCGCCTCCGTCCTCGCCACCTGCCTCGTCCTGCTCATCTCCCTCGCCGCCACCGGATGGCTTACACGCAACGCCCTCCACGAAGACGACCGCGTCGCCGAAGCACGCTTCGACGCGCTCACCGTCCGCGCCTCCACCGAAATCACGCGCCGCTTCTCCACCTTCGCAGGCGGCCTCCGCGGCGCACGCGGCCTCTTCGCCGCCTCGCAATCCGTCGAGCCCGACGAGTTCGCCGCATACGCAAAGTCACGCGACTTCGACATCGAGTTCGTCGGCTCTCTCGGCCTCGGGTTCCTCCAGCGCATCCCGCGCGATCAATTCGATCAGACCATCCTCGACAACAGCCCCCGTCTCGACGCGATCACCCCCAACACCCATCTCCACCCCTACTACATCGTCAACTACTACGAATACAAGGGCAGCGCCACGCCCCCCTTCCGACGCGACCTCTCCTGCGACCCCGATATCCAGGCCGCCATCGACCAGTCACTCCGCAATCCCCAGCCCACCATCACCGCGCCCATCCGCTTCTTCACCGGCGACGACGCCAAGCCCGTCTCCATCTTTCTCCTCCCCATCTTCCGCAACGGCGCGCTCATCGCCACCGAAGCACAGCGACGCGAAGCCTGCGTCGGCTGGGTCTTCCGCCCCGTCTCGCTCCCCGACACCCTCGCCGCCGTCCAGGAATTCACCGACCACAACCTCTGCTTCCGCCTCGTCGACGCCGAACCCACCACCGACTACGTCGCGCACTCCCGCGTCTATCACGCCGAGCACGACGACGACAACCTCCCCGCGCAACCCGCGCACCCCTCCCTCGCCCCGCGCGCCATCCCACTCAACATGGGACAGCGCCAGTGGACCCTCCACGTCGATCCCGCACCCGGATACCCGGCGCCACGCAGCAACACCGCCACCGCCGTCTTCTCCGTCGGCGTCATCCTCACCCTCGCCCTCGCCGGCTTCACCTGGAACGTCACCTCCGCGCGCCTCCGCGCCGAAGCCGTCGCCCGCGCCATGAACGCCGACCTCCTCCGGCTCGCCACCGTCGCCGAACGCACACACAGCGGCGTCGTCATCACCGACGCCCACGGCTCCATCGAGTGGGTCAACGACTCCTTCACAAGACTCACCGGCCTCCCCCTCGAAAACGTCCGAGGCCGCGCCGCCGCAGCCATCCTCCAGGGCCCGCGCACCAACCCCGAAAACTCCGCCACCGTCGAGGACGCCTTCGACAAGGGCGAGACCGCCGACACCCTCATCGTCATCCCCTCCACCGACGGCAAGGACGCCATACTCCAAACCGAAATCCAACCGCTCCGCGACGAGGCCCACTCCCTCACCGGCTTCATCACCGTCCTCTCCGACGTCACCGATTCCGTCACCCTACGAGACAAGGCCGACGCAGCCGCCAAAGCAAAGTCCGCCTTCCTCGCCACCATGAGCCACGAGATCCGAACCCCCCTCAACGGCATCATCGGCTTCTCCGACCTCCTCGCGAAACGCGCAGACGCCGGCGACCAGACACAACGCGACGAGTGGATCGGCATCATCCACGGCTCCGCGCAGCACCTCCTCTCCCTCCTCAACGACGTCCTCGACCTCTCCAAGATGGAAGCCGAGAAGATGGTCCTCGAGCCCCGACCCTGCCGCGTCGTCACCGCCATCTCCGACGCCGTCGCCCTCTTCCAGTTCAACGCCAAGGAAAAGGGCATCACACTCCGAACCATCGTCGACGACTCCTGCCCCACGCTCGCCCGCGTCGACGCCACCCGACTCCGACAGATCGCCTCCAACCTCGTCTCCAACGCCGTCAAGTTCACCCAGCAGGGCGGCGTCACCGTCACGCTCTCCGGCGATCACTCCGGCCCCACGCCCATCCTCCGCATCGACGTCCGCGACACCGGCATCGGCATGAGCCCCGAACAGGTCGCTGGGCTCTTCAGCCCATTCACCCAAGCCGACTCCTCCACCACCAGACGATTCGGCGGCACCGGCCTCGGCCTCTGCATCTCCCGCGAAATCGCACGACGCATGGGCGGAGACATCACCGTCAAGTCCACCCCCTCCTTCGGCTCCACCTTCTCCGCACACCTCCCCGCGCCCCCCCTCGCCCCCGGCGAACGCGCGCCCGAAGACTCCGTCTACCGCGGTGGCGAGTTCTTCGCCGAACGCGCAGACGCCCCCCTCCAGAACCTCCGCGTCCTCATCGCCGACGACATCCACACCAACCGCCAACTATTCCGCCTCACCCTCCAGAAGGCCGGCGCCGTCGTCGTCCTCGCCGAGAACGGCGAACACGCACTCAACGCCGCGCGCGCCGCCAAGTTCGACGCCATCATCATGGACGTCCAGATGCCCGTCATGGACGGCCACACCGCCACACGCACCCTCCGCAACGAGGGCAACACCACCCCCATCCTCGCGCTCACCGCCCACTCCTCCGGCGCCGACCGGCAGAACTGCATCGAGGCGGGCTGCACCGACTTCCTCAGCAAGCCCGTCGACCTCGTCCTCCTCGTCCAGACCATCGCGCGACTCGCCGCGCGCCCCACCCCTCTCTCCGAAACACCCGCGCAACCCCGACGCGCCCAGCCCGCCCCACAGCCCTCCACCGCCAACCACCCCGCGCTCGCGCGCATCGAAGACCCCGAGATCCGCGCCATCGCCGCCGACTGGCTCTCCGAACTCCCCTCCCGCCTCAGCGACGCCCGCCGCGCGCTCGAACGCAAGGACTTCCAGGCCCTCGCGCAGCACGCACACGCCATCAAGGGCACCTCCGGCATGCTCTCCCTCGCCATCTTCACCCCGCAGGCCGCACGCCTCGAGGAAGCAGCCATCGAAAAACGCGCAACCGACGCCGACGACGCACTCCGTCTCCTCGTCGCACTCCTCCGCGCCCCCACCGCAAAC
Source organism: Phycisphaerales bacterium (assembly GCA_050174775.1). Lineage (GTDB taxonomy): Bacteria > Planctomycetota > Phycisphaerae > Phycisphaerales > UBA1924 > CAYPGJ01. Next base: position 148,293 of record JBFXJP010000002.1, read on the forward strand.
GCCGCCTGATCAACCCGCCCCAGCCCACCGACTACAATCACCGCGCACGCACCACCAACAGCAAAAAACGCCGGAGCACACCCCATGCACCTGTACATCGACACCGCGAACCTCGACGAAATCAGGCAAGCCGCCGACCTCGGCGTCCTCGACGGCGTCACCACCAACCCCTCACTCATCGCCAAGGAAAAAACCGACTACACCAAACGCCTCGCCGAGATCTGCGAGGTCGTCGAAGGCCCCGTCTCCGCCGAAGTCATCTCCACCGACTTCGACGGCATGATGAAGGAAGGCCGCAAGCACGCCAAAATCGCCGACAACATCGTCGTCAAGCTCCCCTGCACCGTCGACGGCCTCAAAGCCTGCAAGGCCTTCTCCGACGAAGGCGTCAAAACCAACCTCACACTCTGCTTCCAGCCCCTCCAGGCCCTCATGGTCGCCAAGGCCGGCGCCTTCCTCGTCTCACCATTCCTGGGCCGCGTCGACGACGTCGGCGAAGACGGCATGGACCTCATCCACCGCATCCGACAGATCTACGACAACTACGGCTACGAAACCAAACTCCTCGCCGCCTCCATCCGCCACCCCAAGCACCTCGTCGACTGCGCCCTCGCCGGCGCCGACGTCGCCACCGTCCCCTTCTCCGTCATCAAGCAGATGCTCAACCACCCCCTCACCGACGTCGGTCTCGAAAAGTTCCTCGCCGACTACAAGAAAGCCTTCGGCGGCTGATCGATCAACCGCGCGCCGTGCGCGCAGTGAAACCCCTCCCCCCGCCGGGGGCGTGGGGGAGGATGTCGCGAAGCGACAGGTGGGGGGGACTTGCTGCAACCCCTCGCGAACTTCGCGCCGTTGCAACGCCTCCTCCCTCCGCTCGCTTCGACGAGAAGCGAGCGCGCGGGAGGATGTCGCGCGAGCGACAGGAGGGGGGCGATTCTTATTTCACCCGAGCCGCGAGCGGAAGCTCGCGGTTTGCTTTTATCGTTGCTGTGGTTCCGCGGCACACGCAGCATCAACCCACAGTCGCTCACTCCTTCCGCAATCGCTCCACGATCTCTCCCGCTCCTCGCGCTTTCTGCTCCAGCCGCGGAGCGGCGCCAGCCAGCAGCCCCGGGCGTGAGCCCGGGGTGAGCGCGCGATGCTCTTTTCTTGAGCCCCGGAGGGGCGACACTCCTCTGCTCCCCCTTCTCCCCTCTGAGGGAGAAGGTGTCATCGCGAAGCGATGACGGATGAGGGGGCCTACATCTCCTCCCTCCCCTCATTGCGCTACCCGCCCCATCATGTGTTCGCGTCACTCGCACAACCCGCCTGACGAACGACACGCGACCATCCGCGCTGCCCCCTCCTCCCATTCGGCTCTGCGAATGGGAGAGGGTGGGGTGAGGGCTCCATGCCCTCTTTCTCCTCTTCCTCTCTGCCTCAACGCTCGCGTGCCGCACCGCACGCCCCCCTCTCCCCTCCGAGGGAGAGGGTGGTTCACGCGCAGCGTGAACCGGGTGAGGGGGCCTCTTTCTCCTCTCGGCCTCACCCGCGCAAGCGTGCGGCCAATGACCACTACCCACCACGTCCGCACCGCCTCACTCCCTCGCTTAGTCACGCCGACTTGGTTCATCCGAGCTGCGAGCGGAAGCTCGCAGTCGTTCCTCTCCCGCGCCACGATCCGTGCCCCCTCTCCCATTCGGGTCTGCGAATGGGAGAGGGTGGGGTGAGGGCTCCATG
>JBFXJP010000002.1:150021-343425 GCA_050174775.1 Phycisphaerales bacterium
GTCACGCCGACTTGGTTCATCCGAGCTGCGAGCGGAAGCTCGCAGTCGTTCCTCTCCCGCGCCACGATCCGTGCCCCCTCTCCCATTCGGGTCTGCGAATGGGAGAGGGTGGGGTGAGGGCTCCATGCTCTCTTTCTCCTCTTCCTCTCTGCCTCAACCCTCGCGCGCCGCACCGCACGCCCCCCTCTCCCCTCCGAGGGAGAGGGTGGTTCACGCGCAGCGTGAACCGGGTGAGGGGGCCTCTTTCTCCTCTCGGCCTCACCCGCGCAAGCGTGCGGCCAATGACCACTACCCACCACGTCCGCACCGCCTCACTCCCTCGCTTAGTCACGCCGACTTGGTTCATCCGAGCTGCGAGCGGAAGCTCGCAGTCGTTCCTCTCCCGCGCCACGATCCGTGCCCCCTCTCCCATTCGGGTCTGCGAATGGGAGAGGGTGGGGTGAGGGCTCCATGGCCTCCTTCTCCTCTTCCACTCTGCCTCAACGCTCGCGTGCCGCACCGCACGCGCCTCCGGAAGGGCTACCTCTCCCGTCGCACCGCTTCGGTGCGATGGGAGAGGCCAGGTGAGGGCTCCCGCATCGCTCCCTCTTCTCGCCTTGCGCTGCCCTTCGCACGCCCGTGACTTCGTTCGCGCTCGTATCTCCTCTCCTCCCCGCCTCACCCGCGCCCCCCCCGTCTTTCTTCATACTCAAAATCACGCCGCATTCCTGGACGCCCCTCTCGCCCTATGCCCTCGCAAACGTCCAGGCCGGCGCGAAACCGTGCAACCCGCGACATTCTCAGCCCCGAACGGAGGAATCCGCGAAAGGGCCTTGTTTCAGGGGATCCGCGCGGTACGTTGAGGTCGTACAGATGTTCGCGGCCCGCGCAGGTTCTCGCTCCCTGCGCAAGCCCAAAGCACGAGTGTGTCCCGTTCCGGTGAGAAGGTGAGAGGAGACCCCATGCGTGCGCAGCGTGCTTCGTTGCTCGTCGCTGCTGTTGTGATCTGTCAGTCGTGGCTCGCCGCCTCTTCCGCCGCGGCCCAGACCGGCGGCCTGCCCGACCTCGGCCACCAGTGGTCCGTCGTCACCGGCATCAACGCACCGATCGTCACACCCCCGAGCGCGAACTTCCCCTTCGGCCGAGCGATCCAGTCCGTCAACTACGACTACCGCATCATGACCCGCGAGGTCACCAACACCGAGTGGCTCCAGTTTGTCCGGGCCTTTGCGCCGCACCTTTCAACTGTCGGTGTGGGCGCCACTGATCCGCAATTCCGCGGAACGGGGATCGAATGGCTCGGCAGTGTCGGAGGCGTTCCGCAATACCAGCTCAGCAGTGAATATGCCAACCGTCCCACGGACCCCGGCTGGCGCTTCGTCGCGCGCTTCTGCAACTGGCTCCATAACGGCAAGCCCCTCCCATCGCAATCCCCCGGCGGGGTCGTCCCCCTCTCCGTCTTCGAGTCCGGCGCCTACGACACCTCCACCTTCCTGCGCGTCATCGATCCCGTCAGCAAGACCCCCATATATCTCGATCAGCCCACGCGCAGCGAGAACGCGCAGTTCTGGATCCCCGACTCTCATGAATGGGTCAAGGCCATGTTCTGGGACCCCAACAAGAACGGTCCCGGCGTAGCCGGGTACTGGCAGTACCCCATCACCAGCGACACCGCGCCGATCTCCGGTGATCCCGCGTTCGGCGGACAGACCAACGCCGGCCCTTTTCCCCAAGGCCAGACGCGCCCGCTCGACGTCGGCTCGTATCCCGACGTCATGAGCCCGTGGGGCCTGCTCGACGGCTCCGGCGGCGCGAGCGAATGGTTGGAGGATTGGAAAAACCCCGCCACGCCGCAGCTGCGCCTCCGCGGCGGCACGGCCTCGATATCGCTCTTCAATCCCGCCACCGTCGACCGCATCGGGGGCTTCCAGCAAGGAAGCCCTGTGTTCGCCGGCGGCGGCATACGTCTCGCCTCGCTCGTCATCCCAGCGCCGGGTGTCTGCGTGACGCTGGGCGCGTTATGCCTCGGCTGGGGAGGAAGAAGGAGATCGCTCCGCCAACCCTCCGCTCCTCCAACATGATCCCAGGCATCCGCAGGGTGATATGGCTCCATGCCTCGTTCTTCTCTCCTTCTCTTTGCCTCACCGTCCGCGCACCCAGCCTCGTCAATCCGGAGCCCGTTCCGCGTCTTCGCGTGCATAGCGAGACGCGACTGGAAAGGAGCGTCTACCCCCTCTCCTTCTCCTCTCCCCCTCTGCCTCTGCCTTTCCGCCTTCCCGAGTGCCTAATCCCTCGTGCCCTTTGTTTTTATTTCCGCTCTTCACTTATCACTTTTCCTACCCCCACCTCCCCACCTTCTTCTTCCTCTTCACCTTCCCGCCCCCGCTCGGCGCAATCACCTTGTGCCGATCTTCATCATCCGCCATGTCCGCAATGCTCAAATCCGGAATCGTGCTGAACGCGATCCCCGTCGGCGCCGTGTGACGCTCGCTCTCCATCGACCCCAGATGCACGCTGTTCCTCCCGTGCCGCTGGTTCGCCGTGTCCATCGCCCGCGATAACCGCTCCCGCTTCGCCGCCTCCTCAAACAACGCCACCGTCGCGCTCCCCTTCGACACCACCTCCTCCAGCGTCACACCCACGGCCACCGGCGTCCCCCTCCTCGGCGCCTCAGCCCACACCTTCCCCAACATCTCCATCAACGTCAGCGTGTCATTGCACTCCGGAAATCGCACGCTCCCCGACCATCCCCCGCGCGACCACCCGCCCTCATCACCCATCTCCCGCACCCACACCGTCATCCGCGTCGCCCAATAGCCCCCGCGCCTCGCCCGCACCGCGGCCTTATGCAACAGCCGCACCGCCACACCCCGCGCATCCGCATCATTCCGCAGCGCCGGCGGCAGCACGTGCTGATGCCCGATCGAACGCACCGGCCGCGCAGGCTCCGGATGCTCCTCACCGCGCAGCCACCTCCAGATCGCCTCCCCCCACACGTTCCCCCACCCCGTCCGCGCCGCCTGCCGAGACATCGTGCACAACTGCTCAACACTCGTGATCCCGCGCGAGTGCAGCTGAATCTCCATCCGCTTCCCCACCCCCGGCAGATCGCGCAGCGACAACGAGAACAACCGCTGCGGCAACTCCTCCTGCCGCAGAATCACCAGCCCGTCCGGCTTCTGCATGTCCGTCCCGATCTTCGCCAGGTACTTGTTCGGCGCGATCCCGATCGAGCACCGGATGTATTCACCCACCCGCTCCCGGATCGCCCGCTTCATCCGCTGCGCGATCTCCTCCGCCCGCTCCGGCTCGCGCTCCCTCCCCAGCAGCCGACACGAGAACTCATCGATCGAATGCACACCCTCCACCGGCAGACACGTGTCCGCCGCCTCCAGCACCTTGTGATGAAACCGCACGTACTCGCTCGGCCTCGACTTCACCACCACCAGCCCCGGACACATCCGCCGCGCCTCGCCAACACCCGTCCCTGTCTTCACCCCGTGCGCCTTCGCCTCGTAGCTCGCCGCCAGACAACACGTCGAGTCCGTCTCCACGGCCACCACCGCCACCGGCTTCCCCCGCAACTCCGGCCGCAACTGCTGCTCCACCGAAGCGAAGTACGAATTCAGATCCACAAAGAACACGCGCAGCATGGCGGGCCATCCGTTCAGGCAAAGAGTCCGAACAGAAGCCTATCAAATCCACCCTCCCCGATCCACACCTGTGCGCAAATCCACGCCCCTCCCCATTTCCCCGATATCACGTCGATTCAGCGCACAAACCCCGGAACTACACCCTCTCGGCCATTTGTTGGGGAATCGTGTTTCGCCTCATTTCAGAGGTTCGCGAGCCCACACGTCCCCCTCCACGAACTCCACCGAATTCCCCGCCGGATCACGCACATACACCGATCTCGCCCCCGTCGGCCACGTCATCTCCCGCTCAATTCTGAGTCCCGCCCCCTCCAGCCGCTTCCTCCACTCCTCCAGCCCCCCTTCGACCCCAAAGGCCACGTGCCCCTCCCCCTCCATCCCATGGCTCGGCACGTCCCGATGCGCCTCCCTCGTCAGCCCCGCATCAAACACCAGCACCACGCTTCGCTCGTCCACACGGAACGCCATGCCCCTCGGCCGCGCGTCCGACACCTGCAAAAGACCCACGATTTCCCGATAAAAACGACGCATCGCGTCCAGGTCGCGCGCGTACAGAACCGTCTCGTGCACGTGCGTCACGCGCGCCATTCACGCCACCTCGAACACCGCTTCCACCTCCACCGGCGCCCCCAGCGGCAGGTCGCTGCACCCCACGGCCGCCCGCGCATGCCGCCCCGCCTCCCCGAACACCTGCTGGAACAACTCACTCGCCCCGTTCGCCACCTTGGGCTGCTGCCGGAACCCCGGTGCGCACGCCACGAACACCCCGACCTTCACCACCCGACGCACCTGGTCGATCGACCCCACCGCCTGCCCGACCACCGCCATCGCATTGATCGCGCACTGCCTCGCGCACGCAAGCGCCTGCTCCATATCCACTTCCGACCCCACGATCCCGGTGGCCAGAAGCGACCCCTCCCGAAGCGGGATCTGCCCCGACACGAACACCAGGTTCCCCGTGCGCACCCAGGGGACATACGCCGCGACCGGAGTGGGGGGGTTGGGCAGCGTGATCCCCATCGCGCCGAGCCGTTCGGTTGGTGTTTGCATATGAACCTCCCAGAGTGACCGGAACCGAGACCGATTGACAATCGTATCGGGTTTCGTACCGTTGGAGACTGACGTACGGCAGTGGTGCGCGAGGGCGGGCTGGTCGCCGGATGATGACCAAGCCATGCACTGATAGGCGAGATGATCGCCACCCTGATGGACCGGCAGGTTCGTCCCACGCACCGACAAGTTGAGGACCGGCGAGATGGCGCGGAGGGTGTGTCTTTCCGCGCGGCGTGTCCGTCGGTTGTCGCTTCCCGCGCGAGTGTTCGCGCGGCGCGTGAACGCGTGGTTTTCAGGGCATGCCGGCTCAAAGACGAGCACGGCGAACCGGCCCCTTGAGCGGGCCGGGGAAGGAGATTCAGATGGAAGGACGTAAGGTTGCCCGGAAGAGCGGGTTCACGCTGATTGAGCTGCTGGTGGTCGTGTCGATCATCGGCCTCCTGATCGGCATCCTGCTTCCGGCGCTGAGCACGGCCCGTAAGGCGGCCGCGCAGGTGAAGGACGGCGCGCAGCTCCGCGAAGTGCAGCGCGGCCTGATCACGTTCTCGCAGAACAATCGCGACCTCTACCCGATTCCCAGCGCGCTGGACAAGCTGAACTACACGGAGACGGGCGGCGGCACGGCGGGCCAGATCACGCAGTCCGGCCAGCTGCAGGCCAAGCAGAAGCAGTACGACCGCACCGGCGCGGTGCTCTCGATCCTGATCTACAACGGCTACGTCTCTCCCGAGCAGACGGTGAACCCGGCCGAGGCGGACGGCGGCATCCGTCCGGACAAGGACTTCCAGTTCCAGGCGGTGACGCAGGCGCAGGACCCCAAGCAGGCGCTGTGGGATCCGGGCTTCGTCGGCGCCTACTCCAACCGCGACAGGTACATCCCGCCGATGAACGCCGGCCCGGCCACGGGCCCGAACTCGCCGGACAACCCGATCGCCCTGCAGGTCTCGGTCGGCAACAACTCCTACGCGTTCCAGCCCCTCTGGGGCGCGCGTGACAGCGCGGCCTACTGGAGCAACACGACGGACGCCAGCACGCCGGTCATCGTGAACCGCGGCCCGACGTACCAGGTGCCCGCCGACGCGCTCGGCAACGCCAACGCCCTCTACCAGCTCGCCAACTCGCCCCCAGGCTCGGGCATCGGCTCGGCCACGCTGCTGATCCACGGCGGCAAGAAGACGTGGGAAGGCAACCTCGTGTGGATGGACAACCACGTCTCTTTCGAGACCTCTCCCCAGCCCACGACGCTGCGCATCTCCTACACGCCGTCCGCCGGCGGCCAGTCGTACCAGGTCGCGGACAACCTCTTCGCGGACGAGACCTACGAGACGCAGGGCGTCACCAGCAGCAATCCCGCTGCGATCCGCTCGAACGCGTACTTCCGCCAGTGGCCCGTGGGCATCGGTCAGAGCGAGGTCGTGCAGAACCTCGAGACGCTCGCGGCGTTCGACAGCGACAACAACGGCTGGGGCGGCGTCTCCAGCAACTAACTCGATCGGACCGCGTGTCCGCGTGCTGACGCGGCCCGCGTGACGACAGAAACCACAGGGCGCCCGGACCATCCGGGCGCCCTTTTTCATGGTCTGCGCGACCCCGGCGCGGGCTACACTGGACCCTCCCATGAGCGAGCGGCGCGTCTATCTCGAGACCTTCGGCTGCCAGATGAACGAGCTCGACAGCGAGCTTGTTTCCGGGCAACTCCGCGCGCTGGGGTATCGCTTTGTCGGGAGCCCGGACGAGGCGGACGTGGTGCTCTACAACACCTGCTCGGTGCGGGATCACGCCGAGCACAAGGTGCGTTCGCGCCTGGGTGAGATGCGCGAGCGCAAGGAGCGCGACCCGGGGATGGTGGTGGGGGTGCTGGGGTGCATGGCGGAGCGGGACGGGGAGGACCTGATCAAGCGCTCGCCGGTGGTGGACGTGCTGTGCGGGCCCGCGGAGCTGGACAAGCTGCCCGGGCTGCTGGACAACGCGGTGCGGACGCGCGCCTCGATGCTCGACGGCGAGAGCGAGCGCGCGGCGGGCCGGTCGGCGCGACAGGTCGCGCTGCAGGGGGGCGCGTCGCGCCGCTCGGGGACGCTGGCCGCTGCCGAGGACCGGCTCGAGTTCCTCGATCTCTCGCGCACGGTGTCGGCCACGGATCACAACGGCACGGCGTACGTGCGGATCACGCGCGGGTGCAACAAGTTCTGCACGTACTGCGTGGTGCCGCACACGCGCGGCGCCGAGGTGCACCGACCCCCGGACCACATCGTGGACGAGTGCAAGCGTCTGGCGGACGCGGGCGTGATCGAGGTCACGCTGCTCGGGCAGACGGTGAATCACTATCGGTACGAGCACGGCGCGACGGTGACGGTGAACGGCGTGGCGCAGCCGCAGAAGGGGCGCAGCTACGCCGGCGGGCACCGGCGCGATCCGTTCGCTGGGGATCGGGTGACGACGTTCGCGGGGCTGCTGGAGCGCATCCATGAGGAGGCGCCGGGGCTCGAGCGCATCCGGTTCGTCACGAGCTACCCGCGGGATTTCGGGGATGACGTGCTGGAGGTGATCCGGGATCACCCGCGGATCTGCCGGTATCTGCACGTCCCTGCGCAGAGCGGGTCGGACCGGATGCTGCAGACGATGAACCGCGGGTACAGCGTGGCGGAGTATCTCGAGTTTCTCGATCGGGCCCGCGCGCACCTGCACCAGCCGGAGATCGGTCGTCCGCTCACGGTGGCGGGGGACATGATCGTGGGGTTCTGCGGCGAGACGGAGGAGGACCACCAGGCTTCGCTGCGCTTGATCGAGCGCGCGAGGTACAAGAACGCGTACATCTTCAAGTACTCACCCAGGCCGGGCACGACGGCGTACGGCCGGCTGCCGGACGACGTGCCGGAGGATGTGAAGCGTCGTCGGAACAACGAGATGCTGGAGGTGCAGGCGCGGATGTCGCGCGAGGTGCTCTCGGAGTACGTGGGGCGCGAGGTGCGCGTGCTGGTGGAGGGGGAGAGCGAGAAGCAGAAAAAGGCGGCGCGCGGCGGGCTGGTCGGGCTGACGGTGAAGGGGAGCGAGGCGGCGCAGGGCGGGGCGGACGTGGCGCAGTACGCGGGTCGGACGGACGGGGACGTGATCGTGCACTTCGAGGCGGAGCGGAGCGAGGCGTCGGGGCTGGTGGGTCGGATGGCGTCGGTGCGGGTGGAGGAGAGCGGCGGGTTGTCGGTGTCGGGGAGGCTGGGCGGGGAGCTTTCCCAGATTGCCTCTCGGGGTTGAGCGGGCGAAAAAAGTGCGTCTGGTGGGGCGTCCGGGGCGTTCAGAACACAAAAAGAGGGTCAGAGAAGTGAGGAAGGGGTGTTGCTCCACCGATTCCGTGTGGTAGCATACGTGGAGCCCCCGCACAGGGCTTGAGTATGACCTTTTCGAGATCGAGCAGTCGGCGGCGGTCGTTCGCCGGTTGCGCATAGGGAGAACGCGGATTCGGCGCTGCACACGCCGGGCACGCGGAGGAGTCGAGACGATGAGAACTGTTTGCGCTGCGCTGGCCGCGTCCGCTGGTCTTTTGGCGGGTGGAGCATCGAATGCTTCGGTGTTTTTCACGTTCCAGGACCCGGGCACGCCCCGTGAGGTGACGTACACGCAGGGCTCCGGGGGCAACCCGGGGACGATCACGTACACGAGCGGCAACGCCGTGTTCCTTGAGGTGGACGGGACGCAGGAGGGGATCGGCGTGCAGACGTACGCGACGACTCTTGCGATGAACCTGACGGTGGGCACGGCGAGCGCGGCAGGCGCGTTCCTGCAGGCTCCGGTGTCGGGCACGTTCGTGTTCACGGACATGGGCAGCGGGATGACGCTGCTGTCCGGTTCGATCACGACGGGCGCGGTGCTGACGTTCCTGTCGACGGGCTCGATCGTGGCGACGAGCAGCAACGGCTCGCTGGTCATGACGGCCGGCGCCGCGATGCTGCCGCAGCTGAATCTGAACGGCTTCGGGGCGATCGTTCCGCAGTTCGACGCGTCGTTCTCGCTGTCGAGCCTGAGCCCGCTCCCGCTGGTGCTGACGCCGGACGGGTACATCCCGAGCTTCACGGCGAACGCGGCGTTCGTGGGAAACGCTGAGGTTCCGACGCCGGGCTCCGCGGCTCTGGCCGGGATCGCGGCGATGTTCCTCGCCCCCCGTCGCCGTCACCGCTGATCATCTCGACGGATTCATGTGCAGTTACCAGCGCCTCGCGAGCGATCGCGGGGCGTTTTTGTTGTGCGCGGTTGTCGCGGAACGCGGGCGGCGTGTCGTGGCGCGGGCGAGATCAGCCGCCCATGGCGGAGCCGTCTTCGAGGGTTTTCTCGAGTCGCTGGTGGGCGGCGCGGACGACCTCGTCCTGGAACTTGCGGATGCTGGAGAGGGGGACCTTGCCGAAGTCGTTGACGATGATGGAGAAGACGAGCCGACGCGGCTGGGACGCGGGGTCGGCGTTCTCGGTGGCTTCGGAGACGAAGCCTGAGAGGGAGGCGACGGAACGGATGTAGCCGGTCTTGGCGCGGACGTCGAGGGAGAAGGGCTTGCCGTCGAAGCGGCGCTTGAGAGAGCCGTCCTTGGCTGCAACGGGTAGTGATTCGAGGAAGGCGGGTCCGATCTTGGGATCGGAGGCGACGGAGGAGAGCCAGCGGGTCAGGAGATTGGCCGTGACACGGTTGTCGCGGGACATGCCCGAGCCGTCGGCCACGGCGAGGGTGGCGGCGTCGGCGGGGCCCAGCCGCTCCTGGACGAGCATGCGGAGCACCGCGGCGCCGTTCTGCCAGGAGCCGGGCTGGCCGGTGACCTGGCGGCCGACGCGCTTGATGAGGGCTTCGGCGTAGAGATTGTGGGAGTTGACGTTGCAGCGGCGCATGACGATGTCGATGGGCGTGCGCACGACGGCGACAACTCGCCCGGCGCCTGCGGCGTCGCGGTCCTCGGCGAGGCGGACGGGGAGGGCGGGTAGGCCTGCTTTGGCGAGCCGGTCGCTCAGGAGGCGGCCGAGGAAGAGCTGGGGCTCGTGGATGGTGACCTCGACGGGCTCCTGGGGCGCCCAGCGGACGTTGCCGTAGACGGTGATGCGGTTGGAGTCGTCGGGGCGCGCGGCCCAGGTGGTGTTCTGTCCGGAGTTCTTGGTGACGGCGCGGTTCTGGATGTTGAGCCAGTCGGCGCGGGGCTCGATGGAGAGGGCGGGGGCGGACTCCGGGGAGGTGGGGCGGGGGTAGATCGCGATGGTGTTGGTATGGAAGGTGAGGCCCGAGACTTCGGCGCAGTACCAGCGGTTGAGCTGTTCGCGCGGCCAGGAGGGGTGGACGTATTCGCGGTCGAAGATGCGGTCGTCGATGACGATCTCGGTGAGGGAGCCGGGGTTGGAGGCCTTGACGGCGTTGACCCAGGAGGTGAGGACTTCCTCGACGGAGGACTTCATTTCCCGGAGGAGGACGGGGTCTGCGAGGGCGGGGTCGCCCGCGCCTCGGATGACGAGTCGGGGTCCGTCGATGGCAAGCTCGGTGGAGAAGACGAAGTCGGGGCCGAGGACGGCGAGCGCGGCCGCGGAGGTGAGGACCTTCATGTTGGACGCGGGGATCATGGGCGCGTCGGCGTTGATGGCGGCGAGTGTGCGGCCGGAGTCGGCCTCGATGATGGCGACGGAGATTTTGGCCTCACCGACCTTCTGGCTGGTGATAAGGGAGCGGACGGTCTGGTTGAGGGGTTGCGCTGGGGAGAGGGTGGTGAGGCAGGAGAGGGAGGCGATTGCGACGGCGAGGGTTGATCGGGTCATGGGGTGATTATTCACGTACGGTTCGGCGTTGTGATGAGCCCCTCGGAGCATGAGTCATCGGCGTAGGGGCGTTGCGATCTCCAGCGTATGGGGGAGGGGAGTACACTCGGGCGAGCGTGTGGCCGGGGTAGGCGGCGCGCGTCGGTTGTAGGGGCGAGTGTTACGAGGACCAGCGATGTCGGAGACGAGCGTGGGATCGACGGGAGCGGGCGCGGGGGCCGGGAATGTGGGAGGTGCGGGGTCGTCGGGAGGGGCGGCGCCCGGGTCGTGGCCTGAGGCGAAGCCGACGATCACGTTCGAGGAATTTGCGAAGGTGGACCTCCGGGTGGCGCGGATTGTGAAGGCGGAGGCGCACTCGAACGCGGACAAGCTGCTCAAGCTGGAGCTGGATGACGGGTCGGGGACGCCTCGGCAGATCTGCGCGGGGATCAAGGGTCATTATCAGCCGGAGGGTCTGGTGGGCCGGCAGATCGTGATCGTGGCGAACCTGGCGCCCAGGGTGATCCGTGGGGAGGAGTCGAGGGGGATGCTTCTCGCGGCGAGCGATGCGCCGAAGACGAACGACCCGGGCGCGCAGCGGAACGTGATTTTGTTGCGGCCGGACACGGAGATTGGGGTGGGAGCGATTGTGAGCTGAGTGATTGGTCGTCAGGCGTGCGGTGCATTGTCGGTCGGCGCGGGCGCGAGTCGCATGCACCATTCGGGGCCGGACATGCGGAGCGTGCCGACGTCGGCGGTGAGGAAGCCCATGCGGGGCTTGTCGCTGCGGAGGCGCATGGCGGACCAGGGGACGCTGATGACGCGTGCGCCGGTCCAGCGCAGGGGCGCGAAGGGGATGAGGTGGAGGTGCGCGTCGTCGGCCGCGATATGGACGCAGTTGTTCATGCGTCGGAAGGGGGAGAGGGCGAAGGACTGGCAGGGCTTGACGACGGCGTCGGGGGATTGCGGTTGTGGGGGGAATCGGCGCGCGATGGGTCGCCAGAAGATGAGGTTGATGAGGAAGAAGGCGGTGAGGGGGGCGGCGATGATGATGGGGAGGGCGACGGGGATGGCCTGGGGCGCGGTGGCCGTGAGGAGCGCGAGGACGATGACGAGGTCGACGGCGACGAGGACGGCGATGCCGGTCATGAGGTTGGCGCCTTTGGGCGCGTTGGCGAGGCGATCGCGTGCGGAGGTGATGGCGTCTGCTGGTGCGGTGGCTGGGGCGGTCATCGCGCGAGAGGGTAGGGGAGATCAGTCGCGCGCGCGGAGGATGGGCGCGAGGTAGTCGCCGGTGAAGGAGCCTTTGGTCTTTGCGACGGCTTCGGGGGGGCCGGAGGCGATGAGTTTGCCGCCGCGGTCGCCGCCTTCGGGGCCGAGGTCGATGATCCAGTCGGCGCGCTTGATGACGTCGAGGTTGTGCTCGATGACGACGAGTGTGGCGCCGGAGTCGGCGAGGCGGTCGAAGACCATGCAGAGGCGGCGGACGTCCTCGAAGTGGAGGCCGGTGGTTGGCTCGTCGAGGATGTAGAGGGCGCGTTCGGTGGCGCCGGCGCCGAGTTCGGAGGCGAGCTTGATGCGTTGTGCTTCGCCGCCGGAGAGGGTGGTGGAGGGCTGGCCGAGCCGGATGTAGCCGAGGCCGACGTCGGTGAGGCACTGGAGGTAGCGGACGATCTTGGGGTGGTTCTCGAAGAACTCGAGGGCGTCTTCGACGGTGAGGTTGAGGACGTCGGCGATGGAGCGTGCGCGGTAGCGGACTTCGAGGGTTTCGCGGTTGTAGCGTGCGCCCTTGCAGACCTCGCAGGGGACGAAGACGTCGGGGAGGAAGTGCATCTCGATCTTCTTGAGGCCGTGGCCCTGGCAGGCCTCGCAGCGTCCGCCCTTGACGTTGAAGGAGAATCGTCCGGGCTTGTAGGCGCGGATGCGGGCTTCCTTGGTCTGGGCGAAGACGTTGCGGATGTCGTCGAAGATGCCGGTGTAGGTGGCGGGGTTGGAGCGCGGGGTGCGGCCGATGGGTGTCTGGTCGACCTCGACGATGCGGTCGATCTTGTGGGCGCCGTTGACGCGCTCGTGGGCGCCGGGCTTGATGCGCGCGCCGGAGACCTTCTGCTTCACGGCCGCGAGGAGGATGTCGTTGACGAGGGTGGACTTGCCCGAGCCGGAGACGCCGGTGACGCAGACGATGCCGCCGAGGGGGAAGGAGACGTCGATGGACTGGAGGTTGTTGTGCTTTGCGCCCTTGATGGTGATGGCGTTCTTCTCGGAGAGTTCGCGGCGCTTGTCGGGGATCTCGATGGAGCGTCGACCTGAGAGGTACTGGCCGGTGAGGGAGTCGGAGGCGCAGATGTCGGCGAGGTTGCCTTCGGCGCAGACGCGCCCGCCGTGGACGCCGGGGCCGGGGCCGATGTCGAGGATGTGATCGGCGGAGCGGATCATGTCCTCGTCGTGCTCGACGACGATGACGGAGTTTCCGATGTCGGTGAGGTGGCGGAGTGTGCGGATGAGACGGTCGTTGTCGCGCTGGTGGAGGCCGATGGTGGGCTCGTCGAGGACGTAGCAGGCGCCGACAAGGCCGGAGCCGACCTGCGTGGCGAGACGGATGCGTTGGGCTTCGCCGCCGGAGAGGGTGGCGGTCTTGCGGTCGAGGGAGAGGTAGTCGAGGCCGACGGAGCCCATGAAGCCGAGACGGTTGCGGATCTCGCGGAAGATTGGCGCGGCGATGGCCTGGGCTTCTTCGGAGAGCTGGAGGGTGTCGGCGATGCGGAGGGCGTCGCGGATGGTGAGGCGGGTGAGATCGGCGATGGTGAGGTCGTGAGGATCTGAGGAAAGGCCATGCTCGGCGCGGTGGGAGACGACGTCGGCGGGGAGCTGGCCGTCCTTCGTTTTCTTGGTGCGCAGGAAGACGGAGAGGGCCTCGATGCGGAGGCGGTCGCCTCGGCAGGTGAGGCAGGGCGCATCGGTCATGAACTGGCTGAGCCACTCTTTGACGTACTGGCTGTCGGTCTTGCCCCACCATTCCTGCAGGGAGGGGAGGACGCCCTGCCAGGGCTTTTTGCGTGCGCGGGCGGGGGATTTGCCGCCGGACTTGGATGGGCCGTGGAGGAGGAGCGAGACGTCTTCCTTCTTCCATTCGTTGAGGGGCTTGGTGAAGGAGAGGCCGAAGTCCTGGCAGAAGCGTTTGAGCTTACGTGAGAACCAGGGGCGCATGGGCCCGGCTTTCCACCACGCGGCCACGGCGCCGTCGCTGAGCGAGACGTTGAGGTCGGGCACGCAGAGGGCTTCGTCGAACTCCATTCGAGTGCCGATGCCGCCGCAGTCGGGGCAGGCGCCGAAGGGGGAGTTGAAGGAGAAGAGGCGCGGCTCGAGTTCTTCGAGCGCGCACTCGGGGTGCGCGGAGCAGGAGTGCTTTTCGGAGAAGACGTTGTCCTGCCAGCCCTTCGTGTCGTTCTCCACGGAGAGGATGACGACGCCCTCGCCGGATTTGAGCGCGGTCTCGATGCTCTCGGCGAGGCGCTGGCGCGCGTCGGGCTTGAGGACGATGCGGTCGACCACGGCCTCGATGGTGTGCTTCTCGTAGCGGCCCAGGTCGAGCGGGTTCTCGCCTTCCTTCTGGAGCGTTTCGCGCAGGTCGATGACGGCGCCGTTGACGCGCGCACGGACGAAGCCCTGGCGCTGCAGGTCTTCGAGGACTTCGCGGTGAAAGCCCTTCTTCGCGCGGATGATGGGCGCGAGGACCATGAGACGGGCGTTTTCGGCGATGGGTGAGGTGGGGGAGAAGAGGGAGTCGACGATCTGGGAGGGTGAGGTGCTGGAGATGGGCAGGCCGCAGCGTTCGAGGACGGTGCCGTCTTTCTTGGTCTTGGTGGGAGCCCAGCAGCGCGGGTGGCCGGCGCGGGCGAAGAGGAGGCGCAGGTAGTCGTAGATCTCGGTGGAGGTGGCGACGGTGGAGCGCGGGTTGTGTCCGGAGGATCGCTGCTCGATGGCGATGGTGGGAGGGAGGCCCTCGATGTCGTCGACGTCGGGCTTCTGCATCCGGTCGAGGAACTGTCGCGCGTACGCGGAGAGCGACTCCATGTATTTGCGCTGCCCCTCGGCGAAGATGGTGTCGAAGGCGAGGCTGGACTTGCCCGACCCGGAGAGGCCGGTGATGACGACGAGCCGGTCGCGCGGGAGATCGACGTCGATGGAGCGGAGGTTGTGCTCGCGGGCGCCGCGGACGCGGATGAGGCGCTTGGCGGCGTCGGGGTCGCGGCGCGGGGCGGTGGTCTTGGGCTCGGGGAGTGGGGTGGTCACCGTGGCGGCGTCTTGGGTCACGGGGTTGATCATCTCTCACCCCCGGGTGGGAAGGTTCGCGGATCGAGTCGGGCCCATGATAGGGCGCCTCCGCGGGACGTTCGCGGTTTGGACGGGTGTGGATTCAGCAATCGAGTGGGATGTGCTCAGCCCGATTTGGGCTTACCGGGATGGCGTTTCCGCTTCCTCGCCTTGGTCCCCGGCTTGCCCGGCACTGCCTTGGCGCCGTCCTCGCCGAACATCTCGCGATCCACGTCGGAGAGCCGGATCTTTGTCGGCCCGTTCTCGGCGTCAGGGTCGGCGCCGCCGGTGGGATCCTCAGGCGCGAGCTTCTTCACCACGGCGATCTTGTCCCGCAGCAGCGCGGCCTTCTCGAACTCGAGGTTCTCCGCGGCCTGGAACATCTCGCCTTCGAGCTCGGTGAGGAGCTCGTCGCGGTCGTAGGCGTCCTCGCTCTTCTTCACGGCGTCGCGCGCGGTCTTGCGGGCGCGGAGCTCCATCTCGATGCCGCGACGGATCGCCTTGGTGATCTGCTTCGGCGTGACGTCGTGGGTTCGGTTGTATTCGAGCTGCTTGGCGCGCCGGCGTTCGGTCTCGTCGATCGCAGCCTGCATGGAGGGCGTGACCTGGTCGGCGTAGAGCACGGCCGTGCCGGAGAGGTGGCGTGCCGCGCGACCGATCTGCTGCACGAGGCTCGTGGGGCTTCGAAGAAAGCCCTGCTTGTCGGCGTCGAGGATGCAGACGAGGGAGACTTCGGGGAGGTCGAGGCCTTCGCGCAGGAGGTTGACGCCGACGAGGACGTCGAATTCGCCGAGGCGCAGGTCGCGCAGGATGGCGACGCGGTCGAGCGTTTCGATGTCGGAGTGGAGGTAGCGGACGCGCAGGCCGGCGTCGTCGAGATACGAGGCGAGCTGCTCGCAGAGACGCTTGGTGAGCGCGGTGACGAGGACGCGTTCGCCCTTCTCGGCACGGGCCTTGCACTTCTCGAGGAGGTCGGGGACCTGGCCGGTGGCGGGGAGGATGACGATCTCGGGGTCGATGAGCCCGGTGGGGCGGATGATCTGCTCGACGACCTCCCCGTGGGTCTTCTCGAGTTCGTAGGGAGCGGGGGTGGCGCTGACGTAGAGGACCTGTGGGACGACGGCCTCGAACTCTTCGAAGCGGAGGGGGCGGTTGTCGAGGGCGGAGGGGAGACGGAAGCCGTGCTCGACGAGGGTCTGCTTGCGATGCCGATCGCCGTTGAACATGGCGCGGACCTGGGGGATGGTGACGTGGGACTCGTCGATGATGAGGAGCCAGCCGCCGTTCGCGTTCGCGGTTCCGTTGCGCGAGCCATTGTGCGAAGCGGCTTCGCGATGGGCCTTGGCGCCGGGGTTGCGCTCGAAGTAGTCCATCAGGGTGAACGGCTTCTCGCCGGGCTGCCGGCCGTCGAACCAGCGGGAGTAGTTCTCGACGCCGGGGCAGGTGCCGACTTCCGCGAGGAGTTCGAGGTCGTACTTGGTGCGCGCGATGAGGCGCTGTGCTTCGAGGAGCTTGCCTTCGGAGCGGAGCTGGAGGACGCGGGCGTCGAGCTCGGCGCGGATGCCCGCGAGGGCGGAGGCCATGGTGGCTTCGGGGGTGACGTAGTGCACGGCCGGGAAGAGGAAGAAGCGTTCCTCGGAGGCGAGCACTTCGCCGGTGAGAGGGTTGATGAGTTCGATGGCCTCGACGTCGTCGCCGAACATCTCGAAGCGCACGGCGAACTGCTCGTAGGCGGGGAAGACCTCGATGACGTCGCCCTTGACGCGGTAGGAGCCGCGCTTGAACTCGATCTCGTCGCGTTTGTACTGCATGTCGGCGAGGCTGAGGAGGAAGTCGCGGCGCACGAGGGTCTGGCCGACCTGCACGCCGAGGACCTTGTCGGAGTAGAGGTCGGGCGAGCCCAGGCCGAAGATGCAGGAGACGGAGGCGACGACGATGGTGTCGGGTCGGGAGAGGAGGTTGCTGGTCGCGGCGAGGCGGAGGCGGTCGAGGTCGTCGTTGCGGGAGGAGTCTTTCTCGATGTAGATGTCGCGCTGGGGGATGTAGGCCTCGGGCTGGTAGTAGTCGTAGTAGGAGACGAAATAGGAGACGGCGTTGTTGGGGAAGAGGTCGCGCATCTCCTCGTAGAGCTGGGCGGCGAGGGTTTTGTTGTGGGAGAGGATGAGGGTGGGTCGCTGGGTGCGCGCGATGACGTGCGCCATGGTGAAGGTCTTGCCGGTGCCGGTGGCGCCGAGCAGGACCGCGGCGCGGTCGCCGTCGTTGATCTTGCGCGCGAGGGCGTCGATCGCCGCGGGCTGATCGCCCATGGGCGTCATGTCGGAGACGACCTCGAATTGTCGGTCGTGGAAGGCCATCGTGGGGTGATGGTAGGGGGGCGGCGCGCTCAGCCCCGGACGCCGGAGAGGAGCGCGACGGGGCGTTGGCGCGCGAGGCGGAGCGCGAGGGGCGCGACGGTGAGGAGCGCAACCGCGAGGAGCGCGAGGCAGCCGAGAAGGATGGGGACGGGCGGGGGTTTGAAGGGGAGTTGGATGCCCGCGAGGAGGGCCTGGAGGCGTTGGCCTGCGAACGCGGCCTGCAGGCCGAGCGCGACGCCCATGAGCGCGGCGGTGAGCGCGAGGATGGCGGTCTCTGCGAGGATGAGTCGTGCGAGGACGTATGGAGAGCCGCCCACGGCGCGGATGACGCCGAACTCGTGCCGGCGGGCGTCGACGCCGGCGACGATGACGTTGAGCGCGGCGAGCGTGGCGACGGCCATGGCGCCGATGGCGATGAGCGTGGCGATCTTCATCATGCCCAGGCCGACCTCGCGCACGGAGTTGAGGATCTGGCGTCCGGAGCCGACGAGGTAGGCGCCCGTGCCGAGTGCTTTTTTGATGTCGGCGACGACCTCTTCGTCGGACATGTCGCCGGTGAGGCCGACCTGGAGGAGGTGTGTGTGGGTGACGGAGAAGACGCGTTCGAGGTCGGCCCGGGTGCAGAAGACGGAGGAGACGGCTTTGTCCGCGTAGTCGCGTCCGATGTTGAAGTAGAAGGAGACGACGTCGAGGCCGGGGGAATCGACGGCGCCGACAATCTCGAAGGAGGCGGAATGATCTCCGAGCGTGACGTCGAAGGAGTCCCCGACGGCGTAGCCCTCGCGGTTGACGAGGAATTCGCGCGCAACGATGACGGCGCCGCCCTCGCGCAGTCGGCGCATGGCGTAGTCGGGGTCGCCCGCGGCCCAGTGGAGGGAGGTCATGCGGAAGAAGGGGTCGGGCTCGAAGGCGATGAAGTTGATCGGCGGGTTGCGGATGCCGGTGACGCCGAAGGCGGTGCTCTCGATGGGGAGGACGGTGATGGCGCAGGTTCCGTCGACGAAGGGGAGTGCGTCGACGCGTGCGCGGGCGTCGTTGGTGATGCCGAGGGGATGGGTGATGAAGGCGTCGGGGAACTTGATCTGATCGAGCCAGTCGCGGAGCACAGCGGCGCCGTTGGTCCAGACGCCGACGAGGAGAGCGACGCCGACCATGAGGGCGCCTGCGGTGAATCCGTTGCGGAAGGGGGCGGAGCGGGAGGAGCGTTTGAGGAGGGGGGCGGGGACGAGAAAGAGGCGGGCGATGAGCGGGCCGAGGAGCGCGGCGACGACGACGTTGATCGCGGCGCCGAGGAGGAACATGCCGAGGAAGAGGGCGGGGATGCCGAGGAATGCGTGGAGTCGGAAGACGAGTTGCGCGTCATGGGGGATGGTGATGGCGAGTCGGTCGAAGAGGAGGGCTGAGAGGCCGAGGATTGCGGCGAGGGTGATGGTGCGCGGTGAGGCTGGGCGTGCGCGGCGTGCGAGGCCTTCGAGCGGGGTGACGCGTGCGGCGAGGATGGCGGGCCAGGCGGAGGCGAGGAGCCCGGCGAGCGCGCTGCCGAGCGCGGCCAAGGCGAGGCCGAGCGGGCTGACGTGGAGGCCGGTGGGTAGGCGGTCGGGGAAGAGGATGGCGATGATCGCGGCGAGCACGACGCCGAGGGGGAGGCCGAGGAGGGCGCCGAGGAGTCCGACGGCGAGCCCGGTGATGGCTTGCGCGGTGACGATGACGGCGCGTGTGGCGCCGATGGAGCGGAGGATGGCGAGTTCGCGGACGCGTTCGAGGAGGGAGGTGGTGAGTCCGGTGGTGATGATGATGGAGGCCGCGAGGAACGCGAGGACGGAGAAGATGACGTAGAAGAATTCGTTGGCGCGGATGGCGGAGGAGACGCCTGCGAGGACGCGGGGCGTGGGCTCGGCGATGACGGAGTCGGGGAGGAAGGAGCGCCAGGAAGCGGCGATGGCTTCGACGGCTTCGGCGCGCGGACGGCCACGGAGCGCGCTCTCGCGCAGGACGACCTGGATCTCACCGACGGTGTATTGGTTAGTCGCGGTCTCGCCGGTGGCGATGCGGACGGTGTTGGCGGTGGCGATGGCCTGGGGGTTGCGGAGGAGTCGGACGGTGGTTTCCTGATTGATGCCGACGACGAGGAGCTCTGGTGGATCGGGGCGTGCGCCGATGTTGCGGAGGCGGTCGCCGAGCTTGGCGCCGAGGTTCTCGGCGATGTCGGCGTCGAGGAGGACCTCTCCGTCGGACCGGATGGTTCGGCCTTCGCCCAGCGCGGAGGCGACGAGTTGTGCCTCGAGCGCGGGCTCGACGCCGAGGGTGGTCATTGCGAACTGCCGGCCGGTGTCGGGGTGCTCGACGGCGATGACGCCTTTGACGCGCGGGACGGCGAGCTCGACATCGGGTTGCGCGGCGATGGTTTCCGTGATGGAGGCGTCGAAGGGGCCGCCCGCGATGGCTTTGACGCGGAGGTCCGCGCGACCGAGCGTGCTCTCGGCGCGGAGTTTCATGCCCGCGATGAGGGAGGCTTGCGCGCAGGAGACGGCGACGACGAGCGTCGTGGCGAGGGCGGAGGCGAGCGCGATGAGCGCGAGCCGTCTGCTACGCCCGGACCATGCTTGCCGCGCGAGTCGCCACGCCAGCCGCATCGAGCCCTCCTGTGTCGAATTGTCCGGAGACCCGCCCGTCGGCCAGGACGAAGACGTGCTGGCACTGCGCTGCTGCGGCGGGCTCGTGGGTGACCATGACGACGGTCATGGAACGTTCGCGCGCGAGAGAGGCGAGCAGGGCCCAGAGGGTTGCGCTGGTGCGCGAGTCGAGGGCGCCGGTGGGCTCGTCGGCGAGGAGGACAGGGGGAGAGAAGAGGAGGGCGCGGGCGATGGCGACGCGTTGCTGCTCTCCGCCGGAGAGGGCGTCTGGTCGGTGGTCGGCGCGCGGGGAGATCGCGAGGGCTTCGAGGAGTTCGCCGGAGCGCGTGCGCGCCCAGGATTCGGGCTCGCCTGCGAGGAGCGCGGGGAGCTCGACGTTCTGGCGCGCGGTGAGGGTGGGGAGGAGGTTGAACTGTTGGAAGACGACGCCGACGCCGCGCCTGCGGAAGCTGGTGAGCTCGCGTTCGCGCATGGAATCGATGCGTTCGCCGGCGATCTCGATCTGGCCCGAGTCGGGTGTGTCGAGCGCGGCGAGGAGGTGGAGGAGGGTGGACTTACCGGAGCCGGAGGCGCCCATGATGGCGTAGAAGCCGTGGGATTCGATGGCGAGATCAATGCCTCGGAGCGCGGGGATGCGCGAGCCGGCGAGCCGGTACGCCTTGTGCACGTCTCGGCACCGGATCACGGGTGTCGTCCTTTCGCGCTCGCCTTGGGGCGTGCGTGGCGGGTTAGGCGCCGTGGGCGCTCTGGTACGCCGCGGCGTCCATGAGGCCGGCGAGAGGGCCGGCGTCGGAAGCGCGGATCTTGACGAGCCATCCGGCGCCGTAGGGGTCTTTGTTGACCTGGCCGGGGTCGTCGGAGAGGGACTTGTTGACCTCGATGATTTCGCCGCCGAGGGGGGAATAGATGTCGCTGGTGGCTTTGACGGACTCGATTTCTCCGACGGTTCCGCCAGCGGCGATCTTGGTCCCTGAATTCTTCATCTGGACGTAGGTGATGTCGGTGAGTTCGTTGACGGCGAACTGGGTGACGCCGAGGGTGTAGAGGCCCCCGCCCTCGTCCTTGATCCACTCGTGCGACTCGGTGTAGCGGCGATCGGCTGGGGTGGTCATGGGTGCATCCGGGGGCTGTGAGGGGGCGTATATGCGTCCGGAACCGGGGGTGTTCCGGGTGAAGGACGCTTGTCTCTTCGAGGGAGCGGCACATGCTATCGGGTCAGCCCGACCCCGCAACGCGCAGGCGACGCCACAAAAACGAGGCTCCGGTGGTGTCTTTGCGCGCGGGGGCTTGTCGCGCCGCGTCTCAGGGGGGATACTGTGCAATTGGCGAACACCCGCAGGCCTCCGCTTGAGGCCGCGATTACCGTCTTTCTCCCCTCCGGACGGTCGGAGCCCTCGGGCCCGGCCGTCTTTTCTTTCGTGGGGTAGGATGGGCTTGTTGCTCGCGTCGGGGCCCATCCACGCCCGATGACTTCCACCGGGCATCCCTTCAGTCCGTCCACACCCCTATCAGAAAACGAACATGATCCTGACGCTCTCGGTGGCATCCGTCGCGCGCCTGCTCTCTGCCAAGAAGGGCGGCATGTCGCTCGTGCAGTTGCCGGAGATCGCGCACGATGTGCTGGGTCTCCGGGGGCTCGTGATTCCCACGAGCGTGCTCACGGGGATCTCGCCCGCGGACGCGATGGCGTTGCGGGACGCTGCGGACAAGTCCGCGTGCCCGTGCCTGGTGCTGATCGAATCGGACGCGCAGCCGCTCGCGGCCGAGGATGATCGTGTGGACGACGCTGTGGAGCGGATGACGAGGGTGCTGCGCGTCGCGCAGATGCTGGGGTGCAACTCGGTGGGGGTTTCGGTGGATGCGCCGGACAACGAGGACGCGTTCGAGAACGCGTCGGTGGCGCTCAAGATGATCCTGGAGCGTGCGGACCGGCTCGACATCAACGTGCTGATCGCGCCGCACGCGGGGCTCACGGCGGACCCGGAGCGTCTGACGGACCTCATCAAGAAGGTGGGGGGGTTCCGCATCGGGACGCTGCCGGACTTTGCGGGCGCCGCGAAGGCGGGTGAACCGGAGGAGCAGCTTCGTCGCACGGCGCCGTACGCGCAGGCGGTGATCGCGTCGTCGCTGGGGTTCGACGAGAAGGGGGAGCATCAGGGGTATGACCTCGGGGCGTGCGTGAGCGCGCTGCAGGCCGTGGGCTTTGAGCAGACATTGGCGATCGAGTACCGGGGGAAGGGCGACCCGCTGGAAGGGGTTCGGTTGACTCGTCAGGCGATCGAGCGGTGTCTCGACACCGCGGCCCAGCCTTGAGAAATGCGCGCAAGGTCGTGTAGGCTTGTGGCGTGGCGCCTCTCACCTCGCCGTCAGCCAGCATGCCCGTCGCCCTGCCCGCCCATCTCATCGTCACGATTGACGGGCCCGCGGGGGTCGGGAAGTCGTCCGTCGCGCGGCTGGCCGCGGAGCGGATGGGGCTCGCGTTCCTCGACACGGGGGCGATGTACCGGGCGGTGACGGCGTTGGCGTTGGCGCGGCAGATCGATCCGCTGGATGAGCCGGCTGTGGCGGCCTTGGCCACCGAGGCGCATATCCGGTTCGACTGGGACGCGAAGCCGCCGGTGCTGGTGGCGTACGGTCGGGAGATGAAGGAGGAGCTGCGCACGGCGGACGTGGATGCTGCGGTGTCGGCGGTGTCGAGCCTGCCCGCGGTGCGTCGGGTGCTGGTCGGGCTGCAGCAGCGGATCGGGGAGGAGCATCCGAGGCTGCTGAGCGAAGGGCGGGATCAGGGGACGGTGGTGTTCCCGGATGCGTGCGCGAAGATCTATCTGGATGCGAGCCCGCGCGTGCGGGCCGAGCGTCGCGCCAAGCAGCTGCGCGACGCGGGGCGCGCGGCGGACCCGGCGTCGATCGAGCGCGAGCTGATGGAGCGCGATCGGCTGGATTCGACGCGTGAGGTGGGGCCGCTGCGGTGTCCGCCCGACGCGATCCGGCTGGACACGAGCGGGTTGTCGCGCGAGCAGGTGATCGACGAGATCGTGCGCATCGTGCACGGAGCGATCGGCTGATCACCCCGATGTCGCGCACGGCCGTCACAACCTCGAGCGAGCCGAGCGTGGTTCCGGCGAAGCCCGGTTGGTTTTATTGGTTTGCGTGGTGGGTGGTGCAGGTCGTGATGCTGCTCGCGTTCCGGCTGCGGACGCACCACGTGGGGCGCATCCCGCGTCAGGGGCCGGTGCTGCTCGTGGCGAATCACCAGTCGCATCTTGATCCGCCGATCGTCGGGCTGTGCGTGCGGAGCCGGCCGGTGCGGTTTGTCGCGCGTGCGTCGCTGTTTCGAAACCGGTGCTTCGGTCCGCTGATCCGCGCGCTGGGGGCGATCCCGCTGCGTGACAAGGAGGGGGATCTGGGCGCCGTGCGGGCCGCGCTCGCGTGTCTGGATGAGGGCTCGCCGATCGTGGTGTTTCCGGAGGGGTCGCGCACGCGAGACGGGAGTATCGGGGAGTTCAAGCGCGGGGCGGTGTTGCTCTTGAAGCGTGTGCGTTGCCCGATCGTGCCGATCGGGATCGAGGGGGCGTACGACGCGTGGCCGAGACAACGCGGATTGCCCAGGGTGTGGGGGACGCGGATCGTGGCGGTGGTGGGGGAGCCGATCGAGGCCGAGGACCTGCTGCGCGAGGGCGCGGAGGCGGCGCTGACGAGGCTGGAGAATGAGGTGTGCGTATTGCACGCGGAAGCGCGGCGCAGACGGCGCGGCTCACCGTCGATGGAGTGAGTTGCACGGGGCGGGTTTACTTGACCCCGACTGCCTCGGCGTCACGGTCGCTGAGCATCCCGCCGTCCGAACGCTCCTTGACGGTGCCGTCGCGCTTCCACGAGCGTTCGCAGCGCGGCTCGGCGCGGAGATCGGTGACTGTCGCGCTCGAGGTGGAAGCATCGACGTTCACGCGGCTGACGCCGAGGAGATCGGCGAGGTCGCGCGCGTCGAACGTTGAGAGGGCTCGGTCGGGGTCGGGAAGCGTGACGCCCGCGTCGAGGGGGTTCTCGACGCCACCTTCGCGCTTGCGCTCGGCTTCGAGGGCGAGCAGGCCCGCGTCGCGCGCGTCGAGCGCGCGGGGCCAGGCCTTATCGGCACGGACGCCGGTGGGTTGGCCGAAGGTTTCGAGGTGGACGCTGGTCTCGGGGCGATCGTCCTGCTTCGCGATGCCGAGGAGCGCGCGGTAGGCCTCGTCGGCGGTGTGGGGGAGGACGGGGGCGAGGAGTTTGCAGAGGCCTTGCGTGATCGTTCGGAGCGCGCGCTGGGATTGGCGGCGGCGTGGGGAATCGGGCCGGTCGCAGTAGAGGCGGTCCTTGACCACGGCGAGATAGACGGAGGAGAGCGTGTCGTTGCAGAAGTCGTAGATGGCTTGGGAGGCCTCGCGGAAGTCGTACTCCCCGTACGCGCGCCGCACGCGCTCGTGGAGGTGATCAAACTCTGAGAGCGCCCATGCGTCGATGCTCGTCGGCGCGGGTGAACCGCCCGCGTCGTTCGCGGGCAGATCGGCGAGATTGCTGAGCATGAAGCGGAGCGTGTTGCGGACCTTGCGGTATGCCTCGCCCGCGGTCTTGAAAAACTCGAGGTCGGCCTTGATGTCGCTTTCGTACGCGAGGCTGGCGACCCACCAGCGGCAGACGTCGGCGCCGAACTCCTTGAGGAGGTCTTCGACGTTGAGGGTGTTGCCGAGGCTTTTGCTCATCTTTCGGCCGTCGCGGTCGACGATGAAGCCGTGAGTGAGAAGGGTGCGGTAGGGGGGACGGCCCTTGGCGCCGAGCCCGCAGAGGAGGCTGGACTGGAACCAGCCGCGGTGCTGGTCGGAGCCTTCGAGGTAGAGATCGACGGGGAAGCCGATGTCGCGCTCGACCATGACCGACCACCAGGAGGAGCCGGACTCGAACCAGACGTCGAAGATGTCGGAGGCCTTTTCGAGGCGCGAGAGATCGATGTTCTTCGGGGCATCGGGGTCGGAGGCGAGGTTGTAGTGCGCGAGGATGTCGGTGGGGGAGGCCTGGAACCAGACGTCGGAGCCCTTCTCGCGGACGGTCTTGGCGACCGCGCGCACGCTGGACGGGGTGAGCAGCGTGGTGATCGAACCATCCGATTCGCGCTGGAAGAACGCGGGGATGGGGAGGCCCCAGGCGCGCTGGCGCGAGATGCACCAGTCGGGCCGGCTCTCGAGCATGCCGCGGAGGCGGTTGCGGCCCCACTCGGGGACGAACCCGATGTCCTTCGAAGCGAAGTCGAGCCCGAGCCGACGCAGAGACTTGTCCTCGCGCTTCGTGGGGCGGTCGACGCCGATGAACCACTGCTCCGTCGCGCGGAAGATGACGGGCGTCTTGCTGCGCCAGTCGTGCGGGTAGGAGTGCGTGAACATGTGGTGGTGGAAGAGGTGGCCGCTGTTGCGGAGGTGACCGGTGACGCTGGTGTTGGCGTCCCACACGCTCATGCCCTGGAGCCAGTCGGGCGCGGTGGCGTCGTACGTGCCGTCCTCGCGCACGGGGCAGTAGATGGGGATCCTCTCGCGCAGGCCGGTCTGGTAGTCCTCGACACCGTGACCCGGCGCGGTGTGCACGAGGCCCGTGCCGTCCTCGAGGGTGACGTACTCTGCGGAGACGATGCGGTGCAGCGCGTCCGGCTCGGCGTCGATAGATGCGGCGAGCGCGGCGCCGTCCACGAAGGGATGGCGGTAGGTGAGGCCGACGAGTTTCGAGCCGGTGGTGGTGGCGAGGATCTTTGCCTCTTCGCACTTGCCGATCTTGGCGACCTTCTCGACGAGGTCTTTGGCGAGCACGGTCACGGCGCCGTCCATGCGCACGAGCGCGTACTCGAACGCGGGGTTCACTGCGATGGCGAGGTTGGCGGGGAGCGTCCAGGGAGTGGTCGTCCAGATCATGAACGAGGGGCGCACGGTGGGGCGCCCGCCCGGGAACTCGTGGCCTGAGGCGTCCTGCTCCTCGCTGTCTTCAGCGGGCGCGGGGGGAAGGCCGAAGGCGTCGTAGACGGCGTCGGGGTCCGCGGCCTCGAAGTCGACGTAGACAGAGGGGTCTTCACGGTCCTCGTACTCGAGTTCGGCTTCGGCGAGCGCGGTCTGGTTTGCGATGGACCAATGCACGGGCTTGCGCTGGCGGAAGATGAGACCCTGTTCGACGAGGATGGCGAAGAGTTCGAGCGTTGCGCCTTCGAAGGCCGGGAGCATGGTGAGGTACGGGTGCTCGTAGTCGGCGAGTGTGAGCAGGCGCTGCATCTGCCCGGCCTGGAGCTTCACGTACTTCTCGGCGTACTTCTGGCACTCTCGTCGGACGGCCATGCGTCGCGCGTCGGGCGCGAGCGCGGCGATCTTGTCCATCTTCTTGGAGGTGACGAGGTCGGTGACGACCTTGGCTTCGATGGGCAGGCCGTGGCAGTCCCAGCCCGGGACGTAGAGGCAGTCTCGTCCCTCCATGTTCTGGACGCGGACGACCATGTCCTTGAGGGTTTTGTTCAGAAGATGGCCGAGGTGGATGTCGCCGTTGGCGTAGGGGGGGCCGTCGTGGAAGACGAAGGCGGGCGAGCCGGCGCGCGCGGCGCGGATGCGTGCATGGAGGTCAGCCGCGGCCCACCGTTTGAGGGACGAGGGCTCGTTCTGTACGAGGCTCGCCTTCATGGGGAAGGAGGTGCGCGGGAGGTTGAGCGTGCTCTTGTAGTCACGCGCCTTGCCCGGATGGGCGGGCTCGGTGGGTGCTGTGTGGGTCATGGGCGGGGTGTGGCTGGCGTGGAGCGTGGCCCGCTTCCGCACGGGCGCATCGAACAGGGCCACGATGGTAGGGGGTCCCCGGTCGGGACGCAGATCGGCGATGCGGCGCTCGTGGGCGCCGGCCTGCGTGGATTCAGGAGTGCTCGAAGATCGACTGTGTCCGCAGCACCAGCCCGCCTGCTGAGATCAGGTGGTAGGACTGGGCGTGGATCTCCTTGCGGTAGCGCTGGACGTCGAGGAAGGAGAGGCACTTGCCGCCGTCGGCGTCGGTCCACAGGTGGGCCGCGGCGTCGACCTCGCGCGCGAAGTCGAGGAGTTCGTCGTAGGTGGCGTTGTAGAGATTCTCGCTGAGCGTTTCGGTCTGGACGGTGCTCATGTACTTCATGCGCTCGCCGAAGGCGTGCTCGAAGTCGCGCTCGCCGGCGCAGGGGAAGGCCGCGGCGACGCCGCGCTCGGGGAGCCCGCTTTCCTGCTCGGTGACGAGCTCGCTGGCGCAGTGCCCGTCGTGCTGGAAGCGCATGACGTGGGAGCCGGGCATGACCCAGCCCTCGAACTCGTAGGCGCCGTAGACCACCGTGATGCGGTTGCGCACCTTGAACAACTCTGGGTGCAAGGAGCGCTTGTACAGCACCAGCCTGTACGCCTGCAGAAGATTCGTCGCTTTCGTGGACGCGCTCATCGACTCTTCCTTGCGTCTAAGCGGCTCAACGCTTCACTGCGCCGCGCTGCGTTAGGGGGCGAGTGTATGCCTGTTCGTCGGCCAGGCAAGCCTTTTCCCCCTGAAAAATCAGGGTGATCTGGGCGAACGCCCGATGAAACACGCAGGGTTTGCGCTTGACTTGTGCGCAACGCAACTCCGTGTTCGAACGATCGCAGACACGCCCCGCGCGCTATGAGACTGTCACCCAAGAACTTCCGTGATCGGCAACACCCGAACGAGCGGGAGGACATCCCCGTTTCGGACGCTCGATCGTCCGCGGACGTCATCGCCGACGCGCGCGAGCAGCTCGCTCGCGCCGCGCGACTCCGCAGGGCGCCCGCCAGGGCCGAGGCGCTCGTCGCGGTCGCCCGCCACATCGCCACCCTCCCGGCGTCTGCACGCGAGGAATTCGCCCGCGTGGCGGGGCTCGAACTCACCGGGATCGTGGAAAAACTGTCCAATTCAGCCACCACCGCCGACCGCAAAGCTGCGGCCGCCTGCATCTCACTCCGTCCGCACTCGCTCCTCTTTCCCCTTCTTGCCACTCTCATACGCGACCCCGCCGCAGAGGTTCGCGCAGAGGCCGACACCGCCCTGCTCTCCATTGCACAGGCTCTTCTCCATCCCCCCCAGACTTCGCAAGATCCCGAACTCCTGGCGGGGTTCGACCGCTGCCTGGCCGAAGCCGTGCGGGACTACCCCGACCACCGATTGAAGGGGGTCATAGATGCCGCTCTGCTGCACGCAGGCCAACCAGGACCGGCCCTCAGGGCCATCCTCGCTGACGGTGCCCAGCCAGCCCATCTGCCCCTTCGGGCGGTCCTGCGGAAGGCTGAGAGCCCGGAGGCCCTCTCCACGGCACTCGTCCTGCTCGCCAATCCCTCCCTGGCCTCTGCTGCAGCTGAGGCCCTTTCCCGCCCAACAGCTGCTGCGACCCCCAACACCGCGTGGACCCACTGGCCCCTCTTGGTCCACCCCACGCGTCGGCATCATCTCCGCTCGATTGTCGCCCGGTCATCCCGCGAATCCGCGCTTCCCACAATGGACACCCTCTCCGGGCTCTCCGACGACGCACGGCTGGGGGCCGTGCGCTGGGCGCTCGAGACCTGTCGCAGCGAAGACCGTCTGGTCACGCAGCTCGCGGACTTCCTGACCGACCCGAGCCCACGCGTCAGGCTGGCCGTGGTGCACGCGCTCTCATCCTCCGCGCGCACACCCTCGGCCAACGCGCTGCTCCGTGATTTCTCCTTCGACCAGGATGCGAGCATTGCGCGCGCTGCCACGATCGCGCTCTCGGCGCCGCGGATCGAGGTCTCCGCACGCTGGACTGAGGCCATCGCGCGATCCCCGCACGCCGGGGTGCGACACGCCGCGGCGGCGCTCACGCTGTCCGGCAGCGACGTGCTGGCATCGCCCGTCGCGGCCCGCGCCGCGCTCGCGCGCGACCACGCGGCCACGCTCGATCTGCTTCGTCGCGCCATCTCCACCGGCTCGCGCCGACTGCTCGCGGTGCAGGCCGCTCGCCGGCTCGGGCTGGCGCGCCAGACCGAACTCGAGCTCCTGGCCGCGGCTTCCGAGCCTGGGGATCACCGTCTCGTGGCGAGCGCGGCGATCGCCCTCGCGGACGCGGGCACGCCGAGCGCGCTCCACGCCGTCTCGCGCCTCGTCGCGCACTCCGACGCGCGCGTGCGCGCGAACGCGATCGAGGCGGTGGCCGGGCTCGACCCGGCGTCTCCGCTGATCGAGCCCAAGTTGCTCGACGCGCACCCGCGCACGCGGGCGAACGCGATCCTGGCTGCGCTGCGTGATCCGCCGCAGCGCGCCCGGGCTCTCGAGTCTCTGCTGGCTTCGCTCTCCGATCAGCGTTCGGGCATCCGTCTCTCCGCGCTGTGGGCCGTGGAACGCGCCGCGCCGCCAGAGGCCGCGAACCACGTCGCGACGATCGCGGCGGATGCCCCTCCCGGGCCCGAGCGCACCCGAGCTCGGCGCGCCGCGCGCAGGCTCCTCGCCTCCATGCGCGAAGCCCCCAAGCTCAAGCTCACGGCCTGAGCAAGGCGCAACGCCTGCTCAATCCCTTGGGGCAGGACCGGTGCTTCGCACCCATCCCTCTTCCCCGCGCAGCCGTCGGGCCACGTCGATGACGAAGCGCCATTCCTGTGTGATCGTGAGGTGGCTCATCACGCGCGGGCCTTCGAGCCACAAAGGGTCCATGCCCCAGGGCGCCGCGTTCGTGGCGCCGACCATGCCGTCGCGCGTGCGCGCGTAGGGGATCACGAGCATCTCGGAGGCGCGAAGCGCCTCGTCGAGACGTTCGAGGAACGGAGAGCCGGGGCGCATCGAGCGGGCCGCGCCGTCCGGAGCCGCAAGGCGCGCGAGCCGCGCGCCCCGGTGGGGCGTAGCGAGCGTGAAGAGACGGCGCACACGCACGCGCTTCGCGCGCTCTCCCCATCGACCGAACAGCCCCGCCTCGACGGTGCGCCCGACGAGACCGCCCATCGACACCCCGACCACGTCGACCTCGCGCGTCCGATCGTCCTCACCGGCGCCGAACGCACGCTCGATCTCGCGCGCCGCGCGTCCGGCCGCCTCCTCCACGCGCGAGGCGCGCAGGAACGACAGCGCGACAAAGTCCGTGCGATTCCCGCTCGTGAGTGCGCAGAGGCGATCCGCCAAGGCGCGTGCGGAGATGTGCGGCGTGCGCCATCCGCCCAGCACAGCCACAGGACGTTCGA
The DNA here is from genome assembly GCA_050174775.1 of Phycisphaerales bacterium. Taxonomy (GTDB): domain Bacteria; phylum Planctomycetota; class Phycisphaerae; order Phycisphaerales; family UBA1924; genus CAYPGJ01. The sequence goes on from JBFXJP010000002.1 coordinate 179,960, forward strand.
GCGGACAAGGATGATCGCGCAGGCGTGCGGCCTCCTCGCGCTCGTCGCGCGATGCGCCCACCATCGGCCACACCAGCGGTCCAGACATGCCCCGATGCTACCGGGCGCGAACGCTCACCGACGGCGGCGACATCCGAGGGGGAGACCCGCCACGCCGAGCGTGATGACGCTTCCGGGGGACGGGATCGCGTTGGGCACGTCGACGCTTGTAACCATTCCCAACGGCAGCCCGACTTGGACGCGACCTGACAGGTCCACGGTCTGATCGCTGACAGTGATGCGCAAGATGCGCATCAGTCCATTCACGTCGAACGAGGCCCCGCTGAGCGGGATCACTTCTGGTCGCCGGTACCAACTTCCGATGAACGGCCCTTGCGTGCCAGCCTGCAGGCCGGGGCTCATCCCGTGCGCGAATACTTCAGACGGGTTCGAGCCGCCGAAATTCAGAGTCCCGAGCGTCGCGTACGTATCAAATCGTGTGAGGTTGAACAGCGGCGACGTCTGAAGCAGCATCGGCGACTCCACGGCGCCGTTGCTGGCTCCACCCGGATGATTGAAGATCACCCCCCCGACAACCCTGAGCAAGTACTCCGGGTTGAGATCCGCGCCGAAGTTGACGCCGTTGATCTGGTCACCCGGCGTGCCTGTCAGAAACAGATCGAATGTCCTCCATCCTGGCTGCGACATCCATTGCGATCCGGCCAGAACATCGCTCGACGGATCCGCGCTCGTATTGTCCACCTCAACCCATGCCGCTCCTGTGATCGCTCCGCAGGCTACGGCGCATGGAAGCAGCGCGATGACACTCCGGAGCCGAGACCATTGCATGACATGTTTCCTTCCCAAGATTCCCGACTACATGCTCGCGTGCTCGACACCGAGCGGACGTCTCGCAAGTATCGTGACCCCGCTCACACGACAACAATAGCGAGAGCGTTCGGTAAATGACAAACCGGCCGGGCGTGCGCCCGACCGGTTCAGGAATCCCTGCGATGTCCGCGCCGCCCGAGTGCGGGGCGGGGAGTGTCGTGTGTCAGGCCGTGAAGCTCGATCCGCAGCCGCACGTGCCGCTGGCGTTCGGATTGTTGAACACGAAGCCTCGGCCCATGATCTCGTCCTTGAAGTCGATCGTGACGCCGTTCAGGTACAGGTACGACTTGGGATCGCAGATGACCTGGATGCCGTGCTGATCGAACACCTCGTCGGAATCTTTCTGCGACTCGGTCAGGTCGAGGATGTAGGAGAAGCCGGAGCACCCGCCCCCCTTCACGCCCACACGGAGCCTGACCTTCTGCGCGTCCAGTTCCTGCTGCTCACAGATCGTCTTGATCTCGCGAGCCGCGGTCTGCGTCAACGTGATGCCCATTCGTCCTCGTCTCCAATGGCTGCGATGCGGCGTTTCGACGCCGAGAAAACCCTCACACAAGTATAGACGTCGGCCGCGCCCCTCGTGTTCCTTCAGCAGGACTGGCCGAACGCGCTGAGCACGAGGTTGAGGTCGATAAAGTCGCAGTCCCCGTCCCCGTCGAGGTCGCCCTGCAGCCCCGAACCGCTGAGCCCGAAGTCGCTCAGCACGATGTTCAGGTCGAGGAAGTCGACCACCCGGTCGCCGTTCGCGTCGCCCGGGCAGGGCGTCGAGGTGACGCCGTCCGGCTTCAGGTCGTCGCACGCGATGCCCCCGATGCCGTCCGGGGAGAACGCGATCTCCTTGATCGTGGTTTCGCTGCTGACCACCCCGACGAACAACGGGAGCGACTTGGAGCCCTCCGGCTCGGGCAGCTCGACATACTGGGAAAAGACTTCCGCGCCGGCCGTGTCGTACACGCTCACGTGAATCCCGTACGCCTGGTTGATGCCCGCCGTCGGCACACCTCGGATGGTCGCGCCGGCCGCGGCCACCGCGTCATCGAAGCGGAACACGAGCGTCGTAGCGACCCCGGGGAAGTAGGTGTTGCGCGCGTGCGATTCGCCCTCGAAGCGATAGCCCATGGCGACCGGCTCGCCCATGAAGTTGTAGTCGAGCGCGGCCTCGAGGTTCTCGCTCAGTCGCGTCCCGTTGAACATCGGGAACGTGCCGCCCGGGAGCGTGCCGAAGTCGAGCGCAGCCCCCGGCACGTCGGCCGGGTTCGTCGTGAGGGAGTAAGTTGCGCCGGCGTGCGATGGGCACGCGAGCGCGCCGAACATCACCATCGCCACGCACACCGATGCCGGGAACACTCGCATACACGCCTCTCCTTTCCGGTGCGGCGCGTCGCCCCCGACAACGAATGTGCGACGAGCCTCAGTGCCTGCTCGCGGCCGTCGATTCCGCCGGCGCCGCGGCGTTATTCTTCTTCTTGTAGTCCGCGATGGCCGCCTTGATCGCGTCCTCGGCCAGCACGGAGCAGTGGATCTTAACTGGAGGGAGACTCAGCTCCTCCACGATCTGCGTGTTCTTGATCGCTAAACCCTCGTCAATGGTCTTGCCCTTGAGCCACTCGGTGGCCAGGGAGCTGGACGCGATCGCCGAACCGCAGCCGAACGTCTTGAACTTCGCGTCCTCGATCTTCCCGGTCGACTCGTTCACCTTGATCTGCAGCTGCATCACGTCGCCGCACTCGGGCGCCCCCACGATGCCCACCCCGATGTCGCGGCGCTGCTTCAGCTCCGCCGTGGTGCCGAAGTTCCCCACGTTCCGCGGCTTCTCGTAATGCTCGATGACCTTGTCGCTGTATGCCATGTTCCGCCTCTTGGCTCTTGGTTTCTGTGTTCGTCGTGGCGAGTGCCCGGCGCCTGATGCCCAGCGCGCTCGGCACTTCCTCAGTGATGCGCCCATTCCACCTGCGAGATGTCGATCCCCTCCTTGTGCATGTCGTAGAGGGGGCTCATCTCGCGCAGCTTGTGCACGCCCTTGGTGATCTCGCCGATCGCGTACGCAACCTCCTCCTCCGTCGTCCACCGGCCCATCGAGAGCCGAAGGGAGGAGTGCGCCAGTTCGTCCCCGACGCCCAGCCCCTTGAGCACGTACGACGGCTCGAGCGATGCGCTCGTGCACGCCGAGCCCGAAGAGCAGGCGATGTTCTTCACGGCCATCATCAGGCCCTCTCCCTCCACGAACCCGAACGAGATGTTCGTGAGGTGGGGGAGACGCTTCTCGGCGTGGCCGTTGACCTGGGACACGTCGATCGCCGCGATGAGCTCGCGCTCCATCCGCTGCCGGAACTTGAGCAGACGCTCGCGGTCCGAGTCCATCTCAGCGAGGCAGAGCTCCGCGGCCTTGCCCAGCCCGACGATGCCCGGGGTGTTCAGCGTGCCCGAGCGGAAGCCGCGCTCCTGTCCGCCCCCGTCCTGCAGCGCGACCAGACGCACGCGCGGGTTGCGCCGACGCACGTAGAGCGCGCCGACCCCCTTGGGCCCGTACATCTTGTGGCTGCTGAAGGAGAGCAGGTCGATGTTGTCCTTCTCGACGTCCGTGGGCATCTTGCCGACCCACTGTGTGGCGTCGGTGTGGAAGAGGATGCCCCGCTCCTTGCACAGCTTGCCGATCTCGGGGACCTCGTTGATCGTCCCGATTTCGTTGTTCGCCCACATCAGCGACACGAGGATGGTGTCCTCCCGCATCGCGTTCTTCACCATTTCCGCGGTGATGATCCCGTCGTGCCCCGGCTCGAGGAACGTTGCCTCGAAGCCCTCCTTCATGAGTCGCTTCACCGGATCGAGCACGGCCTTGTGCTCGATGATGCTCGTGATGATGTGCCCGCGCTTTGCAGACCCTGCGGGCGCCCGCTCGTACATGTACGCCGCGCCCTTGATCGCCAGGTTGTTCGACTCGGTCGCCCCCGACGTGAAGACCACTTCCTTGGGGGTCGACCCGATGAGCCGTGCAACGGTCTCGCGCGCCTCGTCGATCGCCCCCTCGGCCTCCCAGCCGAACCGGTGGTTCCGCGAACCGGAGTTCCCGAACTTCTCCGTGAAGAAGGGCAGCATCGCCTCCACGACCCGGGGGTCGCACGGGGTCGTCGCGGCATGGTCCATGTAAATCGGAAGCTTCAAACCCATCGACATCGCTCCTCCGAGCACCTGCGTCTCAGTCTCACACAAACCTCATCCTATACCCACACTTAGAATCGTTCCAAGATCGGACAAATTCATCGACTATGCACGGCACGTGCGAGGGGGGCGTCTCACTCGCGCATCTGCCGCAGCTCATCCCGCAGAATCGCCGCAAGCTCGTAATTCTCGCGAGCCACCGCCTCATCCAGCCGGCGACGAAGCTCCTCTTTCGCGCTGACCGGCAGTTTCGGCGTCAGCGCTTCACGCATGCCGCGCAGCAGCCGCACCTCGTCGAGCGTCTCGAAATCCTCCGGCTTGCCGCGCGACTCACAGATCCGCCCGATCTCATCCAACGCCTCATCGATCGCCACCACCGCCGCCTTCGGCTCATCGTCATCGATCGCCAGGCTTGCCAACGCCCGCGCCCGGATCATGAGCAAGTACGGCCTGAAGGGCTCCAATGCGGCCCGGTCCTCATCATCCTCGGCATACCCCGCGCACAGCTCCGCTACACGCAGATTCCGCGTCGTATCCTCCACCACCCGCTCGTACTCATCGAGCACCAAGAGGCTCACGAATCGGTGGTAGTACTGCGCCGCCTCCTCCCGCAACGCGCGGCACGCCTCCCCATCGAGCTGGAGCCCGTCCGACCCGACCTCCCCCTCCTCCCCGGCCAGACCCCCATCCCCATCCCCATCCCCATCCCCTTCTTCTTCATCATCATCCCCTGGCCCTCCACCCTCCGGGGCAACCATCGACTCGTAGTACTCCAAAAGGCTCTCGTGCCCCTCCACCGTCCGCCCGTCAGGACGCCCCTCCAACTCCATCTGGAGCACCCCCAGGTCCACCCGCATCTGCACGACCATGCGGCCGTCCTCGGCCTGCACGAGCCGCACGTTCACCTGCCCAGGCTCGTACGCCCACTCATTGAGGAGTTTTGTCAGGTCCGTCGTCATGAGGCCTCCACACTACTGCCGGACCGATCCTATCCCAGAGCCTCCCCATCCCGCACGTTCCCCCAACACGAAGGCATACCCCTCATCCCGAGGGGTCAAGCAATACGCCTCACCGACCGATGGAACCGATGCGCCCCCCCTGCGAATGGTCCGCAGGCGGATGGGCCGACTTTTTGTCCGCCCTCGCCCGCGCGATGCTTCTCGGGAACGCTTCACGCAATCCCTTGCCAGCACACGCGTTGTGGAGGTCACGGAGACGCGCCTCGCGTCTCAACACTGGGAGGGGAGAGTCCGGAAAGCCGGGCTCCGAGAGCATGCCACGATCCGACGTCCAGTCCGACCTCCAGATCTACCTCAGGCAGATCAATGAGACTGCGCTCCTCACGGCCGAGCAGGAAAAAGAGCTCGGCTGGCGCGTCATCAACGACGCCTGCCCCGAAGCGCGCGATCTCCTCGTCCGCGCCAACCTCCGTCTGGTCGTCTCCATCGCCAAGAACTACACCAACCGCGGCCTCTCCCTGACCGACCTCATCGAAGAGGGCAACGTCGGTCTCATCCGCGCCGTCGAAGGCTTCGACCCCGCGCAGGGCGCACGCTTCTCCACCTACGCCTCCTGGTGGATCAAGCAGGCCATCAAGCGCGCCCTCATCAACGCCGTCCAGCCCATCCACATCCCGGCCTACATGGTCGAGCTCATCGCGCGCTGGAAGCAGACCTGCCGCGCGCTCGAAGAGTCCCTCTCCCGTCCGCCCACGATCACCGAGCTCGCGGACGCGATGGACCTTCCGCCACGCAAGATCCGCATCATCAAGCGCGCCATGCGCGCCCTCCGTGCGCCCTCCCAGGCGCCGCGCGGCGAGGACGGTGAAGCAGCCAAGTTCGACGACCTCATCCCCGACGAGCGTCACGGCCGTCCCGAGGACACCGTGCTCCTCGAAGACGACCTCAAGACGATCCACCGGCTCCTCGACGCCATCGACGAGCGCGAGGCCGTGGTCCTCCGTCTCCGCTTCGGGCTCGACGGCCAGCCCCCGCTCACCCTCAAGCAGATCGGCGCCGAGATCGGCCTCACGCGCGAGCGCGTCCGCCAGATTGAAGCCGAGGCTCTCCAGAAGCTGAACGGTCAGATCACCGCGGACCGTCCCTTCACGGACGCTCCCGTGCGCCGCGTTCCGAGACGCTCCACCACGCGCCGCACGCGTGTCCGCGCTGCCTCCTCCGACAACGACGCGGCCTGACGCTCACACCGCTGCAGCCACGCGCGCGAGCCCCCGACCCGACAAACCTCACGCCTTCTTCGGCGCCTTGTAGAACGGCAGCGCCACCACCTCGCCCTCCAGGAGCGAATCGCGACCGGTGTCGATCCGGAGTGGCGTGCCCACCGCAGTCATGGCCGTGTCCACCAACGCCATCGCGATTGGCGCGCCGAGCGTCGGACTCATGCACGCGCTCGTCACCTCTCCCGCGGCCTGCCCGCCGGGAATCGTCGACAGCACCTTCATCCCCTGACGCGCCGTCCGCTTCCCCTCCAGACGCACGCCCACGATCCGACGCGCCGGGCCGCCCGCGGCAGCAGTCTTCTTCAGCGCCTCCATCCCGACGAACGGTTCCTCGGCCGGCGCCTTGTCCGTCTCCTGGTCCTTGTCGAGCGAGATCGCGAAGTCCACCCCGCACGACAGCGCGTTGATCTCCTCCCCCAGCTCGTGCCCGTACAGCGGCATTCCGGCCTCAAGGCGCAGCGTGTCCCGCGCCCCGAGCCCAGCAGGGCGGATCGCCCCCTTCGGGTCCTTCGGGTCGAAGTCCTTCATCATCATCTTCATCGCCATGCCGACGAAGTTCGCGGGCAGCACCGCCTCCACCCCGTCCTCACCCGTGTATCCCGTGCGGCTCACGATCAGCTTCGCCACCAGCAGGTTCTTCACCGCAAACCGGTACCGCTTCAGCGACGGGATCTCGCGGCTGAAGTTCCCGATGATGTCCATCGCGTTCGGCCCCTGCAGCGCGACCATCGCGGTCTGCGTCGTTCGATCGTCGATCGACAGCGCCAGGTCCCCCTTCACCTGCTGGAAGTGCCCGAGCAGCTTCTCCCGATTCGACGCGTTCACCACCACCATGAACTCGTCCTCGTCCAGCCGGTAGACGATCACGTCGTCACGCACGCCACCCCGCTCGTTGCACACGAGCGAGTACCGGCACTGCCCCACCTGCATGTCCGCGATCCGTCGAGTGCACAAGCGTTCCAGGAACCGACGCGCGTGCCGGCCCTTCACCCACACGCGCCCCATGTGCGACACGTCGAACATCCCGGCGCCCGTCCGCACCGCCACGTGCTCCTCGTGGATCCCCGTGTACAGGATGGGCATCTCCCATCCCGCAAAGTCCACCATCTTGCCCCCGGCGTCCACGTGAAACTGATACAGCGGCGTACGAAGCACCGTCATCCTCCTGCAAAGCACGTCATCCCCGCCCGCGCCCTCGCGTGTGCGGCCCGCCCCGGACCACTCCCCAGCCCCGACAGTACCGCATCCCGTCCCGCCCCGCCTCACCCCCTCGCGCGCCACGGCGCGTTGTCGATCAGCCGCACGCCCCCGCACCGCGCCGCAATCAACGCCCGCCCCTCGCGCGCGCTCGCGCCCAGCGGCATCAACGACAACCCATCCCGGACGACGCAGTACTCGACCTCCAGACCCGCGTCATCCAGCACGCCCCGCATCCTCCCCTCCGCCCCGCTCACGCTCTCCTCCGCACAGGCCTCGCACAGCGCGCGCGACACAGCGGACGCGCGCGCACGCTCCACCCCGCCGAGCCGCGCATTGCGGCTGCTCATCGCAAGCCCGTCCCGCTCCCGGACAGTCTCCACCGGCACGATCTCCAACCCGGGAAAGTCACGCGACGCCATCGCGCGCACCACCTGGAGCTGCTGCCAGTCCTTCTCCCCGAACAGGGCCGCGCTCGGACGCAGCATCTCGAAGAACCGAGCCACGACCTGGCACACACCCGCAAAGTGACCAGGGCGCCACGCGTCTTCCAACCCCGGCGCCGTCGCCACCTCCGGCAATACCGGCACACGGACCTCCCGCTCCGCCGGGTACACGCTCACATCCGACGGCGCAAACACCACACCCGCCCCCGCGCGCTCGGCAAGAACCGCGTCCGTGTCGAGCGTCCTTGGGTACTTCGCCAAGTCCGAAGGATCATTGAACTGTGTCGGATTGACGAACACGCTCGCGACCACGAGACGCCCCCGCGCGATCTCCGCTGCCCGTCGGATCAGCACGCCATGTCCCTGGTGCAGCGCGCCCATCGTCGGCACGAGCACGCACCCCGCGCACCCCGTTGCCTCTTCAAGTGTTCGCAGGATCTTCATCCGCCTCACCGACCTCAGCTCGTGTGAGGCAGGTCCCCTTCACCCAGAAGCCGGTACCCCTTCCGACGCAACAACTGCCCGCCCAGCACCACGTCATCCACCGAAATCGCGATCGTCGGCGCACCGTGCAGACGCACCAGCACCGGGTACGCAAAGTGGATGTTGATCTCCGCGCCGAGCAGGTGCCTGCACAGCGTCCGGAGCGTGTGACCCCCTCCCAGCTCCACCACCAGCAGATTCGTCTCCGCGAACGGGTAATCCTCGCGCTGGAGGATCAGGCGAGCCGCGTCCGCGCAGTTCGGCAGGATGCGCACTACGGCGTGATCCGACGCCTCGTGCACGCTGAGCGCACACAACTCACAGATCGTGTCGTCCTTGAACTCGTCCACCAGCTCGAGGAGCTTGCCGACCTTGTTGTCGAGAAACACGCTGAATTGCGTCACCGTCGGCGGGGAGTACCCCTGACTCGTCTCCAACGGGATGCCCGCGCTGCTCATGCAGGAGTCCTTTCCATCCCCCGAACGCCTCACCAATCCCGATATCACTCTACACCCCAGCGCGACGCCCGCAACGATCAATCCCCGACTAGAGGCCCACCCTCACGTTGGGCTCCACGACGTCGATCTCCCCAGCATCCGGGCACAGCCCCGCCTCCGCGCCCTTCTTCAGGAACACCCGGATCGCCTCCGCTCCCTTGGCCCCCAGCTCCCGCGATAACGGGTTCACGTACATGTTCACGAACCGGTCAGCCTGCGCAGTCGTCAGCCCGCGCGCGTGCTTCATCACGCGCTCGAGCACGATCGGCCGGCGACGCAAGCCGAACTCGATCGACGACCGCAGCACGCGGGTCAGCTCCTTCGAAGCCCCGGCCCCGAACCGCGCGTCGATGTCCCGACGCACCACGTTCAAGCCCAGAGGCAACGCCAGCCCCGTCGTCCCCTTCCACCACGCCCCCAGGTCCACCACCTGAGACAGCCCCTTGTCCTGGAAGGTCAGCTGGCCCTCATGGATCACCAGCCCCGCGTCAGCCTTCCCCTCTGCCACTTCCTCGATGATCTGATCGAACGGCACGACTCGGAACCGGAACTCCTTCCCCATGAGGAGCCGCAACGCGAGGAACGCGCTCGTCCGCTCGCCCGGCACGGCGATCTCGACCCCGCTCCCCAGCCACTCGATCCCCTGCTTCTCCCGCGCCACCACCTTGGGCCCGTACCCGTCCCCGAGGCTCGAGCCGCACGACGTGATGGCGTACTTGCCCCGGACCCGCGGGTACGCGTGCGCGGACACGGCCGTGATGTCCAGGTCCGCACGCTCCTCCGCGCGATGGTTCAACGTCTCAATGTCCGACAGCACCACCCGGAACAAAAATCGCCCCGTGTCGATCTCAGGCGCACGCTCGTCCGGAGCCCCCGCGCGCTCGCCCGCGTGCCCCAGCGCCCACCACATGAACGCGTCGTCGGGGTCGGGGGAGTGCCCGATCGTGATCACCGGCACAGGCTGTCGTTCCGCCATGCGCGCCGATCATACAGATCGGCGCGCGGCCCTCACACCCTCTTGCGCATCACCCGGGCCAGCTCCCGCTTGGCCTCCATGTCGCGCTTCGTCGCCCGTTTGTCGAACTCCGCCTTGCCCCGCGCCACCCCAACAAGCACCTTCGCCCGCGCCCCCTTGAAGTACATCTTCAGCGGCACGATCGTGAACCCCTTCTGCGAGCTCTCCCGCGCCAGCTTCAAGATCTCCTTCTTGTGGGCCAGCAGCGTCCGCGCCCGCTTCGGGCTGTGCTGATGACCCGCCGCAGGACCGTACTCCTGGATCGTCACCCCGTGCAGCATCAGGGACGCCGGGCTCTCCTCGGCCCGCACATACCCCTCCGACAGCGACACCTTCCCCTCCCGAACACTCTTCACCTCCGACCCCAACAGCGCAATCCCGGCCTCCACAGTCGTGAGAATGTGGTATTCGTGCCGCGCGCGACGATTCTCGATCACAGCCGGCTCGCCCTTCTTGCCCTTCGACTTCGCCAACACGCGCTCCTGACCCGCCACGGCACGCCGTCATCGACGCCGCCGCGGGGCCGCAACGCTATCCGGCCACGGCCTCCGGCTCCACCGCCGTGATCCCGTCCGGACCGCACACCATCACCCGACGCTTCCCGCCCGCCTTCGCGGCATACAACGCGTTGTCCGCGTGCGCCAGCAACTGCTCCCCGTCCGCAGGGCCGCTCATCTGCACGCTCGCGATCCCCACCGACATCCCGCATCGCAGTCCCACCCGGTGCAGCCGACCCACCGCAACGTTGAACCCGTTTGACAGGCGAGAGGCCAACGCCGCCGCTGTCGAGCAGCTCGTTCTCGGCAGCAGCACGACGAACTCGTCACCCCCGAACCGCGCGGCCACGTCCGAAGAGCGAACGCACCCCCGAATCACCTCTCCCATCATCTTCAGGATCTCATCGCCCCGCTGGTGCCCCAGCGTGTCGTTCACCGACTTGAACCCGTCCAGGTCGATCATCATGCACGCCAGGTCCGTCCCGTACCGCACAGCCTCGGCGTACATCCGGTCCAGCACCGTAGCGAGCAACCGCCGGTTACCGAGCCCCGTCAGCACATCCGTTTGGGCCGCGTCGCGCAGCGTCTCCATCGCGCGTTCCACCTCGCGCTTCGTCTGCTCGAGCGCCGCGCGCGTCCGCGCCAGCTCCGCCTTCAGCGTCCGGTTCTCTTCTTCGAGGTTCGAGAGGAGCGTCGCGCTCTCAGCCGCCTTGGCCACCTCCACGGCCACCAGCGGCGCATGCGCCGGCCCAACGAACCCCCCCGCGCTCACGTGCATTGCAGCTAGGTCAGGCGCCCGCTCGCGGAGCACGTCCAAAGCCTCTGTGGCCCAGCTCTCCCCCATCCCACCACCCACCACAGCAACATCGAAACTCTTCAGGTCCATCCGACGGAGCACGTCGATCGAAGTCGCGCGCTCGATCTGTGAGCCCGTCGCCCGCCACGCGATCGCCTCTTCCATGGCCCCCGCGATGTCCGCGCGCGCTTCCACGAGGAGCACCCGCGCTCCCGTCGCACTACCGACGCCCGAGGTATGCAACCCACTCGCGCTCACGCCGATCCTTCCGCTAACGCGCCGACTCACACAGTTCTGCGCTGCATCACGCTTCGGATATCGGCCTCCCCCGTCCGGGGATCAACGTCCGACAGGGTTATTCGCGCCGGTTCGCCCTTCCCACGACCACCCCATCCCCGGATCCAGCACCCCCACCCGTGACCCTTCGAGCAATTCCCGCGCGAATCGCCCCATCAGCGCGCGCTCCTGACGCGCCCGGGCCAACGCCCCCATCTCCTCTCGAACCGCATCCAACCCCGGACCCCTCCCACCCACCGATCCCTCACGCAGCAGCACCGCGAACCCACCGTCCAACGCGATTACCCCCGTCATCTCCCCGTCCCGTGCCCCCCCCAACCCCTTCCGCAACGCCTCCGGATACGTCGGGTCCTCCAGGTTGATCGGCTCGATCACACCCCCGCGCGCCGCGCTGACATCCGTCGACAGCTCCGCGGCCACGCGCGAGAACGACTCTCCCGCCCGCACGCGATCCACCGCCCGCGCCGCATCCCCGGCCGTCCGCGTCGTCAGCAACAACGCCCGCACACGTTCCCCGTGCCGCAGCGCGTACTCCCGCGCGATCTCAGCCTCCGACACCCGCGCCTCACCGCGCACCAAGGCGCGCAGCATCGCGTTCCGCCGCAACAACCCCTCCCAGCGTGCCGGCCCCAGCCCCCGTGCGCGCCGCACCTCCGTCACCGCGCCCGCGCCGCTCTCCGACATCGCGCGCTCGAGCGCTATACGTTCCGCGTCGATCTCGCCCGCCCCGATCACGATCCCCCGCGCCGCGCACTCCCGCGACAGCAGCACATCCAACGCCGCTTCCTCGAGCGCCGCGCCTCCCCCGGCCTCTGCCAAGTACGGCCGCAACGCCTCCCACCGGATCGGCTCGCCCCCCACGACCGCCACCGGCCGCTCCCCCGATGCCGCCACCGATCCGCCCGTGCGCACGCTTGCCTCAGCCCGCTCCACCCCACGCATCGAGCCCGACATCCCCCCGTCCACACGCTGTGAGGGTGATCCGCACCCGGATATGCCCCCAACCAGACCGATCACCAGCGTGCGCACGAAACAGTGCGCGAGAACACCCGTATCGCAACAAGACGGCGCACAATCCCGGTACCTTGGCATGCCCGCGATGAAAGTTGCAACTTCCAAACAAGTCAACGACCCACCCCCCGCGCGCGCACCCAAGGCGTCGATCGTCTGCCCCTACTGCGGCGAATCCCAGCCGACTGCGGACGAGTGCCGGTCCTGCCGAGGGCTCTTCGAGCCTCTCTCCCGCCAGGCCACCCAGAACGCCATGGGCCCGTGGCGCATCCGCGATGAGGCTGCGCCGTTCCGCCCGCCCTGTTCCTACGCCACCCTGTTGGTCCTCATCAAAAAGGGCAAAATCACGCGGGAATCCGTCATTTCCGGCCCCACCACGCGCCAGTTCTGGGCCCGCGCGGACGAGACACCAGGCATCTCCCACCTCTTCCACGTCTGCCACAGCTGCCGAGCCGCGGCCCACCCGACCGACGCGATCTGCATCGACTGCGGCGCCTCGTTCCTTGCCCCTGAGGACCGCAACGCTCTCGGCCTGGCCCCCATCCGCCCCCTCACCCCCGCCCCTGCCCGCCCCTCCACCCCTGCCCAGCCCTCAGCGGACCCGTTTGCCGTGGTCACGCCCGGGGCCTCCGGCGTCCCGTCTCCCTCTGCCCGCCACACCCGTTTGCCGGTGGTCATCCTCATTGTGGCGGTGGTGGTGGCCGTGGCTGCGAGCGGCATGGCCATCTATCGATGGCAACAGCAGCCGCCGCCAAATCAGGGGGATGCTGCGCCAGCTGCCCAGCCCGTCCCTGTTGATCCAGCCACCTCCTGATGTTCGGATTTTGAGGGGTATGACAAAATGACCCGGCACGCCACGCCTGACGCGTCCCGAAAATGACCCTCAATCAGCGGGAATTTTCGCACAAGTGATTATTTTACAAGACGTTGTGCGATTTCGTCCGACCCCCCAAAAGGGCCGTTGACCCCGGCTCCTCACGGCATACCCTCCACTCGTCAGGCCTCCTTTGGAAGCCTGATCTGGACTGCCACTTTCCGCAGCCTTGCGCTGCGAAACGCCGCCGGATGGGGATCGGAGCCCTCATCCGGCGGTCGACTTTTTGGCGCGACCGATTACTGCCTCACGCGACTCGCGCGCACCGTCACGGGTGTCGGTTGCCCGGCGATCGAGTGCACGGGATCGGCCTCATCGCCCACAACAGGGCTTCCGTGACGAGCCATGCTTCGAGCATTAACGTCATGCACGCGACGCCGAGCAGGGTCCACGAGCGGGTCGAGAGCCACGACGGCGAGTGCTCGTTGCCCATAAACGCCTGCCAGATCATCGCCCACGCCGGCACGATGAGCATGAAGACCATCGCAGGAGCCACAAACCATCTCGGCTTACTGGTCGCGCGAAGCCACGCATAGATCACCACGAACGCGAGCCCGCCCAGCAGCTGGTTTGTGGCGCCGAAGAGCGGCCAGAGGATCATCCCGCCCTTCCCTGCGTTCGAGAGCGTCCAGGGTTGTCCACGTGGCGGGATCGCGGCAAGGAGCGCGGCCGAGGCCACCGCAACACACGTGGCGCCGTGCGTCGTCGTCAGCCATCGTGCGGGATGGATCGCCGGCGTACGCGGGCTGGCCGCAGCGCGCGGGAACGCCGCGCGGCCGAGTTCCTGGATGACGTACCGCTGGAGACGGCATGCCGTGTCCATAGTCGTGCCCGCAAACGACGCAACGAGAACGCCCATGAGCGCGATGGCGACGGAATGGGGAACCCCGAGCGATTCGATCAGATTGGCAGAGCCGAGCACGAACGCGCCCACGGTGGAGGCCAGCGCCCCGGCTGATGCCCACGACTGATACTGGGCGTTGTACGCGTCGACGCCCTGGAAGAGCGTGCCGTTCTTGAGGAGGCCGAGGCCGATGCCCGCGGCGCACGCCACGATCACCAGCACGGCCAGGAACGACTCGGTGAGCATGGCGCCGTACCCGACCGCACGTGCATGGGTCTCACATCGGACCTGCTTGCTCGTGGTGCCGGAGGCCACGAGGCAGTGGAACCCGGAGATGGCGCCGCACGCCACGGTGATGAACAGCATCGGGAGGAAGGGCGGGGCGCCGACGGGCTGCCACTGCACCATCGGCGCGACGAGTTCGAGGGGTTGTCGCACGGCGTCCGCGGCGCGCGCGTCCACGCCCTGCCCGAACCCTCCGAACACCGCTGCGACGACCAGCCCCGCAACGATCAGCGCAAGCGCTGACAAGAGTTGCAGCGCATTGATGTAGTCCCTGGGCTGCAGCAGGACCCACACAGGGAGCACCGAGGCGATGTAGCAGTAGATCAGTAGTGCGGTCGTCCATGCCCAGAGGGGCATCGACGCGAGGAACGCGTTGAAGGAGTGCAGGCCGTAGAGGGTCGGGCCGAACGTCACGTCTCCGAACACGACGGAGGCGTACATGAGGGCGAGGGAGATGATGGAGGCGAGCGCGAGCGATCGTCCCTTCCGGTGGACGAGGAAGCCGATGCCGATGGCGAGGGGGATCTGGAAGAGAACGGGGAAGATGGCCGCTGGGTACTGGCGCAGCACGGAGGCGATGACCAGGCCGAACACGGCCAAGACAACCCACAGCCCCATGACCAGGACGGAGAGGAAGATCAGTCTCACCCGCGGCCCGAGCAGATCGCCCGCGATATCGCCGATCGTGCGCCCCTTGTTGCGGAGCGAGATGACGAGGGAGGCGAGGTCGTGCACGGCGCCGAGAAAGATCGCGCCCAGCACGACCCAGAGCAGGGCCGGCAGCCAGCCCCACATCACGGCGATCGCGGGGCCGACGATGGGGCCCGTTCCGGCGATCGACGTGAAGTGATGCCCGAAGACGACGGACTTGGCCGTGGGGCAGAAGTCCTTGCCGTCATCAAGAGAAACGGCCGGGGTCTCGGAGTCTTCTCGGAGCGTGAAGACTCGTTGCGAGAGCCACCGGCCGTATGTGATGTACGCCAGGATGAGCAGGGCGCCCGCAATGATCGCGAGCAGCAGGGCGTGCATCGAGGTAATGATGCCCTCGTCGCGCACAAAAGTGAAGCGCGACCTTCCCAACTTTTTTTTACCCCCCTCACCCCACGGGACGACCCCATGCCGACCAACCGACGCGTGATCGAACTCTCGCACGTCATCGAACACGGGATGGTGACCGATCCACGCCTCCCGGCCGCGCGCATCTATCACGTCTGGACGCGCGAGCAATCCGGGTCGCGATACGCGCCGGGGGTGTCGTTCCAGATCGGCTCGGCCGATCTCGTGCAGAACACCGGCACGTACCTCGACGCGCCATTTCACCGGTATCCGCACGAAAACGGCGCACGCCCCGGGGTCTGGGACGTCCCCATCGAGCGCGTCGCGGATCTCGACGGGGTGTGTCTCGACGTGCGTGAGCAGGTACGCCGTGGAGACCGGGCGCTGCGGGAGGATGTCATCAAGGGAGTCGATGTTCGTGGGAAAGCCGTGCTCTTGTGGACGGGGTGCGACGAGAAGTGGGGGAGGGAGGAGTACCGCAACGGCTCGCATCCGTTCCTGACAGCGGGGCTGGCGAGCAGTCTGGTGGGCGGGGGCGCCGTGGTGATGGGCATCGACGCGATCAACGCGGACGATTTCGCCGACCTCGCAAGGCCCGCCCACACGATCCTTCTGGGCGCACCGGGCGGGGGCGTGTGCATCGTGGAGAACCTGACGAATCTTGGGCAAGTGTCCGGGAGAGCGTTCCGCTTCACGGCTGCGCCGGTGCGCGTGAAGGGGCTCGGGAGCTTTCCGGTCCGGGCGTACGCGGTGGTGGGGGGGTAGGGCGCGAGCTGTGCTGCGGGCGGGAGTATGCTCCGCGCCCATGCGTCTGGACGCATTCGTCACTCTCCGACCCAGGCTGTATCACCTGACCGCGCAAAGCAACGTCGAGCGGGTGCTCCGGAAGGGGATTCTGCGCTCGGCGTCAGAGCTGTTCGAGGCGGCCGGGGAGGCGCACCGCTCCCGCGCCCGTCGTCGCGGGCACGAGCGGGTGAAGATCGCGGATGAGTGGGTGCACATACGTGATCAGGCCCCCCTCCACGCCGGCAACATGGCGCTGATGGAGGGCTGGTCCTACGACGACTTCGTCGAGCACGTGAACCGGCACGTCTTCTTCTGGCCCGGGGACCTTCAAGGCCCCATCGACTACGGTCTCCGTCATTTTCAGCGCTATCTCAAGGAGGACGTTGCGGTCCTCTCCGTCTCCACGTCGGGGTTGATCGCAGCCAACCCGGATCGGGCTCCGCTGTTCTCCGCGTACAACTCGGGCTCTCCGAGATGTGTCGGAGGCCTCAAATCGCCCCGCGGTCCGCAGACGTATCTCCCGCCTGAGCAATTCGCGGAAACACCCGGGCGCGTCATCGAGTTCGTCTTCCCCGACCGCGTTGTGCTTCCCGCGGACGTGAGCCTGCACCATCCGGGGGAGTTCCTGAAACCATCCGGGTGATCTTCGACGCACGGCCCGGCTCGTGTGGTGCGATTCCCACCACCGACGACGCCGAGCCCGCGCAGACGCCACGGGCTCGGCGTCCAGATACCCCTCTTTCAACCGCCGCCCGCACGTCGATCGGACGCACGTCGCGGCGGGGCAGCGAGCTCGTGGTCGTGGAGCAGCGCTGCTGAGGTGACGGATGTCGGCTGGCGATGCGGCTCGGGGGCGGGCGTGAGAGGGCAGGGTGCGCTGCGTGCGGGGGAGGGAGGGCGTTCGTGGCCCCTCCCAGGGCTCGCTCGGGGCGCTGAGATCGTGCCGCTTCAGGCCCACCGGGAGTCGGCGCATCGCGCCGTTGGATCAGGCATGAGCCCCGGCCATCTTCCCGCAGGCCTCCGCGCAGCGTCGGCATGTCTCGGCGCACTGCTGCATCATTTTGTCGTTCTTCCCGAGCCGTTCGCAGGAATCGGCGCACGCCTCGCAGACCTGGGCGCACACGCCGCACAACTCGCTCGAAAAATCGGAATCACGCGCCATGAAGCACACGGCGGTGGAGCAGATCTCGGCGCAATCGCGCATCACGCCCTGGTGCTTGGGTGAGGCGTGCACACCGCCCATGTCGAGACAGTGGTGGGAGCAACGCGCGCAGATCGAAGCGCACTCGCCGCAGAGGTCCATACAGTCGAGAAGTTCCTGGGAGGGTGACGCGTAGGTCATGGTGATCTCCTTGTGAGAAGTGGCAAGTGGTGGGAGCGGGCACGCCCCGTCTCCGTGACCATGGCACTATGTGCGCGGCGCGCGAACACGTCGTGAACGTGACATGAAACCCCGATCATCTGCGAGAGACAGCGCGCATCTCGTTGCGATGCAAGGTGTTGGACCGAGCGTCGACGGGTCAGCGCAGCCCGTATTCCTTGAGTTTCCGATAGAGCGTCCGCTCGCCGATGCCGAGCAGCTTCGCGGCCTGTTCGCGGTTGCCCCCGGTGAGGCGCAGCGTCTCCCGGATGGCCCGCTTCTCGAGCGTCTCGAGGGACGTGCCCGCGAGCGAGGCGACGGCTCCGCCGTCAACGGAATCCTCAACGTCCGGCGTCGAGACTTCCTGCGGGATGTGCTTGATGTCGAGGGTGTGATCGCCCGAGCCGATGGCCATGACGACCATGTTCTGCACGACGTTGAGGAGCTGGCGCACGTTGCCGGGCCAGTCGTACGCCGTGAGACGGAGCATCGCGGGTTCGGTGATGTCCGGGGGGGGGCGGTCCTTCGCGAGCTCGTTGGCGTAGCGAGCGATGGCGTGGCGGACGATGCGCGGGATGTCCTCGCGCCGCTCGCGCAATGGGGGCACGTGGACGTGGGATCCCTTGATCCGGAAGAAGAGGTCCTGGCGGAACGTGCCCTCCGCCACCATCTTCTGCAGGTCCTTGTTCGTGGCGGAGACGAAGCGGACGTCGGCCTTGCGCGTGTCGTTGGACCCGAGCCGCACCACCTCCCCCGATTCGAGCACGCGCAGCAGCTTGGCCTGCATGGTCATGGGCATGTCGCCGATCTCGTCCAGGAACAGCGTGCCGCCCGAGGCGTACTCGAACACGCCCTCACGCTCCTTGTCGGCGCCCGTAAACGCCCCGCGCACGTGCCCGAACAACGCGTCTTCGAGCAGCGATTCGCTCTGCCCGGCGCAGTTGAACGCCACGAAGCGCTTGGCGGCGCGGAGGGAGTTCTTGTGCACGGCGGCCGCAAGGAGTTCCTTTCCCGTCCCGCTCTCCCCGGTGACCAGCACCGGCAGGTTCGACGGCGCCACCGTGCGGATGGTCTGCAGGATGCGCCGCATCGGCTCCGACCCCGCGATGATCCCCTCGAAACCGTCGTGCTGGACGACCTCGGGCATGTCCGCGGCCTCGTGACGCAGCAGCACCGTCTCGGCCGCGCGATTCACCAACGAACGGAACAGCTCGAGGTCGAGGGGCTTCTCGATGAAGTCGTAGGCGCCGAGCTTGAACGCCGCGCGCGCCGTGGGCACGTCCCCGTGGGCTGTGACCATGATGGTCTCGGCGTTGGGCTGACGTGACTTGGCCTGCTCGAGAATCACCATGCCCGCATTGGCGCCGTCCGGTGCGACGTTGTGCTTGCCGCCGGACTCCGGCATGCGGAGATCGGTGACGATCACATCGAACACGCCCCCGGAGAGCTCATCGAGCGCCTCGGGCACGGAGTGGACGATCGTGCAGACATGGCCGGGCTTGCGGAGAGCCTCGGCCATGACCTCGGCGTGTTCCGTCTCATCCTCCACGATGAGGACCTGGGCGCGGGACGGCTTGTCGGAAGGGGCTTTGGCGACGCTCATCGGGGGGGAGTGTACGTCGTGACGGCTCGGGATCGGGCCGCGCAGAGGGCGATGGCGATGGCGTCGGCAACGTCCGCGGGAGTGGGGGGGGCCGGGAGGGAGAGCTGGGCCGCGACCGCGCTCTGCACCTGCGCCTTGGACGCGTGACCGAACCCGGTGAGAGACTTCTTCACGCGTGTGGGCTTGAGTTCCGCGATCTCCAGCCCGGCGCGCCGGAGGCAGAGCAGGATCACCCCGCGCGCGTGCCCCATGGCCACGGCCGTGGTCGGACGCTTGTAGTGCGCGAACAGTCCTTCGACCGCGGCGTGGGTCGGCTCGACACGATCAAGCAGGTCCTGCAGATCGCGCTCCAACTCGACAAGCCGCTCGCTGACCGACGTTCCCTGCCGCAGTCGGAAGACCCCCGCCTCGACGATTGACGGCTGGAGATGAGGGACGTCCGGACGCATGTCGAGGCACGCGTAGCCGGTGAGCCGCAGACCGGGATCGACGCCGAGGATGCGCACGACCGGACTGTATCGGGACGCCGCGCGTGCTTTCTTCGGCGAACGGGATTGACATATTCCAAATAGGGAATATGATGTGGGCATGGTCGGTGTGGCCGAGCAGCCTGATGTCTTCCACGCGGTCGCCGAGCCGAGGCGACGTGAGATCCTCGATTTCCTGTCAGGGGGCGAGCGCCCGGTGAACGACGTTGTCGCGCGGCTGCGGCTCCCGCAGCCCCAGGTGTCCAAGCACCTCAAGGTGCTTCGGGAGGCGGGGCTCGTGAGCGCACGCCGGGACGGAAAGCGTCGGGTGTACCGGGTGCACGGTGCCCGCCTGAAGGCCGTGCACGACTGGGTGAAGGACTACGAACGATTCTGGCAGCGTCAGCTGCTGGGCGTGAAGGAGATCGCGGAGCGTCGCGCGCGGGAGAGCGGCGGGTCGAGCGCGATGCCTTCGTGAGAGATGAGCGAACGGAGTACGAGCATGAGCAACGACCTGATGACGGAATGCCCCCTCGACGTAAAGCAGTCGATCGATATCGACGCGCCCATCGAGATCGCCTTCGACGCGCTCCTCGAACAGCTCGGGCCCGCCAACGTCCACCCGGACGGCTACAGCATGAAGCTTGTCCTCGAAGCTAGGCCCGGCGGACGCTGGTTCCGCGACCTCGGCGACAACAACGGCCACCTCTGGGGCCACGTGCAGGTCATCAAGCGGCCGGCTCTCCTGGAGATCTGCGGCCCGCTCTTCATGTCGTACCCCGCGCTCTCCCACGTCCAGTTCAGGCTGGCCGAAGAGCGGGGACGCACCACCGTCAGCGTGCAGCATCGCGCCATCGGCCCCGTCGAGGCCGCGCACCGCGAGGGCGTCGGTCGCGGGTGGAAGGGCATGCTCGAGGGCGCGCGGGGGATTGCCGCGAAGAGGACAACGCCATGATGGCATGGGCCTGTGCGCCCAGGAGGAGAACCATGACGATCGCATCCGACATGATCAACGAGATGCGCCACGAGGCGCAGACCACCCGCCGATTTCTCAACGAGATCCCCGAGTCGCGCCTCACCTGGCGGCCGCACGAGAAGTCCCACACCCTCGGCACGCTCGCCATGCACATCGCCACCATCCCCGCGAACGTCTCCGCGATGGGAAGCATGGACGATGCGCCTCTCCCGGACATGGACGCGGCCTTCCGCCGGCCCGCAGGCAAACAGGAAATCCTCGACGCGTTCGAGAACTCCTTGTGCGAGGCCGTCCGGACGCTCGAGGGCATCGACGACGCCCGCATGCGTGCAACCTTCCGCATTGTCGCCGGTGGGCGCGTGCTTCTGACACTCCCCCGCCTCGACTTCTACCGCAGCATCCTGCTCAACCACCTCTACCACCACAGAGGCCAGCTCGGGGTCTATCTCCGACTTGTCGGCGCCAAGGTCCCCTCCGCCTACGGCCCCAGCGGAGACGAGATGCCCCCAGGCATGGAATCCACGCACAACGAACTGCACGCCTCACACGCGTAAGACCATCCGACGCTCAACCTCAGCACGGCAGCGTGTCGGTCTCGACCAGCCCGTCGCGCAAACGCACGACGCGCTCGCACCGATCCGCCACCGAGTCGTCGTGCGTCACCATGATGATGGTCATGCCCGACTGGTGCAGGTCGTCGAGCAGGCTGAGAATCGCCTTGCCCGTCGCCGAGTCGAGATTTCCCGTGGGCTCATCCGCCATCAGGATCACCGGCTCGGTGACCAGCGCTCGGGCGATCGCCACACGCTGCTGCTGTCCGCCCGAGAGCTCGCTCGGCCTGTGCCCCAGCCGATCTCCCAGCCCGACGAGATTCAGCTTGCTCACCGCGCGGCTGATCCGATCGTGCTTCGGCACCCCCTGATAGAACAGCGGCACCGCCACGTTCTCTTCCGTCGAATGCGACGGGATCAGGTTGAACGCCTGGAACACGAACCCGATCTTCCGCCCCCGGAACTCGCTCAGCGTCTCATCGTCCATCTCAGCCACGTTCAGCCCGTCCACGAGATACTCCCCGTGCGTCGGCCGATCGAGGCACCCCAGGATGTTCATCAGCGTCGACTTGCCCGACCCCGACGCCCCCATGATCGCGATGTACTGCCCCTCCGGGATCCGCAGATCGATCCCCTTCAGCGCTTCCACGAGGATCGACCCGTCCGGCTTGTAGTAGTGCTTCGTGATCCCGCGCAGCTCGGCCACCACCGGCCGTGCGCCGGCGGCGGCTGACGAAGATCGTGTTGGGGCAGGGGCCTGGGTCATGCCCCGATGCTACCGGCCCGCCCCGCGCGCGGTTTCGTCATCGATCCGAGTCCCCGGCCGCATCCCGCGCCTCCGGACGCACGCACCGGCGCGCGAAGCGCGCCACATCGCTGTCCTTCCCGTACACCGTGAGCGCATCCCCAGCCCGCAATCGTGTCCCTCCCTGCGGCGTCGGGAAAAACTCCTCCTCCTGCCGCGCGATCCCAAGCACCATCACCCCCTGCTCGCTGCGGAGCGCCAGCTCCGCGAGCGTCCGACCCGCCACCTCGCTCCCCTCCTCCACATTCACCTCGTCGACACCGAATCCCGAGTGCAGGCGCAGCAGCCGCGCGTAATCGTGCACGTGCACCCGTGCGCTCGGCCCGAGCCTGTCCACGGTCCTGTCGATCAAACGCAGCGCGACCCGCGAGCGGGAGAGCGCCCACAGCGCCGCAACTCCAACCACCAGCACTCCGAGATGCAGCCCCTGCTCCCGCGTCGACGCCGTACGCACGAACGTGATGATGATCGCGCCGAGCGCCCCCGTCAGCCCGATGTTTCCTACGACGATCAGGTCACGGATGATGCGCCGACGCACCGGGTGGTTGACCACCAGCTCAGACTCGCCCGTCGTGAACCCCGCGCCGAAGAACGCGGACACGGCCTGGAACTGCGCCGATTCCCTCGAGAGCCCCGTCCGTTCCAGGGCAGTCGCTCCAAGGCGCACCACAAAGAACGCCACCGCCGCGACGATGAACAGGGAGATAATGCCGACCATGTCGTCAGGGTACGACGGCCTGGCGGGGAGAGCCGAACTGCGCAACGAACCGCCTCAGGTGCGTGGCCCGAGGCGATCCGGTCTCTCCTCCCGTCGGCCCGAGGGCCGCGAGGGTAACTGTCGCTCCGACTCGCCGAAGACGTGGGTTGCAAGAAGGAGCGAGTGCGCTCAGAGAGTCTCTCGCCCCCCCCTTCCTGCGCGGCGCCCCACGAAGAAAGGGCCACGACACAACCACCGCGCACCGGCCACCGCGCTCACCGGCGCCGCGCGCCTCACGATACCCAACCGTTTTCCTTACTTGCCCTCTTCCAGCTGCAGCGACGCCAGCGCGCTCGCCGTGTCCGGGAGGAACCGGAACACCTTGTCCAGCCCCGTCACCAGCATCACCGACCACACCTGATCCGAGACGCAGCAGATCTTCAGCCGACGACCGCACTCGTCCAACCTCTTGCGCAACCGCAGCAACTGCGCGATGTTGGACGAATTCAGGTACGTCACCGACGCCATGTTCAGCACCACGCTCGGCGTGTCCGCGGGCTCCTTGCCCACCAGACGGTTGTAGAGGTTGTTCAACTCCTCCGAGAGCGCCGGCTCGTCGGCGAGTTCAGCGATGACGATAGTGTCGGACCAGTCGATGGCCATGGGTCGGTTCCTCTCACATCCCCTTCCGTGAGGGGGAGGTCCAGCCTACCACACTCCGCAATCAAGGCCCTTCGACGACACGCCGGTCCCTTATTCCGCCTCCTCACCGGGCACCCGCGCCGCAGCGATCACCCGATCATCGTCCCGCAGTCGAACCACCCGCACCCCCTGGGCGCCCCGACCCGTCCTGCGGATCTCCGTGGCCGGGATGCGCACCAGCATCCCACCTGCCGTCACCACCATCACGTCGTCCGTGTCCAACACCGGGATCGCCGAGACCGCGCGACCGTTCTTCTCCCCAGTGTCGATGTCGATCCGGCCCTTCCCGCCGCGCGACTGGGCCCTCGGCTTCCCGCTCTCCGGGTGCACCAGGTACTCATCCACTCCCGTCCGCTTCCCGTTCCCGCGCTCCGTGATCGTCAGCAGGTCCAGACCCTCCACGGCCGTCACGCGGTCACCGTTCGAGTCCTTGCCCATCGGCACACCCACCAGCCCGATCACCCGGTCATCGTCCGCGAGGTCGATCCCCTTCACGCCCGCGGCGGAGCGGCCCATGAGCCGCGCATCGTCCTCGTTGAACCGGATCGCCATCCCGTTGGCCGTGGCCAGCAGCACGTCGTCCAGTCCCTTCGTCACCGCCACGCCCATCAGCCCGTCGCCCTCCTTGAGGCCGACCGCGATGAGGCCCGACTTGTTCACGTTGCGATAGTCTTTGAGCGCCGTGCGCTTCACGATGCCCTGCTCCGAAGCGAACGTCAGGAAATCGCTCGACCGCTCGAAGTCCTTGATCGTCAGGTACGCCACGAACCGCTCGCCCTCACGGCGCTCCACGAGGTTCACGATCGAACGCCCGCGGCTCGTGCGGCTCATCTCCGGAAGCTCGTACACCTTCAGCCGGAACACACGCCCCGTGTTCGTGAAGCACAGCAGATCGTCGTGCGTGCCCGCCACGAACAGGTGCTCGATGAAGTCCTCGTCCTTCGCGTCCGACGCGATGATCCCCACTCCCCCGCGCCCCTGCTGCTTGTACGTCTCCAGCGGCATCCGCTTCACGTACCCCTCGTGCGAGATGGTCACCACCATCTCGCGCTCCTGGATCAGGTCCTCCATCGTGATGTCGATGTCCCGGTCCTCGATGGCCGTGCGACGATCCGACCCGTGCCGAGCACGCATCGCAGCGCAGTCCGCCTTGATGATCCCCAGCACACGCTCCTTGCTCGCCAGGATCGCCTCGAACTCCTGGATCTCACTCACCAGGCCCGTGTAATCCCCCACCAGCTTCTCGATCTCCAGGCCCACCAGCTGGATGAGCCGCATCGCGCCGATGGCCTCGGCCTGCACGCGCGTCAGCGCCGCCCCCTCCGCCCCGCCCGCCTTCGCCATCAGCCGCGCCGGGATCGCGCTGGCGCGCGGATGCGACGACGCGATGCGGAACGCACGCGCCATCAACGACCGGATCGCCTCCTCCCGCGTCGACGACGCCCGGATGATCCGGATCACCTCGTCGATGTCGCACACCGCGAAGATCAGACCCTCCAGGATGTGGGCCTTCTTCTGCGCCTCACGCAGAAGGTGCGCCGTCCGCCGGCGGATCACCTCCACGCGGTGCTCGACGTAGTGCCGGATCATCTCCCGCAACGACAGCGTCCGGGGCTGCCGGTTCACCAGCGCGATGTTGATGATCGAGAACGTCTGCTGCAGCGGCGTGAACTGGTACAGCTGCTGCTCCACCACCGCGGCGTCCGCGCCGCGCTTCAGCTCGCACACGATCCGCACCGGGTTGCGCATGTCCGCCTCGTTGCGCGCATCCGCGATGTCCTTGATCTTCTCCTCACGGATCGCGTCCACGATCCGCTCCATCAGCGTCTCGCCCGTGAGCTGGTACGGCAGCGAGTTGATCACCAGCTGCTGCCGGTCCTTGCTCCCCGGGATCGGCTCGATCTCCACCGTGCCCCGCACCGTCACGCGCCCGCGCCCCGTCGCGTACGCCTCAGCGACCCCGCGCCGCCCGCAGATGATCCCCCCGGTCGGGAAGTCCGGCCCCGGAACGATCCGCAGCAGCTCCTCCAGCCCGATGTTCGGGTTGTCGATCACCGCCTCCACCGCGTTCAGGATCTCCGTCGGGTTGTGCGGCGGGATCGACGCCGCCATCCCCACCGCGATCCCCGTCGACCCGTTCACCAGCAGGTTCGGGAACCGGCTCGGCAGGACCGTCGGCTCCTCCCGCGTGTCGTCGTAGTTCGGGTGGTAGTCCACCGTGTCGAGCTTGAGGTCCTCGAGCATGTCGGCCGCGGCCTCGCCCATCCGCGCCTCGGTGTACCGCATGGCCGCCGGCGGATCACCGTCGATCGACCCGAAGTTCCCCTGCTTGTTCACCAGCGGCGTGCGCATCACCCACTCCTGCGCGAATCGCACGAGCGTGGGATAGATCACGGCCTCGCCGTGCGGGTGGTAGTTGCCCGACACGTCGCCGCAGATCTTCGCGCACTTACGGTGCTTGCTCCGAGGCCCGAGATTCAGGTCGTTCATCGCGACCAGGATGCGCCGCTGGGAGGGCTTCAAGCCGTCGCGCACGTCCGGCAACGCACGATCCATGATCGTGCTCATCGCGTACGTCAGGTACGAATCCTGAAGCTCGCGCTCGATCGCCAGGTCCACGATCGTCCCGTGCACCGGGCCCCCGCCCCCCGCCTCCTGACCCTCCGCACCGACGCTCGGCGTCTCGCTCATCCCGCAAAGCCTCCCTCATGCCGTCAGCAGAAAACCCCCGAATACCTCGCGAACATTCTAGGGCGCAAACGCCCTTCACGCCGCGCGTGCGCCACCCCGGAGCAGCGGCAATTTCGCCCCCAGAACCACCGCCAGCCCAGGCGCCAGCCACACCCATTCCTTCTCCACGAACCCCATCCAGAACATGGGCGACGCGATCCCCACAGCCAGCGCCCACCACGTCAACGCGCGCCGCCGTCTCTTCCCCATCACCAGCCACACGTACGCCGGGAACACCAGCCCGTACATCGCCATGAACACCACGTACACGATCTCGCCCCCCCCGTACCTAGGCCGCAACAGCACCCCCGGGATCAGACCCAGCGCCACGCCGACGAGCAGGGGGGTCAGCGCCGCATGGATCACCCCCGCGCCCCGTCCCCCGCGCCGCAACGACGCACGCTCCCTCGCGTGCGCTCCGACCGTGAACCCGGCCTGCAGCGTCATGTGCGCGACGAGGTAGTACGACCACCAATCGTTCGTGATGATCCCCTGCGCGTACAGCAGCGTCGCCACGATCATCACGAGAAACAGCACGCCGAAGCCAAGCACAAACGCGACGTCACCCGCCCGCCCCGCAGTCTCACGCCGCACACGATGGAATGTGAGGTCGAGATACGGGCACAACGCGAAGCCGAACACGCACACCGGCGCGAGGTACAGCAACTCCGTCGGTGAGGACCGCCCCGAGACCTCCGGCAGCACAAACTGCCCCGCACCCGTTCGGCGCGCCATCACCAACATCCCGATCGACAGCAGCCACGTGATGACCGCCGCAACGCCCCATCCCCCCGACTTCAACCGCGCAAGCCCCAGCGAGAAGAGGGCCATCGTGCCGACGCACACCACCCCGGCATAGCGACCCGCGTACACGTCGAACGTGAACCCGCACACCCACGTCACGAAGAAGGCCTGAAACGCGATCGTCGTCGCGCTGAACGCCGACGCCGCGACCCGATGCCCCTCCAGCATCTCCCCCGACGCCCCGCGCCGGCGCAGCACGAGCCCCATCCCCGCGGCGCCCACCACGTTCGGAACCGCAAACGCCACCCACCCGGGCCACCCGAACTCGCGCATCAGGATCACCGGGAGATACATCCCGATCACCCACGTCCACGAGCACGCCAGGAACGCCGCGCGAGACACCACACCCCACACCCCCGTGCGCGCTGCTCCTACGGCATCACCCGCCCCGGCCTCCGCGCGCACGCTCAGCCCTCGCGCCGACGCGCGTCGCGCGGCATCTTGTTGCCACGCTTGTCGCGACGCGACTTGTGGTGCGTCTTCGGCGTCACATGGAACGTCGCCTCACACCTCCCCACACGACGCTCCACCTTGTGCTTCCCCGGAACGATCTGCTGCACAACCTCCAGGTCCACGTCGAGGTTGAACTCCTTCCCCGTCGCGATCAACGCGTCCAGATCACCCCTGGGCGTCACCCGGTACAGCGCCGGACCGAAGCAGGGCCGCAGGAACTTGTACGACAGGTTCTTGCACACCACCGTGTAGTCGCGCCCCACACGCCCCCAGATGTACATCCCCCCAGCGATCTCCGAGTTGGCCAGCAACGCCGCCCCGGCCATCGCGTTGTACCAGTTCTTGTTGAACCGACGGAACGGCAGCACCGCGTGGAACGTGTTCGCGTCGATCCGCTTGTACGTAATCCCCGACTTGAACGCGATCGGCAGCCAGATCCGCGAGCAGATCCAACGCCAGAACCGATTCGTCACCGTCTTCGCGCTGACGAACCCCTCGAACCGGTCCATGAACTTCGACTTGCGCGGCTGTCGCGCCACGATCTGCCCGCTCGCCCCCGGCTCAGGCTCCAGCCCCGCCCCCCCGACGTCCACACCCGCGCGAGGCGCGCTCGCCGGGGCGTCCATCATCGTGCTGCCGGGCGTCATGAAATGCTCAGGGCCTCGTGTACGGACTCGGCGTGGGCAGGCTCCCCGCGTCGGGGTCAGAGTGTACCCGCTCCCCCCTCATCGGTCCGTCACTCCCGCGCTTCGCAGCGAATACGCCCCCGGTTTCGTCCCATCCGCCTCCACGCGCACCACCGCCTCCCCCGGCTCATGGTCCAACGCCAACACCCACCCCTTCTCCGACGCCTCATGCAACAGCCGCATCCGCATCCGCATGCTCACCCAAGGCTCCACGTCGTACGCCATGTTCGCCGCAGCAGAAGCATGATTCGCCGTCGGCATCACGTCCGGCACGAACACCACCGTCCCCCCATCCGCGCTCCGGAAACGCACCGCCTGCTGCCCCCACGTGTGCCCGGGCATCCGCACCACCTCGATCCCCGGCGCCACCTCCGTCCCCGGAAACAGCTCCCCCCTCACATCCCCGATCTCGGACACCGGGTCCGGGGGAGTCACGCCCTCCACCTGCAACAGCCGCTCCCGCACCTCCTCCGTCAGGTGCTCCCGCAGATACGTCTTCGACATCGTCGATCGGTTCGCGATCGCATCCTCCCACTCGCGCCGCTGCGTCACGATCCGCGCGTTCGGGAACGTCAGTTGTGGGGCATCCCCTTCCCCGCTCCTGGGCTTGCGCGTCAAGCCCCCAGCGTGATCAAAGTGCAGGTGCGTCACGATCACCATGTCCACGTCCGCGGGCCTGCAGTCCGCCTCGTGCAGCGCATCGAGGATGCTCCGATCCTCCATCCCGTAGATGTCGCGCTCCTTTGCCCCGAACTTGTCCCCGTTCCCCACCTCCACCACCACGATCTTCCCGTCGCGCTCCAGCAACAGGCAATTGGTCTGCACCGGAATCCGGTTCCGCTCATCCGGCGTCACCATCCGCGTCCACAGCGGCTTGGGAATCACCCCGAACATCGCGCCCCCGTCGAGCATGAACCCGCCCGCACGCAGCACCCGCCATCGCCATCCCTCGACCGTTTTCGTCATGTTCGCAGCCTAACCGACGTGTTTCCCTCCCGCGCCCGGTACACTCCACACGCCGAATGGCTACCCAACGAATCATCGAGCCCGCCGCACGCTCCCCCGAGGACGAACGCCTCAACTGGTCCCTCCGTCCCACCCGACTCAACGAGTACATCGGCCAGCGTGACCTCGTCGAACGCGTACGCATCGCCGTCCTGGCCGCCACCCAACGCAGCGAGCCGATGGAGCACCTCCTCCTCCACGGCCCCCCCGGCCTCGGCAAAACCACACTCGCCTCCGTCATCGCAGCCGAGATGGGCGTCGCGGCACACACCCTCTCCGGCGCCGCGCTCTCCCGCGCTTCCGACCTCGTCGGTGCCCTCACGCGGCTCAACGACCGCGACGTCCTCTTCATCGACGAGATCCACCGCCTCCCGCCCGCCGTCGAAGAGTTCATCTACCCCGCCATGGAAGACTTCCGCATCGACATCTCCGTCGAGCAGGGCATGAACGCCCGCGCCGTCTCCCTCCGTCTCAAACCCTTCACCCTCATCGGCGCCACCACCCGCACCGGACTCATCTCCGGTCCCATGCGCTCCCGCTTCGGCATCGCGCACCACCTCGACCTCTATCCCCCCGAAGACATCCTCGTCATCCTCCAACGCTCCGCAGACCTCCTCTCCATCACCCACGCCCCCCCCGACGCGCTCCAACGCATCGCCGTCCGCTCACGCGGCACGCCCCGCATCGCCAACCGACTCCTCCGCCGCGTCCGCGATTACGCCCAGGTCCGCGCCCAGGGCCGTCTCGACCCACGCGTCGTTGATGAAGCCCTCGCCCTCGAAGGCGTCGACGAGCTCGGCCTCGACGCCCTCGACCGCGCATACCTCAAAGCCCTCGCCACCACCTACAACGGCGGCCCCGTCGGGCTCGAAGCCCTCGCGGCCACCCTCAACGAAGACGCCGGCTCCCTCGAAGATGTCGTCGAGCCCTTCCTCCTCCAGGCCGGCCTCGTCGCGCGCACACGCCGAGGCCGTCAACTCACACCGGCAGGCGCTGCGCGCAGCGGCGTCAACGCGCCCGCCCCACACTCACCCCTCGAAGCCGATTTATTCACCATCGAATCAGCCCCGCGCGTCGAACCCACGACCGCGCGCCGAACACCCCAAAGGAGATCCCGATGAGATTCCGTCTCGCAGCGGTGCTCGCCTCCCTCTGCCTCGCGGCGCCCGCGCTCGCGCAGGCCGGCCACGCCGACCCCAATGCCGACACCCCCGTCGACCCCAACGCCATGATGGAGGCCTACGCCAAGGCCAACGCCCCCAACGAAAACCACGCCAAACTCAACAACCTCATCGGCGACTGGGACGTCATCACCCGCGCATGGATGGACCCCAGCGCAGAGCCCATGGAGATGCACGGCAAGGTCGCCAAAGCCTGGACCCTCGACGGACGCTTCATCCGAGAAGACCTCTCCGGCGACAACCCCATGGGCCAGTACAGCGGCGTCGGCTATCTCGGCTTCGACAACGCCATCGACACCTACCAGGGCATGTGGCTCTCCTCCATGTCCACCGGCATGATCGCCTACTCCGGCAAGATCGACGACACCGGCAAAACACTCGTCTGCACCGGCAAGGAAAACGACCCCATGACCGGCCAGACTCTCGACTTCAAAATGACCATCACCCTCGACAACCCCGACTCCCACACCCTCACCTTCTGGTACGTCATCCCAGGCGCCGGCGAGGTCAAAGCCTTCGAGATGATCCACACCAAAGCCGCCCACTGACCCACCTCCACACAACCCGCCTTGACCCCCTCACGGCCCTCACGGGCCGTTTTTCATCTCCGAACCCCCTCTCACAGAGACTTATAGCCGAAAAATTGAATTGTCTTTGACAAGAATAGTTGTCGGTGGTACGCTCCTGGCATGGGAGCACTCCCCCGCAAATCCACCCCCTCCGAAGACGTCGACCTCGTCCACGACCCAGCACGCGCGGCCGCGCTCCTCCACCCACTCCGCCAGCGGATCCTCAAAGCCCTCTCCACCCCCGACAGCGCCTCCGGCGTCGCCCGAAAACTCAACCTCCCCCGCCAAAAGACCAACTACCACCTCCGCGAACTCGAACGCGAAGGCTTCCTCGAACTCGTCGAAGAGCGACGCAAAGGCAACTGCGTCGAGCGCCTCGTCCGCGCGACTGCGCGCTCTTACCTCATCGACCCGACGGCAGTGGGGGGGCTCCCCGACGAAGACCCCGACGCCACGCGCGACCGCTTCTCCGCCACATACCTCATCGCCGCGGCCGCGCGCGTCATCCGCGATATCGCCACCCTCCGGCATCGCGCATCCAAGGCCAACCAGCGCCTCGCCACGATGACCCTCGAAACCGAACTCTCCTTCTCCTCTCCCGCAGCACGCCACGCATTCGCAGAAGAACTCGCGCAGGAAGTCGCGCGACTCGTCGCCAAACACCACGACCCCAATCACCCCGACGCGCGCCTCCACCGCGCCGTGCTCGGCCTCTACCCCGCCATCACCAAAGACTCCGAAGACACACCCGACGCACCCGACACGGAGCCACAAGCATGAACCCGCCCATCCCCTCCACAGGCAAGCGCGTCGACAAATCCATCGACATCGCAGCCCCAGTCTCCGCCGTCTGGAACGCCCTCACCGACGCGAACGAACTCACACGCTGGTTCCCGCTCGAAGCCAAAGTCGAGCCCGGCGCACAGGGCCGCATATTCATGTCCTGGGGCGGAGGCTGCGAAGGCTGGGCCGGCATCTCGATCTGGGAGCACGAGAAGCGCCTCCAGATGAGCGAGCCGCGCGAACCCGTCCCCCTCACCACCGACTTCATCCTCGAACCACTCCCCGGCAACGCCACGCGACTCCGCATCGTCACCGCGGGCTTCACCGACAAGCCCGGCTGGGAAGCCGAATACAACTCCATCAACGAGGGCTGGCGCTTCGAAATGGCCGGCCTGCGCCACTATCTCGAACACCACCACGCCAAGCAGCGCGACGTCATCTGGGTCCAGCGCGCCACCCAGACCCCTCGCGACAAGGCCTTCCCGGCCGTCCTCTCCGAACTCTCCTCAGGCGCCGGCTTCCCTGCGGAAGGCGAGTCCTTCTCCTTCCACGCGTCCGACGGCGAAACGCTCCAGGGCCGCGTCCTCATCCACAACCCCCCCATCCAGCTCGCCGCCGTCATCGAGAACCTCAACAACGCGCTCCTGCGCATCGAGATGTCCACCGTCTCCCCGAAATCACAAACCCTCCACGCATGGCTCTGGCTCTCCACCTACGGCCTCCCCAAAGCGACGCGCGAACGCATCCGCGCCTCCTGGGAAGCCATCGCCCACCGCGCCATGCCGGACGCCTGAGACGCAACCACGGAGATCAACCCATGACCACCACACCCGCAACCCGCGCCTTCGAGATGTCGCTCGACATCGACGCCCCCGCGGACGCCGTCTGGCAAGCCCTCACCGACGCGCAGCACCTCGAATCCTGGTTCCCCCTCTTCTCCGACGTTCAGCCCGGCGCCGGCGGCTCCATCCTCCTCTCCTGGGGCTCGCCCTGGGACGGTCGCTGCGACATCGAAATCTGGGAGCCCAGCCGTCACCTCCGGACACGCTGGCCCTGGGGCGGCGCGCCGGGCGAGCCAAGCCCCCTCACCGTCGACTACTACATCGAGTCACGAGGCGCCGGCACGCGTCTCCGTCTCGTCCACTCCGGCTTCCTCCAAGGCGCCGACTGGGACATGGAATACAACGGCGTCTCCTCCGGCTGGGCGTTCGAACTCCGGTCCCTCAAGCACTACGTCGAGCACCACCGAGGCTCACCACGCGCCGTCGCATGGGCACGCGTCCGCACCGACACCCCGCGCGACAAGGCCTGGTCCCGCCTCTTCTCCAAGGACGCGCTCAACGTCTCACCCGCCCTCGACAACCTCAAGCCCGGAGACCCCGTCAACATCTCCACCAACAACGACGTCGATCTCAAGGGCAAGGCACTCATCGCCCAACCACCCATCCAATTCGCCGCGGCCCTCCCCGCGCTCAACAACGCGCTCTTCCGCGTCGAAGCCGCTGTCCTACCCCCAGCCCCCGGAACGCTCGAAGTCTGGGCCTGGGTCTCCCTCTGGGGAGATGCGCGCGCCCAGGCCCGCGACCTCGAAGCGTCTCTCAACCAAACACTCAGCCGCGCACTGGCCTCCTGAACCCTCTCAACGACGACGACGCGCCAGCAACCCGACCGACAGCGCCATCACGACTACACCGCTCGGCGCCGGCACCGGCCTGAGATAATTCCCGAACACCCAGTCCCCGATCAGCTCCCCGCACGCCAGACCCTCCTCGTTGTCGAACGACCAGTGGATCCCGCCGTAGATGCGGCTCAACCCCGCCTCGTTCGCAGCGTCCCAGATGTCCGTGAACGCGCGATCCGGCACGCCCGCCGTCTCGCTCGAATCCACGAACGACAGGCTCGACGTCCCGAAGAAGTTCTCGATCACGGCCGCACCCGCGGCGCTGAACGTGCTGTGCCCCGACGTGTACGACGGGTGGTTCGGCGTCGGGATCAGCGGCGCCCACGCGCTATCGCCCGCCGTGCCCGCGTTCCCGTCAGCATCCCCCGCACGGATCGCCGTGATCGGACGCCAGAACGAATACGTGTACTTGATGTCCCACGCGGCCACGCCCGCGTCCGCCTCGGCCAAACCCAGCAACGCGAACAGCCGAGCACTGTCCGACACCGACAGGTTCTGCTGCTCCGCCAGCGTCGATGCGATCCGCAGCATGTGCCCCGGAGGCGTAGCCGTTCCCGGCCCGTCGATCCAGAACCGCGCGATGTTCGTCTGATCCTGCGTCCGCGTCGCGCTGTTCAGCGCGCCGATCTCCTTCACCTGGTTGTACGCAGCGGTGTACGCAGCGCTCGTCACCGACGGCGGCGCCGCGCCGCGGAACTGGCTCCCCGACGTCATCGCAAACGGCGTCACGTCCTTCCAGTGCGGCAGCGCGCCCGACGCGTTCGCCGGCGGCGCCGGCCTCCACTGCCCGATCCCGTTCCCGCCCGTGTACGCCGGGGGCGTCGCGCCGCTCCCGTCATTCCCGCGCAGCGCAAGCATCGCATCCGCCGAGGACTGGCCCAGCGCGAGCCCCGCCGTCACCCCCGAGCCGCCGCCCAGCCCCGATAGCGTTGTGCTCAACGACGCGTCGAACGTGGCCTGCTGCGTCGGGAACAGCGCGCTCAGCATCCGGTGCATCGCGCCCGCCGCGGCCGCCTCGCGCACGGTCCCCGCAGCCACCGAGCCCGACGTGAACGCGTAATGCTCGTGCGTCCCGTCGATCGCGTTCACCGCGTCGAACGCCGCGACATGCGCCATGGCCATCGCCCGCGCCGCCTTCGGTGGCGCTGTGCCGTCCGCTCGGATCGCGTTCAGCAGCACCCCGTTCCAGTCCGTAATCACGTTCGCGCACACCGCGCCCCCGCACGCCATCGCGCACGCCGCCACAACGACTCCACGCCGCTCCATACTCGTCTCCTTTCACCCTGTGCCGGCTCCCGCCGACTGTGCGACCACAACGTACCGTTCACGACCGCACTGGGCAACGAAAAACGAGCCGTATTTTGGCGCGCCATCCCCCTCCTCGAAACCGACTACCGAGTCGGCGTTCCCAACGCCTCCATCAGCCCCGGAACCTCCGCGGCCCCCTCAGGCGCCGTGATCGACGACCCCTCGAACGCGTTCCCGATCTCCTCCGCGCGCCCCCCGAGATGCTCAGCCAGGAACCGCTCCGTCACCGCAAAGAACGCAAGGCTGTTCGGCGGTCGCGCAAACCCGTGACCCTCATCCGGGAAGAGGATGTACGTCACCGGGATGCCACGCCTCCGCATCGCCTCCACGATCTGATCCGACTCGGCCTGCTTCACCCGCGGATCATTCGCCCCCTGCCCGATCAGCAGCGGACGCACGATCTTGTCCGCGAACGTCAGCGGAGAGCGCGACTCCAAAAACGCCCGTCCCTCCTCCGTCGTGTGATCGCCCACACGATCCTGGAACACGCGCACCAGCGGCGCCCAGTACGGCGGCACCGTGCTCAGCAGCGTCACCAGATTCGACGGCCCCACGATGTCCACACCGCACGCGAACACCTCAGGCGTGAACGTCAATCCCACCAGCGTCGCATACCCCCCGTACGAACCACCCATGATCGCCACACGATCCTTGTCCGCGATCCCCTCGTGCACCGCCCAATCCACCGCGTCCAGCAGATCATCGTGCATCTTCGCGGCCCACTCCCGATTCCCCGCGTTCAGGAACTTCTTCCCGAACCCCGTCGAGCTCCGGAAGTTCACCGACAACACCGAATACCCGCGATTCGCCAGCAGCTGGTGCAGCGAGTTGTACCCCCAGTAGTCCCGCCCCCAGGGCCCCCCGTGCACCAGCAGCACCATCGGCCCCGCCCCCTCCGCGCCCAGCGGACGCGTCAGGTACGACACGAGCGTCATCCCGTCACGCGAGCGGATCTGCACCGGCCGCATCGGCGCCAGCGGCTGCCCCGCGAGCGACTCGCGCTCCACGAACAGCTCCTTCGTCGTCTTCGTCGCGCGGTCGTACAGCACGAACCGGCGCGACCCAACGTCGCGCGTGTACGCCACCACCCACGTCCCGTTGTCCAGCGTCTGGCTGATCACCCGGAAGTCCCCGTCCCCGGACTTCCCGAGCACGTACAGGTCCTTCTGCACCGACTCGTCCACCGCGCGCCACTCCACCCGCTCGTACGTGAACGCGCACGCCAGCGGCCGATGCGTCTTCGGATCGAGCAGCACGCTCGTCACGTCCGCGCGACCGTCCTCGCCGAGCGCCCTCACCGACATGTCCTTGAGCCGCACCTCCACCAGCGCGCTCGTGTCACGCCCGCGCGAGTCCGTCATGTACAGAAACTCACCTGTCGAATCGATCTCCAGCGGCTCCGTCGACAGCGTGTCCTCGCGCGCCACGCTCAACGCCTCGTCCCACCCGCCCTTCCCGTCCGGACGGAGCAGCGACATCCCCCCGTCATCCGAGTTCGACCGCCACGCAAACCGCGCCTCACCCTTGTCGTCCACCACGAACCCCTGCACGATCCCGCGACCCACCACCCCGGGGTTCCGCATCACCAGCGTCCGCTCCCCCGTGTCGATCCGCACCCGGTACAGGTCGAACGACTTCGGGTCCCGATCGTTGATCCCGACGATCACCTCCATCGGCATCTTCGGGCTCACACGCTCCACCTCGGCCCGCGCGCCCTCATACGGCGTCAGGTCCCGCGTCTCACCCTTCTCCACGTCCACCGCATACACCCGCCAGTTCTCATCCCCCCCCGCATCCTGCGAATACAGCAGGTGCGACCCCGAATACGCCCACGAGAACGACCGAATCCCCCGCTTCGTGTCGCGCGTCACCGCCCGCGCGCTCCCCAGCTCTCCCACCGGCGCCACCCACACGTTCAGCACCCCGTCCACCGGCGCCAGCCACGCCAGACGCTTCCCGTCCGGGCTGATCGCCGGAGACGCACGATCCGGGTTCCCGAACAGCAGCCGCCTCGGGATCAGCGCCGTCTCCTCACCCCGCGCCGCGCCGCTCAACGCCCCCATCACCCCGCACACCACCGCCACACACCAAACGCCCACACTCCGCCGACGATTCGCGGTCAACATCACAACAAACCCTCCAGCCCTTCTCGAGGTGCGCGCCCGAAACCCGCCACGAGCCCGCGCGCGCCGCCCGAGTCTACCGACCCACGCCCCACGCCCAGACCGCTCCCCCCCGGCAAAAGCGCACCTTCTCTACCGATGCCCCCGGCCCCCGGTTTCGCCGCCGATCACACCACGATCTCAACCACCTCAAACCGCTTCACGCCGCGCGGCGCATTCACACGCACCACCTCACCAACCCGCGCCTTCATCAACGCCTCACCCATCGGGCTCGTCACCGTCACCTCCACCCACTCCGCCATCATGTCGCCCGTCGACTCGCCCACCAGCTTAAACAGATCCTCATCCCCGGACTCCACGTCCCGCAGCTTCACCACCGCGCCCAAAAACACCACGTCCTGCGGCGTCGCCCCCTCCTCGATCACCTTCGCCTTCGACAACCGGTCCTCGATCCGCCGGATCTCCGCCTCCTCCAGCGCCTGCTCCTCACGCGCAGCGTGATAGTCCCCGTTCTCCTTCAGGTCACCCAGCGCCCGCGCATCCGCGATCCGCTGCGAAATCACTGGACGGCGCTCGATCAGCTCCTCCAGCCGAGCCTTGATCTGCTTGTGTTCCGTCGGCGTCAGGAATTCCATCTCGGCGTCCTCAATCCCACTGTGCTGCCAGAAAAAAAACCCGCAGCCCTTCGCTGCGGCCATCCACTCATGCGTGTGCCCGCCATCCTAGGACATCCGCCCCACCCGCGTCCGCCCCCACACCCCCGCCCACAACACCCCCGCAACCACCCACCCCGCGCTCGCGCCCCACCAGCTCGTCCAATCTCCCACACCCCACTCCGAAATCAACACCGGCCCCGCCCCCGCAGAACACACCGCAACCACGTCCCGCGCCCCCACTCCCAACCGCGCCGCCACCAACGCAATCCCCGGCCCCGCCCCGCCCATCCCCACACACACCAGCGCCCACCACGCCCGCCTCCACGCGCCCACCTCGCGCGTCCCCAGCGCCGTCGCGCCCGCGGCCGCCCACGTCCATCCCCCAAGACACACCACCACCAACCACGTCGTCCCCCAACCCCAATGCACCAACGCCTCCAGCGGCGCCACAGCAGCAGCCGACGGCAGACTCACCGCCCACGCATCCGCCGCAGCGCGCCACCCGCTCCCCTTCCCGCCGCGCTGACTCAACCGCACCAGCGGCCACAACAGCACCGTCCCGATCCCCACCGTCCCCACAAACACGCGCGCAGGACCGCGCAGCGCCTCAACCCCCAACCCCACCGGCGATCCCATCCGCAACACCGTCCACCCGGCGGCCAGCAGCAGGAACAACGCCCATCCCACCGCCAACGCCGACGACCCACCCTCGCGCCGATTAACCACCACCCCCGGCGCTCCCATCCGCCATGCGCGCGCTCTGATCAATAAACACGTGCGGCCCCTGGATCTCCAGATACCGCTCGTTCGAGTCGATCCGACCCGTCGGCCCGCTCGCAAGCCGCGCAAGACGCATCAACTTCTGCTCCGTGGTCTGCTCGCCAGGCGCCAGCTTCCCCGGAGGCGCACCCCACACGATCCGCGCCCCCGCATCCGAAATGATCGCCAGCCTCCCGCGCGTCCGAAACTCCGACGCATCGATCCCCGCGATCTGACTCCACGCGGCGCCCGCCCCGAACGCGCGACGCAACACCCCCATCAACTCCAGCGACGCACGCACGCTCGCGCCGGGCCACGCCTCCCCGTACGCCACCGCCCCCGCGCTCGTCCGCGTCGGCCCGACATCCACACCCTCGATCACCAGCACGCTCCGACCCGCATCCCCGGCCTCATACACCAGCGGAAGCAGCTCCCCCTTCGACGACACCAGGTAGTCCTTCCCCTCCCACCGAACCACCGCGCCGGGCGTGCGCCACACCGCCCCGATCTCCACAACGCCCCCCGTCTTCCGACGCACCCGATCCACCCGCTCAAACCAACCCGTCTCCAGCAACGCCTTCCGCGCCCTCACCAGCGAACCGCGATCAAACGGGTTCGCCGTCAGCTTCGACATCACCGCAGCCGTGATCTCCCGACGCGCCGACTCCGGCAGCCACGTCCGCGAGGCGTCACCCGCAAGCGCCGGCCACGCGATCTCCAGCCGCAGCGGCGCCGACCGCGCCTCAGCGACCCGATCCTTCAACGCGCCCACCCCGAACGCCACGCCACCGATCATCCCGCCGATCAGCAGCACGATCACCACGCTCACCACGATCTGCCGCGCGCGACCGTTCCCCCCAGGCGCCGCGCGACCCTTCCGCTTCTTCGCGCTCATGACGCCGCCCTCCGGGACTGTCCGCTCCGCGCCGCATCCGCAAGCAAATCGCACAACCCCGGCATCTCCAGCCCGCTCGCCCGCGCCGCCATCGGCACGAGCGAATGGTCCGTGAACCCGGGCATCGTGTTGATCTCCAGGAAATACACCCGTCCATCCTCCTTCGACAACATGAAGTCCGCACGCGAGAGCCCGCGCACCCCGATCTCCCGCGCCACCCGGAGCGCCCCCTCACGAATCTCCTCAGCAGCCCCACCCGGCAGGCTCGCCCCCACCTCGTACACCGTGTCGTTCCGCGTGTACTTCGCCTCGTAGTCGTACAACCCCTCCTTGGGTGTGATCCGGATGTGCGGCAGCGCCGCCAGCTCCCCACCCCGCTCCACCAGCCCCACCGTCAGCTCCTCACCACCCACAAACCGCTCCACCATGTACGCCTTCCCGCTCCGCGCCCCCTCCGCGCGCGCCATCTCCCACTCCGCGCTCGTGCGGCACACAAACAACCCGATCGTCGACCCCTCGAACACCGGCTTCACCACCACGGGCAACGCCAGCGGACACACCTCGTCCCGCACGTTCAGCACGCAAGACTCCGCAGTCCGCACCCCCACCCGCGCCGCGGACAGCTTGCTCCCCATCTTGTCCATCGCCATCCGCGCCGTCCGCGCGCCGCACCCCACGAACGCACGACCGTCCGCCTCGAGCAGGTCCTGCATCGGCCCCCCCTCCCCCCAGGGCCCGTGCAGCGCCGGCCAGATCACCTCACCCGGCATCCCTCGCAACTCCTGCCCGTCGATCCCCCCGATCGTCCGCTCATGCACCTCGCGCCCCGCGTCCCGCAGCGCACGCGCAATCGCCCCCGCGCTCTTCAGGCTCACCTCGCGCTCAGCGTCCGGCCCGCCCCCAAGCACCAGCACGCTCGCCTTCCGTCCGCTCACAGCGACGCCCTCCCGCCCGTCAACACATCAAACTCGCCCCGACGCCACACCACCACCTCCGGCTCGAGCGCGATCCCGTGCCGATCCAGCACCCGCGTGCGCACCTCGCGCATCAACGCAAGCACGTCCCCTGCCGTGCACGCCGGCTTCCCCTCCCACTGCTCCGTCACCACGAAGTTCGCGTGCCGAGGGCTCACCATCGCGCCCCCGATCTGCACGCCCTTCAGCCCCGTCTGATCCACCAGCCAGCCCGCAGGCACGCGATGCGCATCAGGCGTCCGCATCCCCGTCCAATCGCTCGGCGCCATCGGGTTCTTCCACACGCACCCCGCCGACCTCTCCGCCATCGGCTGCGAACCCTTCTTGTACGCCATCACTTCCTTCAATCGCGCCCGCGCCTCCTCCTGCTCCTTCCCCTCCACCTCCCGCAACCCCAGCTCCACCTCCACCACGATCTCCCCCTCCAACCCCGACCGCCGATAGTCGAACCCGATCTCCTCGCGCGTCATCCACCGCGCGCTCCCGTCCCGCGCCACCACGCGCACCCTCCTCACGAACTCCGCGAAACTCCCGAACGCTCCCCCGGCGTTCATCACGCACGCCCCGCCGATGCTCGCCGGGATCCCGGCCAAGGCCTCAAGCCCCGCAAGCCCGTCGCGCACCGTGCTCGTGATCAGCTTCATCAGGTCCGCGCCCGCCCCCACGCGCACCAACCCGCCCTCCGCGCACTCCACCCCGTCCAGCCGCGCCAGCGACACCACCACCCCGTCCACCCCCGAATCATCCACCAGCAGGTTCGCCCCCTCACCCAGCACGCGCACCACGCGCTCCTCGCGCAGCACGGCGCTCAACTCCTCCACGCTCCCCACCGTCACCAGCGCGTCCGCGCCGCCACCTACCCCGAACCACGTGGGGATCGCCACATTCCGTTGCACACTCGCGCGCTCCGTCGCCAACATCCGTCCATCCACTCCACCCCGACACACAACCTACCACCCACGCCCGCGCGTGAGCCTCACCGACCCTTCCCAGCCTCCATGAAGTCCCGAGCCACCTCCCACACCGGACCCGCGCCCATCACGGCCACCACGTCGCCCGGCCGCGCCATCCCCTCCAGCTGCTCCACGATCGCCCCGAACGGATACAGGTGCATCGCCCGCACGCCCCGCTCCCGCAGCCGATCGACAAGGTCCGCAGCAGACACCCGCGCCTTCTCGATCTCCGAGTCCCGCACGAAGTAAATGTGCGGCACGATCACCACGTCCGCCTGACTGAACGCCTGCGCAAACTCTTCCATCAGGAACCGAGTCCGGCTGTGCTGGTGCGGCTGGAACACGCAGATCAGCCGACCCCCACGCTCCCCGGGCCGGTGAAACTCCCGCAGCGCACGCAGCGTCGCATCGATCTCCGTCGGGTGATGCCCGTAATCGTCATACACGATCACCCCGTTCCGCTCGCCCAGCTTCTGCACCCGACGATCCACACCCCGGAACCCCTCCAGCGCCTTCTCCACTCTCCGGGGGTCCGCGCCGAGCGTCATCGCCAGCGCACACGCCAGCGCGCTGTTGAACGCCATGTGCTCACCAGGCAGCGACAGCTTCCACGACGCAGCCTCTTCGCGCCCGCGACGCAGCGTCACGCGCCGCGCCTCACGGAAGTACGTGATCCCCCAGTCCGCCGCGGGAGAGAACCCGATCGTCTCCACCGCACACTTCACCCCGGCCGTCACCTCGCGCCGATGCGCCCCCTCATGCGCGATGATCAGCTTCCCGCCCTCCTCAGCAGGCGCCACCAACGCGGCAAACTCCCGGAACGCCTGCACCACGGCGTCCAGCGACCCGTAGATGTCCAGATGGTCCGCCTCCACCGACGAGATCGACGCGATCTTCGGCCGGTAGTTGTGAAAGCTCCGGTTGAACTCACACGCCTCAGCCAGAATCACGCCCGCCGCCCCCTCCATCGGACCCGTCGGAACCTTCTCACTGCCCAGCCGGAACCCCGCCCCAGTCTTGCCATCTTCTGACAGCTGCGCGCACGTCGCGCCCACGATCACCGTGGGGTCCAGCCCCGCCTCGCGCAGCGCCACCCCCAGCATCGCCGTCGTCGTGCTCTTCCCGTGCGTCCCGGCGATCGCAACCCCCGTCGTTCCCCACATGCACCGCCCCAGCGCCTCGGCGTACCCGATCACCTCCACCCCCCGACGCACCGCCTCCACCATCTGCCCGTTGTCCGGCTTGATCGCCGCCGACGCCACCACCACGTCCACGTCCTCAGGCAGACACTCCGCAGTCTGCTCGAACCCCACCTCGATCCCCTCGCGCTTCAGCCCCTCCGTGAACGGCGACGGGTACGCGTCTGACCCCCGAACGATCGCCCCCCTCCCGCGCAGCATCCGCGCCAGCCCAGACATCCCGCACCCCCCGATCCCGATCAAATAACACCGCTTCCCCCGAACAGCCCACATCTCATCCGTCCTCATGTCCGCCTTCGTGCCCACAGCGCTGCTCACCGGTGTCATTGTCCAAAGGGTATCGGCTCCCCGCGCACCTCTTGCGCAGAAAACCCCTTCCACGACGCCCTTCCCGCTATTCTCTCTCCCCTCATGCCCACACCCACCCCAGATCCGAACTCCCTCCCCTACAAGATCGCCGTCCTCTGCGACCTCCGCGATGAGCAAGGCCGCATCCTCCTCCTCCGCCGAAAGAAAGCCCCCAACCAGGGCCTCTGCTCCCCCATCGGCGGGAAACTCGATCTCCATACCGGCGAATCACCCACA
The DNA here is from genome assembly GCA_050174775.1 of Phycisphaerales bacterium. Taxonomy (GTDB): domain Bacteria; phylum Planctomycetota; class Phycisphaerae; order Phycisphaerales; family UBA1924; genus CAYPGJ01. Next base: position 222,817 of record JBFXJP010000002.1, read on the forward strand.
CAATGCGCCCAACGGGAGATCCTCGAAGAAGCCGGCATCCACGTCCCCCTCGACCGCATCCGACTCGTCGGCATGATCTCCGAGCGCGCCTTCGAGCACGCCGGACACTGGCTCATCTTCTGGTTCCGCGTCCTGGGCAACGTCACCGTCCCCGCCCAGACCATCCGCGAGGGCGACCTCGAGTGGCACGACCCCGCGCACATCGAGTCCCTCCCCCTCCCCGACACCGACCGACGAATCATCTGGCCCGCCGTGAAGTCACACGAGTCGCCCGACGGCCACACCGGCTTCTTCGCCCTCCACATCGACTGCTCCACCGACAAACTCACCTGGTCACTCGAGCAGTCCCTCCCGGCGCGCTGATCCCCGAACACCCACCGGCCCGCCCCAGCCCCCCATCTATACTCCGTGCGCACATGCGCGCACCCGCTCTCCACATTCCGTTCCCACGCGCACGACACAACCCCCTCCTTGCGCTCTCCCTTCTCCTCTGCGCCATCCTCACCGCCCTCGCGCCCGCCGCCCCCGAAACCACCACCTCCCCGGCCCCCGCCGTCCCCGCGGCACGCGCCGCATCCAACGTCGTCATCATCACCATCGACGAACCCATCACCAGTATCACCGCCTACTCCGTCAAACGACGCATCGCCGCGGCCGAACGACTCAGCGCCGACGCCATCGTCTTCGAACTCAACACCCCCGGCGGGGAAGTCGGCGCCGTCCTCGAAATCTGCGACGCCATCAAAAACTCCCCCATCCCCAACACCGTCGCCTGGGTCAACACACAGGCCTACTCCGGCGGCGCCATCATCGCGCTCGCCTGCCGCGAAACCGTCGTCGCCGAATACGCCTCCATGGGCGACGCAGCCCCCATCGCAGCCCTCCCAGGCCTGGGCCTCCAATCCCTCCCCGAAACCGAACGACAAAAAATCCTCGCACCACTCATCGCCGAAGTCGTCGACTCCGCCCGCCGACGCGGCTACGACGAAAAACTCGTCCAGGCCTTCCTCTCCCTCGGCGTCGAGCTCTGGCTCCTCGAAAACACCCTCACCGGCGAACGACTCTTCGCCGACGAAGCCGAATACCGCCGCATCTTCAAATCCGATCCGCCCCGCACCCGCGCGCGCATCTCCTCAGGCGCCTCCAAAGCCAAGCCCTCCCCTTCCTCCACATCCCCCGCGCCCTCCGACTCCCCCGAGTTCCAGCCCGCCGTCCCCAACATCGATCCCAAGCTCGCGCGACAGATCGACATGGGCATCGACAAGCCCTCCGAACGACCAGACACCTCCTCCATCAACGCGGCCGACTGGCGCTACGTCGAATACGTCTCCGACGGCACCACGCTCCTCGTCCTCAAGTCCGACGACCTCAAACGCTACGGCCTCGCAGCACACACCGTCCGCAACGACAGCGAACTCCGCGCCTACTTCGGCGCCACCACCCTTGAGCGCCTCTCCATCTCCTGGTCCGAACGCGCCGTCACCCTCCTCTCCTCCATCTACGTCAAAGGCGCGCTCGTCGCCATCTTCCTCATCGCCCTCTTCATCGAACTCATGGCCCCAGGTATCGGCGTCGCAGGTCTCGTCGCCGGCGCCTGCGTCCTCGCCCTCGTCGCGCCACCCATGCTCATCGGCGCCGCCGCATGGTGGCCCGTCGCCGCCATCTTCCTCGGCATCGTCCTCATCCTCACCGAACTCCTCGCCTTCCCCGGCCTCGTCGTCTTCGCCGCCACCGGCGTCATCTCCCTCTTCGCAGGCCTCGTCGGCGCCGTCGTCAACGGACCCACCTCCGCCTCCTCCGCGCAGATCGTCCAGGCCCTCGCCATCGTCCTCCTCGCCTTCTTCGTCGCCTCCATCGCCATGTACTTCATCGGCAAGGCCTACGGCTCCTTCCCCGTCCTCAACCGACTCATCCTCCAACCCGCGCACGACGACGAACCCGACGGCCCCTCCCTCGCGCACGACAACGACCCCCACCCCGTCGTCCACCTCCACGACCTCGGCCTCGCCACCAACGACCTCCGCCCCGCCGGCACCGCCGAATTCAACGGCAAACTCGTCGACGTCGTCTCCGACACCGGCTTCATCCCCGCGAACACACCCGTCCGCGTCATCAGCGCCACCCGCTTCCGCGTCGCCGTCGAGCCCGCACGCGAGCCCTCCTCGAGCACGGAGACGCACGCATGAACGAGCCCGGACTCTGGTGGGGCATCGGCCTCTTCGCCGCCGCGCTCGCCGTCGCCTTCCTCGAACTCCTCATCCCCTCCGCGGGAATCCTCACCATCCTCTCCGGCGCCCTCGCCATCGCCGGCGTCGTCGCCTTCTGGTCCGTCTCACCCCTCTGGGGCGTCATCTCCCTCCTCGCACTCGTCATCATCGTCCCCCTCCTCGTCGCCTTCCTCCTCCGCATCTACCCCGACACCCCCATCGGCCGACGCATGATCCTCTCCTCCGACGACGACCCCGACGCAGCCCCCCCAACCCCGGACTCACCGCACGCCGCGCTCCTGGGCCTCACCGGCGAAGCCATCTCCGAACTCCGTCCCGTCGGCATGATCCGCGTCGACGGCCAACGCCTCGAAGCCCTCTCCGAGCAAGGCGTCATCGACATCGGCGCACGCGTCCGCATCACCGCCGTCGAAGGCACGCGCATCCGCGTCCGACGCATCGAGTAGCCGCGCACGCACCCCGTCCCACCCCACCCGCTACCATGTCCGTCTCACGCCGCACATCACTCCCGCGGCAACGCAAGCGAGAGACAATCGATCCATGTCCAACCCAATCCTCATCGGCATCCTCATCGTCGTCGGGCTCTTCGCCCTCATCGTCCTCATCGTCATCGCGCAATTCATGGCCCTCTGGGTCCAGGCCCTCTTCTCCGGCGCCAAGGTCGCACTCTTCGACCTCATCGGCATGCGCCTCCGAAAGGTCGACGCCCGCACCATCGTCTACGGCCGCATCCGCGCCGTGAAGGCCAACCTCGACATCTCCACCAAGCAACTCGAAACCCACTACCTGGCCGGCGGACGCGTCCCCTCCGTCATCAACGCCATGATCGCCGCCGACCGCGCACACCTGAACCTCGACTTCAACACCGCCTGCGCCATCGACCTCGCGGGCCGCGACATCCTCGAAGCCGTCCAGACCTCCGTGAACCCCAAGGTCATCGACTGCCCCAACGCCGCACAAGGCCGCTCCACCATCGACGCCGTCGCCAAAGACGGCATCCAGCTCAAGGTCAAGGCCCGCGTCACCGTCCGCGCCAACATCGAGCGACTCATCGGTGGCGCCACCGAGGAAACCATCGTCGCCCGCGTTGGCGAAGGCATCGTCTCCACCATCGGCTCCGCCGAGTCCCACAAGGCCGTGCTCGAGAACCCCGACCTCATCTCCAAGACCGTCCTCAAGAAAGGCCTCGACGCCGGCACCGCCTTCGAAATCCTCTCCATCGACATCGCCGACGTCGACGTCGGGCAGAACATCGGCGCCATCATCCAGGCCGACCAGGCCGAGGCCGACAAGAAGCGCTTCCAGGCCGAAGCCGAAAAGCGCCGTGCCCTCGCCCTCGCCGTCGAGCAGGAAAACAAGGCCAAGATCCACGAGAACCGCGCGCTCGTCGTCCTCGCCGAAGCCGAAGTCCCCAAAGCCATCTCCGACGCCTTCCGCAAGGGCAACCTCGGCGTCATGGACTTCTACCGCCTCAAGAACCTCCAGTCCGACACCGACATGCGCTCCTCCATCGCCACCGGCAACCCGCCCACCTCAACCCCGCCCGCCGGCCACTAACCCACCACAACGCACACCCCGCGCACGAATCCACACAGCGAAGGGCCCCGCCCTTCGCTTTTTCATTTGGCCCTGCGCCACCCCCCCCAGTACCCTCCAAGGAACTCGGAGGGTTGCCCCATGAAACTCGCGATCTCCACGCTCCCCGCGCTCGCGCTCCTCATCAGCGCCGCGCACGCGGGATCACCCGCGCGACCCAAGTCCTGGGTCTTCCTCGCGCCCACCCCATACGCCGTCTCCTCCGCCGCGGCCGCATACGACCCCGCGCGCGACCGCATCGTCCTCTTCGGCGGAATCAACGCCTTCTGCGGCACGTGGGAGTTCGACGGCGCCGCATGGTCCTGCATCTCCTCCTCGGCCCCCGAAACACTCGTCGCGCCGCGCATGACCTTCGACCCCAACCAGCAGCGCGTCCTCCTCTACGGCGGCCGCTCCACACCCTTCCTCACCTCAGCGATGCGCGCCTGGAACGGCGCATCCTGGCAATCCTTCGTCACGCCCAACCCGCCCGACCGATTCATGCACACCATGACCTGGGACGACGCCCGAAACCGCGCCGTCGTCATCGGTGGTCAGGCCGCCAGCGCCACCGGCATCCTCTCCTCCACCACGTGGGAATGGAGCGGCGCCGCGTGGTCCTCCACCCCGCCCCTCTCCGCGCCACCCGAGCGCTACGCCGCCTCAATGGCCTACGACGCCTCCCGCCAACGCACCGTCCTCTACGGCGGTCAGGATTTCTCTCAACCACTCACCGACACGTGGGAGCGCAGCGGCAACACCTGGACTCACATCCCCGTCTCCCCGCCGCCGCAAGCCGTCAACGCCGCGATGACCTACGCGGCCGCGCGCGAACGCATCATCATCCACGGCGGCACGCTCCCGCAGGGCGGCTTCATCAACCAAACCTGGATGTACGACGGCGCCGCATGGTCCCTCCTCACCGACAAGGGCCCCCAGGCCGCGCTCACCATCCTCACCTACGACTCCACGCGCCGACGCTCCATCCTCCTCGCCTACGGCCCCGGACAAAACGCCGGAACCTGGGCCCTCCCCGACTGCCCCGGCGACGCGAACGCCGACGGCGCCGTCAACTTCGCAGACCTCAACCACATCCTCTCCGGCTTCGGCGCGCCCGCCTCCCTCGGACAACCCGGCGACCTCGACGGCGACGGCGCCATCACCTTCACCGACCTCAACCAGGTCCTCTCCTCCTTCGGCGCCACAGGCTGCTGATCCCCCGCGCCGCGCGCCTCTTCACACACCGCCGCAAACCCCCCTCACCCGCGTGCAAACGCGGGTTTTTTCTCGCGGGCCCACTATGACCGCAACTTCATCTTGAAGTCACGACGCATTCACCCCGACCCCCCAACATTCCCACGTCAACGCAACCGCGACCGTCGCCGTACGACGCTCGCACTGCCCGACGCACCAGCGCCGCGCAGAACACGGAAACACACACATGAGCGCACGACACATCATCCCGATCGCTGGCCTGGCCGTCTCCCTGACGCTCGCCGCGTGCGAGCGCTCCCCCAATACCGAGCCGAACGCACGCAACGCGCCCCCCCAGAACCAGACCATCCCCGAAGGCGACAACACCGCGCGGAACACGGCAGACCGCAACCCTGAGTCCACAACGCCGCTCGACCAGTCCAACGACCCCGCGGCCATCAAAATCACCGCGGAAATCCGCCGCGCAATCATCGACGACCCCACCATGTCCACCAACGCCCAGAACTGCAAAATCATCACCGACAAGAACGGCGTCGTCACACTCCGAGGCCCCGTCGACTCCGCCTCCGAACGAGCGGCCATCGAAGCCAAGGCCCGCGCCGTCCCGGGCGTCACCGACGTCATCAACAAGCTCGAGGGCAGGCCCGCCTCCTGATCCACGCAATACCCCGGCGTCGCGGTCGCGGTGCGGACCCGCCGCGATCGCGCGCCGTTCCGAAACACCACCGCGCGCACGACATTCCCGTCCGCGCGCACACCCACGAAACACATCCGAAAGGACGCACCCATGACCACCTCCGTCTTCTGCATCGCCTCCTCCACCACCCAGGCCGGCGACATCGTCAACCGACTCAAGGCCGCCGGCTTCGCCGACAACGACATCTCCATCCTCCTCCCCGACAAGTCCGGCACCCGGGACTTCGCGCACGAGAAGCACACCAAGGCCCCCGAAGGCGCCACGGCCGGCGCAGGCGCCGGCGGCGTCGTAGGCGGCGCTCTCGGCCTCCTCGCGGGCATCGGCTTCCTCGCCATCCCCGGCGTCGGCCCTCTCATCGCCGCGGGCCCCATCATGGCCGCCCTCAGCGGACTCGCCGTCGGCGCCACCGTCGGCGGAGTCACCGGCGCCCTCGTCGGCATGGGCATCCCCGAGATCGAAGCCAAGCGCTACGAAGGCAAGGTCGCCGGCGGAAACATCCTCATCTCCGCGCACGCCGACTCCTCCGAGGAGGTCTCCCGCGCCAAGGACATCTTCAAGAACGCCAACGCCACCGACATCTCCTCCGTCACCGAGTCCTCCACGGACACCGACGTCACCGTCCGCCCCGTCGGCCGGCCCGTCGCCGATCCCTCACAGCTCTGACCGCGCGCGTATCGCGCAATCCAATTCCCACACACGCATCACACACACGGAGTCACACACGATGCTCGAGACCCTCAGAGACCTCCTCGAGGACCAGATCAAGGACCTCTACAGCGCGGAGAACCAGCTCCTCAAGGCCCTCCCCAAGATGGCCAGGAAAGCCTCCTCCGACGCCCTCCGAGAAGCCTTCGAGTCCCACCTCGAGGAAACCAACACCCACGTCGAACGCATCAACGAGATCGCCGAGCTCCTCGACATGCGACCAGGAGGCAAGTCCTGCAAAGCCATGCAGGGCCTCATCGAGGAGGGCAAGGAAGTCCTCGAGGAGGACGGCAACGACACCGTCATCGACGCCGCTCTCATCATCGCGGCGCAGCGCGTCGAGCACTACGAGATCTCGGCCTACGGCAGCGCCCGCGCGCTCGCCGAGCAGCTCGGCGAAGCGCAGGTCGTCGCCCTCCTCGAGGAAACCCTCGACGAGGAAAAGTCCGCCGACGTCAAGCTCTCCGACATCTCCACCGACGAGATCCTCCCGAGCGCGCCCCAGGACGAGGGCGACGAGAGCGACGAAGAGGAGACCGACCAGCGAGCCCGCAAGCCCAAGGTCGTGACGCGCTCCAACTCCCGCTCCACCGCCAAGCCCGGCGCCAAACGCTCCTCACGCTGAGCCGCGATCAACGCACGCGCCTCCCGACCACCATGCCGGCCGGCCTCTCCCGCCGTTGACGCCACGCGACGCCGGGAGAGGCCTCGCCCCGGAACGAACCCAACCGACGCGGCCTCCCGCGCGATCCACATACATCCTTCCAACGACAATCACCATCAACAACACTCGGAGGGGAGAAAGACACAACGCGACGCGCGGTCGTCCAACATCCCCCAGGGCGGCCGCGCTGTCGCGCGCTCAGTACTACACACACGTGCCGTACCGCTCGCGCCTCGCGCGCTCAGTACTACACACACGTGCCGTACCGCTCGCGCCTCGCGCGCGCTTCGATCCCGAGCCACCTCTCCCACGTGCTTCACGTGGGAGAGGGCAGGGAGAGGGCTACTGCATCGCTTCCTCACCTACCACGCCTCGACGGGCCGCGACGCACTTGCCCTCACCATCGTCCGATGTCGGCCTTTGCGAACCCACACGAATCCCGCGCATTCGCATCCGCCACCTCTCCCATGCGCTTCGCATGGGAGAGGGCAGGCTTCCGGGGGGGTGAGGGCTCCATGGCCTCCCTCTTCTCTATTCCTCTGCCGTTGTCTTCTGACCGCTCGGACGATCAGTTCCCCTTCACCTTCCCCACCAACTCCGCCACCCGCCTCCTCCTGTACCCATCATCATCCGCAATCGTCTTCCCCGCGGCACGCGCCTTCGCATCCGCGATCTCCACCGGCACGACATCCACGTTCTCGATCCACCCCGTCGCGCGCTCCACCGCAGTCCCCTCACCCGTCATCCCCGCATCAGCCCGCGTGTCGATCCGGTTCGGCGCCGGCCCGCCCACGTCGATCATCTCCCGCATCGACTCCGCGCTCGGCGCCGAAGCCCCGATGTGAAACACCGTCCCCGCCGGGATCTCTGTCACCACACCAACCCTCGGCACGAACGCGTACTGCGAGCGCGGAAAACTCGCGCCCAGCCCCCCGCTGTACCTCCACAACTTCCCGTCCGGACCCTGATACACCTTCTCCCAACCCACCTCGCGCCGAAGATCGACGCGCATGTCGATCTGACGAAGGCTGTTCTGCAACGAGTCCACGTCACCGAACCCCGGGTCGACCAGCCGATACCCCGACCCCTGACCCTGCGGTCGCACGCCCGGAACCCACTGCGCGTGCGCACCGCCCCCGCACATCACGCATCCGAGCGCACCGATCGCGACTCGCGCCCATATCGCTCCAGAATGGCGCACACGTCCGGTCACTGGGCCTCCACGGCCAAAAGTCGAGGAAACGCCTCCCGACACCCCAATATCGTACCCCCGCCGAGCCCCAAATCGCATTATTTCCGCGGCCGCAGCACCAAACGACGCGACCACACGAACAACATCGCCGCCAACGCCAAAAGCGCCGCACCCACCGCCTGGTGGCCCGTTGTGATCCCCACCTCCACCAGCGGAGGAGTCTCGGCCTTGCGGTACATCAACACCGCCCACAGCGCCGCGGCGCCCAGCAACATCTGCAACCCCACCGTGTGCATCGTCGCCTTCCCCAGCACACGAAGCGGCGTCCGCTCCGCAAACGCGCCCGCCGCGCGAAGCCCCGCGCCCACGGCCACAGCAAGCACCAGCACCGCATTCACAGCGTGCGTCAACGCCGTGTGCATGAACCCCGGCCCCTGATCAAAGTGCCGCGTCGCCGATCCGAGGAGCAACTGCACGATCAGGAACCCGAGCAGCACGCCGCAGATCAGCCGAGGCGAGCCCGGACGAGAGGACTCCCGCGCCGGCTCGCTCGACGTCCACCGCGCACTCAGGATGCACGCGAACGCCGCGAGCAGCGCCACGAACATCTGCCCCGTCACGCCGTGCACGAACGCCAGCGCGAGGTTCGGCTCCACCTCCGTCTGCGAGAGCGTCGCGCGCCCCGTCACGCGCAGACCCCCCAGAATCCCCTGCCCGACAACGAACAAAAACGCCACGATTCCAAGCGTTTTCGCGATCCCCCGCGGGTCCTTGAGCAGCGTCCACACCATCAGCACGAGCGTCGTGAGCCCGACGAGCGACCCGAACAGACGGTGATAGTGCTCGAAGTACACGCCCCCCTGCATGTGCGCGAGCGGGAGCAGAAACATGTTGTAGCCGAACGAGTTGGGCCAATCGGGCACGGCCAGCCCCGCCTCAAGACTCGTCACCAGCCCGCCCACCACCAGCAGGATGAACGCCGCGACCGCGTCCACCGCGGCGAACCGCGCCAACCAACTCACCCCCTCCGTCCGCGCGCCCCTTCCTTTAAACACCATCGCGCCGAGCGCGCTGACCACAGGCATCCCGATCAACCACCCACCGACCAGCACCATCCATTCCGCGCGCAACGCGTTGCGCGTCTCCGGGTCCGACACCAGTGATCCGACCAGCAACAGGTTCAGCAACGCGGTCACCGCGCCCGCCATTGCCGCGCCCCGCGCCCCACCCATCCGCGCGCCCACCATCAACTGAATCAGCCCGAACACCCCCACGATCGCCCACGGCGCCGCCAAAACCCCCGGCAGCCGCAGCACAAACCCCGCCGCCCACATCGCCACCGCGCCGCCGAATCCAAAGACGAGAGCTCGCGGTACGTCGCTCGGAACTGGTTGTCTGGTCATGGTCTAGGCCTCGGGAATGGTTTGGAATCTGTGCGGGGAACGGGTGATAACCCGTGGGTTTCTGTCGGATTGGACAGTGTTCGGTCGAACAGTATCATGCGGCCCCGACGCGCCGGGACGCCGGGAGAAACGGGTATTGAAGTCCTTTATGAGAGCCACTTCGGGACGGACTGCGTGAAGGGTTCGTGTCGAGGCGTTGACGGATTCTTGTAGCATCGTAATCATTGCAGTCTAGCAGCACGGCCGGGTGGTCGTGGCTGGTGCGAGGCGCGGAGGAAAGGACGACTCGACGTGTCGACGATCTTTCCGAAATGGACGAACCAGATCCCGACGGCGGTCGCGCTGAGCGCGGGGTTCGTGTTCGTGTTGGTTGTGGCTGGGGCCTGGTACTACGTGACGCCGGACTTCTGGCGTGGCGGGTACATGCCCGAGCAGCCGGTGAACTACTCGCATCAATTGCATGCGGGCCAGTTGGGCATCGACTGCCGGTACTGCCACACGCACGTCGAGGAGTCGTACAGCGCCAATGTGCCGGCGACGCAGACGTGCATGAACTGCCACACGGCGGTGGACTCCAAGAGCGGGTATCTGAAGAAGGCGTTGAGCGCTGACGGGACGAGCGCATCGGCCCACTGGGCCAGCGCGGACCTGGCGCGGGTGCGGACGGCGTACGCGTCGGGGACGCCGATCGAGTGGCGTCGCGTGCACAAGGCTCCGGACTACGTGCAGTTTCCGCACGTGGCGCACCTGAAGGCGGGCGTGTCGTGCTATTCGTGCCATGCGCGGATCGACACGATGCCGGTGGTGTTCCAGGCCAAGGGGATGGGGATGGGCTTCTGCCTGGATTGCCATCGCAATCCGGAGAAGTCGGTGATCGACACGGCGCAGGTGCGGATCACGGACCTGCGTGCGGTGCAGGAGCGGCTGGCCAGCGCGGATCAGGCGCGGGCCGGGGCCGCGTTGGTGGAGCAGAAGAACCTGCAGCCGCCGCAGCACTGCGGGGCGTGCCACTACTAAGGCTGATCGCGGATCGGTGTGGACGGGTCCAGTACGGACGGATCGGGACGGGAACGCGAGCGACGGGACTGAACCAATGAGCGGACACGATCAATGCCCCTCGTCGAAGAAGGCCGGATTGCCGGCGGATGTGGCTTGCACCACTGGCGGCGTGAGCGCTGCGACGGGGAAGGCGTTCTGGAGATCGCTGGACGAGCTGGCGGAGACGCCGGAGTTCCGTGATCGGCTGCAGCGTGAGTTCCCGGCGTTCGCGAGCGAGCTGTCGGAAGAGTCGCGGCGCGACTTCATGAAGATCATGGGCGCGGGACTCGCGCTGGCGGGCGCGGTGGCGCTGCCGGCGTGCCGTCGGCCCGACCACAAGATCCTGACGTACAACCGCGATCCCGAGCACGTGGTTCCCGGCGTGCCGCTGTTCTACGCCACGGCGATGCCGATGCCGGGGGGCGGGGCGCAGGGGCTGCTTGCCAAGACGCATGAGGGTCGTCCGACGAAGGTCGAGGGCAACCCGCTGCATCCGGTGAATCGCGGGCGGTCTGACTCGATCGCGCAGGCGTCGGTGTTGAGCCTGTATGATCCGGATCGCTCGACGTCGGTGCGGAAGGGCGCTGAGACGAGCGACTGGGCGGCGTTCGAGTCGTTCGCGCGGGGTCACTTTGCCAAGTTCGACGCGAGCAAGGGCGCGGGGCTTGCGTTCCTTGTGGAGAAGGCGACGAGCCCGTCGCGTGATTGGCTGCGTGGTCGGATCAAGGCACGCTGGCCGCAGGCGTTGTGGCTGCCGTACGAGGCGATTGATCAGTCTTCGAGCATCGAGGGCGTGCGTAGCGCGTTCGGGGAGGCGTTGCGTTCCACGTTCGCGCTGGAGAAGGCGAAGGTCATCGTGTCGCTGGGCCGCGATTTCCTGAGCGAGCCGGGCGGGCTGAGCAACGCTCGCGGGTTCGCGACGGGTCGCACGGTTCGGCAGGGGAAGGCGTCCGAGGCTGAGATGAACCGGCTGTACGTGATCGAGTCGATGATGACGATCACGGGCGGGTCGGCGGATCATCGTCTGCGGCTGAAGCCGAGCGATGCGGTGGGCGTTTCGCTGGCGCTGCTGAAGGCGGTGCTGGAGAAGGCGGGGCGGGGCGATCTGGCGGGCTCGGTGACGGGCGCGAACGGGCACGGGCATGAGGCGTGGGTGGACGCGGCCGCGGACGACCTCGTCGCGGCGCACGGCGCGTGCGCGGTGATGGCGGGCGAGTCGATGCCCGCGGGTGTGCATGCGCTGGTGTGCGCTGCGAACGAGGCGTTGGGCGCGACGAGCGGTGTGGTTTCGTACGTGCGGGTGGGTGAGGATGTGGGCGCGTCGTCGCTCGAGTCGATCCGTCGCGTGAGCGAGGGGATCTCGGGCGGGAGCGTGGACACGCTGGTGGTGATCGGGTGCAACCCGGTGTTCGATGCGCCGGCGGACCTCGAGTTTGCCGCGAAGTACACGAAGGTTCCGACCACGGTTCACCTGGGCGTGAATCTCGACGAGACGGCGGTGGCGTCGACGTGGCACATCAACCGGGCGCACTACCTCGAGTCGTGGGGGGACGTCGCGTCGTGGGACGGGACGATCAGCTGCGTGCAGCCGATGATCGCGCCGATCTTCGGCGGCAAGACGGAGCTGGAGCTTCTGGGGGTGATCGCCGGGGATGAGGAGCGCGACGGGTACGGGATGGTTCGTCGCACGTGGCGCGAGATGACGGGGCTGCGCGACGAGGCGTTCGAGAAGTCGTGGAAGCGCGCGTTGCACGACGGGTTCCTTGCGGGGTCGGCGCCGAAGAGCGCGGCGCCAAAGGTGAAGAACGACGGGGTGTCGGGCGCGGCGCGGGGCGTGGCCGCGGTGAAGAGCGGCGAGATGGAGGCGTTGTTCCTCCCGGACGCGAAGCTGTGGGACGGTCGCTTTGCGAACAACGGGTGGCTGCAGGAGCAGCCGCACCCGACGACGAAGGTGACGTGGGACAACCCGGCGATGCTGAGCCCGGCCACGGCGGCGCGTCTGGGCGTGTCGAACACGGACACGGTGGAGGTGTCGGTCGGGGGTCGCACGGTGCGGATGGTGGCGTGGGTCGTGCCGGGGCTTGCGGACGACACGGTTGCGCTGGAGATGGGTCAGGGGCGCGCGACGGGCGGGCGGTTGTGCGTCGGCACGGGCTTCAACGTGTACGCGGTTCGCGGCACGGACGGGATGTCGGTGGCGACGGACGGGGTGAGCGTGCGGAAGGGCGCGGGCGCCGCGGTGGATCGCGCGTACGCCGGGATCGTGGCGTGCACGCAGGACCATCACTCGATGGAGGATCGTCCGCTGATCCGGGAGATCGATCTCGCGGCTTGGAAGAAGCACGGGGACACGGTCTTCGAGTCGAAGGACGCGTACGGGAACAAGCGTTCGTTGGCGTTGGGTGAGCAGCTGGGCGATCTGTCGCACACGCCGCTGAACAGGGACGTGTACCTGGAGCGTCAGCGGCACGCCTACCGGATGGACGATCCGGAGGCGGGGCGGAACCGGCGTCAGCAGCAGATGTACCCGTTGGGTCGGCAGCAGTGGGGGATGTCGATCGACCTGACGACGTGCACGGGCTGCGGGGCATGCGTGACGGCGTGCCAGTCGGAGAACAACATCCCGGTGATCGGCAAGGCCGAGGTGTGGAAGGGCCGCGAGATGCACTGGATCCGCGTGGACCGGTACTTCGCGGGCTCGGTGGATGATCCGGAGATGGCGGTGCAGCCGGTGAACTGCATGCACTGCGAGAACGCGCCGTGCGAGACGGTGTGCCCCGTGAATGCGACGATCCACGGCCCTGAGGGCACGAACGACATGGCGTACAACCGGTGCATCGGCACGCGGTACTGCTCGAACAATTGCCCGTACAAGGTTCGCCGGTTCAACTGGTTCGATTACGCCACGAAGGACTTCAAGGGCGGGTTCGGGCAGTTGGGCAAGGGGTTGCCTGAGGACCTGATGCCGCGGAACGAGGCGTTCGTGCCGCCCCGGCTTCGGGCGGAGATCAGCGAGCTGGAGACGTTGCAGCGGAACCCGAACGTGACGGTTCGGAGCCGAGGCGTGATGGAGAAGTGCACGTACTGCCTGCAGCGGATCAATCGCGCGCGGGTGGAGACGAAGCTGCAGGATCTGAAGGGGATCCCGGACGGGTTCTTCGAGGTGGCGTGCCAGCAGGCGTGCCCGTCGGAGTCGATCGTGTTCGGCGACATTTCCGATCCGACGTCGGAGGCGAGCGCGTTGCGGACGCACGGGCGGACGTACGCGATGCTGGGGTATCTGAACACGGCGCCGCGGACGACGTACATGGTTCGCCTGCGGAACCCGAACCCGCGGATCCGGAAGCCGGTGGAGGACCCGCCGGCGTTGCACCACGGGGAGCACGGGGGGGATCACGGGGAGACGAGCGGCGGGCATGGCGAGGGTCATGCGAACGGGACGAAGCGGCTGAGCCTTCCAGTGCTCGGCCAGGCGCCGAGCGACGCGAGTCGTCGCGGCGCGGTGGCGTCGGTTCTTGCGGGAGTGTTGTCGTGAGCGCACTGCATCCGGATCGCGTGAGCGCGGAGCGTCTGGCGGGCGGCGGGCCCGGCGGCGTGGCGTTGGACCCGAAGACGGGGGACGGCACGTTGATCGAGGATCCGTCGGTGCAGGCGCCGCTGATCGTCGGTGGTCACACGTTCAAGAGCGTGACGGACACGATCTGCGGGTGGACGGAGAAGCCGCAGCCGAAGATCTGGACGCCGCTGTTCCTGCTCGCGGGGGGCGTGGCGACGATGTGCACGGCCATGGTGGTCTACCTGATCATCACGGGCGTGGGCGTGTGGGGCCTGACGAACCCGGTGAGCTGGGGGTTCGACATCACGAACTTCGTGTTCTGGGTGGGCATCGGCCACGCCGGGACGCTGATCTCCGCGATTCTGTGCATCTTCAAGCAGAAGTGGCGGACGTCGATCAACCGGTCGGCTGAGGCGATGACGATCTTCGCGGTCATCTGCGCCGGCATGTTCCCGGGGATCCACGTCGGGCGGTTCTGGTTCGTGTGGATGGTGTTCCCGATCCCGAACTACAACTGGATCTGGCCGAACTTCCGGTCTCCGCTGCTGTGGGACGTGTTCGCGGTTTCGACGTACTTCACGGTGTCGCTGTTGTTCTGGTACATGGGCATGATCCCGGACCTGGCCACGCTGCGGGACCGGGCGATCAAGAACATCGCGAAGCGCGCGTCGCTGGGCGGGCTGATCTCGATCCCGTCGGGGAAGATCGCGGCGTACGCGTACGGGTTCCTGTCGATGGGGTGGCGGTTCTCGCTTCGTGGCTGGTGGAACTACGAGAAGGCGTACATCCTGCTGGCGGGCATGAGCACGCCGCTGGTGCTGTCGGTGCACTCGATCGTGTCGTTCGACTTCGCGGTGTCGGTGTTGCCGGGGTGGCACACGACGATCTTCCCGCCGTACTTCGTGGCGGGCGCCATCTTCTCGGGGTTCGCGATGGTGCTGACGCTGATGATCCCGATGCGTTCGATCTACCCGCGGTTTAGGGACTTCCTGACGCTGCGGCACATCGAGAACATGTGCAAGATCATCACGGTGACGGGGTCGATGGTGGGCTTCGCGTACGGGATGGAGTTCTTCATCGCGTGGTACGGGGGGAACGAGTTCGAGCTGTACGCGTTCAAGAACCGCGCGTTCGGGCCGTACTGGTGGGCGTACTGGACGATGATCTCGTGCAACGTGATCACGCCGCAGCTGTTCTGGCTGAAGTGGTGCCGCACGACGCCCTGGTTCATCTTCATCGTGACGATCTTCGTGAACATCGGGATGTGGTTCGAGCGGTTCGTGATCATCGTGACGAGTCTTCACCGGGACTTCCTGCCGTCGTCGTGGGACATGTACTCGCCGACGTGGGTGGAGATCCTGACGTTCGTGGGGTCGTTCGGGATCTTCCTGTCGCTGTTCCTGCTGTTCCTGCGGTTCCTGCCGGCGATGGCGATCAGTGAGCTGAAGAACGTGTTGCCTGCGGCGGACCCGCACGGTGAGGAGGGGCACTGAGTCATGGCGACGATGACGACGAAGATGTCGGAGAAGGGGGGCGCGAAGCCCTGGGGCGTGCTTGCGGAGTTCGAGACTCCGGGCGCGCTGATGAAGGCGTGCGAGAAGGTTCGTGACGCGGGGTACCGGAAGTGGGACGCGTTCGCGCCGTTCCCGGTGCACGGGCTGGAGAAGTCGATGGGCCTGAAGCCGAGTCGCGTGTCGCGGTTCGTGCTGCTGGGCGGGCTGTGCGGGGCGGGCGGGGGCTTCCTGCTGCAGTACTGGACGAGCGCGGTGGCGTATCCGATGGCGGTGCAGGGCAAGCCGTTCGGGGCGTGGGAGCCGTTCACGCCGGTGACGTTCGAGTGCGGGATCCTGCTGGCGTCGTTCGGGGCGATCCTGGGGATGCTGATCCTGAACGGGTTGCCGAGGTGGCATCACCCGCTGTTCACGCGTGAGCGGTTTTTGGGGGTGAGCGACGATCGGTTCATGCTGGCGATCGAGGCGCGCGACGCGAAGTACGACCCTGAGGGTGTGCGTCGGTTGCTGGAGAGCGCGGGGAGCACGGGCGTGGAGTTCGTTTCGGAGGAATGAGGATGCGTCGAGCGAAGCGGACAGATTGGGCGCCGGCGCTGCTGATGGTTGCGGCGTGCGCGGTCGGGGCGTGCCGAGGGGAGCGGTCGGACAAGCCGCCCCGGCAGTTCTTCCCGGACATGGACGATCAGTACAAGGCGAAGGCGCAGGGCGAGATGCGCACGCGCGAGATCTTCAAGGACGGTCGCGTGATGCGCGAGCCGGTGGCGGGGACGGTGGCGTTCGGCCACCGGGCGGAGCTGTCATGGGGGTCGGACGAGGGGATGCGCGCGTCGAGCGGTGCGCAGGTGGACGGGGAGCGCGCGGACCTGGTGAAGGAGAACGACGCGTTCTACCGGGGCAAGGACGCGGAGGGGAAGCACCTGGCGACGATCCCGGTGCCGGTGACGATGGAGCTGATGAAGCGCGGGGAGGAGCGGTTCAACATCTACTGCTCGCCCTGCCACGGGTACACCGGGGACGGGATGGGGATGGTGGGGCAGCAGTGGTCGTACGTGCTGCCGAACTTCCACGACCCGAAGTATCAGAAGGGGAGCGATGATCCGGACGGTCGCGGGACGGACGGGTTTTTGTTCCACACGCTGCGGCACGGCGTGCCGAACGCGCCGGGGGTAATGCCTCTGTTGAAGATGCAGGGGTACGCGGCGCAGGTGGACGAGCATGACGCGTGGGCGGTGGTGGCGTACATCAGGGCGTTGCAGCGGTCGCGCGCGACGCCGCTGAAGGACGTGCCGGAGAGCCTGCAGGCGGAGCTGAAGCGGATGGCGGGGGGCGCGGTCGCTCCCGGGACGCGCGCGAGCGCGGAGGAGGCGGGTCGATGAGTCACGCGGGCGCGCATCACGGGAGTCTGCTGGAAGAGCGGAACG
This sequence comes from Phycisphaerales bacterium, assembly GCA_050174775.1. Lineage (GTDB taxonomy): Bacteria > Planctomycetota > Phycisphaerae > Phycisphaerales > UBA1924 > CAYPGJ01. The sequence goes on from JBFXJP010000002.1 coordinate 240,022, forward strand.
TGTCGCTGGGCGCGGGCGCCGGGGGCGCGGCGTCGATCGGTCTGATCGTGGCGGGGCTGGCCGGGATCGCGGCGACTGTGTTTGCGGGGATGGGCGACGCGTCGGGGGCGGCGCGGACGGCGCTGATGTCGTATCACATCGGGTTCCTGTTCGTGCTGGCGCTGTCGCTGGGCTCGCTGGGGCTGGTGATGGTGTTCCACCAGACGGGGGCCGGGTGGTCGGCTGTGATCCGTCGGGTGTTCGAGCAGGTGATGTGGTCCGTGCCGCTGGCGCTGGCGCTGTTCGTGCCGGTGCTGGTGCTGAGCGTCGTGCCGGGGATCGTGAAGCCTGGGCTGCTGTTCAAGTGGATGAACCCGGAGTATGTGGCCGGGGACGTGCTGTATCAGAAGAAGGAGGCGTTCCTGAACGTGCCCTTCTTCGTGATTCGCGCGGTGATCTACTTCGCGGTGTGGATCGCGCTGGCGGGGGTGCTGCGGAAGCTGTCGCTCGGGCAGGACATCGACGGGGACAAGTGGCGGACGTGGAAGATGCGTCGTATCTCGGCGCCCGGGCTGCTGTTGCTGGCGCTCACGGCGGCGTTCGCGTCGTTCGACTGGATCATGGCGCTGGACTACCACTTCTTCTCGACGATGTTCGGGGTGTACTTCTTCGCGATCTCGATGGTGTCGACGATGTCGTTCTGCGTGCTGACGCTGCTGGTGCTCCGCGCGAAGGGTCGGTTGCACGGGGTGTTCACGGGGGAGCACCTGCACGACATGGGCAAGCTGGTGTGGGGCCTGACGATCTTCTGGGCGTACATCGGGTTCTCGCAGTACTTCCTGATCTGGTATGCGAACATCCCGGAGGAGACGGCGTGGCTCTTGGCGCGTCGTGAGGGCGGGTGGCTGAGCGTGTCGACGGCGCTGGCCGTGGGCAAGTTCGCGATCCCGTTCATTGTGCTCCTGGCGCGGCCTGCGCGGCGGAGCGTCGGGGTGATGACGGTGGTGTGCGTGTGGGTGCTGGTGATGACGCTGGTGGACCTGTTCTGGCTGATCCGTCCGGAGTTGAAGCCGGCGGGGACGCCCTCGCTGGAGGTGACGTGGGTCGACGTGGTGGGGCCGCTCGGTCCGATCGCGATCTTCGTGGGCGTGTTCATCCGTCGTCTGGGCAAGGCGCCGCTGATCCCGACGAAAGACCCGAGGCTTGATCTGTCGCTGCATCACGTGAATCACATCTGACGGAGGGCTCGCGGCGAAGAGACCCGCGGGCGGCCTCCCTGACGAGGGCGATATGGAGCATTTCCGACCGAGTCCGAGAGATGACGACTTCGGCCACGCGACGGACGCGTGGCACACGCACGGCGCGAGCGAGCCGGACCCGCAGGAGGCGCACGGGCAGATGTCGCCCCGCTGGATCTCGCTGGGCGTGCTCGTGTCGATGGTCCTGTTCTTTGTGATCTGCGCGGCGCTCGCGATGCTGTTCGTCGTGCAGACGCAGAAGGAGATCGCGCGGAAGCAGGAGACGGACACGGGGGTGGGCTACGTGGAGTACGTGGCGCAGTCGCGGTCGGAGCTGGCGAACGTGGCGTGGGTGGACCGTCAGAACGGGGTGGTGCGGACGCCGATCCAGGAGGCGATGCGGTCGGTGGTTCGGGAGTACGAGGGTTTGCAGAGCGCGGGAGGCGGCGCGGGTCGATGAGGACGGCGGGCGCGAGATCGGGCCGGTGGACGTGGGCGGGGCTCGCGGCTGTCGGCGCGCTCGCGTGCGGCGGCGCGTCCGCGCAGGTGCTGCTCAAGGAGCCGCCCAAGGACCTGCAGGGCGTGCAGGTGACGGAGAAGCGCGGCTCGCAGTTGCCGCTGGACCTTCCGCTGATCGATTCGGACGGGATGGCCGTGCGGCTGGGGGACTACTTCGACGGGAAGCGGCCGGTGGCGCTGCTGTTCGCGTACTACTCGTGCCCGATGCTGTGCAATCTGAACCTGGCGGGCGTGCAGGAGTCGGTGCGGGACCTCAGGTGGGAGCTTGGGAAGGACTACCGGCTGGTGACGCTGTCGTTCGATCATCGCAACAGCGTGGACGAGGCCGCGACGAAGAAGGCGATCTTCACGAAGCTGCTGCGTGAGGATCAGAAGAAGGACTGGGCGTTCCTGCTGGCCACGGAGCAGAACGCTCGTCTTGCGGCGGACGCTGCGGGGTTTGCGTACCGGTTTTTGCCGGATTCCGGGGAGTATGCGCACGACTGGGCGGTGATCGTGTGCACGCCGTCGGGGGAGGTGTCGACGTACCTGTACGGGAAGTACGGGGCGGCGTACAGCGAGAAGCAGATGCGTCTTGCGCTGGCGGACGCGGCGGACGGGAAGATGGGGTCGGTGTTCGATCGCATCACGTTGTGGTGCTACCACTACGATCCGACGCGGGGCGCGTACACGGTGCAGGCGTTCCGGGTGATGCAGATCGGCGGCGCGGTGACGGCGCTGGCCCTGGGGACGTTTGTGGGCGGGATGTTCTTCGCGGGACGGCGTCGGCGTGCGAGGTCGGCGCCGGATGCCTCGGGTTCGCTTTCGCCCTCGCATGCCGGATGATCCACGATGCTTGAGAGACTGATGCAACGAGCGGGCTTGGTGGCGGGAGCGGCGATCGCGGGCGCGACGGCGTCGGGGAGCGCGTCCGCTCAGGACGGGCTGTACCGGACGATCCTTCCGCCGCGCGCGGCGACGTTCGCGGGCGAGAACGACGCGGTGACGTTGTTCGTCTTCGGGACGATGACGTTCTTCTTCGTGCTGGTGGTGGGGCTGATGTTCTACTTCGCGGTGCGGTACCGGCGTCGTCCGGGCGTGGCGCAGCAGCGGAGCCGTCATCACAACCTGGCGCTGGAGCTGACGTGGTCGGGCATCCCGCTGCTCCTGTGCGTGGTGATGTTCTGGTGGGGCTTCAAGGTCTACATGGACATGCACGTTGCGCCGTCGCAGGCGGAGATGATCACGGTCAAGGCCAAGAAGTGGTCGTGGACGTGGGAGTATCCGAACGGGGGCATCCCGACGGAGACGGTCTCGCTGGCGAACAAGGCCTCGCCGGTCTACATGGTTCCGATGGGTCGGCCGGTGAAGCTGATCATGCAGAGCGACGACGTGATCCACTCGCTCTTCATCCCGGCGTTCCGGAAGAAGCTGGACGTGTTCCCGAACCGGTATACGACGTACTGGTTCAACGCGACGCGCGAGGGGGACTACCCGCTGTTCTGCGCGGAGTATTGCGGGGACGAGCACTCGCAGATGATGGCGATGATCAAGGTTCGTCCGGACGCCGAGTACCGGGAGTGGCTTGCGGAGCTGGCGAACACGGACAAGTACGGGCTGCTGGAGCTGGGGCAGCGTCTGTTCGTGTCGCGCGGCTGCTCGTCGTGCCACAGCGTGGACGGGAAGGCGGGGACGGGGCCGACGTGGAAGGACGCGTACGGTCACCACGTCGAGTTCACGGACGGGTCGTCGGCCACGGCGGACATGAACTACCTGCGCGAGTCGATCCTGAACCCCGGCGCGAAGGTGGTGAAGGGGTTCGCGAACCAGATGCCCACGTTCCAGGGGCAGCTGAAGGATCGCGAGCTGACCGCGCTGATCGTGTACATCATGTCGCTGAGCGACAAGGGCGCGGAGGAGATCAAGAGCATCATCGACGCGGACGACGCGGAGCGCGCGACGCGCGGAGCTGAGAAGGAAGCTGGCCCGTCGGCCGTGGCGGGGTCGGAGGAGGGCTCGCTCGCGAGCCGTTGAACGGAGATCAAGCCCCCTCGAGGGGGAAAGAGCCATAGCCATGTCGAGCATTACGAACAAACCGATCAGCGTTCCGCACGACGATCACGGGCACGGGCACGAGGGCTCGTACCTGACGCCCAAGGGCGGCTCGTGGTATTCGTGGGCGAACATCAAGACGTGGATCTACACGATCGATCACAAGAAGATCGGCGTGATGTATCTGTGCGCGACGATGTTCGCGTTCTTCCTGGGCGGCGTGGCCGCGCTCGCGTTGCGGGCGGAGCTGTTCGAGCCGACGCGGACGGTGATCAACGAGGCCGGTGAGGCGGTGATCACGGGCCAGATGTTCGGGGACGTGTCGTTCACGAGCCCGCTGACGGGCGAGCAGGTGACGATCACGGGGAACAACATCTACAACCGGCTGTACACGCTGCACGGCGCGATCATGGTGTTCCTGTTCATCATCCCGGCGGTGCCGGCGGCGATCGGGAACTTCTGCCTGCCGCTGATGCTGGGCGCAAAGGACGTGGCGTTCCCGAGGCTGAACCTGGCGTCGTGGTACGTGTACGTGGTCGGCGGCCTGATGGCGGTCGGCTCGCTGGTGCTGGGGGGCGTGGAGACGGGGTGGACGTTCTACACGCCGTACTCGTCGTCGACGGAGTATGGCGCGACGACGCTGATGGTGCTCGCGGCGTTCACGCTGGGCTTCTCGTCGATCTTCACGGGCATCAACTTCGTGGTGACGGTGCACAAGCTACGCGCGCCGGGCATGGGCTGGTTCGACATGCCGCTGTTCGTGTGGGCGACGTACGCGACGGCGCTGATCCAGGTGCTGGCGACGCCGGTGCTGGGGATCACGCTGGCGCTGCTGGCGATCGAGCGGACGTTCCGGATCGGGATCTTCGACCCTGCGCTGGGGGGGGACCCGGTGCTGTTCCAGCACTTCTTCTGGTTCTACTCGCACCCGGCGGTGTACATCATGATTCTGCCGGGGATGGGGATCATCTCGGAGATCATCGCGACGCACTCGCGGAAATCGATCTTCGGCTACAAGTTCGTGGCGTTCTCGTCGCTGGCGATCGCGGCGATCTCGTTCATCGTGTGGGGCCACCACATGTTCACGGCGCAGGGGGAGCTGGCGTCGGTGCTGTTCTCGGCGATCACGTTCCTCGTGGCGATCCCGACGGCGATCAAGGTGTTCGCGTGGACGGCGACGCTGTACAAGGGCTCGATCGCGTGGAACACGCCCATGATGTACGGGCTGTCGTTCCTGTTCCTGTTCACGATCGGGGGTTTGACGGGGCCGCCGCTGGCGACGCTGTCGACGGACCTGCACCTGCACGACACGTACTTCGTGGTGGCCCACTTCCACTACGTGATGATGGGCGGGACGGTGATCGCGCTGCTGGGCGGGCTGCACCACTGGTGGCCCAAGATGTTCGGGAAGATGTACAACGAGAAGGCGGGCCTGCTGGGCTGCTTCCTCGTGTTCGTGGGCTTCAACGTGACGTTCTTCACGCAGTTCATCATGGGCACGCACGGGATGCCCCGCCGGTATGCCACGTACGTGGACGAGTTCCAGATCTACCACCAGATCTCGACGGTGGGGTCGTGGGTCATCGGTCTGGGGATGCTGGTGCACCTTCTGAATTTCGTGGCGTCGCTGGCGGGCGGGCGCAAGGCGCCGGACAACCCGTGGGGTTCGCTGACGCTGGAGTGGGACACGGACACCCCGCCGATCGAGCACAACTTCCATCACGAGCCGGTGTGGACGCACGGCCCGTACGACTACGACGACGTGTATCCGCCGCGCTGCAAGCCGGGCGAATGGCCGATGCCTGCGCCGCTGCCTGAGGGTCACAAGGGTCACTGAACCGGGACGCGAGAGTGTGAACGCATGAGCACGATTCCAGCGCATCATTCCATGGGCGGGAAGGCCCCCTCGGCGGACCTGACGCTTCCGCCGCACGAGCGGCCCGAGGTGGCGTCGCACTTCCGGACGCTCGAGGACCAGAACGACGCCGGCAAGCTCGGCATGTGGCTGTTCCTGACGACGGAAATCCTGCTGTTCGCGGGGTTCTTCTGCGCGTACGCGGTGTTTCGGATGCTGTACCCGGAGGCGTTTGCCGGGGCGTCGCACCACTACCTGAATTGGAAGGTGGGCTTCGCGAACACGCTGGTGCTGCTGCTGTCGTCGTTCACGGTGGCGAACGCGATCCGGTGCGCCCAGCTGAACAAGCAGTGGGGGCTGCGGATCAACCTGATCATCACGATCGTGTGCGCGGTGTTCTTCCTGGTGACGAAGATTGCGCTGGAGTATGTGCCGAAGATCCAGAAGGGCGAGCTGCCCGCGGGCTTCTACACGTACTCGCACGGGGTGTTCGACCAGGAGCCGCTCTTCCTCTCGATCTACTGGGTGTCGACGGCGACGCACGGGCTGCACGTGCTGATCGGCGCGCTGCTGCTGGTGTGGCTGCTGTTCCGGGCGTTCAAGCTGCACTTCGGGCCGAAGACGTACCTCGCGCTCGAGAACGTCGGTCTGTACTGGCACCTGGTCGACCTGATCTGGATCTTCCTGTTCCCCCTGCTGTACCTCATCTGAGGCTCTCGAGAACCACCCATGTCACACCATCCGGTCAAGGCCTCCTCCGGCGAGCACGTGCACTCGGACGACCATCAGCCGCACGGGCACCACGTCATGTCGCTTCGCGGGCTGCTGCTCGTGCTGTTCGCGCTCGTGGGCTTCACCGTACTGACGGTGTACACGGCCAAGGAGTGGCACCTGGGCCTCCTCGGCAACGCGTCGCTGGCCATCGTGATCGCGACGGTGAAGTGCACGCTCGTGTGCATGTACTTCATGCACCTGCGGTATGACAATCACTTCTACTCGGTGGTGCTGCTGTCGTGCCTCTCGCTGCTGGTGATCTTCCTGTTCTTCTCGATGGTGGACCTGGGCAGCCGCGGGAAGATCGACCCGATCCGCGCGACGCTGTCGATGCCGGTGCCGAAGGACATGGTGGGGTTGGCGCGGTTCAGCGAGCCCGCGCTTGCCGAGGGACGCACGCTGTACGCCGCGAATTGCGCGCAGTGCCACGGCCCGTCGGGGCTGGGGGTGAAGGGCCTGGGCTCTCCGCTGGTGGTTGCGGCGCACGATGCGCGCGTGTCCGTGCCGTTTGTGACCGGGAATTCGGACATCCAGCTGGTGGAGTTCATCAAGCAGGGCCGCATGGCGAACGATCCGCACTCGGTGATGGGCATGATGATGCCCCCGTACGGCGGGAACGTGGGCCTGACGGACGAGCAGTTGCTGTCGATCGTGAAGTTCACGCGTGCGCTGGCCGTGGGCGGCGGGCACGGGGGCGATTCGCACGGGTCCTCGGGTTCGCACGGTGACAGCGGTCGCGGCGACGGGCACGGGGACATGGGGCACGGCGCGGAGGCTCCGGGGGCGGAGCATCACGAGCCGGCGCCGCACTGACTGCGCGTGGCCGGGCGCGGCGCCTACGGTTCAGAGGCATGGCAGGGAGATCGCGAGTGAAGCGGGGCGTGGGCAGTTCGATTGTGCTGATCGTGGCGTCGTTGGTTGCGCTGGGGGTGGCGTTGCCGTCGATGGCGATGTCGATCCGTGAGCACAACCGGACGTCTCGGTTTGACCGGTTCGCGTTCCAGCGGATCCAGGACGCCGAGTTTGAGTACATGGGGGAGCCGGTGCGCGTGACGGTGGGGGAGGCGGAGCAGGGCGCGAGGGCGGTGGAGGTGTCGTGGAGGGGTGAGACGGCGAAGATCGCGCTGTCTGGGAAGGATGAGGACCGCCTGCCGGAGTTGCTGCGGTTCGAGTCGTGGCTGCGGGCGTATCAGGTGCGGACGTTGCCGCCGGGTGTGGAGCCGTCGAGGGCGGTGCTGGAGCCGGCGACGCCGGACGACACGAGGCTGATCTTCGTGGCGCGGCATCCGTCGCCTGGGGGGGATGAGAAGTACGTGGACCGGAAGGCGTGGACGTACGAGGTGATCGAGCTGCGGCGGTCGGACGCGACGCGCGAGGCTGAGCCGCTGCCCAAGCCGGCGCCGACGAAGCGGGGGACGGCTCCGGAGGGGACGTTCGACGTGAGCGATGCGTTTGCGCGGTGGACGTTCAATTTCGCGGCGTTGCCGTCGTACGAGCGGACATGGCAGTATCAGGCGGCGTTGGATGTGACGCCGAGCCTGGCGTACCCCAGGAACAAGTTCCGGGGGGACGGGATGTCGTCGGTGGGTTGGACGTGGCCGTTGGCCGGGGTGGGGATGCTGGGGCTGCTGGCTGGGGTGATCCGGCTGGCGTCGTGCTTTGTGGAGCGGGATGAGGCTGGGGAGAGGTCGGCTGGGGCACGGGGCGCAAAGAGGGCTGTTCCGGGCACTTGAAAGCGCCGATGGAGCCGTTAGAGTCCCCTCCCTCCCGTGGTCGGGACGCGTTCTCGGATCACGGGTAGACTGGCCTTTCTGACATTCCCCGATAGCTCAATGGTAGAGCGAGCGGCTGTTAACCGCTAGGTTCTAGGTTCGAGTCCTAGTCGGGGAGTTCTCGCGGCCCGTCCCAAGTGGGGCGGGCCGTGTCGTTTACGGCTCGGCCGCGCCAATCGGCCCCGCTGGCGACCCGTGGCGGGGGTTCGGCGCTCTCGGCTTTGGGGGGAGAGCCGAGGGGGGCGATCGGAACGGACCGTCCGTGCGCCCGACGCGCCCAGACTCTCGCGCTCTCAGACTCTCAGTTAGCAGGTGTCGGCGATCGGGGGCCGGATGGGAACGGTGCTTCGCACCTTCGATTGGACCGGATGGGGATGCACGGCGGCTCTCGCCCCACCGACGGCAACACTCTCAAACTCTCGCGCTCTCTGGTTGACGGGTGGGCTGAGTTTAACAGCAGGGTTGTTCTCGGGGGCCCGAAAGGAACATCAACGATGTTCGATGGGTAGGGACAGTGGATCGTTGACTCGGAGGCGGAACGGACCGGACACGATCTTGAAGAAGTTAATTCGCGGGCGCCTTATTCCTGCGCGGCCGGCTCGCAGCACTCAGGTTCTCCGGCGCCAGGCGCGCCATCGCTATTGAACGCGTGCAGCGCCTTGACCGCCCACGTCTCGCCGACACAGCCACCCATGGTCGCCGCGACCGCGAGGAACTCGGCGAGCTCCTCCTTCGTGGCGCCGAGGCGCTTCGACTCGGCGGCGTAGAACTTGACGCAAGGCTCGCAGCGCGCCGATATCGACCACAGCGTCGCGGCCAGCGCCTTGTGCCTGGCGGGCAGTTCGCCATCCTTGAATATGGCGCTCTGACGCATGGACTGGATCGCCTTGCTTGAGTCTGGGCAGAGCTTGCCGAACTCCTTCATCGCTGCCAGGGCGGGGTCAATCTTCTCAAGTGTCGTCACGGCGTGTCTCCCTCAGGGGTTGTGGCGGGCAGGGGCGGACTCGGGATCGACGTGGCGGTGTAGCCATGTCGTTTGGCGGCGTCGCGCACTTTGTCAGCGATAGTGGGATCATCGGTGCGGACGGTCGCGGACTTCGTCGGGTAGTCGACTTCCGCGGCGATGACGCCGTCGAGAGTCGCGAGGTCGGACCGGAGCGTCACGGCGCAGGCTTCGCAGGTCATGCCGTCAACCTCGAAGACCAGCGTGTGTTCATCGGCCTGTACGGCCGAAACCTGCTCCGCTGTCTGGTCCTCAAAGACTTCGAGCAGTGCGCCCACATACTTCGGGAACGAGACGAACGCGACCACGACAACGGCGGAAGCCCAGAGGGCGCCGCGCGTCAGGCGCATCCGCCGGCGGGCGCGGGCGTCGCAGCAGCCATCCTCGCCGCACGCGCCGGCTCTGAAGTAGGCGAGATAGAAGCCGAGACCGAGCAGCGCGATCGCCCCCACGGCAAAGTACGGGCGCCAGCGCTCGAAGAAAGCGCTCGCTCCCGCCGCCGAGGCGCCGAAGGCGAGCATCGTCAGCGGCAGCCAGCAGCACGCCGACGACGCCACGGCCGCGCCGACGGAACCTGCCGCTGCCAGTGCGCCGCCTTTGCCAGCGCTCCCTTCGCGCTTCGCATGAGCGGGCTCGGGCTCGCTCACAACGCCGCTTTCTCTGCGCAGCATGTGGGAGCGGTCGCTTCCTTCTCGGCCTGGGCCGGGCAGCGGTCGGCGCAGACCAGTTCGCCCGTCAGGGGGCACTCGATACGACCCGGGCAGTCAGCGCGGTTCGTGTCGAGGCGCGGACACTCGTCGCGGCAGACGAGTTCCCCGGTGAGCGGACAGACGATCTTGCCGGGGCAGGCGTCGTTGGTCGCAGTGACCTTCGATGCGTTGGCGAAGCCCGCAGCGCCGGCCGCCAGCGCGCCGAGGGCGGTCAATGAGGCGATGAGTGTGGCTTTGCGTGTCAGCATGGTTCGCTCCTTGTCGATGGATTCGGATCACCGGAGGATCCCGCGCCTCCGTGCTTTTGGAATCATCGGCGCTTGCACCAAGGTACAAGGTCAAGCGCCTTTCCGAGGTTTCTCCCGGCCGGGCTTTTCACGAGCGTGCAGGCGCTCCACGACCTCGCAACGGCCCTCCTTCTCGGCCCGTTTGCACGCGCGGAGCCATGAGGAGAGGCGTTTGTCGATCTCGTCGAGCCGTTGCTTCTGGGCCCGCGTGCGGGAGAGTCGTTCCTCGATCAGGTGCTGGACCTCCTGGCACGGCGGCGTCGCGCCGTCGGCGAAGTCGAGCAACGCGCGAACATCACCCAGCGCGAACCCGGCGTCCTTGGCTGCAACGATGAAGCGCAGTCGCTCCAGCGACGCATCGCTGTAGAGGCGGTAGTTGGCCTCGCTGCGCCCCTCCGGCGCGATCAGACCGCGCCGCTCGTAGAAGCGCACCGTGGTCGTCGGCACGCCTGCGGCGTCAGCGAGTTCCCCGATCGTCAGGTGGCGGGGCATGGATCTGTCTCGTTGAACCACCTTGCACTATAGTGCAATGTTTCACGGGCGATGGGGTTCGATGAGAATGCGTGGAATTGAGGCGGGAATCGACAACAGCGAAATCGTCGCACGATCCACCCTTCCGCGCAATTCCGCTTCCCCATCGCGTAGGTATCCAGTAGCCGGCTGCGGTCAACAGCCGGCGACCGATTACCGACCACCCCGACCGACGACGGACGGTCTTGGTGAGCACCTCCGAAGGGAGTGCGCGATGTCCCTGCGCCCGAAACGGCTCCCGGACCACCTCTCCAGACAGCGGATCGCCTCGAACAATCCGAGCCGCGACACCTTCGATGCTTCCCGCAGATGTAGTCGGCGCCAACCCGCCCGTTGACAGGCGGGGCAGGGAGCGCCGATGCACGGAAGCGCCAGCGCCGCGGCGAGGACGCCGCGGGCGTCGAACATGTCGCCGCGCCAGCGCCGCGCAGCCCTCACGGACCTGCTCGGCGCCGGGATCGCCCGGGCCGTTGGATCGCGCAACATGCCGCCCGACGGGCCGGAATCGCCCGATCAGGAATCCTCCGTCGATGCACTTGCACTCTCTCCGGAATCGAGGCTCAGTGTGGCCACGCGGGGCGAACCCGCGCGGAACGAGCCCAAGGCCGGAGAGCGTGCATGAGCCAGACGAACGTGGAGCCCATCAGAAAGCAGATCGCGGCGCTGGAACCCATGACGGTCGGCCAGCTGCGCGAGCGCTATGCCGAAGTGTTCGGCGAGCCGGCGCGGTCGGGCAACCGGCAGTGGCTCTTCCGGCGGATCGCGTGGCGCATCCAGATGATCGCCGAGGGCGATCTCGCGACTCGGGCGTTGGAGCGGGCGCACACGCGGGCGAAGGAACTGGCCCGGGACGCCGACCTGCGTGTCCGACCGCCGCGGGGCCCGGCGAGCGTCCCGGCGGCCGGGAAGGTCGTGTCGGGGGCGCTTGCCATACGGCGTGACGAGCGCGTGCCGCCGCCGGGCACGGTGCTAACGCGAATCCACAAAGGCCGCGAGCACCGAGTGGCGATCCTGCCGAACGGGTTTGAGTATGAGGGCGAGGTGTACCGGTCGCTCAGCGCCGTCGCCCACGCCATCACCGGCTCGCACTGGAACGGCCTCCACTTCTTCGGGCTCGCGGAGCCCAAGCGCAGGAAGGAGGCCTCGCGTTGAGGCGGAGGGCGTCGGACAACCAGGAGGTCGCGACGAAGCCCATCCGCTGCGCGATCTACACGCGCAAGAGCAGCGATGAGGGGCTTGAGCAGGACTTCAACTCGCTCGATGCGCAGCGCGAGGCCGCGGAGTCGTTCATCGCCAGCCAGAGGGCCGAGGGCTGGTCGTGCGTCCCGACTCGCTATGACGACGGGGGTTACACGGGCGGGAACATGGAACGCCCGGCGGTGCGCCGGCTCATGGAGGACATCGAGGCGGGGTTGGTCGACTGCGTTGTGGTCTACAAGGTGGACCGTCTGTCGCGTTCGCTTATCGACTTCGCGCGGATGATGGAGACGTTTGAGCGGCATGGCGTGTCATTCGTCTCGGTCACGCAGCAGTTCAATACGACGCACTCGATGGGGCGGCTGACGCTCAACATCCTGCTGTCGTTCGCCCAGTTCGAGCGGGAGATCATCTCCGAGCGCACACGGGACAAGATCGCCGCCGCCAAGCGCAAGGGGCTCTGGGGCGGCGGACGGCCCATCCTCGGCTACGACATCGAACGCCTGCCGGGCGGGAACCGGCTCGCCGTGAACGAGGAGGAGGCCGATCGGGTCCGCCGCATCTTCGAGTTGTACCTCGAATGCGGCTCGCTGCTGCCGACGATCCGGAAGATCGACGAGCACGGGTGGACGAACAAGGCGTGGACTTCGCGGGCGGGCGAGCCGATGGGCGGCAGGCCGTTCGACAAGAAGACCCTCTTCGGCCTGCTCACGAACGTGGCGTACCTCGGGCGCGTGCGCCACAAGGAGCAGGTGTTCGACGGCCAGCACGAGGCGATCGTCAGCGAAGAGTTGTTCCAGCGCGTCGCCCGGCGTCTCAAGGGGAACCGGAGCGCGGAAGGCCGCGGCGCCAGCAACAAGCACGGCGCGCTACTCAAGGGCCTCGTCCGCTGCAAGGCGTGCGGGTGCGGCATGATCCACCACTTCGCCACCGACCGGAACAAGTCCGGGGCGGTCAAGCGGTACCGCTACTACGTGTGCGGGCACGCCCAGAAGCGCGGATGGAAGGAGTGCCCGGCGCCGTCGCTGCCAGCCCAGGAACTGGAGGACTTCGTCGTCGAGCAGCTGCGCGCCCTTGGCGGGGACGAGGCCTTGCTCGCCGACTCGGTGCGCCGGGCGCAGGAGCGGCTCCGCGAGCGCGCGGCCGAGGCCCAAGCGGAGCAGGCCCGGACGCGGAGCGCGCTTGAGGAGCGGCGGGCCGAACTTCAGGCGCTGATCGCAACAGGCGCGGACCGGAACGGCTCGGCCGCACGGGCGGCGGCGCTGCGGGAGGAGATCCGCTCGCTCGACGCCGACGCCCGGCGGCTCGACGCGCGGATCGCCGCGATGCGAGACCGCATGCTCGACGAGGACGAGTTGGCGGGCGCGCTCGAGGCGTTCGATCCGATGTGGGAGGCGCTGTCGAGCGCCGAGCGGGAGCGGCTCGTGCATCTGCTCGTGCGCTGCGTCGAGTACGACGCCGCGAGCGAGGCGATCAGCGTGACATTCCACGCCCTGGAGGACAAGGAGGCCGAAGCGTGCCCGGCGTGACCGTGACGAAGCGCATCCACTTCTCCACCCGGAGCCGCGGCAAGCGGGAGATCGTCGATGGGGCGAGGGAGGCGGCAGTCGCGTGCGCCTCGGGCCGGGTGCCGCGCGTGTCGCGACTGATGGCGCTGGCGATCAAGATCGACGGGCTGATCTCGTCTGGAGCGATCTCCGACCAGGCTGAGGCGGCGCGGCTGGGCCACGTCACCCGGGCGCGGATGACGCAGGTCATGAACCTCCTGCTGCTGGCGCCGGACATCCAAGAGTCGGTGCTGACACTGCCCGTGGTCGAGCGTGGGCGGGAGCCGATTGTGGAGACGCACCTGCGGGTGATCGCAACGATCCCCGACTGGCGGAAGCAGCGGGCGGCGTGGCGGGCGATGCAGGCCTCTCTAGACGGTGCATGAAGCCGTCACGCCTTCAACGGGCGTCAGTAGCCCATGTCTAGGTCCTGAGCCTGCTTGGTCAGCCTGTTCAGCACCCGCTCGCGCTTCGCATCAACGGTGTCGCGATAGCGCTCCAAATCGGTGAGTCGGATGCGCCGATGGGTGCCCACCATGCGCACGGGGATCTTCCCGGCGTCAATCTCCTTGACGAGGAACGGGCGCGAGACGCCGAGAACATCGGCTGCCTCCTGCGTCGTAAGCTCCGCCTCAACCGGAACGATTGACACGCCGTTCCCTCGCGCGAATTCCGTCAGCATCGCGACCAGAGCGTGCATGGCTGCTGCGGGTAGGACGACGGCGACCTCACCCTTTGCGTCGATGTTGGCGCGAAGATCGCGATGGGCCAACGGCGCGAGGATGCGGCTTGCCTGTCGCGCCAGGCTCGACTCATGGGCCGACGGAAACACCGGCCCCTGCGGTCTGTGGTGAGGTCTTCGCGCGGGCGTCGCCAACTGACTTCCTGCCTCCATCTCCTAGGTGGACAGTCTATGCGGCATCCGCAATAATCGCAACGGTCGTCTGCCGGAACTCGCGGACCTATGGCGAGGTCGGCCGTGCTTGCCATGGGCATCAGCGTGATGACCCGGCACAAGCGACATCGAGGCTGGAGCCGGAGACGATGGGTCATAGTCGGCACGGCAATCTGCCCAGATCGCGCAAATGGAAAGAGGTCATCGGTCTCATCGCCGCCGGTGCCGGCGCAGAGCAGATTGCCAACGCCATCATTCGTGCGGCTGAGTCGGGATTGATGGCGGCTGCACACCACACCGGGCTCGTGGAGGCGTTCTGGTCTCTGACACAACTCACTCAAGCCGCGCGCGAGAACGACTTTGCCGCCGGCTTGCGTGCTCGTGGATTCAACGTTCCCGACAACCCAAGCCTTCCTGCGATCCTCAGTGCCGTGTCGCAGGCTGTCGACCGCAGCATGCCCAACAACAGGGGGCGTACCGATCTGGGCGAGATGGCGCATTGCGCTGCCATCGAGATAACCAACAGGATTGTCACCGAGAAATCGTCGCATCTCTTCGGGGCGACCTCCCACGATGTTCAGCGCGCCTTCCGCGAACTGGGTACCGTGAAGAACTTCGGCGAGCTCGGGATGCGATTCTTCGGACAGCTCACGAACAAGGTGTTGCAGTTCTACGCAAGTCGGGAGTGCGCGAACCATGTCGGCGAAGGGCAGCGCTTCGCCAATCTCGCGGCAAAGGCGGCGTTTGACGAGGCGATGAGTACGCACTGCCGTCAAGCCGCGGTGACTGTCAAAGACTTCGCAGGTGAATGGCAATCGAAGCAGAAGTGGGAGAACGCCGACACGGGCGGCATCACCAGGAAGCACGTCGAGGGCTTCGCGCATCAAGCTATGAAGAAAATGGTCGCGGAACTCAAGGAGGGCAACAAGTGAACCCTCCGGAGATGCTCTTCTCCTGCAACGAGTCCGCTTCGTCACACCCGGGCACTTCCTCCGGCGTGGTAAAGCTCCGCAGTGTTGGACCCGGCAAGAATGTGCGCGTCGAGCTCAATGACATCGGCCGTCAGTTCCACCAGGACATTGCGCCAGCTCTGATCGACCTGATCGAGATCGCGGCGTTTGTCTATGTCGCCGATCAGATGCAGCATCGTGGTGCCGATGATGTCGAGACAATGGGCGCCAACTGGCGTCGGCGCATGCGATTCGAGATCCCCGTCCGCGTGCCCGCATTGTGGCAGTCGTCCGCCGTGTGCGGCGCCTTGCTAGAGCTCCTCAGCTTTCTCTCTGAGGACGAGTATGACTTCGCGTTCACGCAGTACAAGAAGCCACCCGCGCTTGACGCATACCTGCACTTCGGAAAGCCTGCGACAGAGGCCCCCCCGGCTTCGGTCATGCTCTTCTCGGGCGGCCTCGATTCACTCGGTGGCGTTCTCGATGAGGTCGTGCGAGACAAGCGAGCGGCGTTGCTCGTCACCCATGCGGCTGCGGGCACCACACGTGAGCGGCATCACACGCTCACGTCCATGATCGCGAGTGCGACGAGCGGGCCACGCCCGCGCTTTGTCACGGTGAGGGCCAGCAAGAAGCATCGTGCCGAGCGGGAGTACACACAGCGGGCACGGTCGTTTCTCTATGCCTCATTCGCCGTCGTGGTTGCTCGGATGGCGAACTTGAACGCGATTCGCTTCTACGAGAACGGGATAGTCAGCCTGAACCTGCCTCTGTCCCCTCAGGTCGTGGGCTCGCGTGCGACCCGGACGACCCACCCCCGTGTCCTGGCCAGCATGCGGAGGCTCTTCTCGCTGGTGACCGAGACGCAGTTCGGCGTCGAGAATCCGTTTCTGTGGAAGACAAAGGCTGATGTCGTCAGAGACATAGTCAAAGCGGGCCACGGTTCGATGATCGACTTCTCCAACAGTTGCACTCACACCCGCAAGTACCGAAAGGAGCAACCCCACTGCGGAGTGTGCTCGCAGTGCATCGACCGCCGCTTTGCCATCCTCGCAGCCGGCGCGGCACAGTACGAACCCGAGGATCGGTATCGGCACAAGCTTCTGACGGACCCGCGGGACGAGGGCGAATCGCGAATCATGCTGGCGTCATACCTAGAAACGGCTCAGCAGATTGCAGACATGGACGCCTCTGCGTTCTACAGCCGCTACGGCGAAGCCGTACGCGCTCTGCCCTATCTCGATCTTCCCGTGGACGACGCGGCGCAGCGGATTTTCGACCTCTACAAACGCCACGGGCAACAGGTCATGGCGGCGATCGAGGCTGCTGGCCAAGCGCACATGCCCGCGATCCGAAAGCGTGTGCTTCCGGAGAGCTGCACTCTGCGGCTGGTCCACGATCCGAACCCCAATACGGGCGTCGCGAGTGTCGCGCCGACCAGGGGCGCAGACGCGACGCCGCCGCCTACGCACGAACTCGTGCTGGCAGGGCAAGGGTGGCGTCTTCGATTCGATGGCATTGAGAGAACAATAGTGCTGAGCATCGGCATGATCTACATCCACGCGATGCTCTCAAAGCCCAACAGGGTGTTCACTGTCGCCGAGCTCTACGCTATTGCCCGTCCCCACATGAAGGACATCCCGTCTGCCCGCTCTGAGGCGACCTTCGACGAGAAGGCGGCTCGGGCGTACTGGCAGCGACTCAGTGAGCTCGACGCTGACATTGCCGCCGCCGAGAAGGCGCAAGACGCTACAGCAAAGAGTGTTGCCGAGAACGAGAAGGAGCGACTGCTGGCGGAACTCAAGGCCGCGCAATTCGGAAAGCGCATGAAGATCGAGAGCTCCGACCAGAAGCGTCTGCGGGATCGCGTGCGGAATGCTGTTGATCGCACAGTGGAAATTGTCAAGAAGTACCACTCCACCGCAGGCGACCATCTCGATCAGTCGATTCGCCGGGGCTCCGTCATGACCTATGCGCCGGTCGACATGCCGCCGTGGGAATTCTGACCGCTACGCCAAATGTAGCCGTTCGCTATGCCGCGTGTAGCCCCTCCCTGCCGGAGCGGCTGCCCGGCCACACCTCCATGTTCTGATCCATCGCTCTCGAAGAGCCGGTGGCCGGGCCTTGCCTCGAGGGCTGGCTTGATGGCCTCCGGATTCCGTCATGGATGCAGACATGACTAACTCACCGCTCCAAGGCGGACTCCCAGGCTCAGACAGGAGTCCGTCATGGACGACCGATCGATCGCCGGCATTCCCTCGCCTCCTACCAGCGCCACCTCAAACCCAACCAACCCCGACTGGATCGACGCATACGCCCTCGACCGCGTCGACTTCCAGGTCACCCGCCTGAGCCGCGAGCTGCGGCTGTGCGCAGCGGACGAGGATGATGTCCGGCAGGATCTGATCCTCGACCTCTGGACGGCCGCGCATCGGTTCGACCCGGGCATCGCGAGCAAGCGCACCTTCGTGTGCCGCGT
The DNA here is from genome assembly GCA_050174775.1 of Phycisphaerales bacterium. GTDB lineage: Bacteria > Planctomycetota > Phycisphaerae > Phycisphaerales > UBA1924 > CAYPGJ01. Next base: position 257,789 of record JBFXJP010000002.1, read on the forward strand.
CCTGGTCCGCGCGGCGGCGCGGGTGCGGCGCGACCTGCGCTCGAAGCGCAGCGCCGCGGTGCCGGAGCGCCTCGCCCTGAGCCAGATCAGGCGTCACGGGCGCGACCGCGCCGTCGGCATCGTGCGCCGAGCCTTCACGCGCGATCTCGACCTGGCGATGGATGTCGGAGCCGGGATCGCTCCGCTCGGCCGCGATCAGCGGCTCCTCGTTGAGCGCTTGAAGTCGCAGACGCCGGCCGAGATCGCGGCCGACACAGGCTGCCACCGCAGCACGGTGTACCGGCACGTCGAGGCACTCCGCACTGAGCTCTCCGGGCTCGCAACGCTCCTCGTGACCTGACCCGCGACGGATCGGGCGCCTCGCGCAGATGTAGAGGGGCGGCGCGTCGGCCGGGCGACCCACGGCGCGCCGCCCCGGCTCGGGCGACCCACACCACTCAACCGGAGAACCCATGACCACCCTCGCACTCATGCAGCAGATCCGACGGGGCCGCAGGCCCGGGCCGCGGCGTGTGATGCTCTACGGCACGCACGGCATCGGCAAGAGCACCTTCGGCGCGATGGCCGAGCGCCCCATCTTCGTGCCCACCGAGGACGGCCTCGGCGACATCGACTGCGAGTCCTTCCCGCTGGCACGCTGTCTCGGCGATGTGATGGCGGCGCTCGAGTCGCTCTACACCAGCGAGCACGAATACCGGACGGTCGTCATCGACTCGCTGGACTGGCTCGAGCGCCTGATCTGGGCCGAGGTGTGCGACGACCAGAGCGTCGACAACATCGAGAAGATCGGGTACGCCAAGGGGTACACCTTCGCCATCGACAAGTGGCGCACGGTGCTGGGCGCGCTCGACGCGCTGCGGTCGGACCGCAGCATGACGGTGGTCCTGATCGCGCACGCCAAGATCGAGAAGTACGAGAACCCCGAGACGGTCCCCTACGACCGCTACTCGCCGCGTTTGCACAAGCTCGCGAGCGCGCTCGTGCAGGAATGGTGCGACGAGGTCCTCTTCGCCACCTACAGGGTCCACACGATCAAGGTAGCCGAGGGGTTCGACAAGGCAAAGCACAACGGCGTCGGCACGGGCGAGCGGATCATCCGCACGACCGAGCGCCCGGCGCACGTGGCGAAGAACCGCCTGAACCTGCCCGACGAGTTGCCGCTCGACTACCGCGTCTACGCGGGCTACGCGAGCGGCGAGAGCACTCCCAGCGAGTCAACGACCGAGACCGCGCCTGTGGCGGACGAGTCGATCGCCGCGCACTGATCCAAGGAGCAAAGCCCAATGGCCAGCCTGAACAACTTCGACGCGAACCAGGTCGACCCGTCCGTCGCGCTCGAGCCGATCCCGGCCGGGCGGTACGCCGCCGTCATCACGGACTCGGAGTACAAGCCCACCAAGTCCGGCGCGGGCAAGTACCTCCAGCTGACGCTCCAGATCCTCGACGGCGAGCACAAGGGCCGCCTCGTCTGGGCGCGGCTCAACCTCGAGAACTCCAACGCCACGACGGTCAAGATCGCGCGGGGTGAGCTGTCCGCCATCTGCCGCGCTGTTGGGGTGATGCAGCCGCGCGACTCGATCGAGCTGCACAACATCCCGCTGGAGATCACCGTCGGGCTCAAGAAGCGCGACGACAACGGCGAGTTCACGAACGTCATCAAGGGCTACGCGCGGAAGGGCGCCCCCGGAACGGCCGCCAACGGCGCGACAGCGCCGCGCCCCGCGACGGCGGGCGCCGGGAGCACGCCGCCGTGGAAGCGGTGAGCGCGATGCCAGAGCCGCGCCGGCGCGTGCTGTACCTGCCCTACCCGCCCAGCGTGAACCACTACTGGCGGCGGGTCGGCGCGAGGACGCTGATCAGCCGCGGGGGCCGGCGCTACCGCAAGGACGTGTGCGCCGCCCTCGCGGCAGACCGCGTGGCGCCGATGGAAGGACGCCTTGCGGTGCGCGTCGTCGTCCGCCCGCCCGACGGACGCAGGCGCGACCTCGACAACGTCGGAAAGGCCCTGCTTGATGCGCTCGAGCACGCCGGGGCGTACCGCGACGACGCGCAGATCGACCGCCTCGTGCTCGAACGCGGCGAGGTCGTGCCGTTGGGCGGCGTGACCGTCGAGATTACGGAGGCCGCGTGATGGAGCTGCGCCCCTACCAGCGCGAGGCCGTCGATGCGGTGTACGAGCACCTGCGCAGCCGCGACGACAACCCCTGCGTTGTCATCCCGACGGGCGGGGGCAAGACGCCGGTCATCGCGACGATCTGCCGCGACGCGGTGGAGCTCTGGAACGGGCGCGTGGTCATCCTCGCGCATGTGAAGGAGCTCCTCGAGCAGGCGGTCGAGAAGATCGCGGCGATGGCGCCTGGCCTGCCCATCGGGGTGTATTCGGCGGGCCTGCGGCGCAAGGACCTCGGCTACGCCGTCACGGTCGCGGGCATCCAGAGCATCTGGAAGAAGGCGTGCGACCTGGGGCCGGTCGACCTGATCATCGTCGACGAGGCCCACATGATCCCGGCCGACGACGACGGGATGTACCGGCAGTTCATCGCCGACGCGAAGGTGGTGAACCCCCAGGTACGAATCATCGGACTGACCGCGACGCCCTACCGCATGAAGTCCGGATCGATCTGCGAGCCGGGCAACATCCTCAACGAGGTCTGCTTCGAGGTCGGAGTGCGCGAGTTGATCGTGCAGGGCTACCTCTCGCCGCTGCGGACGAAGTCGGGTTCCGGGGGCGCCCGGGCCGACACCAGCGGCCTGCATGTCCGCGCCGGCGAGTTCGTGGCGAGCGAGGTCGAGGACCTCATGGACACGGACGCGCTCGTCGAGGCGGCGTGCGCCGAGATCGTCGAGCAGACGGCCGACCGCAAGGCAACGCTCATCTTCGCCTCGGGCGTGCGCCACGGGATGCACATCGCGAGGACACTCCAGGAGCGCCACAGCGCCGAGTGCGGCTTCGTCTGTGGCGACACCCCCGACGGCGTGCGCGCGACGATTCTGAGCCGCTTCCGTTCCGGCGACCTGCGCTACCTCTGCAATGTGAACGTGCTGACGACCGGGTTCGATGCGCCGCACATCGACTGCGTGGCGCTGGTCCGCCCGACGATGTCGCCGGGGCTGTACTACCAGATGGTGGGCCGCGGCTTCCGCCTCGCGCCGGGCAAGGCGGACTGCCTCGTCCTCGACTTCGGCGGCAACGTCCTGCGCCACGGGCCGGTCGACGCAATCCGCCTCAAAGCGCCCGGGCAGGGCGATGGCGAGGCGCCGGCGAAGGAGTGCCCGGAGTGCAGCGCGCTCATCCACGCGGCCTACGCCGCGTGCCCCGAGTGCGGGCACGAGTTCCCCGAGCCGGAATCCCGCAAGCACGAGGCCCGCGCAAGCACGGAGGGCATCCTCTCGGACCAGACGACGAGCGAGGAGCACCGCGTCAGCGAGACGGCCTGGCACATCCATTACAAGCGGGGCGACGACAAAGCCCCGCCGACGATGCGCGTCGAGTACCGGTGCGGGTTCAACACCTACCACCGCGAGTGGGTGTGCTTCGAGCACGAGGGGTTTGCCCGGCGCAAGGCCGAGCAGTGGTGGCGGGCCAGGTCGCGCGAGTCGGTCCCGGAGAGCGTCGAGGAGGCCGTCGAACTGGCCCGCGCCGGCGCGCTGGCGGCGACGCTGTCGATCACGGTCGAGCGGAAGGCGGGCGAGAAGTACGAGCGGGTCGTGGCGCACCGCCTCGGCGACATCCCGCCGCGCCTCGAGAGCGAGGAGAGGCTGCCCGAGCGCGTCCCGGCAGGCGCGCACGGCGCCCCCGGAGGCTGGGATGTGCCCGATGACGAGGTTCCGTTCTGATGCGCGAGGGCGGCGACACCCTGCTCGACGCGGCGCGCTGGTACCTCGCGCGGGGCTACGCGCCCGTGCCCATCCCGGCGGGGACGAAGGCGCCGTCGCTCAAGGGCTGGCAGCGCCTGCGGCTCGACGAGGCCGCGCTGCCCCAGCACTTCAACGGCACGGGCAACATCGGTCTGATCCTCGGTGAGCCGAGCGGACACCTGGTGGATGTCGATCTGGACTGCGCCGAGGCGCGCGATCTCGCGGCCGAGTTCCTCCCGCCGACGGGGGCGATGACGGGCCGTCCCGGCGCGCCTGCGTCGCACTGGTGGTACATCGCGCCGGGCGCGCGCACCAAGCGCCACAGCGACCCGGTCGACCGCAGCGCCATCGTCGAACTGAGGGGCGCCGGCGCGCAGACACTCGTCGGGCCGAGCGTGCATCCGAGCGGCGAGGCCTACGACCCGCTCGAGGGTGAGCCGGCGCGGTTGGACGCGGCAGAACTGGCCGCGTGCGTGGCGCGGCTCGCCGAGGCGGTCATCGAGAAGCGGCACGGGCGCAAGGAAGCGATCGCTTCCCAGCCGCACTCGCTGGGAAAGGATCGCTTCCCAGCGGACGACGCCGTCCTGCGCCGGGCCGCGGCGTACCTCGACGCGATGCCGCCCGCGATCTCGGGGCGGGGCGGGCACAACCGCGCCTACGCGGCCGCGACCGCGATGATCCACGGCTTCGGCCTCGACGCCGGCGCGGCGCTGGCCCTGCTCATCGAACGCTACAACCCGCGCTGCGAGCCTCCGTGGTCAGAGCGCGACCTGCGCCACAAGATCGAGGACGCGGCGTCGAAGCCGCACGCCAAGCCGTTCGGCTGGCTGCGCGACACAAGCGACGACAGCGGCCCGACGGTCGATCTCTCGGCCTTCGATCCCGACCCCGCGCGAGCAGACGCACGGCCGGACCCGCGTCCGCCCGACCCAGGGCCGATCCCGGATCACCTGCTGCGCGTGCCGGGCTTCATCGACGACGTCGTCGAGTTCAACCTGTCGACCGCCACGCGCCCGCAGCCCGTGCTCGCGCTCGCTGCGGCAGTCTGCCTTCAGGCCGTGCTCGCCGCGCGCAAGGTGCGCGACGAGCGCGGCAACCGGACCAATCTCTACTGCGTCGGCGTCGCCCCCTCCGGTGCGGGCAAGGACCACGCGCGAAAGGTCAACAAGAACATCCTCTTCGCCTCGGGGCTCGTGGAACACGAGGGCAACGAGGATCTGGCGTCGGACGCGGGGCTGGTGACGGCGGTGGAGGCCGAACCGGCGGTCCTGTTCCAGATCGACGAGTTCGGGCGCTTCCTGCGGACGATCGGCGACCCCAAGAAGGCGCCGCACCTGTTCAACGTGCTGACCGCGCTGATGAAGCTCTACTCCAGCGCCGACACGGTCTTCCGCGGCAAGGCGTACGCCGACAAGAAGCGCAACAAGGTCGTCGACCAGCCCTGCGTGAGCGTCTACGGCACGACCGTGCCCGAGCACTTCTTCGAGTCGCTCACCGCCGACAGCCTGGCGGACGGCTTCGTGGCGCGCCTGCTGGTCTTCGAAGCGCCGGCCGACCCGCCGCCCCGGCAGCGCACGCCGCAAGGAGCGATCCCAGAGCCGATCCTCGTGGCGGCCCGCTGGTGGGGCGACTACAAGCCCGGGGGCAACCTGCGGAGCGAGCACCCCGAGCCGCGCATCGTGGCGACGACGCCGGAGGGCGGCGCCGTCTTCGACCGCCTCGCGGCCCTCGTGGACGAGCGCCTCGCCGACGAGAGCGACGCGGGGCGGGCGCTGTGGGCCCGGGCCGAGGAGAAGGCGTGCCGTCTGGCGCTGGTGTACGCGTGCAGCGCGTGCCGTGAGAACCCCGTCATCGACGAGGCCGCGGCGTCGTGGGCGTGCGACCTGAGCGAGCACCTGACCCGCCGCATGCTGCACGTCTGCCACGAGTGGGTGGCCGAGGGGCAGTTCGACGCCCGGCAGAAGCGCGTGTTGCGCATCGTGCGCCGCGCTGAAGGAAAGATCTCCCGCTCCGACCTGTGCCGCAGGACGCAGTGGCTGACGCAGCGCGAGCGGCAGGAGGTCATCGACAACCTCATGGAAACGGGGCAGTTGCGCGAGGAGCGCGAGGCGACGGCGACCAAGCCGAGGGTGGTCTATGCGCTGGCGTGAGCCGAATCGTTCAATCTTTCCGTTGGGCTTCGCGCGTAGTAAGCGCGTGCGCGCGCGTCGGTGCGCGGGGAGGGGGATTGAAAGATTGAATGATCTCTCTATCCTTCATCTTCCAAGGCCTTCCCCTCCCCAGGACTCCCCTTGCAAGGGATTCCCTGAGGGGCCAGGCCGTCCCGAGCGTAGGTACTTGGCGGGGAGATCTTTCATTCAACGCCGCCGGGAACAGCCGCGAATCCCGACTGACTTACTTCCGCCTGTCCGAACGGGGCGCGGGTCCGCCACGGGGCGCCCACGTTGGCCCACGGCGCGCCCGGGCGGGGAGGGGCGGACGACGGGGCCAGGAGCGCCGCCGGTCGCCACGTGGGCCAACGTCCGCCGCCGTGTGGCGGGGGGCCGCAACGCCTCGGCGCTAGGAGTGTCGATCGGCGTTGGCCTTGGCCGCCTCTTGCCGGAAGGCCGCTACTTCAGCGCGAAGCGCCTCAACCTCGGCTCGGAGGTCGTGGAGCGGAGGCAGAATGAGCTCTCGCAGCGCGCGGCGTGTGTTCAGGTTCGCGGCGATGACGTCCTGGAACCGCATCCGCGACTCGTTGTGCCAATCGGAGAGCTCCCGACCGGCGCCGGAGAACACGAACGCTACCCCGTCCTCATCGATCCGCAGGTGATCGCGCTTGATGACGTGCGGACTGGGCTTGCGGACTGGATACGCAGCCAGAACCGTCCCGTCGTGCAGTGTGTGCGCCGTGTAGTGCATCGCGCGCCGTCGCGTTGGTCGCATTGCAGGCCTCCTTGTTCCGTCGCGATTCTCCTGCACGGTCGTCGTCGAACGCAACAGCAGAGGCCAACCGCTCAGCACACCCGAGTCGGACCCATGGCGCCGGGTCCCAGTTCGCAGTCACAGTCATGGAGGACAGTATGAAGATCGAGATGTGGGACATCGCGCGGGTGAAGCCGTACGAGCACAACCCGCGCAAGAACGAGGGCGCCGTCGAGGCGGTCGCCAAGAGCATCCGCGAGTTCGGCTTCCGCGTGCCGCTGGTGGTGGACGCGGAGGGCGTGCTCATCGCCGGGCATACGCGCCTCAAGGCCGCGGAGCATCTGGGGCTGGCGAAGGTCCCGGTGCATGTCGCCAAGGACCTCTCCCCCGAGCAGGCCCGGGCGCTGCGCATCGCGGACAACAAACTGCACGAGCTCTCTTCGTGGGACATGGAGCTGCTGCCCATCGAGATCGCCGACCTGCAGGGCCTCGACTTCGACCTCTCGCTCATGGGGTTCTCGCAGGACGAACTGACAGCGCTGCTCGCGCCGGCGGGCAACGAGGGGCTGACCGATCCGGACGACGTGCCCGCGCCGCCCGACGCCGCGACGACCGTCCCCGGCGACATCTGGGTGCTCGGCGAGCACCGGCTCATGTGCGGCGACAGCGGCAGCGTGACTGATCTCGACCGCCTTCTCGACGGGCAGCCGATCCACCTCGTCAACACGGACCCGCCGTACAACGTGAAGGTCGAGCCGCGGAGCAACAACGCTATCGCGGCGGGGCTGTCCTCGTTCCAGGCGACGCACCACCAGAAGCTCGATGTCGAGCGGCACCCCGGGAAGGCCAAGCCGACCGGCAGGAAGATGCGGGCCAAGGACCGGCCGCTGGCGAACGACTTCGTCAGCGACGACGAGTTCGACCGCCTGCTCGCGGCATGGTTCGGCAACATCGCCCACGTGCTCATCCCCGGCGGCGGCTTCTACATCTGGGGCGGCTACGCCAACTGCGGCAACTACCCGCCGGTGCTCAAGGCGATGGGGCTGTACTTCTCGCAGGCGGTCATCTGGGTGAAGGAGCACCCGGTCCTGACGCGCAAGGACTTCATGGGCAACCACGAGTGGTGCTTCTACGGCTGGCGCGAGGGCGCGGCGCACCGCTTCTTCGGCCCGAACAACGTGCCCGACACATGGCCGGTCAAGAAGGTCAACCCGCAGTCGATGGTGCATCTCACCGAGAAGCCCGTCGAGCTGGCGCGGCGCGCCATCGAGTACTCGTCGCGCCCCGGCGAGTGCGTGCTGGACCTCTTCGGCGGCTCGGGCTCGACGCTCATCGCCTGCGAGATGACGGGCCGGCGGGCGCGGCTCATGGAGCTCGACCCGCTCTACTGCGATGTGATCGTGCAACGGTGGGAGCAGTTCACGGGGCGGAAGGCGGAGCGGCAGCCGGGGGTTCCCGGGGCCGCGAACGCTCACGCCGAAGAAACACCCGCGACGGCTGTCGCGGGTGAAGGGGCGGCGGCGTGAACCGCTCAGCGGCTGGCGACGTCGCTGCCCGGCGCGCCCTCGCGGAGGGCGTGCCACTCGATCATCGCGTCCTCGTACGCGCCGCTGCCCGCCGCGGCGTGGCTGCGCCCGTGGACCGGGACCACCACGCCCCGCTCCTTGAGGAACGCGAAGGCGACCGCGGCCTGCGTCCACGGGATGCTGGCTTCCCGCCGCAGGTCCTCGAGGTTGAAGGGCCCGGCCGCTTCATCGACGGCCGACGCGACCTTCTCGAACGAGTCCTTCGAGCAGCGGTGCTCGTAGGGATTCCCGCGCCCGGGAGCGGGAACGACGCGCCGGACGAGGTGGTCGTGCTCGACCGCGAAGTCCTCGGTCCGCTCCGAAGGTTCGGGCTCGCGGCAGGCGTCGACCGCGCTGGCGAGCGCGTCCCACTCCTCGCTCGTGAGCATCTGGTTCTCGCGGGCGGCGAGCAGCGCCGCCGCGGCGTCGATGACAGCCCAGAGTCGTGCTTCGCTCGTCACGGCTCACGCTCCCTTCCCGGCCGCGAACTGTCCGCGGTCGACCTTGCGGAAGCGGGCGTCCTTGCCCTCGGCGGCGATCTCCCGCGTCATCGCGGCGTAGAGCGTCGCGTGGGGCGTCTTGCCCGCGCCGGCCTTCCAGAGACCGCGCTCGACGACCGCGTCGACGATCTGCTTGGCCTGCATCGGGGCCTTTGCGCCGGCGAGCACCTTCGCCGCCGCGTCGAGCAGGCTGACGCGCTTCGGGGTGGCGGGCTTGGTCGCCTTGGACTTGGGCTGCTTGGGGGCCTTGGCCTTCGGGGCCGGTGCGTCGTCCTTGGGGACGGTGACCGTGACGGCCTTGCCGTCGCCGCGGATGACCGTGCCGGTGTGGACCGCCTCGCCGCTCTTGGCGGCGTCGCGCATGCGCTTCTGCTTGGCCGCGCCCTCGGCGCGGGCGGCGCTGGCGCTCATGCGGGGCGCCTTCTTGCTGGGGGCCTTCTTGGTGGTCTTCTTCGCCATGTCGAATCTCCTTCGTGTCTGGAAAACAGCGAAGCCCGCGACGAGCGGGCTTCAGGTGAGGGCTCGGATCTCGATGTCCCGGCCGCAGGCCGGGCATGTCGCTCGTGTCGGTGGGGCCGAGCGCCGGCCCGCCTCGTAGGCGTGCCGCAACGCATCGCGGACCATCCACACTGCGACCTCGCGGAAGTCGAGGGCGTCGCTGCAGCGGGTCTCGAGCGTCGGAAAGCCGAGGCGCTCGGCGATGGCGAGCAGTTCGGCGGGGATGGGCGTGTCGTTCTGCACGGGTCGTGCTCCTCGCGGCTCGGGTCACTCGGCCTCGGACAGGAAGCGCTCGACGTCCTCGCGCTCGATCTTCGCGCCGCTGATGAAGGCGACGGTGTCGATGAGGTTGCTGCGGACCAGGTCGAGGTCGCCCGCGCGGCCCCAGTTCTTCGGGTCGGCCTTGGCTTCTGCGGCGTGGCGGTCGAGCTCCATCTGGAGCACGTCGAGCAGGCGGGCGATGTCGCTCTGCCGCGCGGCGTAGCGCTCGGCGGCGGTCTCGTTCGTAGCGGGGCGCTTGGGCATGGTCGTGGTCTCCTTGGCGTTCCGGGGGGGCGATGCGTTCGCCCGCGTTGGACACACAAGGGCAAGAGCCGCGCGGAACATCAAGGCGAATCCGCTGCAATTCGCCGCAGTGGGCGACATGTGGGCAACCGCCCGCGCGGGAGGGCAGGGAATGTCCGGGGCTGCGCCTAGCGAATCCCGAACGGCGCTGAACCCCGCGGCGATGCCGGTGGCGGACGCGGCGCGGGTGCTGTCGCGCGCGGGCGGCTTCCCCGTAAGCGAGGAGATGCTCCGCGCGGACATCGACGCCGGCGCGCCGACGAACGCGGACGGGACGATGAACATCGTGCACTACGCCGCGTGGCTGGTGAGGGAAATGAGCGGCCGTGGCGATTGACCCGCGCCAACTCCGGCCCGGCGAGCTCTGCCGCCTCCTGAACTCGACGCCGCTGGGCGAGGTGATCGGCGAGCGGCAGTTGCACCGGCACCGCACCCGCGCGGGCTACCGCGTCGCTTCGCCGACCGATCCGAACCGCGTCGACCTCTTCCGCTACACCGCGTGGCTCGCGGCGACGCGCCACGAGGAACTCCGGCGCGCCGCTGAGGCCCCCGACGGCGCCTCCGGCTACGACGCCTACCGCGAGCGCAAGGCGCGCGAGGCGCGGGCGCTGTCTCTCTCTGGGCGCGACATCGGCCCGCTGCCGGAGGTGGTGGACGCCGAGCGGAGGGCGTCATGCGCGCGGAACTTCCGGGCGTTCTGCGAGCGGTACTTCCCGGCGACATTCCACCTGGCGTGGTCGCCCGATCACCTCCGCGTCATCGCGAAGATCGAGCAGGCGGTGCTGGAGGGCGGGCTCTTCGCGATGGCGATGCCACGGGGCAGCGGGAAGACCTCGTTGTGCGAGACGGCGTGTCTGTGGGCGATGCTCTACGGGCACCGGGACTTCGTCGCGCTGATCGGATCGGACGAGGACCACGCCGCCCAGATGCTCGACTCGATCAAGGCGGAACTCGAGAACAGCGACCTCCTCGCGGCGGACTTCCCTGAAGCCTGCCACCCGATCCGCTCGCTCGAGGGCATCCACCAGCGGGCTGCCGGTCAACTGCTCGACGGGAAGCCGACCTACATCGGCTGGACGGCCAAGGAGATCGTGCTGCCGACCATCGAAGACAGCGCGGCGTCCGGCGCCATCATCCGCGTCGCGGGCATCACCGGGCGCATCCGCGGCATGAAGCACAAGCGGGCCGACGGCTCTTCGGTGCGCCCTTCGCTGGTGCTCATCGACGACCCGCAGACGGATGAATCGGCGCGCTCGCCAAGCCAGTGCGCCAATCGCGAGCGTGTGCTCGCCGGCGCGATCCTTGGCCTCGCCGGGCCGGGCCAGAAGATCGCTGGGCTCATGACACTCACTGTCGTGCGCCCGGACGACCTGGCCGACCGCCTGCTCGACCGCGACAAGCACCCGGCGTGGCAGGGCGAGCGGACGAAGATGGTGTACTCGTTCCCGACGAACGAGAAACTCTGGGACGAGTACGCGCGACTCCGCGCCGAAGGCCTGCGGCACGACCGGGGCATCCGCGAAGCCACGGCGTTCTACAAGCGCCACCGCAAGGCGATGGACGAGGGGGCGAGCGTCGCGTGGGAGTCTCGCTTTAACCATGACGAGCTCTCGGCGATCCAGCACGCGATGAACCTGCGGCTGCAGGACGAGCATGCCTTCTTCGCCGAGTACCAGAACGAGCCGCTTCCCGAAGAGCAGGCCGAGGACGACCTGCTGACGGCCGAGCAAATCGCGGCGAAGGTGAGCGGGCATGCGCGGGGCGAAGTCCCGATCGGCTGCACGCGCCTGACGATGTTCGTGGATGTGCAGGGCAAGGCGCTCTTCTGGCTGGTCGCCGCGTGGGAGGACGACTTCACCGGGTATGTCGTCGACTACGGCGCCGAGCCGGATCAGAAGACCCTCCACTTCACCCTGCGCGAGATCAAGCGGACGCTCGCCCACGCTGCGCCGCGGGCCGGGCAGGAGGGGGCGATCTACGCCGGGCTCGAGCGGCTCGCCGCCTCGCACCTGGCGCGCGAGTGGCGGCGCGACGACGGGGCGATGGTGCGGATCGATCGGTGCCTCATCGACGCCAACTGGGGCGCGAGCACGGATGTGGTATACCAGTTCTGTCGGCAGTCGAGCCACGCCGCGGCGTTAATGCCGAGCCACGGCCGGTATGTCGGCGCCAGCAGCATCCCCTTCAGCGACTACAAGCGCAAGCGCGGCGAGCGCATCGGCCTCAACTGGCGCATCCCCGTCGTCGCCGGCAAGCGGGCCGTGCGCCATGTCGTGTTCGACACGAACTACTGGAAGAGCTTCGTGCACGCCCGGCTGGCCGTGCCGATGGGCGACCCCGGCTCGATGTCGCTCTTCGGCCACAAGCCTGAGCATCACCGACTGATCGCCGAGCAACTGACGAGTGAGTACCGGGTCAAGACCGAGGGACGCGGGCGGACGGTGGACGAGTGGAAGCTGCGGGTCGACGGCCTCGACAACCACTGGCTGGACTGCCTGGTCGGGGCGGCGGTGGCGGCGTCGATGGAGGGGGCGGTGTTGTTCGGGACCGATGTGAAGCCACCTTCGAAACTCCGTCTGAAGCTATCCGACCTCAGACTTGCGGGACCTCGGGCTTCTGACTCTGGGTAGGCGGCAGTGCACTCTGCTTCTTCAGTCGATCAAGAGCCTCTTCTCGAGTCGCGCCCACGACAACCTCCCCAACGGGTGCCCACATGGCACCGTAGCGACCATCAGCGAGGAGCATAGACATGGCCTCCCTGCCATTCACCTGCGTGCGTTGCAGGACGACGCGGTCCAATCCGGTCCGCAGCAGCCGTTCAATGCGCCTGAAGATCGCACGCAGGCCTTCGACGAAGGCGGGCATGTACATGTGCTGCATGGACTCCGTGCCGGGGTCAAAGACAATCATTTCGGAGTACTCCGAGCATGCATCCAGTGCTTCGACAAGCTCAGCGATCTCAGGCCCGTCGAACGCTACGACTTGTTGCGGCTCGGTGAGTTCGGTGAACATCGACAGAAAGCCGTTCGCAGTATCGGTGCTCGAGAACAGTGGGACCATGGGTTGGGCCACACCATCGGATTCGAGAATGTCCTCCTCAGTGGGAGTGAGGATCATCACTCCCCCAGACTCCACACCTCGGATCGCGAATACGGGACACGGGAGTTTGTATGCGTGCCCTGACTTGCTGGATCCTTTCAGAGCCGGGAGGGCTGGCGTGCTCTTTGCTTCCGCAACGGCCTTGAGCTTCTGGATTTCCTCTTCCGACTTCGGGGTGGGGCGAATCGCGTTGATAATGAGCGACTGACCAACCCGCCCGATGCACTCGTCCGACCAAATCGGCCAGGCGATCTTGACGTCGTGCACGAGTAATCCGGGCAGCGTCAGCCTTGCCAGCTCGATGTCTGCCTCGGTCGGATCGGTCCCCGTCATCGCCAACCGCATCAGGTGATTGATGACACCAGCCAAGACATCGGCCGCTTGGATCGGGAGGCGGTGCTCAGAATCCGCGGTTTCAAACTCCGCGACTGCCTCGAGTCCGCCGAACTGAATCTCGTCGTCACCTGGGAGCGGGGCGAACAGGCGTGGGATACCTTTGTGCAGTTCGAAGATCTTCTGGTACCCGGCTTCATACGCGTGCTGTCGATCATGCACGATGCGAATCGGTCGGTGGAGACCGACACGCCCCATACCCTCGGCCATCATCAAGAAGGAGACGAGGCACGGCATGTTCAGCGACGCCCCCACATTGCCAAAGGGGGATGTTGCCGCCTCTGCCTCCGCGATCTCCTCGATGTTCCCAAGACTGCCGAGCAGGGCGTCTGCAAGTTCTGGATTCAAATGCTCGCGCGCGTTTTCCGCGACATCGTGAAGCGCCAGTTGCAGACTTTTGGGAGATGGGTCGCGGTACGCTTGGGCGAACCGCACAAGCGATGGCTCTGGCAGTCGTTCATAGAGCAGATTGGCGATCTCCTGCTTTGTCTCTCGGTCGCTGGTGATGCCGTTCCGCAAGATAGGGTTGTACGCGGGATCTAGAAACGTCTCGACGATCTTTCCTGCAACGCAGAATCTCTTCTCTGCGATCAAGTAGAGCGGGATAGCCCCGAGGCCGCCGTATCTGCGGAAGAGCTCCGCCGCTTCTCTCTTTTGCCTCTCCCCTTTGAGCAGTACGGCCGACTTGAGCTCACCGGCCTGCGGGCTCAGCCGTTGGCGCATCTCCTCAACTGCGACCCATGCCTCCTCGTTCCCGCGATCCGGCACCAGCCAACCGGCGAGGACGTAGAAAGGCTGGCTCTGGTCGAGGTAGTTCGGCCCCGAATTGCCGGACTCGTCGACATACAGCACCGCCTGCTGGGGCGCTGACTGCTTGCTTGGGGGTATTACGAGGTCGCCGCTCGACATGAGGCCATTGTAGTGGCCGTCTGGGTGATTCTCCGCGTCACGCGGGACCACGATCTCGAAGAGCTCCGCCACTGTGTTGATCAACGGCGTACTCGGTGGGTGAGAACATGCCCCGTCCGTGGAGCGTGCGACACATCCGGGAGTTCGCGCAGATATAGACATCGTGGAGGCCACCTCTTCAAATACGCCTGATCTCGAACAGTCAATCGCCGACAACGCCGCTGGACCCAGGCGCGCCCAGGGCGACTCGGGCTCGGTCGAGCAGCATTCGCTGACCGACCAGATCGAGGCGGACCGCTACCTCGCGTCCAAGGCCGCGTCCAAGCGGCCCGACCGGGGGCTGCGAATGAGCCGCATCGCGCCGCCGGGCGCGGGGGAGATGGCCTGATGGGCTTCTTCTTCGCGCGAGCCAAGGCGAGCGAGCCGCGGCAGATTGCGCCCGTCAAGGGCGCGCTGATCCGCCGGATGGCGGGGATCGCGGCGCGGTTCGACGCGGCCACGACCAACGACGCCAACCGCCGGCACTGGTCGATGGCGGACTCATTGAGCGCCGACGCCGCGGCTTCTCCCGAGGTGCGGCGCATCCTCCGCGCCCGGGCGCGCTACGAGGTCGCCAACAACGCCTATGCGCGGGGCATTGTCCTGACGCTGGCGAACGACGTGATCGGCACGGGGCCGCGGCTCCAGATGCTGACCGACGACGCGGAAGCGAACGCCGTCATCGAGGAGGCCTTCGCGCGGTGGTGCAAGGCGATCGGGCTGCCCGAGAAGCTCCGCACGATGCGGATGGGCCGCGCCGAGAGCGGCGAGGTCTTCGGCGTTCTCGGCAGCAACCCGCGCCTGCCCGTCCCGGTAAAGCTCGACCTGCGCCTTGTCGAGGCGGACCAGGTGGCGACGCCGACGATCGAGCTGCTCGACGACCGTGGCGTGGACGGGATTGTCTTCGACGCCTTCGGCAACCCGGTCGAGTACCACATCCTCAAGTCGCACCCGGGCGACACGAGCGCCGGCGGGCGGCTGTCACTGGCGAGCGAGTTCGACCGCGTGCCGGCGGAAGCGGTCTTGCACTACTTTCGCGCCGACCGGCCCGGCCAGTCGCGCGGCGTCCCCGACATCACACCCGCGCTGCCGCTCTTCGCGCAGCTGCGGCGCTACACGCTCGCGGTGCTGGGCGCAGTGGAGACGGCCGCGGACTTCGCGGGCATCCTCTACACCGACGCTCCCGCGAGCGGCGAGGCCGAGGCCGTCGAGCCGATGGACGCCATCGAGCTCGAGGCGCGGGCGCTGCTGACGATGCCGGGCGGCTGGCGGATGGAGCAGATCAAGGCCGAGCAGCCCTCGACCACCTACGCCGAATTCAAGCGGGAGATCCTCAACGAGATCGCCCGCTGCCTGAACATGCCGTTCAACGTCGCAGCGGGGAACTCATCGGGCTACAACTTCGCCAGCGGCAAGCTCGACCACCAGGTCTACTTCAAGAGCATCCGCGTCGAGCAGGAGCACCTCGGGCGCGTCGTGCTCGACCGGCTGCTGGCCGCGTTCCTGCGCGAGGCTGTGCTGATCAGCGATCTGCTGCCGCTGCGGGTGCGGACGCTGGCGGCTTCGAACGACCTGCCCGCGCACCAGTGGTTCTGGGACGGGCAGAGCGAGGTCGACCCGCTCAAGGAGGCGAGCGCGCAGGCGACGCGCCTCACGAATCACACGACGACGCTCGCCTACGAGTACGCCCGGCAGGGACGCGACTGGGAGGCCGAGCTGCGCCAGTGCGCCAAGGAACGGGCGCTCATGGAAGAGCTCGGCCTGACGGTCGAGGAGGCCGCGCCCGCACTCAACCGAACGGGAGGCAGGGATGCCGAAGACGGCGAAGAGTGATCCCGCACGCCTGCTGCGCCTGTGCGCGCCAGTGGGCGAACTCGTCGCGGCGAAGGACGGCAGCGCCACGGACGGCGCGCCGTTGCCGCGACGGTTCGGGATGGTCGCGTACACCGGCGGTGCGATGCGTCTCGCGGGCTGGCCGCACCCAGTCGTCGTGGACCTCGCGGGGATGCAAGTCAGCGCCAAGAGCCGGCCCATTCTGAAGGACCACAACCCCTCGCTCATCGTCGGGCACACCGAGAGCGTGCGGGTCGAGGGATCGCAGCTGCTTGTCTCGGGCGTCGTCAGCGGGGCCGGGGCGGTGGCGCGAGAGGTCGTCGAGAGCAGCCTGTCGGGCTTCCCCTGGCAGGCGTCTCTCGGCGCGAGCGCGGAGCAGATCGAGACGGTGCCCAAGGGACGCAGCGCACAGGCGAACGGACGGACCTTCGACGGCCCCGTGCAGGTCGTGCGGCGGTCGCGGCTGGGCGAGGTGTCCTTCGTGGCCCTCGGCGCCGACGACGACACAGAGGCGCGCGTGGCCGCGCGCAAGGAGAACGCAGAGATGGACTTCAACGCGTGGCTGGCAGCGAGGGGCTTCGAAGATGTGGACGCGCTGAGCGACGCCCAGCGCACCAGCCTCAAGGCGATGTACGACGCGGAGCAGAAGCCCACCCCGGCAACTGCGACGGCGGACGACCCGGCCGCGGTCGCGCGCATCGACGCTGGCGGCGTGGTGGCGGACCTCCGCGCGGAGGCCGCGGCCGAGACCAAGCGGATCGCGGATGTGCGCCGCCTCTGCGCGGGCAAGCACAGCGAGATCGAGGCGAAGGCGATCGGCGAGGGGTGGGACATCGCCCGCACCGAGCTGGAGATCCTCCGCGCCGACCGGCCACAGGTGAGCGCAGTCCGCACGGGCGGCGACGCAACCAGCGCCAAGGCGCTCGAGGCGGCGCTGTGCCTCTCGGCGGGGCTGCCCGAATCGCAGGTCGGGCAGCACTACGACGAGCGGACGATGAACGCGGCCCTGTCGCGCGATCTCTCCGGCGCGGGGCTGCACACATTGCTTTTCGAGGTCATCCGGGCCTCGGGCGGCTATGCGCGCCCCGGCCGCGTGGACAACGAGACGATCCGGGCCGCGTTCAGCGCCGATCGGCGCCTCGTCGAGGCCGCCGGGACTTCCGGCTTCAGCACGATCTCGCTGACGGGCATCCTCTCGAACGTCGCCAACAAGACGATGCTCGGGGCGTACCAGGCCGTGCCCAGCGTGGCGTCCATGATCGCCGCGGAGACGGACGTGAACGACTTCAAGGAGGTGATCCGCTACCGCCTGACGGGCGTGGGCGTCTTCGAGAAGGTCGGACCGGACGGCGAACTGAAGAGCGCGGAGCTCTCCGAGGACGCCTACACGAGCAAGGTCGAGACCTACGGCCGCATGATCACCCTCACGCGGCAGATGCTCATCAACGACGACCTCGGGGCGTTCCTCCAGATCCCCCGCATCATCGGGCGCATGAGCGCGCTCAAGCGCGAGGAGGCGCTCTTCGAGCTTCTCCTGGCCAACCCCGGCTCGTTCTTCAGCGTCGGCAACAAGAACTTCCTCTCGGGCGCGACGACGGCGCTGGCCATCGACTCGCTCACCTCGGCCGAGCAGGTGTTCCTCGACCAGACGGACGGCGAGGGCAAGCCGATCCTGCTCGCGGCCAAGACGCTGCTCGTGCCCACCTCCCTCAAGGTCCGGGCGCAGCAGCTGATGACCGAGACGCGGGTGAACGAGTTCACCTCGTCGAGCAAGCCCGCCAACAACCCCCACGTCGGCAAGTTCACGCCCGTGGCGACGCCGTACCTCAACGCGCAGGGCATCGCGGGCGGCAGCGCGCTGGCGTGGTACCTCTTCGCCGACCCGGCGGACGTGGCGGCGATCGAGATCGCGTACCTCCGCGGCCGGCGCGTGCCCACCATCGAGAGCGGCGACACGAACTTCAACACGCTCGGCGTGCAGTGGCGCGGCTTCTTCGACTTCGGCGTCTCCATGCAGGACACCCGCGCGGCCGTCAAGGTCAAGGGCGAGGCGTGATGCCCCCGGAAGCAAGCCATGCCCAGCGTCACCAACTGGCTGACGTTCCAGTCGGTCATCGATGCCGGCCCCTCCGGGTCGGGCGCCGAGTGGACCACTCTCACCGGCGCCCTGAGCGTCGGCGGACAGGAGGCGTCGAGCGGGCCGATCGGATTCCTCTCGGCGTTCGGCGAACAGACGACGCTCCTGCGTCTCTCACAGCCGAGCCTCGGCGGTCAGATCCCCGTCGAGTTCGTGCTGCTGGGCGTCGAGGTCGAGGTACGGGGGCGCTGGCAGGGGGCGTCGGATGGCGCCCGCACAGTCCCGGTCGATTCGGTGGTCGGCGCATCGGTGCGACAGAGCCTCGGCTCGTGCACACTGCCAATCAGCGGCTCGCCGGGGACCTGCATCAAGGGCGGGCCGACGAACAAGCTCGGTTTCAGCGAGGCGGACATCGCGCTGCCGGGCTTCGGGTTCCAGCTTCAGGGCACGAGCTCGAGCTTCAACTTCCAGGGCAACACCCTGCTGATCGACAGCGTGCGCACCCGCATCCACTGGGCCGATCCCGGCGAGCTTCAACCGAGCCGCGGACGGTCGCGGGCGGCGTTCATGCGCGGGGTCCTCGCATGAGGGAGGCGGCGTAGATGGCGCGGCGCAACAACCGCATCGCGATCCCCGCCGGTCCCGCGTGGACGGCGGTGTTCCGCTCGGCCGACGCGGGCGGGACAGACGGTCCCGGCGCGCGCGAGCTTTTGCTCACCTGCGCCGCGGACTCGGCGTTCCCGATCGAGTACCGCGTCGAAGCGCCGGCGGACCCGGCAAACGAGCAGGCGCGGCTCATGCCCGGCGAGGCGGCCCGCATCACAGGGCACAACCAGTTCATCCGCCACGTCGCGATGCGCGGCGTTGGTGGCGCCGCCACCGGCGGCGTTGAAGAAGCACGGTTCTGAAGGAGCAGAAGCAATGGCCACAGCGGTCTTTCGGCAACAGGGCGCGGCGATCGACTACACCCCCGGCAGCGATGTGGCCGCGGGCGCGGTCGTCGTGCAGGGCGAACTCGTGGGCGTGGCGCGCCTGGACATCAAGGCCAACACGCTCGGGGCGCTGGCCGTCGAGGGGGTTTTCGACTTCCCCAAGGCCACCGGCGGCGGCACGGCGATCGCCGCGGGCGCGGATGTGTTCTGGAACGCCGCGGCCCAGCAGGCGACGACCAACGCCGCGGCCGGCGCGAACAAGAAGCTCGGCCGCACGGTGCGGTCCGCGGCGGACGGCGACGCGCTCGTGCGCGTCCGGCTCTCGCAGTGAGGAGGCGACCGTGGCGGACCTGCTCCAGCGCGGCGCGGCCTTCCTCGAAGACCAGCGTCACAGGCACATGACGAGGCCGGTGGTCTACATGCGCGGCGGCGCGAGCGTCGAGCTCGACGCCACCATCGGGCGGACGGTCTTCGACCAGCAGGACCAGTTCGGTGTGCTGCACCGCACGGAGAGCCGCGACTACCTGCTCCGCGCGGCGGACCTCGTTCTGGCGGGCGAACCGGTTCTGCCCAAGTCCGGCGACCGCGTGCGCGAGCCCGCGGGCACGGGCGCGCTGCTGTACGAGGTCATGGCGCCCGGCTCGGAACCGCCGTTCCGCTACAGCGACCCGGAGCGGATCACGCTCCGCGTCCACACCAAGTTCATCGGACTGGAGGTCTCGCCGTGAGCCCGGGCGACATCATCGCGATCGTGTCGGTCTCGCTGGCGGGGTTCATCGCCATGATCGGCCTCCTCGGCTGGATCGTGCGCATCCTCATGGCGATCCAGACCGAACTAGCGCGCCTGGCCTCCGAGGTGGGGCACCTGGCGGGACGCATCGACCGCGTCGAGCGGCGTGTGTTCGAGGAGCCCGAAGGGGGGAGGGTGCGGACATGAGCGCCGTCGTCGCCCTCGCCGACGCCATCGCGGCGTCGATCAACGCCCAGACCTTCGCGCCACCGGTCACCGCCGAGCGCTCGCACCTGCCCATCTTCGACCTGGGCAAGGTGGGCGAGGCCATCAAGGTGAGTGTGGTGCCGCGGAGCCTGACGGTCGCCAACGCCTCACGCTCGCTGAACTTCTTCGACGCGTCCATCGATGTCGGCGTGCAGAAGCGCGTCGACCCCGAGGACCCCGCTCAGATCGACGCGCTCCTCGACCTCGTCGAGCAGATCGGCGACCACCTGCGGCTCAAGCGACTCGACACCATGCCGGATGCGCAGTGGATCTCGTCCGAGCACGAGCCGGTGCTCGCCGCCGAGCACCTCGAGCGGCTGAGCGTCTTCACCAGCGTCCTGACCCTCACCTACCGCCTGACGCGGTAGCCGGAGACGAACCACATGGCCATCCAGGGCATGTTCGCGGTCCTCAAGTTCAAGCTCGGCGGCGTCGGCTCGGCGAACCCGTGGACCGACCTGACCAACGTGCGCGACCTGACGCTCACCGTCGAGGCGGGCGAGGCGGACGTCACCACGCGCGCCAACAGCGGCTGGCGGGCCACGCTCGCGACCCTCAAGGAGGGCACGCTCGAGTTCGAGATGGTCTGGGAGCCGGGCGACGCGGGCTTCGAGGCGATCAAGGACGCGTTCTTGAACGGCACGGTCATCGGCCTGGCGGCGCTCGACTCGGGCGGCGCCTCGGGCGAGGGGCTCGTGGCGGACTTCAGCATCACCAACTTCAGCCGCGCCGAGCCGCTGGAGGAGGCGATCACCGTCAGCGTGACCGCGAAGGTCGCGGTGTTCGAGGAGTGGACCACTTCGGGAGTGTCGTAATGGCGCTGCTCACCGTCACCCAGTCCAAGCGGCAGGCGACGCCCGTCGCCCTCGCCACGCCGGACCTCAACGGCGACTCGTTCCCGAACACCGGGCGCGAGGCGCTGCTCGTTCAGCACACCAACCCCGGCGGCGCGGCGCGCCTGCTCATCGTCACCACCGCGGCCACGCTCGACGGCGAGGCGGTGGCCGACAAGCAGGTCATCGTCCAGCCGGGCGAGACGCACCTGCTCGGGCCGTTCCCGGCGGGCGTCTACTCCAACCCGCAGGGGCAGGTCACCGTCAACTACTCGCTCATCACCGACCTCAAGGTCGCAGCCGTGAGGATCAGCTGAATGAAGCAGTTCACCGACAACGCGGGACGCTCGTGGACCGTCGAGGTCAACGTCGCTGCATTGAAGCGCGTCAAGGGCCTGGCGGGCGTGGACCTGCTCGAGGTCCTCGACGGGACGCTCATCGAGCGATTGATCCGCGACCCGGTGCTCCTGTGCGACGTGCTCTTCGCCGCGTGCAAGCCCGAGGCGGACCGCGTGGGCGTCGGCGACGAGGAGTTCGGACGCGCAATGGCGGGTGATGCGATCGAGGCCGCCACCGGGGCGCTGCTGGATGAGATCGTGTCTTTCTGCCCGAGCCCGAGGGACCGGGCCGCCCTCGGGCGGGTGCTCGCGGCCACGCGGACCGCGATGGACAAGGCCCGCGACATGGTCGAGGCGCGCCTCGACGGGGGCGAGTTGGAGAAGGCGATCGACGAGGCGCTCGCGACGGCTGGGAACTCATCCACCGCTGCGCCGGCGTTGTCGGATGCGACCCCGCCGCCCTGACGCTGCGGGACCTCGTGGCGATGGCCGAGGCGCGCGAGCGCAGCGACTGGGCGCGCACGAGCGCGCTCCTGGCGCTGATTGCCAACGCCCACCGGGACGCGAAGAAGACGCGTCCCTTCAAGCCGAGCGACTTCGACCCTTACGGGCGGCGCGAGAGCAAGGCGAACGACATTCCGGCGCTGCGGGCGCTGTTCACGGGTAGGCAACGGGGATCGGGGACCGGGGACCAGACGGAAGGCAAGGAGGCTGACGGATGACGGTGAAGCACACGGTGTTCGTGGCGGGGCTCGCGCTCGTGGCGCTCATGCTGGCGGCGTGCGCCGCGGTCGATCTGGGCGACCTCATCCACGCGCGCACGCCCGCGAGCGTGCAGCAGCAGACGGGGCTGCCCAGCAAGCTCTCGCTCAACGAGGCGGAAGCCGAGTACCGCGCGTGGGTGGAGCAGACGCGCCTCGCCGCGGCGCAGTGGCGGTCGAACATCGAGCGCTCCAACGAGGTCCGCGGGCTTCTCGGCCAGATCACGCTAGGGGCCCTCGACCAGATCGGCCCGACGCTGGGGGGCGTGCCCGTGCTCGGTCCGGCGCTGCCGGCGCTCACGGGATTGGCGGGGCTCTTCCTTGGCGGGGCGCGGCTGCGCAAGGAGAAGGAGGCGTCGTTCAACAAGGGGCTGGAGGAAGGCGGCGTGCTCGCGCGGGGCGGGCGGGTTGGGGGGGCGCCGCAGCCCGGCGTCCCGACGGGGGCCACCGCCTGATGGCCGCGCCGCTCTTCGACATGAGGGTGAAGGACCTGTTCTTCGACCGGCCGAAGGTGCAGCGCGCGGTTGACCGCGCCCGTCGCCGCGCGCTCTCGAAGGCGGGCGCGTTCATCCGCCAGCGGGCGCGGACGAGCATGCGCCGGCGGCGGGGCTCGTCGGCGCCGGGATCGCCTCCCCACGCGCACGAGGGCTCGCTGCGGCGTCTGCTCTTCTTCGCCTACGACCCAAGCGCCGACTCCGTTGTCGTCGGACCGGTCGGCTTCCGTCGCAGCGACGCGCCGAACACGCTCGAGTTCGGCGGGGCGGCGACCGTCACGCGCCGGCGCACCCGCCCCCGGAGCGGCGGCACGCGCGGCGTCGAGTCGCGGCGTGTGCGCATCGAGGCCCGGCCCTACATGGGGCCGGCGCTGCGGAAGGAACTGCCCAACCTGCCCAAGCCGTGGGCGTCGAGCGTGCGAGGAGGGTGACCGGTGGCGGACTCCAGGGGCATCCGGGCGGGGCGGGCCTTCGTCGAACTCGGCGTGAGCGACCGCCTCACCGCCGGGCTGCGGCGCGCGCAGAAGCGCCTGCAGGCGTTTGGCGCGGGCGTCCGCCAGGTCGGCCTGCGCCTCGTCGCGGCCGGCGCGGCCGCGGCGGCGCCTATCGCGGCGATGGTCGGGCTGTTCGTGAGGGCTGGCGACGAACTGGAGAAGATGGCCGAGCGCACCGGCCTCTCCGTCGAGGCGCTCTCTGAACTCAAGTTCGCCGCCGAGCAGTCGGGCACGGACCTCGAGACCTTGGAGAAGGGCGTGCGCACGCTCCAGCGCACGATCAACGACGCCGAGCGCGGCCTCTCGACGGCGAACGATGCGCTGGCGGACCTGGGCCTCACCGCCGCGGACCTGCGGGCGCTCTCGCCCGAGGAGCAGTTCAAGCTTGTCGCGGAGCGGCTGAGCCAGATCGAAGACCCGGCCAAGCGGGCGGCGCTGGCCATGCAGATCCTCGGGCGAGCCGGAACGCAGCTGCTCCCGCTCATGCAGGACGGCGCCCGCGGGATCGAGGCCTTGCAGGCCGAGGCCCGCCGGCTCGGGCTGACCATCTCGACCGAGACGGCCAAGGACGCCGCGCGGCTGGGCGACGCCTTCGACGCGCTCAAGAGCGTCCTGCGCGCGACGGCGATCGCCCTCGGCGCGGCGCTCGCGCCCAGCCTCGAAGCGATCACCAAGCGGGTCACACGCATCGCGGTGGTGACGGGAGACTGGATCAAGCGGAACAGCGCCCTCGTCGTCACCGCCGCCAAGATCGCGGTGGCCCTCGTGGCGGTCGGCTCGGCTCTGGTCGCGCTCGGGCTGCTGCTCTCGCTCATCGGGGGCGCGTTTGGCGGGCTGGCGTTGATCATCACGGGCGTCAGCACGGCGATCGGGCTCGTGACGGCGGCGCTCGGTGCGATCCTCTCGCCGATCGGCCTCGTGGTCGCGGCCGTCATCGGCGCGGGGGCGGTGTTCCTGCATTTCAGCGGGGCGGGAGCGGCCGCGCTGGACTTCCTGCGCGAGCGCTTCGGCGTCCTGGCGGGCGTCGTCACACGCACGCTCGGCGGCATCCGCGATGCGCTCGCCGCGGGCGACATCCCCCTCGCCGCGCGGGTCTTGTGGGCGGGCCTGCAACTCGTCTGGCTCGAAGGCACCAAGGAGATCCGCGAGACGCTCGCCGAGGGACTCCTCGTCATGCGTCTGGCGTTCGTCGAGACGCTCGCGACGATGTCGCGGCTGTGGACGCGCTTCGCCTCGGGCCTTCGCTCCGTGTGGGAGAAGACCCAGAACTTCCTCGCCAAGCGGTTCACAGAGCTCTTCGGCCTGTTCGACGAATCGCTCGATGTCGAGGCCGCGAAAGCGAGTCTCGACGCGCAGTCGCGCGCAGCGCTGGAGTCTCTAGCCCGCGAGACCGAGGACGCGCTCAAACGCATCAACGATGAACAGGACGCGCGGACCCGGGACCTCCTCGACGATGCGGCGGACAAGATCGACGAGCGCCGCAAGGCTCTGGAGGATGCGCGCCGCGAGCTCGAGGAAGCGATCGACGAGGCCCGACGGAAGCGCGAGGCTTCCGGGGGTGCGGACGAGGGCGAGATCCCCTCCGTGGCCGACCGAATCCGCGAGCTCGAGGATGCATTGGACTCGGTGAGCGACGGCATTGCCCGGCGCGTTGAGGTCCGCGGCACCTTCAACGCGCTGGCGGCGCAAGGGCTCACGACTTCCGGAGACGCCATCGACCGCACCGCCCGCGCTACCGAGCAGACCGCGCGCAACACCCGCCGTCTGGTCGAAGCGTCCCAGCGCGGCGCACTGACCTTCGCCTAGGAGCCAGTCTCACTCATGCCTTTCATCGTCGAGGAGCGCGACACGAGCCGCACGATTACCTCCGGGGCCAACCCGGCGGTGGAGCTGCGTTTCGTCGTGCGCGGGACCGGCCCCGACCTCCAGAACGACGCGGGAGCCTTGGCGGCGCTGGAGGATGAGGCGCCGGACGACTTCTTGAGCCTGCCGCGCCGCGACGTCCGACTCGAGCCCGCGGGGCCGGGATTGTGGGACGGCGAGGCGGCGTACGCGCCCGAGTCGAACGAGTTCGAGCCGCCGCAGACGGGCGAGAGCGTCTTTGCCTTCGACACCGGTGGCGGGACCCAGCACATCACGCACTCGATGGCGACAGTATCGACCTACGCCGCCCCCGGGCAGACGGCGCCGAACTTCCAAGGCGCGATCGGCGCCACCGCCGACAGCGTCGAGGGCGTGGACATCGTCGTGCCCGTGTACCAGTTCACGGAGACGCACGTCTTCCCCAACGCCGCCGTCACCGACGCATACAAGGCCACGCTCATGATCATGACCGGCCGCGTGAACAGCGACACTTTCCGCGGCTTCGAGCCGGGCTCGGTGCTGTTCCTCGGCGCGTCCGGGTCGAAGCGCGGCGCCGCATCCGGGGCCGGCGACTGGGAGATTACCTTCCGCTTCGCCGTCTCCGTGAACCTGGCGGGGATCGCCGTCGGACCGATCACGGGCATCAGCAAGAAGGGCTGGGAGTACCTCTGGGTGCGCTACGAGGACGCCGAGGACGGCGCCGCGCAATCGATCGTGAAGCGTCCCGTCGCGGCGTATGTCGAGCGGGTGTACCTCGAGCTTCCCTTCTCGATCCTGGGGCTCTGACCATGGGTTGCCGCGCCTGCCTGAAGGGAGCCGTCGGCGTGACGAAGGCCGTGGTCGGTCTCGATCGCGCGCCGAGCGCGGAGGTCGAACGCCGCCTGGCCCGGTGCAACGCCTGCGAGCACGCCGTCCCGTGCGCAAGGGATGCGAGCCGCGCGTGCCGCTGCTCGGTGTGCCGGTGCGTGCTCTCGCTCAAGACGCGCATCGCCGGCGAGCGATGCCCGTTGGAGAGGTGGTGAGATGGCCGACGCATTGACCAAGGTGCGTCCGGGCCAGCCGCTGCGCATCCCCGCGGCGGCGTACAACGCCTTCGTGGATGCGGCCAAGGCGACGCGCGGCGTGCGCCAGGACAACGCCCGCGACGCCGTGCGCGAGCAGACGCGGTTCCTCACGCCGATCAAGAACTCGACAGGCGCGACGATCCCCCGCTTCGGCGTCCTCGGCGTGAGCGCGCCGCTCTTCGATCCGGTCGAGGCCCCCGAGGCCTTCCGCAGACGTGTCGTTCTGGCCGGCGTCACGCCGAGCGAGGAGGACCATCTCGGGAAGTTCGTCATCGCCCTCGAGCCGATCCCAGTAGGGGCCATCGGCATGGCCTGCGGCGCAGGGCTGTGCGCCGCGAGAATCGAGTTCCCCGAGGATGACGGGCGGGAGCGCCGCGTCGCCGACATCGCCGATGGCGTCACAGCCCACCTCAAGGCGGGCGACGAGGGCGCGGCGACGATCCTGTGGCGCGAGCCGGGGACGGCCGCCGGAGTGAAATGGGCGATCGTGCGGCTGGGCGGATTCGGTCAGGCCGCGTCGATCTTCCCCGTCGCGCTCGCGCTCGCGGGCGGCCAGCAGGGCAGCGCCCTCATTCGCGCGTCGTGGGTGTATGACGTCACCGACGCCATCAGCGGCGAGGAGCTCGCGTTGGGCGTCAGCCCGATCGCCGCGCCGCACCGGTGGAATCGCCCCGCGACCGGCCCGGTCAGCCCCGCCACCTTTGGGCTTGCGCGCCTGAACACCGACAACGACCTCGAGCTGCTCTGGATCAACGAGACCGCCGAGCACATGTGGGTGTTCCCTATCACGCTCTCGCAAACAGGCGGCGAACAGGGCACGCCCTCAGCGCCCGCGTCATGGCGGTACGCCGTCTTCGACTCGACGAGCGGACTGACATTGGTGACGAACGTGGACCCTGCCGCAGCACCGCACGAGTGGCGCCGGCCCGCGGCGGGCAAGGTGGCGCCTGCGACGCACGGCTACGCGTCGCTGTCGAGCGGCGGATTGCTGGTGATCGGCTGGATCAACGAGGTCCCCGAGATCCACCCGCTGCCCGCGTTCCCGGTGTCGCTGGTGCTCGCGGAGCTCGCCAACGGCGGGCCCGACTTCCCCACCAACCACATGTACCACGTGTTCGATGTGGCCTCCGGCGAGCAGGTGGGCGAGTTCGTGAACCCCGGCCAGCCGCCGCACCAGTGGAAGCGCCCCGATATCGGCCGCTATTCCCCCGCGACCTTCGCGCTGGCCTACCGCAACGCCAGCGGCGCCGTGATCATCACCTGGACGAACGAGGCGCCCGAACTCGAGGCCTGCGCCGCGTCGGGCGGGAGCAAATAGCGGTGGCCGCGCCGGGCAAGTGCGTCGTCGGAGACACCGGCAAACTCGGCGTGCTCGAATTGGGCACGCTCTCGACCTTCAACGCGGATGGACAGTGCGCCGCCTGCTGCATCGAGTTCACGCAGGCGTGGTCCTTCACCGATCAGGGCTTCATCGCCGGCGGGCAGAACGGCGCGTTGCGCTCCTACGATGACCCGGCGAGCGTTCCCGCGAGCCCCTGGACGATCCAGAACAACGGCCTCGGCCTTCGCCTCGATTGGGAGGATGACAACAACTGCGTGGGGTACAACCCCTTCACGCAGCGCGCCACGGCGACCGCGGCGATCGTCGTGCCCGTGGACACGATCATGACCGTGACCTGGTCCGGCGTGGGCGAGCGGCAGGACCCCAACTTCGAACTGATGAGCCTCTCGGTCGACGGCATGCTCGTCGGCTCGGCGCACGCCCCCGGCGGCGGTCAGGGCTGCGCGCCGATGGGCCCGGTCGTGTCCGACCCGCCCCCGCCCCAACAGGTGATGCTGACGGCCGGCGAGCACACCTTGACGATCACGGCGACGACCAACGACCCGCTGTACCACGTGGGGGCGTGGTATCAGTTCGGGCTGACGTTCCAGGAGGTCCCCTGACGGGGACGCCGGACGACGGACGCTCCCGGTCCAGCGACGCTCGCGGCTCCGGGATGCCCACCTCTGCTTGTGGGCAACATCCAGTTCTGGGTGACCGTCGGCCCAGATCCCGACTCGCCCCGGAGCGCGAATTTAGATTCTTTCCTGCCCGCTGCCGGGGACCTACCCGGTCCACACAGCTCAGGGCTGCCCCCTCATGGACGGTTCGGCGGCGATTGGGTGAGCGTTATCGAGGTTGCGATCAGCCAAAGCGACCTCAACCAACGCCTCGACGATTGGGCACAGTCGCATTCCTTTGATCCCAGACGGGTTCCCCCCAATTGTGGGACCTCCTGGGCGATGACACGGCCTGTTCATCCGGGAACCGGATGCGGTCTCGGGGCGCCAATCAACTTCCACCAGCACGGTGGCCGATGTGCTAGTATCTGCTGAAGCCTTCCAAAATGCGCCGCACCCCATGCAAAGCTCTGGTTACCATGCTCTGCCTGATTTCCTTCGGGCTCACCAACATTTTGCCCACGGGCGGGTTGGTGATCTGCAACGACGCTCACGGCGGATCCCGGATCGAGTTGGGGTGCGGCAAGAATTCAAACGGTGGGTGTGTCACGAGCTGCGGAGGC
Source organism: Phycisphaerales bacterium (assembly GCA_050174775.1). Classification (GTDB taxonomy): domain Bacteria; phylum Planctomycetota; class Phycisphaerae; order Phycisphaerales; family UBA1924; genus CAYPGJ01. The sequence continues at coordinate 286,368 of JBFXJP010000002.1, forward strand.
GGCGCTGTCAGCGATTCACTGGACGATCACGAAGCTCCGCATCCTTGCCAAGACGTGCCCTTGGCGGACAATCAGCAGATCACGAACGCGCCCTCACGTTCGACGCAGGATGTGACGGTTCTCATTTCGGTGGCGGTCGCTGCGCTCGTCCTCTGGGCTGACGTGCAGCAGCCAACGAGCGTTGTGTGGTCGGGACCGGAGCCGCAACGGTCGTCCGATGCGCTCAGGTGCATCCGAACCGTTGTTCTTCTCGTTTAGGCAGTGGTTATTGCCGAGCGCTCCGCACGGAGTCTCGCGGTTGTCGCCGCGCCCATATCTTGATGTGGGCGCATGGCGACGCGTTTGAGCCCTTCGGCTCCTCTCTTCCCATCACTGCCTTCCGAGAAAACCCATGCAGATATGCGCCATCGGTGGCGCGGGACCGAGGCATCGCTTCGTCCCGTGCGCCGCCGCAATCCTGACATTTCTCCTTGCCGGGTGCGCTGCGAATCGGCCCGATCCGCAGGCCGAAGCAACTGCAAGCCGAGCACTCGGCCTCACCGAGGTTCTGACGTTCCGTACCGAGGGCGGCCCTTTGGACGAGGTTGCCGAAGGCGAGGTGCTCACGCTCGCTGATGCGGTGCGTCGCGCCGCTACAACCGACCCGAGGTTGCAGGCCGCGCTCGCCCGCGTGCGCATCGCGATGGCCGACGCCGACCAGGCTCGGCTTCTGCCCAATCCCGTGCTCGACTTCGTCCTGCGCTGGGGGCCCGGCAAGCCGCAGATCGAGGTCTCTCTCGCGCAAGACCTGATTCAGATGTTCAAGATCCCGCGCCAGGCGAGCGCGGCGGATAATCGGCTCCGGCAGGCCGCATCCGATGCGGTCACCGTGGCCCTTGACACGGTGGCGGAGGTCCAGGAGCGGTACGTCGCGGTTCAAACCTTGGAATCGCTGGTGCCTGTGCTCGTGGAGCGCCGGGGTCTGCTCGACAAGCTCGTGGCCACCGCCCGTGCGAGACTGGAAGCGCAGGAGGGCACTCGCAGCGACCTGACCACGCTCGAAGCACAGCGCGTGGAACTCGACGTTGACATGGCGGAAGCAAAGAGGCAACTCACCGAGGAGCGTCTGCGTCTGGCGCGCTTGATCGGCGAACCTTCCGGTTCAGCTTCCTGGCGCGTCGATTCTTGGACCGCACCCGCCCTTGCCTCCAGCGTGGAATCGCATTGGGTCGAGGCCGCGCTGCAGCATCGGCCCGAGGTGCAATCCGGCGCTTGGACGCTGGCGGCGCTCGGTGACGACGAAGCCCTCGCGCGGCTCCTGCCGTGGGACGGGCTTGGCGTTGGTGTCGATGCTCAGCGCGATCCCGACTGGACCGTGGGCCCGTCGGTTTCGACGCCAATACCCATCTTCGACATGGGTCAGGCCGGACGCGCTCGCGTGACGGCCGAGCAGACCGAGGCTCGCCACAACCTGACTCTGGCCAAGCGCAAGGTCGTGGAGGAGGTTCGAGTGGCGTTCCAGTCGCTTGACGCCAGCGCCGACAATCTGAAGCGCATCCAGTCAGAGTTGATCCCTCTCCAACAGCAGCGCAGGCAGCAGGCTGAGGATGCCTATCGGGCGGGACAGACAGACGTGACTGCCTTGTTCCTCGCGGAGCAGGACCTCCGCGCCGCCCGCGCCAAAGCCATCGAAGTGGAACAGCAGATGTCAATCTCGCTGATCCGCCTGCAACGGGCGGTTGGCGGCCCGGGCGTGGCCGCGTCGGTCGGTCAGTCCCCGGCCACCACCGAGCACAACACGCCACTCTCCGTCAGCCCCCTCGCCATCACACCCATCAACTTGCACACATCGAACCACTGAACGCGGCCGTCCGCGATCCGCCCGGAGAACTAAGTCATGAACCACGAGAATCTGCGCTGCCGCACACTCGCTCCCTGTTTCAAGTCCATGGGCGTGTTCCTGCTCGTCATCGGACTCGTCGGGCCTCTGGCATCCTGCAAGAAGCACGAAGAGGGAGACGGCCACGATCACGGCGCACCCGCCGCCAAGGACCAGCATGCCGAAGGCGACGGCCACAACCACGGTGCAGACATAGAGCACGTTGACGAGGTCAAACTCACTGGCGAGGCTGTCGAACGCTACGGCGTCAAGGTTGGCGAGGCCCAGTTGTGGATGCTCAGGCCCACCTTCGTGGCGCCGGCACGCGTGGGGTTCAACACAGAGGCGATGGCCCACGTCGGGTCGCTGGTGCGCGGCCGGGTCGTCGAGATCCGCGTTCGGCTTGGCGACCAAGTCACCAAGGGCGATGCGCTCCTCGTTGTCGAGAGCCCCGAGCTCGGACAGGCACAGTCGGACTTCCTTCTCAAGCGATCAGCTGCGGAAACGGCGGTTCCGCAGGCGGACCTGGCGCAGGCAGCGTGGGACCGGGCCAAGGGCCTGCTCGATCAGTCGCAGGGGATCTCGCTCACCGAGGTGCAGAAGCGCGAGGCCGAGTACAAGGCCGCCGTGGCGAACGTCAAGGCCGCGGAGGCCTCGGCCTTCGCGGCTGAGAACGGGCTCCACTTGATCGGGATGGACCAGGAGGCCGTGAACAACCTCGTCGGGACCGGCGAGATCGCCCCGCGGTACACCATCCGGGCCGCGATCAGCGGCCAGGTTGTGCAGCGCGAGATCACGCTTGGGGAGTTGGTCAATCCTGACCGAGAGTCACTGATGGTGCTCGCGGACACCAGCACGCTCTGGGTCTTGGCAGATGTCCCCGAGGCCAGACTTCCCTCGATCTCGCATGGGGCACAGGCCTGGATCACGGTCGGCTCGAACGCGAGCAACAAGTACGAAGGAACCGTCGCGTTCATCGCGCCGGTGGTGGACCCAACAACGCGCACTGCGCAGGTCCGCATTGAGGTGCCCCGCGCCGCGCTCGGGAACGGCGCGATCAGGCCAGGCATGTTCGCCCAGGCCGAGATCGTCGCGGCGGTGGCGGGCGGCGCGGAACCCGTGCCGCAAGTCGCGGTCCCCCAAGAGGCGGTGCAGACGGTTGAAGGAGGCCCCGCCGTCTTCGTGCCGGTGGCGGGCGAGCCCAACACGTTCCAGAAGCGGGTGCTCAACGTCGGGCCGACGGTGGGCGGTCTCGTACCGGTCCTGGCAGGTCTGGTCGAGGGCGAGAGGTTCGTCGAGGCCGGGTCGTTCATTCTGAAGGCCGAGCTCGGGAAAGGCTCGGCCGCCCACGAGCACTAATCCACTCCGCCAACCCTCGCCCCCAGATCGACTCGCTGCAACTCACAGAGGCCCCCCATGCTTGAAGCCGTGCTGCACTTCTCCATCAAGAACCGCTGGTTTATTGTCATTCTGACGGCGCTGGTGGCCGCGGTGGGCGTCTACTCGCTCAAAAAGCTCCCCATCGATGCCGTGCCTGACATCACGAACAACCAGGTCCAGATTAACGCCGTCGCTCCTTCGCTTTCGCCCGAAGAGGTCGAGAAGCAGGTGACGTTTACTATCGAATACGCCTTGGCGGGCATCCCGGGGCTGCAGTCCACGCGATCGCTCTCGCGCAACGGGTTCGCCCAGGTCACGGCGGTTTTTGAGGATGATGTGGACATCTACTTCGCCCGCCAGCAGGTGGGCGAGCGTCTCGGCGAGGCGAAGGAATCCCTGCCGCCGGGTGTGGACCCCATCATGGGGCCGATCGCCACCGGTCTCGGCGAGGTCTACATGTACACGGTCGAGTACGAGCACCCGCATGGAAAAGGCGCGATGATTCAGGACGGCATGGTCGGGTGGCAGTCCGACGGTTCGTACCTCTCCGCCGAGGGGCGGCGCCTGAAAACCGATGTCGAACTCGCGTCCTATCTCCGCGAGGTGCAGGACTGGATCATCCGTCCGCAGCTCAAGGGGGTGAAGGACGTCGCGGGCGTGGACGCCATCGGCGGGTACGTCAAGCAGTACCACGTCGAGCCCGACCCCATGAAACTTGTCTCATATGGGTTGACATTCTCACAGGTGATCGAGGCGATCGAGAAGAATAATGTCTCCACGGGCGCCGGCTACGTCGAGCACAACGGCGAGTCGTACCTGGTGCGGGCCACCGGGCGCATCGAGAACATCGACCAACTCTCCACGATTGTGGTTGGCACGCGCAACGGGATTCCGATCTATATCCGGGACATCGTTGTGCCGGGCGGTGTCGGAGTCGGGAGAGAGTTGCGGACCGGGTCGGCTAGCGAGAACGGTGAAGAGGTCGTGGTCGGCACTGCCATCATGCTCATCGGGGCCAACAGCCGCACCGTTGCGGCCTCGGTGGACAGGAAGATGACGGAGATTCAGAAGAGCCTTCCGTCTGGAATCCGAGCACAGACTGTTCTCAACCGGACCAAGCTCGTAGACGCCACGGTAAAGACAATTCAGAAGAACCTGCTCGAGGGTGCGGTCCTGGTGATCGTCGTCCTGCTCCTGCTGCTGGGCAACATCCGCGCGGCGCTCATCTGCGCCGCGGCGATCCCGCTGTCCATGCTCATGACCGCCACGGGCATGGTGCAGAACAAGGTGAGCGGCAACCTCATGTCGTTGGGAGCGATCGACTTCGGGCTGATCGTGGATGGGGCGGTCATCATCGTCGAGAACTGCCTGCGGCGCCTAGCCGAAGCCCAGCATCACAAAGGCCGAGTGCTGAATCTCCAGGAACGGCTGCACGAAGTCATGGTCGCGGCCAAGGAGATGATCCAGCCATCGGTCTATGGCCAGGCGATCATCATCACGGTGTACTTCCCCATCCTCGCGCTCACGGGCGTCGAGGGCAAGATGTTCCACCCGATGGCGATGACGGTCATCTTCGCCCTCATCGGCGCATTCATCCTGTCGCTGACCTTCGTGCCAGCGATGGTGGCAATCCTGATCCGCGGCAAGGTCACGGAGAAGGAGATGTTCCTGATCCGCTGGGCCAAGGCCGCGTACAAGCCCGCCGTCCGCATTTCGGTGCGCTTCCGCTGGATGATCGTGGCGGCAGCGCTCGTCGCATTCCTCGGGTCGGCTGTGCTGTTCACGCGGCTGGGCCAAGAGTTTGTCCCAACGCTCGATGAAAAGGACCTGGCACTGCAGGCCCTGCGCATGCCCAGCACCTCGCTTACGACTTCGCAAGACATGCAATTCGACCTGGAGCGCGCGCTCTCGCAGTTCCCCGAGGTGGCATTCGTCTTCTCTAAGACCGGAACGGCGGAACTCGCGGCGGACCCCATGCCGCCCAATATCTCCGACACCTTCGTCATCTTCAAGCCCTCGGACCAGTGGCGGAGCGAGGCGGAGTTGGACGGCCTCATCGTGGAGAAGGAGGAAGCGATCGCCACGCTGTCCGAAGGTCATTCCGAGGAAGGGCACGAGGAGGGCGAGGAGGGGCCCAAGCTCGAAGGCCACAAGGGCAAACTCATCAAGCTCATCGAGCTGACTGTCCGGGCTCTTCCCGGTCAGAACTACGAGTTCACTCAACCGATCCAGATGCGGTTCAATGAACTCATCTCCGGCGTGCGCGGCGATGTCGCCGTGAAGGTGTACGGCGATGACTTTGACTCCATGACTCGTACAGCGCAGGAGGTGCTGTCAGCGATCCAGTCGGTGCCCGGCGCGGCCGATGCCAAGATGGAACAGGTCGAGGGCCTCCCGGTCATGACCGTTGACATCGACCGAGCTGCCATCGCCCGTTATGGACTCAACATCTACGACATCCAGCAGGTCGTCGCCGCAGCGATTGGCGGAGCCGAAGCGGGGCTGGTCTTCGAGGGGGACCGCCGTTTCGATCTTGTTGTGCGGTTGCCCGAAGAGATCCGTGGCAAGATCGATGCTCTGGAGCGGCTGCCGATCCCCCTTCCCGGTGGCGAGGAGCGCACCGCAGTCGGCGAACTCGCCAGCGCCGCGAACGGCGGATGGCTGGCAGAATTTGTTCAGACGCGGGAGATGGGCTTCATCCCCTTGAGCGATGTGGCGAGGATCGAAGTTGCTGAGGGGCGCAACCAAGTCAGCCGCGAAAACGGCAAGCGCCGTATCGTCGTGCAGTGCAACGTGCGTGGGCGAGACCTCGGCTCGTTCGTGCGCGATGCCGAAAAGGCCGTGGAGTCGATCTCACTTCCCGCCGGGCAGTGGTTGGTGTGGGGCGGACAGTACGAGAACCTCGTGGCGGCCAAAGCACGCCTCACCATCGTCGTTCCTATCTGCTTCTTCCTGATCTTCCTGCTGCTCTTCTCGACGTTCAAGAGCGTCAAGTACGCATTGCTCGTGTTTAGCGCCGTACCCTTGGGACTGACCGGCGGGATCATCGCGCTCTGGCTTCGGAGCATGCCCTTCTCGATATCCGCGGCGGTCGGATTCATCGCGCTTTCGGGAGTGGCCGTGCTCAACGGCCTGGTCATGGTCTCGTTTATCAACCAGTTGCGGCGCGAGGGAATGGGCCGTGACGATGCGATCATTCGAGGTTCGCTCGTGCGGCTTCGCCCCGTGCTCATGACGGCCCTTGTGGCATCACTGGGATTCGTGCCGATGGCCCTCGCCACTGGCACCGGGGCCGAGGTGCAGAAGCCCCTCGCGACGGTGGTCATCGGCGGACTCATGTCCAGCACGCTTCTGACGCTCGTGGTGCTGCCCGCCCTCTATCGCATCTTCACGGGGTGGGATCCCAGCGGCCGGCCGACGCCGCTTCCCCAGGAGTGGGAGCAATCGGAAACGGGACCGCTCGAATCCAACTTGAACACCGCGCTGCCAGAAACCGCCGGTTCAAAGGTGGATGACGCTCCTCTTTCAGTAAGTTCCATCGTCACGCCTTCTCACCATCCGGCGCCGGGTGCTAAACCTCAAAAGCCACCCGGCGCGACAAACAACGACGACGACGAGAAGCCCTCGCCGCAGGGATGATCGTTAGGTGTTGTCCGATGCTGAGCCTCGTTCCAAGGAATCCTGACATGCACGGATTGGATCGCAAGAGTGTTCTGATGAGTTTGCTCGCGGGCGCGAGCCTGTTGGGAGGCTGCGCGAGCGGCAACGACCTGATCGCCGCGGGGCGGGTTGCCGTCGAGCCCCACATCGCCCAAACCATGCGCAAGCCGCCGGAGGTCTACGAAGACAAGGGGGACCTTGTCATTGCCGGCCGGCTCGAACGCAGCCTGCAACGCGACCTCGCCGGACACATTGACGTTGCCGTCATTGGTCCTGACGGCGCGATGGTGTACGACGCAAAGGTCAACTACAACGGAGTGACAACATACAATAAAGAATGGTCCGGGCCCAAACATGCCGTGTTCCGCCAAGTGCGCACTCGCCGCTACGGCTCATACTGGGCCTACTCCGTCCGCTTCCCGGGACTCCCGCCCGAGGGCTCGGTCGTCAAGGTCAGACACGAGCCCGGCCCGAACGTCTCAGCCGCTCCCTCGCCGCCCCTCACGCCCCAGCCCTGATCCTTCATGCCCCAACCATCCACCACTACCATCGGTGTCCGCGAGCTCGACTGCGCCGCCGAAGAAGCGGTCTTGCGCAAGGCGCTCAGTTCGGTCCCCGGTGTGACGGCGGTGGAGTGCGACGTGCTGAACCGTAGCGTGGTCATCACGCACGAAGGCGCGGACCACGCCCAGCTCTCGCGCGCCATCAAGGGCGCTGGCATGACACCTGCAACTCCTACCTTTTCCCCGTCCGCCGGCGCTCTCGCTGCCACCCGGGAACATGACGGTGAGTCGGCCTCTGCCGGCGAGTGCAAGACATGTGACGCGGGCAGTCCCGCGACCCATCAACCTTCCGACTCCCATCCTGCCTCCACGCGAGCGCAGCTGGTCGCGCTGGGCCTCTCCGGTGTGTTGGCTCTGGGTTCCGAAGTCGTTGCCTGGACAACCAAATCCGAGCGCTCATGGCCCGCCATCACGATGGCCGCGGTGTCGATCTTGCTCGGCGGGCTCCCCACGCTCCGCAAGGGCTTCTACGCCCTCAAGACCTTCACGCTCAACATCAACTTCCTCATGACCATCGCGGTGATCGGCGCGTGCGCCATCGGTGAGTGGCCGGAGGCGGCTGTGGTGGTGTTCCTCTTCGCCGTCGCGGAGCTCATCGAGGTGTACTCGCTGGACCGGGCTCGCAACGCGGTGCGAGCGCTCATGGAAATGGCCCCGGAGATCGCGTGGGTCAAGCAGCCCGACGATTCCTGGAAGGAGACGCCCGTGGGCGAGGTGCCCGCCGGGTCAGTCGTGCGCGTGAGGCCCGGCGAACGATTGGCGCTCGACGGCGTGGTCGTCGCCGGCGTGTCGGCGGTGAACCAAGCCCCGATTACGGGTGAGAGCGTGCCGGTGGATAAGGCGGTCGGCGACCAGGTCTTCGCCGGCACGATCAACGAGAGCGGCGTGCTCGAGTTCAAGGTGACGGGGGGCAAGGACCAGACGACGCTCGCTCGGATCATTCGGACGGTCCAGGAAGCCCAGTCGGCCAGAGCGCCGACGCAGCGATTCGTGGATCGCTTCGCCCGCGTGTACACCCCCACGGTGGTGGCCATGGCAATCCTCGTGGCCTTGGTTCCCCCGCTGGTGTTCCAGCAGCCCTGGATGCGGTGGGTCTACGAGGCGCTCGTTCTGTTGGTCATCGCGTGCCCGTGCGCCCTGGTCATCTCAACGCCGGTGACGGTCGTGAGCGGGCTCGCGGCGGCGGCGCGCCGGGGCATCCTGATCAAGGGCGGGGTCTACCTGGAAGAGGGCCGCAGGCTTCGCGTGATCGCGGTGGACAAGACCGGGACGATCACCGAGGGCAGGCCCCGCGTTCAGGATGTCAGGCCCCTGAACTCGCTGGCCCCGGACTCGATCCTGAGGCTCGCGGCGAGCATCGATGCCGGCTCCGATCATCCCGTCGCGCGCGCTGTGACCGCTGCTTGGACACGAGAGAAGACCGAAACCGTTGGAGCCCTGTTCCCCGTGCAGCAGTTCACCGCGATCACAGGCAAGGGAGTCACGGGAACAATCGATGGCACGCGGTACTTCCTCGGGAACCATCGTTTCGCGCACGAGCGCGGGGTTTGTACGCCGGCCGCCGAGGCGGTCCTCGAAGAACTGGAGGCTGATGGCCAGACAGCGGTTGTCCTCACCGATGATCGTTCTGCTTTGGGAGTGATCGCCGTGGCAGATGCGCCACGGGAATCCAGTAGGGAGGCAGTTCGTCAATTGTACGCCCTGGGACTCCGCACGGTGATGCTCAGCGGAGACAATCTACGCACAGCAGAAGCAATCGCCAAGGGCGTGGGCATCGACGACGCCCGGGGCGAGCTTCTCCCGGAAGACAAGGTCGCGTCGGTGACACAACTGACGGATCAGTGGGGTTACGTCGGCATGGTGGGCGACGGCGTGAACGACGCCCCCGCGCTCGCCCAGGCTTCGATCGGGTTTGCGATGGGAGCGGCGGGAACGGATACCGCCTTGGAAGTGGCCGATGTTGCCCTGATGCAGGACGACCTCCGGGGCGTGCCTGCGTTCATTCAGCTGAGCCGACGGACGGCACGAGTGCTTCGGCAAAACATCACGCTTGCACTGGGGATAAAGGTCGTGTTTTTCGTTCTCGCCCTTGCGGGTGTCGCGACGCTCTGGATGGCCGTGATCGCCGACGTGGGGGCGAGTCTGTTCGTAATTGGAAACGGTCTCAGATTACTGGGTGGTTCGGGTCGAGAGGGCAGAGTGTGACGATAACGAGCAGGTGAGATTGACGGGACTTGGACGCTCGTCCAAGCCGTTCTCTTGCAGAACTACCGCAAATTTGGCGACATCGATTGAAGACCGAGGAAACGACAAACAGAACGCGCGGCCAATCACTTTCGAGGCTGCCACTTGACATCAGGGTCGAACGGCCGGTTTGCAATTGGTGGGTTGTTGTGAGGCGGAGACTGCGACGCTAATCGCCTCTTAAACCTGGCAGAGAACTCGGCGAGGGAGTCGCCTAATGCCACTTCACGTTAGCCTTCGAGACGGTGGCGGTCGAGAATAGGCGGGCCGGATGTCGGAGGGGACGGTAGGATGACTAAATCGCAGGGTGTCCAAGCTGCTAACCGGCGCGGAGCCCGGCCTGCCCACCACAGAATTGGCATCCGGCCTTTGAACCCGTTACCCTAGGGGAGTTTTTCGAATGTTCGTGGTGTATGTCATCGTGAGCGAAGGCTCGGCCAAGCGGTACATCGGGCAGACGAACGACCTTGAGCGTCGCCTCCGCGAACACAACGATCCTGATCACAATCAGCGCAAGCACACAAGCAGGAACGTCGGGCCATGGCGGCTGGCGATGTCGGAGCGATATCCGACTCGTGCACAGGCGATGGCGCGGGAGCGCTGGCTCAAGACCGGTGTCGGTCGTGAATGGCTTTCTGCGCGGCTCGATGGTCGAGCGAGTCCGCCGTCGGCGGATTAACCGCTAGGTTCCAGGTTCGAGTCCTAGTCGGGGAGTTTTTCGACGCCGCCTCGTGCGGCGTTGTTGTTTTTGGCGTGCGGTGGGTCATATCGCCAGGTCGTTGCGCTTGGTGTTCTGTGGTCGGCGGTGATGCGCATGGAGAGTCCGACGCTCCTGCCGAGCGCTGTTGCATTCGGCGTTGGTTCCTCCGATCCCCGCCGTCGGGCGGAGATTCGTCCACAACAGCGTTGATCGTCGTCGGACGCACGAAGCCAGTAATCGGCGCTGTCAGCGCCGCGCGAAAGTGGTCAGGGCTGCTGCGAGCAGAGACTGGTTGCAGCGGTGAAGCGAGTGATTACGCGCGTACGTGGCGGGCATCCTGCGCGCATGCGTGCAGCTGCGCGCGAGCACGCCGGTACAATCGAGCACGAGCGCATCCTCCTGGAGTCTTCGCATGCAGACGCATTGGTTTCGGCGCCGTGCTTCGCGCGGCATTCTTCGTTCGTTCCTTGTCTTTGCCGCGGCGTCTGCGAGCCTGCTCGGCGGCGCTGTGTCGAGCTACGCCCGCGCGGCGGATGACGCGGCGTTCCCGCGGGCGACCGCGGAGAGTCAGGGGCTCTCTGGTGAGGCGTTGTCCGAGTTGTCCAATGTGGTCCGGGAGCTGGTCGAGCGCGACGCGATCGTGGGCGGCGAGCTGCTCGTCATCAAGAACCGGCGCGTCGTGCTGCACGATGTGTACGGGCTGACGGATCGGGAGACGAAGACGGCGTGGGCGCCCAACACCATCTGCAACATCCGGTCGATGACCAAGACGTTCACGGGCGCCGCGGCGCAGCTGCTCATCGATCGTGGCCGGCTCGCGCTCGAGGACCGGGTCTCGAAGCATCTTCCCGCGTTCGATACGGACGCGGCGCGCGAGATCACGATCGATCAGCTGATGACGCACCGCTCCGGTCTGCCCCTCTCCGTCTTGCTCACGCGCGAGGACATGACGAAGTACGGCTCGCTGCAGGAACAGTGCGCGGCGGTGGGGGAGAGGGGGCCTGAGTTCGAGCCGGGCAGCAAGTTTTGGTACAGCGACGCGGGCTCGGACACGCTGGCCGCGGTGGTCGAGAAGGTGTCCGGCACGACGATCGATGAGTTCTGGCGAACGGAGCTCTTCGAGCCGCTGGGCATGCGCGACACGTTTGTCGCGCTGGACACGGAGGATGAGCGGTTTGCGCGGATCGCGCCGCTGTACGCGGGGCGGGTCGGTGCGTGGCAGCGTCTATGGACGCCGGCGGAAGGGCCGTTCTATCCGTTCGCGTGGGGCTCCCAGACGGCGTACGGGACTGCCCAGGACTACGCGAAGTTTCTTGCGATGTGGATGGACAGGGGCAAGATCGGGGAGAGGACTATTCTCTCGCGCGAGGCCGTGGAGCGGACGCTCGAGCCGATGACGCCGATGCGCATGCTGGGCTCGGACGCTCGATTCCCCACGGACTTCTCCGGGCTCGAGGTGTGGTACGGGCGGATGTCGGTGCTGCATGTTTCGAAGGAGTCACCTGATACTGCCGCGCCGGAGATCATCGGTCATAGCGGTTCGGACGGCACGATCGCGTGGGCGTGGCCCGACCGCGACCTGATGATCCTCCTGTTCACGCAGTCGCGCGGCGGCACGGCCACGCTGCGGCTCGAGGACGCCATTGACCGGCTCCTCCTGCATCCGGAGCGTGCCGCTTCATCCGAGGAGGTTCCCGAGCGATTCAGGCCGATGATCGGCACGTACGTGGCCAACTTTGCGACGTACCGGAACGAGGAGTTCCGCGTCCTGATGAAGAACGGCGGGCTCGCGCTCGACATACCGAGCCAGATGGTGTTCGAGCTGATCGAGCCCGGGGCTGATGAGGTCGAGAAGCGTTGGAAGTTCGCGATCGCCCCCGACGCCGTGAACGTCACGTTCGAGCAGCAGGAGGACGGTGTCTTTGATCTGCTGAAGGTGCACCAGTCTGGAGCCACGTTCAATGTGCCGCGGAAGGGCACACGACTGGCTGAGGAAGCCGCGAAATTGGCGACGGTCGACCCTGAGAAGGTGAAACTGCTGCTGGGGGCGTACTTTCACCCGGAAGCGAACGCGAACGTCACGGTGCTGCTGGAGGACGACGTGCTGTGTTTGCGGGCGCCGCAGGGCGTGACGTTCCACTTCGTGCCGCCGGAGGACGGGGTGTCGTGGACGCTGAAGGAGGCGCCGGGCCTGACGCTGACGTTCGAGTTCGACGAGCAGGGCCGGGTGGTGTCGATGACGCGCCACGTGGGTGAGGCGAAGCTGGTGATGGAGCGGCAGCGGGAGTAGGACGAGGTGTATCGCGCTCAAGAAGAAGCTCTCGCCGGAGCATTTGGGTGACCCATCGCATGGAGTTGCGAGCAGAATTCTCCGAGGATCTGGTTCACGGCGAGCGACGATAACGATGCTCTCGGCGTCACGATCCGATGGCGTGGAAATACACCGTGCCGGTCGTTCGATCTATTACTAGGTACTTCCAGCCATAGTCTCCCCACCCGATCGGTGAAATCTCTGAACCGGACTGGCTCCATTCGTAGCACTCTTTCTCGGCGATGCTGCTGGGATGCCATGTTGGCTTGTAGCGCCAAGCGTTCCGTGGCCGCTCGAAGCGATGCGCAATCTCTTCCCATGACGTCGGGGAATAGTCTCGACTGATGATCCTATCGATGTCAGCATCACTCGCGCAGAAGCGAAGATGAACCGAGTGGCCCTGCCAAACGTAGCCGTCACCTTGCAGCTCGGAGACATTTCTCGACGGGATCGCCGAAACCAGGGCGGAGAAGAGGTGTTGCGCTCGTTCCGCAGCGCGTCGAGGTGCGGTATAGACCCAACTAGCGGCGAGCACGACAAGAAGCGTGATACAAATCCAAGCAAGGCGTTTCATCGATGACCTCCGAGCTCAGTCCAAACATCGATGGCAGTTGCGATTGATATATGTCCTTGCTCGAGGCGTTGTTCTTGAACAACCTTGCCGTTTCTCCCGTGCACCTGCAACGTGTCAGTCCGTATCCGTATAACCGCCCAGTTTGCCGCAGTTGCGACACCGGAAGGCGTATGCCGTTGGGCCGTGTTCGGTGCTCAACGCCTCAAGGAATTCGTTCCACGTCTCGTCGGATTCGATACCGGTGTTCGCGCGGATCGCGTCCAGGAAATCCTCGCCGAGCGATATCGCTTGCTCATGTCCCGCCCAGCCGTGAAACTCCGCGGCGTCGCAGTGCGTCCACCACTGTTCCTGCTGCCAGCCAGTGAATCCGGGGGTTCGCTTCGTGATTTCGTCGACGACATCCTCGGAGACCTCGTCCCATTGCCCGCCACCGCCGACGCCATCGTCGTCGGCAAATGTCGCGTCGAGCCGCTTGCTGGCCGAGCCGTCCGCGATGCACCAGGGGCAGTTGCAATCTTCATAATCTTCCACGGCAAACACAGGGCCCGTGTACACGTAGCCTCTCGCTTCGCCGCAACAGACGCATTCCGCCTCCGAGGGCTGGATCATGCCGGCGGCTAGTGGATCGGGGTGATACCGGAACTGCGGGAGGTTCACGCGCTGGCACCTTTCATCATTCGCTTTCTGGATGCGCAGCACAGCATATCCAGGGCTACGGGAGCGGCTGGCGGGGGGGACGTAGAATCGTCGCACTATTCACCTGGAGTTCATCATGTCCACGAAAGCCTTTGCTGCCACGTCCGCCATCGACCCGCTCGGCCCGCACGCCATCGAGCGTCGCGAGCCTCAGGCGCGGGACGTCGAGATCGACATCCTGTTCTGCGGGGTGTGCCACTCCGATCTGCACTTTGCGCGGAATGAGTGGGGGATGACGCAGTACCCTGTGGTGCCGGGGCACGAGATCCTGGGGCGTGTGACACGGGTGGGGAAGGACGTGAAGAAGTTCAAGGCGGGCGATCTCGCGGCCGTGGGCTGCCTGGTGGATTCCTGTCGCACGTGCACGTCGTGCCAGGAGGGATTGGAGCAGTTCTGCCTGAACGGGCCGGTGTTCACGTACAACGGGCCGGACAAATACTCGGGGGGCATGACCTACGGCGGGTATTCGGAGCGCATCGTCACGGACGAGGCGTTCGTGCTGAAAGTGCCGGCGAACCTGGACCCGGCGGGGGCAGCGCCGCTGCTCTGCGCAGGGATCACGACATACTCGCCCTTGCGTCACTGGGGCGCGGGGAAGGGGAAGAAGGTGGGCGTCGTCGGGCTGGGCGGGCTGGGTCATATGGGGGTGAAGTTTGCGCACGCGTTCGGCGCCCACACCGTGCTGTTCACGACGTCGGAGAGCAAGGTGGCTGATGGGAAGCGCCTTGGCGCGGACGAGGTGATCATCTCGCGCCATGCCGAAGACATGGCCAAGCACGCGGGCTCGTTCGACATGATCCTGGACACCGTCTCCGCGGACCACGATGTGAACGCGTTGCTGGGGATGCTGAAGCTGGATGGGACGATGGTGATGGTGGGGGCGCCCCCGGCGCCGCAGGGCGTGAGCGTGATGAGCCTGCTCTTCCCGCGCAAGCAGCTCGCGGGCTCGTTGATCGGGGGCATCCCGGAGACGCAGGAGATGCTGGATTTCTGCGGGAAGCACAACGTCGTGTGCGACGTCGAGGTGATCCGCATGCAGCAGATCAACGAGGCCTATGAGCGGATGCTCAAGAGCGACGTGAAGTACCGCTTCGTGATCGACATGGGCTCGCTGAAGGGCTGAGGCGCTTCAGACGCGCACGCCCTCGACGACGCTGACGGGGGACGCTGTGGGCACGACGCGCGTGACGCGGAGACCCGCGGCGCTGTAGAGGCGCTCGTAGTCTGCGCGGGTGCGTTCACGCCCGCCCGGGATGGCGAGCATGATGAGATCGAACATCTTGGATGGGTGGGGCTCGTTGCCGGGGGGGATGACGCTCTCGACGACGAGCACCTTGCCGTCCGGGCGCATCGCGTCACGGCACCGCCGCAGGATGCCGATGGACTGCTCATCGTTCCAGTCGTGGATGATGTGGCGCATGACGTAGCAGTCGGCGCCTTCGGGCACGCGCTCGAAGAAGCTTCCGCCCTCTCCTTTGGCGCGATCGGCGAGGCCGGCCGCGGCGATGCGGGCGCTGGCCTGCTCGGCGACGTGATCGAGGTCGAACACGATGCCGCGAGGGCGCGGGTTGCGGCTGAGGATTTCGAGGAGCACGGCGCCGCTGGCGCCGCCGACGTCGACGATGGTCTCGAAGCCGGAGAAGTCGTAGGCGTCGATCATCGGTCCCGTTTCGGGGCCGTGGACGCCGGTCATGGCGGAGTCGAAGACATGGGCCTTTTCGGGATGGGCCGCGAGGTAGCGGAAGAGCGGGGCGCCGTGGACGTGCTCGAAGGCGCAATGGCCGGTCCGGACGGAGTGGATGAGCTCGTTCCACGCCGAGGCACAGTCTCCCGCGAGCATGCGGGCGAAATCGCGCACACGAGTGGGGGAGTCGCTCCGGAGGCATTCCCCGAGCGGGGTGAGGGCAAAGCGGCCCGACTCATCCTCGACGAAGACGCCTTCGCCGCAGAGATAGCGGAGCAGGCGGCGCAAGGAGTCGGCGTGCGCGTCGCAGCGGCGCGCGAGGTCCTCGGCGGTGGCGGGTCCGCAGGCGAGGTGATCGGCGATAGCGAGTTCCGCAGCGACGCGGACGGCCTGTGTGCCGATCATGCCCGTGATCATCTGAAGAAGACGTGTGGTGTCGGTGGTTGCCATGCGGCGTGGTCCTGTGTGGTCTGAATCAGGGGCTCCGGAGTGGGGGGGCATGGTAGTGACCTTTGGGACGCCGGGCGTCAGGGGCAGCACGGTGTCCCACACGCGGCGCGGTCGGGGTGGCTGGGCCGTAGACTCGCCCGATCGGCAAGGCCGAGGAGGTTTGTATGGATTCACCGCTGGCCCGCGACATCGGATGGCTGAACGCACGCCTGGATGAGGTGGACACGCCCGAGACCCGGGGCCTGGTCGATCGGGTGCGTGACATGGCCCGATCGATGCTCGGTTCGTCGCGTGTCGCAGAGGGGCTGGGGCGGCTGAGAGAGACCGAGATCCACGCGGCCCTCAAGAGCCTGACGATCCGCTTCCACCTGCGCAACAAGGCCGAGCAGGTGCAGATCGCGCGGATCAACCGGGAGCGGGAGCGCGCGGCGAGTGACAAGCAGCCGAGGCCGGAGTCCATCGGAGAGGCGGTGGGGTTGCTCAGCGGTGAGGGAGCGTCGCTGCAGCACGTTCTGCAGACGCTCGAGCGGCTGGATGTTCGACCGACGCTGACGGCGCATCCCACGGAGTCACGCCGGAGGAGCGTCATCCAGAAGCAGGCGCGCATTGCGGACGCGCTGACACGGCTCGGGCGTGAGGACCTCACGGCGGTCGAGCGCGCGCGGCTGGAGAGCGCCGTGCGTCAGACGCTCGCGCTGCTGCTCGTGACCGATGAGGTCCGTGCGCAGCGGCTCGAGGTGATCGATGAGGTGCGCAACGGGATCAGTTTCCTGGCCGGTGCGATCTGGGAGGCCGTGCCGGGGTTGTATCGCGATCTGCACGAGAGCATCGAGCGGCGGTACGGCGAGCGGGTCGAGCTGCCGATCGTGCTGCGGTATCGCTCGTGGATCGGGGGAGATCGGGACGGCAACCCGAACGTGACGGGCGAGCTGACGCGCGCGGCGTTCGCGGAGATGCGCGCCTCGGCCGTGCGACGCCATGCCGAGGCGCTCGAGGCGCTCCGGATGGACCTGAGCGTGTCGGATCGGCGCGCGACGATCGATGCCGCGTTGCGGGAGTCGGTGCGGAAAGAGGAAGAGCAACGACCGCTCGATGCGGAGCAGCGCCGCCATCTCACGCACGAGCCGCTGCGGATGAAGATCAGGCACATGCAGCGCCGGCTCGGAGAGGCGGGGTACACGAGCGCGATGTTCGTGGAGGACCTTCGTGTGCTGCAGCGGGCGCTGCGCGCCGCGGGTCTGGAGGAGGTGGCGGACCGGGGCCCGCTGGCGGACGCGATCCTCCGTGCGAGGACGTTCGGGTTCCATCTCGCGGCGTTGGACGTGCGGCAGCACAGCCGAGTGCACGAGGAAGTGGTGGGGGAGTTGCTGCGGCTCGCGGGGGTGTGCGAGGACTACGGCGCGCTGAGCGAGGAGGAGCGCGTGAAGGCGCTGCGGCGCGAGCTGGCCACGGCGCGCCCGCTCGCGGCGCACGGGGCGGCGCTGACGCCTCAGACGCGGGAGCTGCTCGACACCCTCGAGGCGCTGCGCGAGCAGGCGTCGGGCGAGCCGGAGTCGGTGGGGTCGTACATCGTGAGCATGGCGCACGATGTGAGCGACGTGCTGGAGGTGCTCGTGCTGCTGCGCGAGGGGGGGCTGTGGACCATCGAGGGCGGGGTTGTGCGGTGCCCGATCGACGTTGCGCCGCTGTTCGAGACGGTTGACGACCTCCAGGGCGCCGCGCGGGTAATGGTGGCGCTGTTCGGAGAGCCCGCGTACGCCGCGCACCTGGAGGCGCGCGGGGGATTCCAGGAGATCATGCTGGGGTACTCGGACAGCAATAAGGATGGTGGGTACTGGGCGGCGAACTGGCGCCTGCATGCTGCGCAAGGGGAGCTGGCGCGTGTGTGTGCGGAAGCCGGGGTGACGTTCCGGTTCTTCCACGGGCGGGGCGGCACGGTGGCGCGTGGGGGCGGACGGGCGCATCGCGCGATCCTGGCGAGCCCTGGCGCGTGCCGCAACGGGCAGATCCGCTTCACCGAGCAGGGAGAGGTGATCTCCTTCCGCTACGCGATGCCTGCGCTGGCGCACCGCCATCTTGAGCAGATCGTGAACGCGATGATGTTGGCCACGGGCGGCAAGGAGCGAGCAGACGCCGGCGCGGGCGTGTCCCCGGAGATGATGGACGGGCTGGCGGAGCGATCCCGTGGGGCGTACCGCTCGCTCATCGATGACGAGGCGTTCTGGGGCTGGTTCGTCGACCGCTCGCCCGTGCTGCACATCGGTGAGTTGCCCATCGCTTCCAGGCCGGTGATGCGGTCCGGGCGCGAGGTGTGCTTCGAGAACCTGCGGGCCATCCCGTGGGTCTTCGCGTGGACGCAGATGCGATACAACGCGCCGGGGTGGTACGGCATCGGCTCGACGTTCGAGGAGATCGTGTCGGGTGATCTCGCACGACTGGACGCGTGCCGCGGTGCGTACCGCGGGGGGGGGCACTTCCGGGCGTTTGTGGACAACGCGCAGCAGGAGATGGCGCGGGCGAGGCTTCCCGTGGCGCTCTGGTACGCCGGTGAGGCGGGTAAAGCGATCCATGCGCGGCTGAGCGAGGAATTTGCGAGTGCCGAGCGGGCGGTGCTGGCTATCACCGGTCAGGCCGCGCTCCTCGACAACAACGTGGTGATCCAGCGTTCGATCCGGGAACGTAACCCGGACACGGACGCGATCAACGCGCTGCAGGTGGAGCTGCTGCGCCGCTGGCGAGACGCGGACGATGCCGCACGAAAGTCGTTGCGTCCGCTGATCCTGCTCAGCGTCAACGCGCTCGCGGCGGCGATGCAGAGCACCGGTTGAGCCCGTGAGCGGCGGGATTACACCTCCGGCCCGCCTCCTTCCGGGAGCGTGCCGGTATCTTGTCGTCATGAACAGCTTGTCCGCAGTGCTCCCTCGATTCGTCCTCACAGTGCTCGCCCTGTGCGTGCTCGCCCCCACATACGGGCGCACGCCGCCGCACAGCCGCACCGCTTCGCCCCCGACCTCGCCCAACCCGTTCGATTACTACGGCGGGCTGGCGCACAACGAGGCCGTCCCGGCGCCGAGCAGCGTGCTCGGGCATCCGATCGGCGCGCAGTTCTCGCGACACCACGATGTGCTTGCGTATTGCGAGGCGCTGGCTGAGGCATCGGACCGGGTGCGTCTGGAGGAGTACGGGCGCACCTGGGAGGACCGCCCGCTGGTCATCATGACCATCTCATCGCCGGCGAACCTTGCGCGTCTGGACGAGATCCTCGCGCGACACCGCGAGCTGGCCGACCCCCGCGCGACAAGCGAGCCGCGTGCCGCTGAGATCGCGCGAGACAATCCGGCCGTTGTCTGGCTCTCCTACAACGTCCACGGCAATGAGGCGTCGTCCACCGAAGCGGCCATGCAGGTGGCGTACACGCTCGCCTCGGCAACCAACGACGAAGTCCAGCGCATGCTCGACCGCCTCGTGGTCGTCATCGATCCCTGCCTCAACCCGGACGGGCGTGAGCGGTACGTCTCGTGGTACCGGCAGCGCCTCGGCGTGAGCATCGATGCTGATCCGCTCGCCGCGGAGCACGACGAGCCCTGGCCGGGCGGGCGCGCCAACCACTACCTCTTCGATCTCAATCGTGATTGGATCTGGGGCGTGCACCCCGAGTCGCGTGCGCGCATCAACGCGTACCGCCGCTTCCTCCCCGTGCTCCACATCGACTACCACGAACAGGAGTACACCAGCCCGTACTTCTTCGGCGCCGGGGAGCCACCGTACAACCTCAACATCCCCCAGGAGACGAAGGACTGGATCGAGAAGTACGGCAAGGCCAACGCCGAAGTCTTCGATGCCAACCGCCTCGTCTACGCGACGAAGGAGCGGTTCGACTATCTCTACCCGGGCTACGGCAAGGTGACGCCCGTGTATTACGGCGCCATCGGCATGCTATGCGAACAGGCGGGTCACGGGTTCGCCGGCCTGGCCGTGAACGTGCACGACCACTACGCGCTGACGCTCCAGGACCGCGCCCGCAACCACTTCCTCACGAGCCTCTCGTACCTTGAATCCACGGCCGAGTGGCGCGAGGAGCAACTGCAGCGCTTCGCGCGATACTTCCGCGAGTCGATCGCGTCGGACGGGAAGCCCCACGCTGCATACCTCATCGACGCCCGCACCGACCCGTCGTTGCTGCGTCGGACGTGGGACCTCTGCTCGGCCCACGCCATCGAGGTGCACGCGCTCGACGCCGACACCACGATCGCAGGCGCGCACTCGTACAAAGACGGCGGTGCGATCGAATCGCTCGAGCTCCCGCGCGGCTCCTGGGTGATCCGCACGGATCAGCCGATGGGCCGGCTCGTGCGTGCGCTCTTCGAGCGCACCACCGAGGTCGAGAGCATCGACACCTACGACATCGCGGCGTGGTCGCTCCCCGTCGCCTTCGGCCTACGCGCCGCGTGGAGCGACTCGATTCCTGACACGGCCCATTCGCTCCTCAGCGAGTGGACCCCGCCCGCTCCCGCCATCGACGGTGTGGAGCCCGACAAAGCGGTGGCGATCATCGTGGACGCCGCACAGCACGCATTCCCAGCGGCCGTTGGCGCTGCATCCAAGCACGATCTGTACTGCCGTGCTGCGGGTGACCCCATCGTCTATGAGGGACGCACGTTCGCCCGAGGTTCGCTCATCGTCCACAGCGTGCGCAACGATCCCGCAGCGCTTCGCGCGTTCGAATCCGATCTTCTCGCGCTCGGCCTCTCCGCCCATCGCTCCTCGTCGGGCTTCCCCGAGTCCGGCCCCGTCCTCGGCACGAACAAGAACTCCCGACTCGAATCCCCGCGCGTGCTGCTGCTCGCATCAGAGCCCGTCTCCTCGCTCTCGTATGGGGAGATCTGGAACCTCCTCGATAACCAGTGCCACATCCCGCACACGCGCATCACAGCAGAGACGCTCGCCCGAGCGGACATCTCCGGGTTCAACACGCTCGTCATCCCGTCCGTGTCCTCTCTCTCCGGAGCGCTGGGCGAATCAGGGCTCTCCCGCCTCAAGGACTGGGTGCGCGCCGGGGGCTGCGTGATCGCGATGGACGATGCGGGCCGGTGGGCGTCGCGCACGCTGCTCGAACTCAAGGACGACAGCGAACCCAAGGATGATCGTCCGAAGGCGAGTGAGCTGAGCTACGAGCAGCGGCGAGAGCGATCAGTCGAGGATCGGGTGCCCGGGACGATGCTGCGCGTGGACATCGACATGACGCATCCGCTGGCCGCAGGCGTGCCGGAATGGGTCGGCGTGGTGAAGCGCGGCGCCGGGGGTCTCCCGGTCGCCGATTCCGGCTCGGTCATCGCGCGATTCGCCAAGGAGCCGCGCATCGGCGGGCCGATCTCCGACCGAAACATCGAGCGTCTCGCCGGAAAGCCGTTCCTGACACATCACCGTCTCGGGCGCGGCTCGGTGATCTGCTTCGCGGACGACGTGACATTACGCGGGTTCAATCACGCGTCCTCACGCCTGTTGCTCAACGCGATCGTCTTCGGGCCGTCGATGTAGCTGAGCGATCGTCCGCAGCCGTGGGTGCAAGCGCATGTGTCTTACGCCGCTTCCTTCTTCGGAGGCGCAGCTTCGGCCGTCGCGTTCGCGGCAACTGTGGGCGCAGGCTTCGCCGCAGCCGGCTTGCTCGCCACCTCATCCGACCCGTCCCCGGTCGATGTTGCCGTCTCGTTCAACGTCGATTCCGCGACAGGCTCGGGCTTTGGCACGGCAGGTGATGGAGCGGCCCCGGTAGCCGCCTTCTGCGCCGCTGCTGCGTCAGGCTTCGGCGTAGCCGCTTTGGGTGGGGGTGCGACGGTCTCGCCCTCCACAGGCGCGGCGCTCGCCGGCGCCGGCTTGGGGGTTGCCTGCGGCGCTTCGGCTTTGCTTCGTGGCGCTTCCGCCGCAGGATCCGCAGTGGGCTTCGCGCCGGCGGACGCGGCGGACGGCACACCCAGAATCCGCGCCAGCATCGGCTGCTCGGCCACCGCGCTCCGCACCTGGCTTGCCAGGGCCGACTCAGCCTCCTCAAGACGCTTCGTCGCGGCCTCATGCTCCGTCCGCAGGGCGCGCATCTGCTCATCGAGCTTCGCGACCTCCTCGGCGATCTCCGTGCGAGCATCCCAATGCGGCTTCAGGATCGCGTCGAGCATCTGTCCCGGCGTCTGGCTCATCATTCGCTCCTCATGCGGCGCATATCGCGATGCCCCGGCGTGAGTCTCATCGGCGCTGGATCTGCTCCACATCACCCGGAGGGCGGTCCAATAACGCGCCGGCGGCGCTCTGCGCGAGCGAGACCGGTTGCGCGGGAAGGTCATGTCGGCGGTTCGTCATTCCCGGGGCGCGTGGCGGTCTCCGTGCGACGGAGGCGTTGAGATGACGAGAAACTCGACCGGGTCGTCGGAGCGATTCTGTGCCTGATGAGCTCGCCCCGGCGCGATCTCAAGACCTTCCCCGGCGCGCAGATCGTGCGTTGCACCGTCGACCTCCATCGTGAGGGTTCCGGTGAGCACGCGAAAGAACTGGCGCGCGGCCGCGTGGTAGTGGCGAACCTCGCGCGCGCCTGGCGGCATGCGTTCCTCGATCACGCTGAGACCCGAGGTGCGGACGAGATGCCACCCGTCACACCGGTCGCCCCAGGTGTAATGCGGCGCCGAGGCGCGATCGATGGGCTGGTGAACGTTATGCCCCGACGCGGGGCTGCCGAGCTGCGCCGCTGCGTTGGTCGGCAGCAGCAGCGCCATCGAATGCTCGTCGACGAACGCGTCCTCTCCGGCCCGCCGAAAGAACCTGCGGTGCGTGCCCTCGATCTCGAATCCGAGGCGCCCGTACATCGAGATCGCGCGCGGATTGTCGGCGGAGACGTACAACTCGATGCGATGCCTGCCTTCCGCGCGGAGTCGGTTGATCGCTTCACGCATCATCGCGCTGCCGACGCCGCGCCCCTGATGCTCTGGGGCCACGCCCACACTCCCGATGTACGCCGAGTGCGCGAGCCGATCGGTGCGCCGCTGAAGCACGTACGCGCCGATCACCTCGCCACGCTCCTCGGCCACGATCACCTCTCCGGCGGACTGCCACCGGCGGACGACACCCATGAACATCGCCTCGTCGCCCCGGTCGAACGCGACGTACGGCGAGACGCTGTCCGACGAGTAGATGCGATGGAGCGCAGGGATGTCCGTGTCACGAGCGGGACGGTGCAGCATGCTCGCATTATGGCCGGGGACGTGGCGTGTGCAGCACCGTCTCGGCGATCCAAGGCCCTCAGCGACGCCGGCGGCGCGCCGCCCCGAGCCCGAGCATGGCGAGCGCGAACGCTCCGCCCGGCGCCGGGATCAGGAAAACATTCCCCTGCAGGCTCGTGATCGACGAGTTTGCCATGAGGATGTCCGCGAGCGTTGTCCCCTCGATCTGCTCGAGCACGTCCGCGAGCTCCGCGTCGTTCTCGTACCAGTACCGATCGCACGCTCGCAGCGCTCCGAACTGGTGCAGGAAGCCCGCCGTGAGCAGCTCGCCCAGGGACGAGCCCGCCAGATGGTCCTCCGACAATGCGCCCACCCACAGGTCGACGTTGCTCACATCGCCGTACAGCGATTCGAGCGTGTCCGCCAGCGCGGTGTCCGACGTGATCTGGTCGAACGAGGTGACGGCCGCGAGCCCGAGCGCAACGCGCACCGTGTTGTAGTCCGCCAGGCCGTGATCGCGCCCCCGCTGGATGTTGAGCGACACCAGGTCCATTCCCCCGGTGGGGATGGTGAACAGGAAGTTGCGCACGTCGGAGATCACCTTCGAGTCAACCTCCTGCATGAGCTGCGATGCCAGCCCCTTGAGCAGCGGGTCCACGCCGCCCTCATTCAGGATGCGGTGAGGCTGGAAGAACGCGTCCTGCAGCGAGACGTTCCCGGCCGCGATCACGCTGCCGTCGTCGTTGAGCCGCTGGAGCGTTGGAGAAAGCATCGTGTGCCCGACGCGGAAGAGGGCCGTGGCGAACTCGTTGGCGGTGGTCGGGTCAACCGCGTCGTCGTACCCCGAGTACGCCGGCATCTGGCTCCCCAGCAGGGCGGGCAGCCATTCGTGATAGGTGATGTGCTGGATCTCGGCGCCCACGATCTTCCGGGCCCGCTGATAGACCTCCTCGTCGCTCCAGCCGGAGTTCTGGGCTGCGATCGCGTCGGCCCAACGATTGTGCTCGCGCATGAAGAGGGTGTGCGCAGCCGTGAGCCCAAGCTGCTCGTTCACGCGCTCATCTCCGGCGACAAACATGCCGGCGCTCATCGGCAGCAAATCGCCGCTCTCGTGGCTTGTCACCGTGAGCCTCCCGCCGGTGAACGAGCGCAGGGAATCCGCGTGGCTCTGGGAAGAGCCGTACACCTGCGACCCGTCGATCCACGAGGAGATCGTGTTCACCTGCTGGCGGGGGTTGCCCAGGCTCGTGCCGGTGCCCGCTTCGTACTTCGACCGGCTGAACGAGATCGTCGTGCCCGGCGTGAAGAACGGATCGCCGTCCGGGACGAGGATCGGCTCCGCCTCGACCGGCTCGGCGCGCGGCACGAGGTCCATGTCGTGGTCGATGAACTGTCCCCACTGCCAGACCCAGTCGGTCAGGCCGCGGCTGTTCAGCATCGATGAGGACTGGTGAAAGATCGCGTTGGAGATCACACGCGCGTTGGGGCGGTCCCCTCCGCCCATCGAGCCCATGCCGTCCCCGTACGCGGACGAGGCCATGCGTTGGAACATTGCTCCGGCAGAGCCCCAAGTGGTGTGCGTCAGGTTGTTTCCGACCCCGTCGTATGTCCGATTGGCTCCGAGACACGATGACCCGATGGCGCCTCCCGCGAACAAGAGCGAAAACGCAACAACAAACCTCCGCGCGGTCATGGGCGATCTCTCCTGATGTACAGCGGTCACGAGCATCCCCCCGTGCGAGGGGCACTCCCGACCTGACTCCGAACCTAACTCCTACACAATGCTCGGGCAAGCGCTTTCTTGCAGAGTGCGGTGCAGGTGGCACGGATTCTGCGGTCTGCCGAACTGGCAGCAGCATGGACCGTCACGACCATCCAGGGTCACATTTTCGGCTTGTGTCCGGGCTGTCCGTGCCGGTGAGCACCGATTCCGGGCCCTGAGGGCTGGCGCAGGCGTTGCTCTACACCATGCGAACCCCCATGCGCGGCCACCGGCCGCACAGGACCAGGACGCAAGGAAGGACCCATGTCAAAGATCATCGGGATTGACCTCGGCACCACGAACTCCGTCGTTTCTGTCATGGAAGGCGGTCAGCCCAAGGTCATCACCAACTCATTCGGCTCGCGCCTCACCCCCTCCGTGGTCGCCTTCACCGATAAGGGCGAGCGGCTCGTCGGTCAGCCTGCGCGCCACCAGCAGGTGACCAACCCGCGGAACACCATTTACTCCATCAAGCGGTTCATGGGCCGTCGCCACGACGAGGTCCAGTCCGAAGAGAAGCTGGTGCCCTACGAGGTCGTGGGCGGCGCCTCCGAGCTGGTGAAGGTTCGCATCAAGGGCAAGGACTACACCGCCCCCGAGATCAGCGCCATGATCCTCCAGTCCCTCAAGAAGGCAGCCGAGGACTATCTCGGTGAGAAGGTCGAGCGCGCGGTCATCACCGTCCCCGCCTACTTCAACGACGCCCAGCGCCAGGCCACGAAAGAGGCAGGCGAGATCGCGGGTCTCAAGGTCGACCGCATCATCAACGAGCCCACGGCTGCGGCCCTCGCCTACGGCCTCGAGAAGAAGAAGAACGAGAAGATCGCCGTCTTCGACCTGGGCGGCGGCACGTTCGACATCTCCATCCTCGACGTCGGCGACGGCGTGTTCGAGGTGATCTCCACCGCGGGCGACGGCCACCTCGGTGGCGACGACTGGGACCAGAAGCTCATCGACCATCTCGCGGACGAGTTCCGCAAGAAGGAAGGCATCGACGTCCGCAACGATCCCATGGCGCTCCAACGCCTCAAGGAAGCCGCGGAGAAGGCCAAGATCGAGCTCTCCACCGTCCAGGAGACGACCGTCAACCTGCCCTTCATCACGGCCGATCAGTCCGGCCCCAAGCACCTGCAGGTCTCCATCACGCGCTCGAAGTTCGAGTCGCTCTGCGATGACCTCTTCAACCGTCTCCGCGAGCCCTGCCGCAAGGCCCTCACCGACGCCAAGCTCGACGCTTCCAAGATCGATGAGGTCGTGCTGGTCGGCGGCTCCACACGCATGCCCCGCGCCCAGCAGATCGCCAAGGAAATCTTCGGCAAGGAGCCCAACAAGTCGGTCAACCCCGACGAGGTTGTGGCCCTCGGCGCCGCGATCCAGGGCGGCGTTCTTCGCGGCGACGTCAAGGACATCCTCCTGCTCGACGTCACCCCGCTCTCCCTGGGCGTCGAAACGCTCGGCGGCGTCATGACCACCCTCATCCCGCGCAACACCACCATCCCGACCTCCAAGAAGGAAGTCTTCTCCACCGCGGCCGACAACCAGACCTCCGTGCAGATACACGTCCTCCAGGGCGAGCGCCAGTTCGCCAAGGACAACCGCACGCTCGGCATGTTCGAGCTCACCGGCATCCCCCCGGCGCCGCGCGGCATGCCCCAGGTCGAAGTCGAGTTCGCCCTCGACGCCAACGGCATGCTCAACGTCAAGGCCACCGACAAGGCCAGCGGCAAGAGCCAGAACATCGAGATCAAGGGCTCCTCCGGCCTCTCCAAGGAAGAGGTCGAGCGCATGAAGCGCGAAGCCGAAGCTCACGCCGAAGAGGACAAGCAGCGCCGCGAGGTCGTCGACCTCAAGAACCGCGCCGACGCCATGGTCATTCAGACCCGCAAGGCTCTCGAAGAGCACGGCGGCAAGGTCTCCTCCGAGGTCCGCGGCAACATCGAGTCCGCCATCACCCAGGTCGAGACCGCCGTCAAGGGCGAGGAGAAGGCCGCGATCGAGACCGCCGTCGCAAACCTCGAGAAGGCGTCGATGGAGCTCGGCAAGGTGATGTACGAAGCCGCGCAGCAGAAGGCCGCCGGCGCTCAGCCCGCTCACGGCGAGCAGCCCGCCGACGCCAACGGCGCAAACAAGGACGACGTCATCGACGCCGAGTACGAAGTGAAGGACTAAGCCTCACCAGCCACACCGAGATTCACCACCCCCACAGAGGCTCAGCGGCTCCGCGCCGCTGGGCCTCGCTTTGTTCTGTACCTCACGTTCACGGCCCGCACGACACGCCGAAGTTCGACAGCACCAAGTTCAGATCGGCAAAGTTCACCGCCCCGTCCCCGTTCACGTCCCCCGGCAGACCCGCGCCCATCGAGCCGAAGTTCGACAGCACCATGTTCAGGTCCGCGAAGTTCACCACACGGTCCCCCGTCGCGTCCCCCGCGCACGGCATCGAGAACAGCAGCGCGTTCGCCATCAGCCGTGCCCCGTCCGACGTCTGATCCCAGTACCCAGCGTTCACCGCGTTCGACACAGGATGGAATCCCAACTCCACCACGCGCGGGTTCGGCGCCAGCGCCACCAGCGTGTGTCCCGTGTTCCACGTCGCCACCTTCGTCGAGCCCGCCGTCAGCGTCGTGCTCACCGGCCGATACCCCCCGAACAACTGACCCTGGCTCGTCACGCCCGTGCTCGTCACGAACGAGTTCACCCCGTTGAAGATCGGGTGGTTGGGAATCAGCACCTGCCCAAGCCCGCCCGTCGCCTGCGTGTAGTTCCCGTTCTGCGGGATCGCGATGTAGTTCCCCGTCTGCCACCGCCCCTGCAGATACCGATCCACGTTCAGCGACGTGTTCGAGAACACCGCCACGACCACGCCCCCGCCCCCATCCACGTAGTCCGCGAGCGCCGTCCCCATCGCCACCGCGTCCTCGAACGAATCGTTCGACCACACCAGCACCGCGTCCCACTGCGCGAACTCCGCCGGCGTCGGCGTCCCCCCCGTCGGGTTGAACCGCGTCGCGTTGAACAGCGACACCGAGTTGAACAGCCCCGTCGCCACCAGCTTGTCGCGCGCGTCGGTGAACCGAGTGTTCGTCTCCGGGTTCGTCGTGTTCGATGCCGCGGCCACGATGGCCACATCCGGCAACGCCGATGCGATCGATCCCGCCGCAAGCAACGCAACCATCCCGACATGACGCATGGGTGTTCCTCCGCTCGTTCAGGTGTGACCCCGACAGAATACGGCGAAAAAACCGCTTCCCCAACCCCAAATCCGCCGATCGCGCCGCATTGTTCCCGGACGCTCCCCTGGCCTTCCCCGCCGCGTTCTCCGCTCACAGAGCCGCCAACCGCCGCTCCACCTCCCCCTCCACCAGCCCCGCGTGCAGGTCGTCCGCCTCGCCCGCCATCACGCGATCGAGGTTGAAACTCTGCTCGAGCCGGTGATCCACAGCGATCCCCTCCTTGAACCGGTACGTCCGCACGCGCTCCGACCGATCCCCTCCCCCGATCTGCGCGCTCCGCGCCTTGTCCCGCTCCGCTTTCTTCTTCGCAAGCTCCAGCTCATACAGCCGCGCCCGCAGCAGACGCCACGCCTTCTCCCGGTTCTGCCGCTGGCTCTTGCTCTCCTGCATGCGAACCTCGATGCCCGTCGGCACGTGCAGCAACTTCACGGCGGTGGCCACCTTGTTCACGTTCTGCCCGCCCGGACCCTGCGCCGTCGTGATGTCCTCGCGCACGTCCTCCGGATCAATGTCCAGCTCCACCTCCTCCGGCTCCGGCAGCACGGCCACCGTCGCCGTCGACGTGTGGATCCGCCCCTGCGCCTCCGTGGCAGGCACACGCTTCACGCAGTGCGTCCCTCCCTCATGCGACATCTCCGTCCACACACCCGCGCCGCGCACGTTCAGCACCGCCGAGCGAATCCCCGCGCCGCCCGCCACGCCCCCTCCCTCCGAGAGGTCCATCACCTCGGCCTCCCATCCCTTCCGCGCGGCGCGCTTCTGATACATCGCGACCAGCTCCCCCGCCCACAGCATCGCCTCATCCCCACCCACCCCCGCGCGCACCTCCACCATCACCGACCCGATCGCGTCGTCATCAGACGACACCAGCCGCTGCATCGCCTCGCGCGACACCCGCCCGATCTCCTCCTCCACCCTGGGCGCCTCCTCCCGTGCCATGGCCGCAAGCTCCGCATCCTCCCCTCGCTCCGCCGCGACAAGCTCCTCCCGCTCCCGCTCCAAGGCGCACAGCCGCTTGTACGCGGACGCCGCAGGCGCCAGCGCAGCGCGTTGCATCGATGTCTCGCGCGCCTGCCGAAAGTCCGACGCCACCTCCGGCGACTCCAGCCGCGCCGTCAGCGCGTCATAGCGCGACGCGATCTCTTCCAGCCGCGCACGCAACGCTCCCGAGATGGCCCGCGTCTCACCCATGGCGCCACAGCCTATCGACCCCCAAAGCAAACACGCCACGAGCCTCGGGCCCGCGGCGTGCGTTGGTTCTTCCGTGCCACCCCGGCCCGCGTCGCCGCGCGCCGACGAAGCGACTTACTTCTTCTTCGCGAAGTAGTTCCCGCCGAACTTCCGCTGGAACTTCTCCACACGACCCGCCGTGTCCACGAACGAAGCCTTGCCCGTGAAGAACGGGTGCGACCCCGACCACACGTCCACGTGCATCTCGGGCGTGGTCGCGCCGACGGTCATCACCACCTCGCCGTTGAAGTAGACCTTGCAGTTGTTGTAGAACGTCGGGTGGATGTCCTGCTTCATCGCGCTGCTCCTGGCCCGCTCCGGGCCTCTCCAAAGGGGGACGAGAGGGTAGAGAACCCCTCCGCTCCGGTCAACGGCTCCCGCAACCTCATCGGCCGGTTCGGGGCTCGTTCGGACATCCACATCCGACTCACCCACCCACTGCCTGCCCGAAATGGCTCAGGATCAGGTTCAGGTCGAAGAAGTCCACCCGACCATCCCCATTCACATCCCCTCTACGGCCCGCCCCGACCTGTCCGAAGTCGCTCAGGATGATGTTCAGGTCCAGGAAGTCCACACGCCCGTCCCGGTTCGCGTCCCCCTGCACGGCCCGGTTCACGCGCACGGCAATGCTCGGCAGGCTTACGCCCCCGTCAGCCATCCCCTCCGAACCACCCGTCGGACGGATCGCCACGAGGTCCGCGCGACCGTCCCCCGAAATGTCCCACGCCTTCACGAGCGCAGGCGCCGAGGCCCCCGTCGGGTTCGGCAGATCCGGCGCTGGTGAGAACGCCAGCTGCGACCCCTGGCTCACCTCACTCCGCAGCACGCGCACTCGACGATCCGATTGCCCGTCCGGTCGCGCGGCCACGCCGAGGTCCGGGTCGCCGTCCTCATCCAGGTCCACAGCCGCCACCGACGTCGCATCCACACCGATCGGCAACAACACCGGCGGCGACAACGCCACGCCCGTGCTCGACTCCTGATTCCGCAGCACCACGACGCTCGCCTCATCACCGCGCTGCGTCACGGCCAGCACCTCACCGAACGCGTCGTCCTGCGAAGCAGGGTTCAGGTTGCGGATCGCCACGTCCCGGATCTCCCCGGGCACGTCGAACGTCACGACTGGAGCAAACGACACCGGTGCGCCCATCGACGCCGTCGCATTCTCCAGCACGAAGATGCGACTCATCGGGTTCCCGGCGCCGTCCGTGATGTTCCCGCCCCCGCTCGCGATGATGCTCGGCCGACGCAGGTCCTTGTCATCGTCAAGATCCCCGATGTCCACCGATGACGGGCTCGCCCCCGATCCGAGCACCAACGGAGCCTGCGCCACAAAGTCGCCCCCGCCCGTCCCGCGCAGCACGATCACCGCCCCGGCCACCGAGTCCGCAAGCACCAGGTCCGTGACCCCGTCCCCGTTCAGGTCTGCGGCGGAAATCGCCTGCAACGAGCCCAGCCCCGAAACCACCGGCTGCGCCGTGAACGATCCCGTCACGCCCTGCGTGGTCGTCACCCAGTTGTCGTTGTTGGTGAAGATGCGCAGTGTGCCGTCCGTGTCCGCCACGGCGATGTCGAGCCCGGGAACGTCGTCGAGCTGTGCGCACGCCACGCCACGCGGCGTGTTGCCGATCGGGTACGAAAGAGCCGACCAGAACCCGAGGAATTGCCCGGCGCCGTCCACGCCGCGCGAGAACAGGATGATCAGCGTGCCGGGGTTCCCCGGCGTGATCAGGATCGCGTCATCGCGCCCGTCACCATCGATGTCCCCCCCCGTCGCGTCGATCAGCGACGAGGGAGCCGCGGAAGCCTGCGCGCCCGGCACGCTCAGTCTCGGCGCCAACGCGCCCACCTCGAGCGACACGAGGTCCGCGTCCGCCGTGGCGCCGTACACCACGCGCATGAACCGATCGTCCGGGAAGCCCGGGAGGAACGCCACGTCGAACGTCGTGCCGCCGCGCGTCGGTCCCGTGATCACGGTTCGCGCGAAGCCCGCGGGCGGCAGATAGCCGTTCTGCAGACGCACGCGCAGCTCGCCCGCGAGCAACGCGGGCCCCGTGAGCGCCAGCTCGCTCGTCTCGCCCGCGTTCGGGCCGCTCACATCCAGCGTCAGCCGGCCGGACTGTGCGCCCGATCCTGCGCCCGGAGGGAGCCCGATCTGCACATACGACCCGTGGGCCTCGATGCGCCCCCGCGTCGCGCTCCCCACGGAGAGCGACGGATCGGGCCACACGTTGCCGAGGTTGAACACGTCCCCGACCACAGTGCCGTCCCCGCGCAGCGTCCCGTGCGATGCGAGCGAGAGCCCACGATCACCCACGATGGCCCCCGACGAGATCTGCACCACACCCGTGCCCCCCAGCCCGACCGTCGGCACGCTCACGCCCTCACGCCATTCCGACGCGTCGATACGCAACGTCCCGTTCGAACCGGCCTGCCGACCGATCACCGCCGAATTGAAGCTGTTCGTCTGCAGCAGCGCATTCCCCCCGACGATCTCCACCGTGCCCTGCCCCCCGTCACCCACGAGCAGATCGTCCGTGTCCGCGAAGAACGCGGCGCCCGCGCTCACCGACAACAGGCCCGTCGAGCCCGCGTTCTCCCCGATCACGATCTCACCGCTGATCCCCGTGCCCTTCGTGGACTGCGCCCGGGCGCCCGGCCCGGTCACGCGCATCGTGCCGACCCCCGACTCGCCGATGGACAGCCGCGTGCCGCTCCCGCCGAACATGAGCTGCGCACGATCCTCCACGCGCACCTCACCGGCGCCGTTCGCGCCGATCACGACGTCGTCCGTGGTCACCAGCCGAACGCGCTGCCCGGACACGCTCATCAGCCCGGACGACCCCGCGTCGCGCCCGATCACGCCCGCCGACGCCGTGAGCGACGTCGCGGATCCCGACGGGTTCGTGTTGATCAACCGAAGCGTCGAAGGCTCGTTGCTCACGCCGCCGACGATCAGCGACGGGTCCGCCATGTCCCCCGGCGCGAGCAGCGACAGGTTCTGCAGCAGATTGAACGTCACGCTGTCCCAGCGCACATCCAGACTCCGCGCGACCTGCGGCGCTCCCGTCACGTTGATGTTCACCGGCCACGTCGGCGTCCCCGCCGGAAGCATCGGATTGAACCCCTCGCGCTCCACCACGATCGCGCTCTCGACGCCCGGCAGCCGATCGCACTCCCAGTTCAACGCGTTCCCGTAGCTCCCGCCCGCGAACGTCTTCCAGCGCGACACGCGCGGGCTGGCAAACACCCACTCGCTCTGCGTGCGACCGGACGCGATGCCCCCGCTCATCGTGTTCGCGCTCAACGAGCCCCCGAACACCACGATCTCCGCACGGTCCGGGTCCGCCGCCGAGGCGTGCCGCCGAATACCCGGAGGCGCCATGCCGCTCGGCGTCCGAAGCGTCCACTGCTGCAGCCGGTTGTCCCACTCCCACACATCCGAATAGAGCGCGCCCGCGTTCTGATCATCCGCGATGCCCCCGATCATCACCGTCGTGTTCGTGCTCCCATCGAACAGCATCACGTGCCGCTCACGCGGGCTCGGCCAGAGCCCCGCGCCCGGCAGCAGCTGCGTCCACCCCAGCAGGTTCGCGTCCAGCCGGTACAGCGTCCGGTGCTGCGCGATGCTCGGCGGCGTGCCCGCCGACGTCCGCCCCCCGAACGCCACGATCACACCGTCCCGCGCGTCGTACGCCATGGTGTGCGCCGTCAGCGGGTTCGGGAGGGCCCCGATCGCCTGCCACTCTCCCGTCACGCCGTCCCACGCCCACGAGTCCGCGGACGCCGCGCCGCTCGACAGCACGCCGCCGGCGAGCACGCTGCGCCCGGAGCCGAGCGCCGCGCGGGAATACACCATCGCGCTGTTCGAACGCGCCGCCGGTGTCAGAGCCGAGGAGCGCGTCGTCCACTGCGCGCCGTCCCACTCCCACATCCCCGCGCCCGCGAGTCCGCCCCCCTGCAGACGCCCGCCGTACAGCGTCACGCGCTGCGCACGCTCGTCGTACGACATCGCGTGCCCGTACCGACCGCCCATGGCGATCGGCGCGCCCGTCAGGCGACGCGACCACCGGCCCCCGCTCCGCACCCACGTCTCCTGGCTCACCGTCCCGCCGTTCGACACGATCCCGCCGAACAGCACCATCTCCCCGCGCGCTGCGTCGTACGCCATCGCGTGGCTCTCGCGCGGCGTCGGGACCATCACCTGCTTCCAACCTGTGGATGCAGACCACTCCCACGTCTCGTTGTTCGCCGAGGCCGTGCCCCCGCCCGGAACCGATCCGCCGAACATGAGCACCACCCCGCGAGCGCTGTCGTACGCCATCGTGTGGCCCTCGCGCGGGCCCGGCCCCTGCACCGAGCTCGCCTGGGCCACCGACCACGCCGCGCCGTTCCATGCCCAGAGATTCGTGTCGCTGCTCCCGCCCCCGTTCCCGCCGAACAGCACCGACGCGCCGTTCCCGCCGAGCCCGGGCACGAACGCCATCGTCGCCTTCGCGCGCCCCGCGGGCGGCGCCGAGTTCGAGAAGAGGCTCCAGTTGTTCCCCGTGCGCTCCCACGTCACCGCGCCGCCCTGCACAGAGAAGAGCACGTGGCGGCTTCGCGCGCTGTCGTACGACGACGCGTGCTGATGCCCCGTCACCCCGCCCTGCCCGGGCGTGATCGTCGTCGGGATCTGCGTCCATGCGCCCGTCGTCCCGTCCCAGGACCACGAATCCGCCTGCAGGTTCGAGCTGTCCTGCCCTCCGAACACCACCACGCGCTGGATCGCGCTGTCGTACACCATCGTGTGCGCGAACCGTGCGCTCGGGCCCGTCGTTGAGCGCAGCGACCACGCCGCGCCGTCCCACTCCCACGTCTCACGGTTGTTCACGCCGCCGACCTGCCCGCCGAAGAGCACGACGCGCTGGCGCGCGGCGTCGTACGCCATCGCGCCCTGCGTGCGAGCCGACGGCGCGGCGGCCGTCGCCATCTCGCGCCACGTCGTTCCGTCCCACGTCCACGTGTCGTTCAGGAGCACGCCGGAGGCGTCGCGGCCGCCGAAAAGGACGGAGACGGCGCGGGCGGCGTCGTAGGCGAGATGGTGCTCGCTGCGTGCGGCGGGCCACGCGGCGAAGGTCCACTCCCCCGCACATGCCTGTCGCGCGCGCACCGGGGCGGTGATGGCGAAAACGCAACAAATGGCCGAGAGGATGCAGTGACGGAGCGATGTGCGCACAGATGGCGACATACCAGTTCCTTTCAGAGGCGTGCCGGAGACCGGCGCGCGACCTGTCCGAGAGAGACAATCCGAGCCCCGGGCATGGCGGTCCGCGCAGGCCGAATCGCCAAGGTACCCCCGGAAGGGGTCAGTTTGAAGATGAAATCACCCAAGTTGTGGTCAGGGCGCGGTGCGGGTGCGCTCGACGCCTTCCCGGAGGCGGGCTTCGGGGGAGGAGGAGGGCGCGTCGGCCAGGAGTGTGAGAACCCGGGCAAAGGAGGACTCTGCCGCGGAGCGGTCGCCGGCGGCGCGTTGGGCCAGCGCGAGGGCCCAGAGGGCTCGTGGTGAGGGGACTGGGGAGGCGGAGACGGCGTCGTTGGCGGAGGCGAGGGCGTTGGAGGCGTTGCGACGAGCCTCGAGGAGGGCGATGCCGGCGAGGCCGTCGGCGTGGGCGGAGCGGAGGGATTGGGAGGCGCCGACGGAGGAGGCGCGGCCGCGGGTGATGAGGAGGAGGGAGTCGAAGGCCTTGCGGGCTTCGTCGTCGGTGTTGTTGAGGAGGAGCGCCCAGCCGAGACGGAGGAGGGATTCGGCGTAGAGCTCGGCGCGGGAGGCGTCTTCGGGGGCGGCGTTGGCGAGAGCCGCGGCGGAGGCGGAGGCGGCGCGGAGGGACTCGACGGCTTCGGGCGCGGAGTCGGCCCAGCGCGCGAGGGCGAGTGAGCACTCGATGCGGCTTGCGGCGATGCGGTGGGAGGGGCGGTCGGGGTCTTGCGCGAGGAGGGCGCTCGCGACGGTGGAGGCGCTGGTGAGTTCGGCAAGGGCTTCCTTGGCGCGGCCGCGCGCGAGGAGGGCGTTGGCGTGCGCGAGTCGCGCGTCGCGGAGGCTTTCGTTGCAGATGCGGTCGTTGGGGGAGATGCGGACGGCTTCGTTGGCGCTCTCGACGGCGCGGCGGTATTCGTTGACGGCTTCGTCCTTGGCGCCGGAGGCGAAGAGGGCGTCGGCGAGGGAGCGGCGCGCGATGGCGAGATCGCGCGGGCCTCGGACGTTGTCGGGCATGGCGGCGCGGATGGAGTCGGCCTGGGTGACGGCGTCCTTGAGTGTGGTGACGGCCTCGTCGAGGCTGCCCTTTTGCGTGAGGAAGGAGCCGAGGGTGAGGAGGCCGATCATGTGATCGCGGGGCGCGCGGAGGCTCTCGGTGCGCGGCTCCTTCGCGGCGGCTTCCGCGTCGAGGTTCCTTCGGCGGATCACGACGCTGTCGCGCATGGCCTGGATCGCGGCGTCGAGGTCGCCGGTGTCGGCGCTGAGCTGGGCGAAGCGGCCGAGGGCGACGGCGATGTCGCGTGCTTCGGCGGGATCGGAGGGCTCGGCGCCGGTGAGTTCGCGGCGCATGGCGAAGGACTGGGCGTAGGCCTCGCGTGCGCCGGCGTAATCGCCCTTGTTTCGGAGGATGTCGCCGATCTTGAGGAGGGCAGCCGCGAGGACGCGCTTGGAGAAGATGTCGCGCTTGCCGCCGGCGAGTGCTTCGCGGGCCATGTCCGCTGCGGCGCGGTAGGTCTCGAGGGCGTCGTCGATCTTGAGCGCGGTGTTGTGGGCGTCTGCGAGGGAGAGGAGCGCGGCCGCGAGATCGGAGCGGATCTGGGGGTCGGGGCTCTGGCCCTTGAGGTCGGTGAGGATGCGGACGGATTCGGAGTAGGAGGCGAGTGCTTCTTCGGGCTTGCCGACGCTGGGGCCGCGGATGCCGCCCTGGACATCGCCGACGACGGCGTGTGCGGCCGCGAGGGTTCGCGCGACGTGGGGGGCGCCGGGGGCGTCGTCCGCGAGTTGGTCGAGTGATGCGCGAACGTCTTTGACGAACATTTCGCGGCGCGCGGCGGAGGAGCGGAAGGAGTCGATCTCGTTGAAGACGCGGAGGAGGAGGCCGGACATCTGGGTCATGCCGCCGGCGATGCGGTCGGCGCGGGCTTTTTCGGCGAGGGCGTTGTTGCGCTGCCATGCCATGCCGGCGAGCCCGATGGCGAGGGCGAGGACGATGGCCACGGCGGCTCCGACGCCGCCCCTGTTACGGCCGACGAACTTGGCGGCGCGATAGGCGACGGAGTCGGGGCGCGCGACGACGGGCATGCCGTCGAGGTGGCGCTGGATGTCCTCGGAGAGCGCGAGCGCGGAGGCGTAGCGGCGCTGTGGCTCCTTGCGCATCGCTTTGAGGACGATGTTGTCGATGTCGCCGGAGAGCCGTCTGCGGAGGCGGTCGGGCCTGCCTTCGCGGGTGCGTGAGACCTCGAGGGGGCCGATGGTGCGCGTGCCGGTTTGGGATGGGAGGCCGGCTGAGGGGGGCGTGGTGGGGTCGGGGACTTCCTCGACGCGCGTGACGGCCGCGCTGGGCCGCTCGGGCTCGACTTCGCAGATGACGCGGACGACTTCCTGGAGGACGCGGGTCTTGATGCGGTAGGGGCGGTGGCCGGTGAGGAGTTCGTAGAGGAGGACGCCCAGTGAGTAGACGTCGGAGGAGGTGGTGAGTGGATCGCCGCGCACCTGCTCGGGGCTGGCGTACTCGGGGGTCATGAGGCGGAGTTCGGGCGCGGTGGGGGTTTGGGTGAACGCGACGAGGTCGGGGTTGAGGAGCTTGGCGATGCCGAAGTCGAGGAGCTTCACCTCGCCTGCCGAGGTGACGAGGATGTTGGAGGGCTTGAGGTCTCTGTGGACGACGAGGTTCTGGTGTGCGTAGTGGACGGCGGAGCAGACGGTGCGGAAGAGGTCGAGTCGTTCGGAGATCTTGAGTCGGTGTGCGTCGCAGTGCTTGTCGACGGGGAGGCCTTCGACGTACTCGACGACGAAGTAGGGTCGTCCGTCGTCGGTCTGGCCGCCGTCGATGAGTCGCGCGATGTTGGGATGGTTCATCGCGGCGAGGACCTGTCGCTCGTGCTCGAAGCGTGCGAGGATGTCGTCGCTGTCCATTCCCTTGCGGATGAGCTTGATGGCGACGCGTCGGTGGAAGCGGTCGTCGTCGCGGGTGGCGAGGTAGACGAGGCCCATGCCGCCGCGGCCGATTTCCCGGAGGACCCTGTATGGGCCAATTCGTTCCGGGGGCGTGTCGTTGACACGCTCGTACATGCGTCGGCTGCTGGGTGGTCCGGAGGCTGATCCGATCCCTGAAGATGAGGGGGTGGAGGGCGCGGTAGCTGAGGTTTCGTCGTTGGGATCGGGGAGATGTGGGTTGTCGGGTTGGTCCATGATGTCGTTCCTGCTCGTGAGAGAGAGCATGGACGCGCGGATTGGGGCGCGGGGTCGCGAAAAGGGGGGCGGAGTGGCGGGGGAGGGGAGTGGGTAGCCGTGTTCGGGGGCGGGTGGCGTGGGTAGAGAAATGTAGACGGTTCGCGCGTGTTTGGGTTTGTGGGGTCTCTCTTTGGAGATAGGTGGGGGAGGGAGCAGAGAGTCAGGATGTTCGGAGCCAGCAGTGATCGCCGAAGGCGCGGCAGATCGGTTGACGGCGGGGGCGAGGCGGGGGCATTCGTTCGCGGATTTTTGCCCTGAAGGGCGATTGTCCGCGGGCAGCGCGAAGGGTATACGGGGCGGGCATATGTCGCACCGAATGGATGATCGCGCCCCCTCGCCCGCCCCGTCTCATCGGCCGGACCATTTTCCATTGACATTGTGGACGTGGCTGCGCGGGGTGGTGGCGCGCGGCGACGATGGTGCGTTGGAGGCCGCGCGTCACGTGATGGAGGTGTACGCGTGGCCGCTGTCGGTGTATTTCAAGGGGAGCAGCTTCCGATGGTTGGGCGACGCGGACGACGTGGTACGGGGATTCTTCGCGGACCGTCTGAGCCGAGAGGAGTTCTTCGAGCGTTGGCTGGAGAGCGATCGTCGTCTGCGTCACTGGCTGATCGTGGCGTTCAAGCATTACCTGTACGAGACGGCGCGTGCGAAGCGTCGGGACAGTCGTGCGGGTTCGATGGAGGGGGCGCACGAGAGCGCGGAGCCGGACGGGGAGACGCTTCGGGGGTTCTGGCGGGAGATGGCGCGGAGCGTGGTGGCGCGGGCGATGGATCGTGCGGAGGCGAGCTGCGCGGCGGACGGTCTGATGGCGCACTGGGTGGTGTTTCGCCGGCACATGGTGGACGGTGCGTCGTACTCGGCGATCGAGCTGGAGACGGGGACGCCGCCGGCGCGGGCGGCGGTGATGGCGCGGACGGCGTGCAATCGGTTTCGCGCGGCGTTGCGGGAGGGAGTGGCGTGGCCCGGGGCGAACGAGTCGGACATCGACGCGGAGATCGCGTCTTTGATGGAGGACCTGTCGTGAGCACGGCGCGCGCGAGACGTATGGACTCGCCGGCGCCGATTCCGCCGCGTGTGAGCGCGGCGCAGGCGACGGGTCTTTTGAAGATCGGGATGGGGCGGCCGGTGCGTCCCATAGACGGGGTGATCGGCCGGTTGCGCCAGCGTGACGGCGCATCGTGGGTTGATCGCCGCGTCGAGGAAGCGCTGCGGGGCGCGCTGACGGAAGGGCTGGCCGCGCCGCTGGATCTGCTCAGCGGCCGTCTCCGAGAGGAAGACCTGGAGACGGTGAAGCGTTGGTGCAAGAAGACGGTGGCGCGCCGCCCTGAGGAGAGCGAGGAGAGTCGGGGAGCGTTGCTGGTGTACTTCCTTGTCCTTGCCGTGGGCGCTGCGCACCTCGAGAAGCGGTTGACGCAGCGTGCGGGGAGCGAGGTCGGGGAGACGCTGGTGGACCTGTCGGACGCGTTGCCCGCGGCTTGGGCGGACGTGGCCCGTCGGGGCGCGGAGCGTCTGGGGGCGTGAGGGGGGCCTCGGCCTGGGGGGCCGGGCTCGGGCGCGGGTGGACGTATGATCCGGCCCCTCGGTTTTCGAGGGTGATCGTTCCTCTGCCGGAATCCCATGCGCATGGCCTCCCGAAACATCTACAACCGCGTGCCGACGTTCACCGAGATCGACGGCGTGTTGAACGCGATCGTCGAGATCCCGAAGGGGAGGCGGAACAAGTTCGAGATCGACAAGCAGACGGGGATGATCCGGCTGGATCGGTACCTGTACTCGTCGGCGATGTATCCGGGTGATTACGGGTTTGTTCCGCGGACGCTCGCTGAGGACGGGGACCCGTTGGACATTCTGGTGCAGGTGAACGAGGCGACGTTCTCGGGGTGCCTGATTGATGCGCGGGTGGTGGGGTTGTTCAAGATGAAGGACAAGGGGGTGAACGACTTCAAGGTGCTGGCGGTGCCGCACACGGACCCGCTGTTCGCGCATTTTCAGGATCTTCACGATGTGCCGAGACACTTCCTGCGGGAGGTGGAGCACTTCTTCCTGACGTACAAGCAGCTGGAGGGGGCGACGATCGAGTCGGGGGGCTGGGTGGATCGGGAGGCGGCGATGGGGGAGATCGCGAAGTCGATCGGTCGGTATGAGACGTCTCCGGACGGGATCGAGCTGCCGGAGGAGTGAGGCCGAACAAATTCCGGAAATGCCCCTTGACTTGGGGCCAGGAACCCGTACATTCTCCGACTGAACAGACACTGAACGTCGGAGGTTCAGACCATGCAGACAGCCGGGAAGTTGCTGAGGTTGGCGGAGCGGGGGTCGTTTTCGAAGATCGTGTCGGAGGTCGGTCGGACTGGCGCGGTGGTGGGGGAGATCGGCCCTGGGGGGATGGAGTTGGCCGCGCTGGGGCTTGCGGTGGGCAGGGCGTCGGAAGTGTCGTACGAGGTGACGGCTGAGGTGGAGGGCTTGTTGTGTTGTTTGGAGCGTGCGTGGGAGGAGAGAGCGAGAGGGGCTTCGGCGAGCACGCTGGGGTTGGTGGTGCGCGGGGTGGCGTCGTTGGTGGAGTTGTGTGAGCGGTGCGGCGCGTCGGGGGAGGTGTCGCGTCGAGCGGGTCGATTGCTTGATGCGGCGTGCGCGGGGGTTGAGCGTGTGCGTGCGGATCGGGGCGTTGAGCGTGCGAGTGTGGGATCGCGTGTGCGGACGATGGGCGCTGGGGGTGAGCGTGCGCTGCGTGCCTGGGAGCGGAGCCGGCGCGCGGGATCGAGGGCCGCGTAAGGCGGTGTGATGCTGTGCGGAGTCGGGGGACGGGCGTTCGGGTGTCGGTATCATGGCGTCCCCGCAACGGGGAGAGGAGTCGCCCATGGCCCGGAAGTCGATCGCGAACGTGGAAGTGTCGGGGAAGCGCGTGCTGATGCGCGTGGATTTCAACGTTCCGGTGGACGGTGGGGAGATCTCGGATGATCGGCGCATCCGGATGGCGTTGCCGTCGATCCGGAGTGTGGTGGATCGGGGCGGGCGGCTCGTGCTGATGTCGCACCTTGGGCGGCCTTCGGGGACGGGGTACGAGGCGGGATCGTCGCTGGAGCCTTGCGCGAAGCGGTTGGGTGAGTTGCTGGGGAAGCCGGTGTCGTTCCCGTCGCAGGATTGCACGGATGAGAGGGCGAAGAGCGCGGCTTCGGGGCTGAAGAACGGCGAGGTGATGCTGCTGGAGAACCTTCGGTTTCACAAGGCGGAGCAGAAGGGGGAGCCGACGTTCGCGGCGAAGCTGGCGGGGTTGGGGGACGTGTATTGCAACGACGCGTTCGGGACGTGTCACCGGGCGGATGCGTCGATGGTGGCCGTGCCGAAGGCGATGAAGGGTGAGGGGAAGGCTGCGGTGTGCGGGCTGCTGGTGGAGAAGGAGATCCGGTACTTGCACTCGGCGTTGGAGAGTCCGGCGCGTCCGTTCGTAGCGGTGCTTGGGGGCGCGAAGGTGTCGGACAAGATCGTGGCGATCGAGAGGTTGCTGGAGATCACGGATCACGTGGTGATCGGCGGTGCGATGGCGTACACGTTCCTGAAGGCGTTGGGGAAGAACGTGGGGGCGAGCCGCGTGGAGGAGGATCGGCTGGGGGACGCGAAGCGGATTCTGGAGAAGGCGGCTGTGGCGAAGTGCGAGCTGCACCTGCCGCGTGATCACGTGGTGGGGACGGTGTTTGCTGAGGCGGCGGGCGAGGTGTCGGTGGTGAAGGAGATGCGGGAGGGGCAGATCGGTCTGGACATTGGTCCGGAGACGCAGTCGGCGTACTCGGCGTTGATTGCCGGTGCGAAGACGGTGGTGTGGAACGGGCCGATGGGCGTGTTCGAGTGGAGGATGTTCGGGGTGGGGACGCGGGCGGTGGCGGAGGCGATGGCGCGCGCGACGCGCGAGAATGGGGCGACGACGATCGTGGGTGGGGGTGACACGGCGAGCGCTGCGGAGAAGTTCGAGGTGGCGGACAAGGTGAGCCACGTGTCGACGGGCGGGGGCGCGAGCCTGGAGATGCTGGAGGGGAAGCCGTTTGAGGCTGTGGAGCTGCTGGACCGGGCGTGAGGGTTGGCAGGGGGCGGATGTGTGGTGAAGATTCCTGCGCGCGGCGCGCTGACCGGGGGTTGATTGCGCGGTAGGGTGTTGTTGTGCGCCCGTGGAGGAGAGGGGATGGGTTTGAGCGTGGGCGCGCGACAACGAGGAGGCTCGCGACATGGCCGTGTCGATGAAGCAGTTGCTCCTGAACATGGGGCGGTACGACGCGTCGGACCTGCACTTGAAGGTGGGTATGCCGCCGTTTTTCCGGGTGGCGGGCGAGCTGCGCGCGTTGGGTCTGCCGGCGTTGACGGAGCAGGACACGGATCGGCTGTTGACGGAGATCATTCCGCAGGGGATGCGGGAGCGGTATGACCGGTCGGGGGACCTGGATTTTTCGACGTTTCTGGACACGAAGGCGATCATCGCGCGGGAGAAGGCGCTTGCCGCGGGGATTGCGGAGGAGGCGGCGACGGAGGAGGAGATGTCGTCGCAGTATC
The DNA here is from genome assembly GCA_050174775.1 of Phycisphaerales bacterium. Taxonomy (GTDB): domain Bacteria; phylum Planctomycetota; class Phycisphaerae; order Phycisphaerales; family UBA1924; genus CAYPGJ01. The sequence continues at coordinate 328,930 of JBFXJP010000002.1, forward strand.
ACGAGGGGGTGGATCGGTTTCGGTGCAACGTGTATCGGGCGGGTGGGGGGATGCATGCGGCGATCCGGCGGATCAAGCCGCAGATCCCGACGTTCGAGTCGCTGCATCTGCCGTCGATCTACGAGAAGTTGGCGGATGAGACGATGGAGGGGCTGGTGCTGGTGGTGGGGGTGACGGGGTCGGGGAAGAGCTCGACGCTGGCGTGCATGATCGAGCGGATCAATCAGACGCGCGCGTGCAACATCGTGACGATCGAGGACCCGGTGGAGTATCACTTCCATCCGCGGAAGTCGATCATCTCGCAGCGGGAGGTGGGGCTGGACGTGCCGGGGTACCGGGAGGCGCTGAAGTTCGTGGTGCGTCAGGACCCGGACATCATCTTCATCGGCGAGTTGCGGGATCACGACACGGTGCTGGCCGCGATTCAGGCGGCTGAGACGGGGCACCTGGTGTTCGGGTCGCTGCACACGGCGGACGCGATGCAGGCGTTCTCGCGGATCATCGAGTTCTTCCCGCAGAACGAGCACGAGTTTCTGCGGTCGTCGCTGAGCAATTCGCTGAAGGCGATCTGCGCGCAGCGGCTGATCCCGGCGAACAGCGATGCGACGGGGGGGTCGCGGGCGGTGCCGGCGACGGAGGTGTTGCTGAACAACGCGACGGTGAAGGAGCGGATCCGGGAGGGTGAGGATCAGGACATCCCGGCGATCATCAACGGGAGCACGGCGGACGGGATGCGATCGTTCACGCACAGCCTCGCGGAGCTGGTGGAGAAGGAGTTCATCTCGATCGACAACGCGATGGAGGCGGCGCCGAACCGGGAGGCGCTGTCGAGCCGCTTGAAGGGCGTGCAGGTGCGCGCGGCAACGCTGGTGAAGCGGGGCTGAGGGGCGGGAGCGCGGGTGTTCGAAGGAGCAAGCCGGTTGCGCGGCTTATCGGCGTCGGCGCGCGCCGAGCGCGAGGAGCGCTGCGGAGGCGAGGCCGGCGGTCGTGGGGAGGGGGACGGGCGGGGGCGGGACGAACTGGCCCAGGAAGAGGAAGTCCATGGTGTCGCCGGTGGGGGAGCCGTTGGAGTTGGTGGTGTTCCAGCCTCGGCCGACCCAGTAGTTCTGGCCGGCCTGGGGGTGGCCGGAGAGTCGGTGGTCGTCCTGGAGGAAGAGGAATGTTTGCGCGGGGCTGGTGTTCTCGTAGAGGTTGAAGATCGTGCCTGCGGTGATATCGGCGTTTCCAGCGAGCGCGGTGAGTGTGCCGCCGTTCACGCCGGTGGAGCCGGGGCCGACGATCCAGCCTGTGCCGGAGGGGCTGACGTTGAGCGAGAAGGTGAAGTCGAGTGTGAAGGATCCGAGGCCGTAGCCGGAGTTGGCTCCGGATGCGACGCCGCCGTAGACGGTGCCGTGGATGTTGATGGTGAGTGGACCTCCGGAGTCGTCGACGGTGAGGATGGTGTCTGCGTGGTGGTCGAATGAGAAGGTGGTGACGCCGGAGGCGGAGGAGAAGAGGTTGTCCATGCGGAGGCCGTAGGGGGGCGGGTTCTGATCGCCGTCGGGGTGATCGGAGAGGATGAACTGCATGGAGACGGCGTGCGCGGGGAGCGCGGTGAAGAGGGCGCCGACGAGAAGGCTCGCGCCGTGGCGGGACGTGGTGGACATGGGGTGGCTCCTCCGAGCGGTGTGTCGCGCAGGGGTGTGGGCGCGACGAGACGAATGGTGATTCGGCCCGACGTCTGGGTCAGCCCGACCGGAGACGGCGCGGCGCTTCGTGGCGGTGCGCGGCGTGTATGTCGCGTATAGCACAATCGCGGGCGTCGATCAACGATTTGACCGAGAATCGGCGTGTGTCGCGCGGTCGTGTGGCGAGAGAACGAGGGAAATCACCGGTTTCGCGCGGATGTGTGTTTGTGTTGAAGATGATGCGTCAGGTGCAGGGCACGCCGAAGCCGGAGAGGACGGCGTTGAGGTCGACGAAGTTGGTGAGGTTGTCGTCTGGGATGCCGTCGTGGTCTGCGTCGGGGGCGACGTTTCCACCGATGTTGGGTCCGGATTGGCCGTAGAAAGAGAGGGCGTTGTTGAGGTCGGTGAAGTTGACGACACCGTCGTCGTTGGTGTCGCCGAGGCAGGGGAGGGCCCATGCGCGGATGTTGTCGGCGTAGAGGATTGAGCCGGGGGAGGCGGTGTTGTCGTCGGCGCTCGAGAAGAAGAGGATGTCGAGGTTCTTGCTGGTGAGCAGGGTTGCGTCGTTGCAGGTGGAGAGCGACATGGGCTTGATGGGAGCGCCGGAGCCGTCGCGGAGGACGCGGCCGTTGATGCGGAAGGTGTGGTTGCCGCCCAGGTGCTTGTGGATGGAGAGTTGGAAGAAGGAGCCGAAGTTGACGGCGAGGGAGGAGAGGGACGTGCCGGAGTCGGTCCAGAGCGCGGCGGGGACGCCGGCGGTGGGGGGGCAGACGAAGGCGGGGTTGGGCGCGGTGTACCAGAACGTCTGCGTGACGGAGGAGAAGGCGATTCGCGTGGAGAGGGAGAAGACGTTTGGTTGTGAGGATTGCTGGCCCGGGCTCCAGACGCGCGTGGTGGCGCCGTTGGTGAGCATGTACTGGCCGGAGGTCGCCCAGCCGCGCGAGGAGGAGGCGACGACGTTGGGGAGTCGGGTGGATGCCTGGGTGAAGGAGAGGAAGTCGGGGTCGTTGGGAGGCAGCGGGTCGGTGTCGCGGAAGAGGTTTTCCATGCGGAGGACTTTGGTGGTGTTGGAGCCGACGGTTTGCTGGATGGGCATGTTCGGCGCAGAGGCCCAGCGGAAGGGAGTGGCGCTGTTGCCATCGTCGTCGTGGAGGCCGATGGTGAGCCCGGGGATGCCCCACTCGAGATCATCCGTGTAGACGAGCGCGAAGGGCAGCGTGAGGATGGGCAGCTGGAAGCAGTCGAGATCGACGGTGTCCCAGGACATGGCGTTGCCCGCGCCGGCGGCGTTGTTCTCGGATTCGAACCAGAGCGCGTCGACGTAGCTGACGAAGGCGACGCCGGTGTGGATGGTGATTCCGGAGACAGAGATGGTCATGGCTCTGGAGTCGGTGACAGTGAAGCAGGTGTTGCGGTAGATGTCATCGAGCGGCCAGTTGAAGCCGGTGGCGTGGACGTCGACGCCGATGACGGGGTTGTTTGCGAAGGGGTCCTGCACTCCGGGCTCATCGATGGGGTCGTATGTCTCGTCGATCTGCACGTAGACGGCGTTGGAGTAGGGGGTTGGCGGCGCTTCGCGTCCGATGAAGATGCGGGAGAGCACGGCTTGCTTGGCGTTGGACACCGGCGCGATGCCACGAACAGTGGCGTTGTTCGGCTGGAGCTTGATCATCGTGCAGACGGAGAAGGGGTTGCCGGGTGTTGCGAAGGTGAGTGGGAGGCTCGTGCGGTTTTCCTGGCGGTACTCGTCGTCGGGGAAGACGTTGACCTGGCGGAGGACCTGGCCCTGCGCGCCGTCGGGGGTGACGAACGCCTTGGCGGAGAGGCGGTCGGTCCAGCGTGTGCTTTGGCCGAAGAGGGGGCCTTCGTTGAGCCATTCGAGGTCGTCGAGGTACTGGCCGTTGGCGCATTCGAGCGGCGGCGGCATGGGGAGGACCATGACGGCGCCTGCGAGGTGAAGGTTGTCGATGTACATGGCGCCGAGAGATTCGAATGAGGCGTTGATGGCAAGCCGGTCAATTCGCGGCGCGGTGATGGCGAGGCCTTGGAACCCGGGGATGGGGCCTTGGCCGTCGTTGTAGTCGATGAGGATGGTGACGGTTCCGTCGATGCGTCCTTCGTGAGTGACTCTGAACCACGTGTTCGACGGGACGCTCATTTCGTTGTTGGGGCCTGGGGTTTGCGGGCCGGAGTACGCTTGCGGGAACGTGAGGGGCCGGAAGCCGCCGACGACGAAGGAGTGGGGATCGATTCTGAGATTGTGGAAGTAGGGGATGGGGCCGACGGGAAGGCCGATGTCGGGGGTGGAGTTGGTGCCGCCCCAGAGGAGTCGGTCGACGATGAAGCCTGCGGTGACGTTGATGGCTTCGTGCGTCCAGAGCGTGTCGAGCGTGTCGAGATAGACGTCGGTGGAGAGGAGCGTCGGGTTAGCGGTCGTGGGGATGAGGAGTGTGCGGGGCGGGTTGGGGGGTTGGGGCGAGCCGGGCGCGCCTGCGGAGAAGTTGTAGCGGAGCATGGTGAAGAAGCCGTCGGGTGGTTGCTGTGCGGTGACGCGCATGCGGAGCTTGACCGAGTTGTTGCCGCTGAGGGGATCGAGTACGGCGAACCCGCTTCCACCCGCGGAGGCCGCGGAGATGATGCTGTGATCGGCGGAGCCCGCGGCGCCTGCGCCCCAGACGCCCCCGGCGGGTTGGCCGAGGAGAGGGGTGGGCTCGAGAGCGAGGGACTCGAAGTTGTTGTCGTAGGTTGCGTAGAGGGGCGCGTCGGCGCCCGCGGAGCCTCTGGAGAGGTTGCCCCATGCTGCGGTGAGATCGATGCGGTTGGAGGGGGAATCGGGGAGGCGTCCCGGGGTGTGCGCGTGGGGAGACGCATCGCCGATGCGCGAGTCGGTCCGCGGCGAGGCGAGGGCTGAAGGGAGCACGAGCGCGGAAAGCGCGAGCGCGAAGAGGCGTGCTGACGTGTGCATGTGTATTTCCCCGATGAGCGTGCGCGTGAGGAGGCGGTGCGCGGCACGGAACTGCGGACCATCGTCCGATAGGACAATGTACATGACTGAGATTGGTGGGCAATGCGAGTCCATAAAAAATCAGAGATGAAAAGGCCGCGGGAGGGGTTCGGCCCGCCCGCGGCTTGGTATGGGACTCGATTACAAGCGGCTTACGAGCAGGGGACGCCGAAACCGACAAGCACGGCGTTGAGGTCGGCGAAATTGGTGATGTTGTCGTCGGGGACGCCGTTGTTGTCTTGGTCGGGAGCGACGTTGCCGAGGATGGCGGGGCCGGTCTGGCCGTAGTGATTGAGGACGTTGTTGAGGTCGGCGAAGTTCACAATGCCGTCGTCGTTGGTGTCGCCGACGCATGGGAGAGCCCAGGCGCGGATGTTGTCTGCGTAGAGGATGGAGCCGGGTCCGGCAGTGTTCTCGTCACCGCTGGAGAGGAAGAGGGCGTCGAGGTTGGCGTTCAGGACGAGCGAGGCGCCGTTGCAGGAGGCGAGGGAGCCGACGCTGACGACGGCTCCGCCGGAGTCACGCAGCAGAGCGCCGTTGATGCGGTACGTGTGGTTGCCCGCGAGATTCTTGTGGATGGAGAGGGTGAAGAAGTCGGCGTGGTTGATACCGAGCGATGCGAGGGAGACGCCGGTGTCGATCCACAGGGCCGCGGGGGCGCCGCCGGTCGGGCAGGTGAAGGCGGGGTTGGGCGCGGTGTGCCAGAGCGTTTGTGTGACGGAGGAGTGCGCGATGCGCGTCGCGAGCGCGAACGTCGTTGCACTGGTGGCGTGCGCGGGGCTCCAGAGTCGCGTGGTGGCGTCGTCGGTGAGCATGTATGAGGCGCGCGTGGCCCAGCCTCGGGATGAGGAGGCGACGACGCTGGGGAGCCGCGTGACAGCTTGTGTGAATGAGACGAATGCCGGGCTGGCGGGCGTCGTGGGGGTGGTGTCCCGGAAGAGGTTTTCCATGCGGAGGACATTGGTGGAGTTGGCGCCTGCGGCGTGCTGGATCGGCATGTTGGGGGCGGAGGCCCACCGGAAGGGCGTGCCGCTGTCGCCGTCATCATCCATCGCGCCGATGGTGACTCCGGTGAGACCCCATTCGAGGTTGTCGTGGTAGACGAGTGAGAGGGTTGGGGGGGAGACGAAGAGGAAGTTGGGGCTGCACTCGAGCGTGACGTCGTCGATGAAGATCGCGCTTCCGAGGCCCGCCACGTTCTGCTCGGACTCGAAGGCGAGACGGTCCATGGAGTTGATGAACGGGGATCCGTCGAAGACGGACATCCCTGCGATGCTGATGTTCAGGTCGCCGTTGGAAGTGGAGAGGAAGCAGAGGTTCTGCTCGATGCCCAGGGGCCAGTCGAAGCCCGTGTCGACCACGTCGACGCCGAGGACGGGGTTGTTGGCGAAGGGGTTCGGCGCCCCGAGCTCGTCGATGGGGTCGTAGTACGGGTTGGTCTGGACGTAGACGCGGTTGGTGTAGGGGGCCGGGGGCGTTTCACGTCCGATGAAGACTCGTGAATGAAGGCTGTTGTCCGTGAGGGATTGGACGGCCACCGCGCGGACGGTGTGGTTGGGGTCCGAGAGACGGATGTTGACGCAGAGCCTGAGCGGGTTTCCGAAGAGTGGGTAGGAGAGGGGGAGGTGTGTGCTGTTGGTTTCGGTGTGGGTGTTGTCGGGCGAGGAGTTGAGCTGACGGATTACCTTATCGCCTGAGCCGCTGGGCATGTCGACGACATCGGATGCGAAGCCGGACCAGCGCTCGTTGAGCGGGAGGGGGCCGAAGTTGAACCATTGCAGGTGATCGATGTAGGAGCCCGTGACGCAGTTGAGTGGGGGAGGGATGGGTGTGGGCGGGGGTGGCGGGCTGCCCTCGGCGTGGAGGTTGTCGATGGCGTAGGAGCCTGCGGCTTCGGCGGACATGGAGGCGCTGAAGCGGTCGAATCCGGTGAGCCCGTTGATGGATGGGCCTTGGAAGGCGGGCACGGGTCCTTCGCCGTCGTAGAAGTCGACGTGCTGGGTGGCGACGCCCGCGATGCTGAATTCGTGGATGACGCGGAACCAGGCGTTGACGGGTGGGGACATCTCGCCGTTGGGGCCTGGTGTTTGCGGTCCGGCGTAGCCGGGGGGGAACGTGAGGGGCACGAACTCGCCGGTGGTGACGGATACCTGCTCGAGCGCGTAGAAGTGCGGGATGGGTCCGACGGGAAGACTGACGTTGGGATCGCTGTTGGTGCCGCCCCAGATGACGCGGTCGAGAATAAATCCGGCGCCGACGTTGGCCGTGTCATGCGTCCAGAGCGTGTTCAAGGAATCGATGTGCGCATCGGTGGCGAGGCGCGCGGGCGCGGAGGGCGTGGCGGAGAAGGTCACGCGCACGGGGGTGGATGCGCCGGAGGGCAGCTGCGCGAACGTGGCGCGGAAGGCGGCGAAGAACCCGTCGGGCGGCTGTGGCGCGACGACGTTCATGCGGAGCTTGTTGGTCGTGTTGCCGGCGATCGCGTCGTTCGTGATGACGGAGGCGAGCACGGACTGTTGCTGGGCGAAGAAGGATGTGGCTTCCGTGGCGCCTGTGAGCGAGCCGCCGAATGTTCCCGCGGCGATCTGGCCGGAGGAGATGGGGCCGAGGGGGAGGGCTTCGAAGCCGTTGTCGTAGGAGTACGGGCCGGAGGGGCCGTCTGAGCCGGAGGAGGCTCGGGCGATGACTCCCCATGCGGACGACATGTCGATGCGGGCTGCGCGCTGTTCGGGCGTCCGGCCCGGCTCTTGAACGGCGTCGTGGATGCGTGTGTGGGTGAGGGCTGAGGGAGAGCCTGCTGCGGCGGCGAGCGTGAATGCGCCTGCGCCTACAGCCACAGAGAAAACGTGACGTCTCATGTGATTCCCCTACGAGTGGGCGTAGCGCGGGGACGCCCCGGCCAACGCCACGGAAGTGCGGAGCACAGTCCGATACGCCCAGAGTACAGGTGTCGGTTCCGGGGACAATCGCTGCCGGTCGAAAGTATTGAAAAGGCCGCGGGAGGCGAACCTCCCACGGCCTTGTGTTCTGCATGATCCGGAGGGGAGCGACCCTTCCGGACCCTGTACGGTTAGATACAGGGCACGCCGAAGCCGGAGAGCACGGCGTTCAGATCTGTGAAGTTGGTGGCGTTGTCGTCTGGGACGCCGTCGCCGTTTGCGTCGGGCGCGACGTTGCCGCCGACGTTGGCGCCGGACTGACCGAAGAACGAGAGCACGTTGTTGAGATCGGTGAAGTTGACGACGCCGTCATCGTTGGTGTCGCCCAGGCAGGGGAGCGCCCAGACGCGGATGTTGTCGGCGTAGAGGATGGAGCCCGCGACTGCGGTGTTGTCGTCGCCTGCGGAGAGGAAGACGATGTCGATGTTCTTCCTGAGTTCGGAGACGGACTGGTTGATGGGATCGCAGCCGATGAGGCCCGCGGGGGTGACGACTGCGCCGCCGCTGTCACGGAGGAGGCGTCCGTTGATGCGGAAGGTGTGGTTTCCGGCGAGGTTCTTGTGAATGGAGAGCTGGTAGAAGGATCCGAAGTTCACGCCGAGCGCTGCGAGGGAGACGCCGGAGTCAACCCAGTTGACTGCGGAGGGGCCGCCGGAGACGGGCGGGCAGGAGAAGGCGGGGTTGGGGGTGGAGTACCAGAGCGTCTGGGTGACGGAGGAGAAGATGAGACGGGTGGAGATGCCGAAGATGGTTGGGTTGGAGGTGGCCTGACCGGGGCCCCAGAGCCGGGTCGTGGCGCCGTCGGTCATCATGTAGTTGCCGCTCATGGCCCAGCCGCGCGTGCTCGAGGAGGTGACGTTGGGGAGGCGCGAGGAGGCCTGTGTGAAGAAGGCGAAGTTGGGGTCGCTCGGCGGGAAGGGGTCGGTGTCGCGGAAGAGGTTTTCCATGCGGAGGACCTTGGTGGAGTTGGCGCCGGCGCCCTGCTGGATGGGCATGTTCGCGGCGGAGCCCCAGCGGAAGGGGGTTGCGGTGTTGCCGTCGTCGTCCATGGCGCCGATGGTGACGCCGACGATGCCCCATTCGAGATCATCGTTGTAGACGAGCGTGAAGGGCGGGAGGACGACATTGGGGAGTGTGAGGCACTGGAGGACGACGTTGTCGAGGAAGAACTGGTTGCCTGCGCCGAAGGCGTTGTTCTCGGAGTCGTATCCGGCGCGGTCGATGGCGTTGACGAAGGCGGTGCCTGTGTAGATGGTGGTCGTGCCGACCTTGACGGTGAGCACGGCCGCATCGTTGACGTTGAAGCAGACGGTGCGGTATGCGTTGTCGAAGGGGTAGTTGAAGCCGGTGTCCGCGACGTCGACGCCGACGATGGCGACGTTATCGAACGGCGTGGTGGTCCCTTCGGGGTCGATGGGGTTGTACGCGGCGTTCATCTGGACGTAGGCGCGGTTGGTGTAGGGGGCCGGTGGCGCTTCGCGTCCGATGTAGAGGCGTGAGGTGACGGTGTTATTGAGGACGGACTGCGCGCTGAAGCCTCTGACGGTGACGTTGCCCGCTGGGATCTTGATGTCTGTGCAGAGGCTGATGGGCGAGCCCGGTGTGGCGAAGGCGTCCGGGAGGGAGGTGCGCATCTCCTCGCGGTAGCGGTCGTCGGGGAAGATGTTGTTCTGTCGCATCGCGTTGTTCGAGCCGGCGGGCGGATCGAGGACGATGGCCGCGAACGCGGATTGGGCGGAGACCCAGCGCGTGCTCTGGCCGAAGAGCTGGTCGTTGAAGAGCCACTCGAGGTCGTCGACGTACTGCCCTGAGGTGCACTGAAGGAGCGGCGGAGTGGGGAGGATGAACTCGACGCCTTCGACGTGCATGTTGTCGTAGTAGCAAGCGTCGTTCTGGCGCGTCTCGTGGTGACGGGCGCTCCAGCGGTCGATGCGTCCGACGTTGATGCCGATCGTGGCGTAGCCCTCGACGGGTCCGTTGCCGTCGTTGTAGTCGATCTTGATGAAGTTGGTGCCGGCCTGATCGGTCTCATGGATGATGCGGAACCATTGCTGGACGGGGACGCGCATCTGGCCTTCGGGGCCGGGGGTCTGGGGTCCGGTGTATCCGACGGGGAAGGTGAGCGGGATGAAGAGCCCGGTGGTGAAGGAGTTGGGGTCGGGGCCGAGGTTGTAGAAGTAGGGGGTGGGGCCGATCGGGATCGAACCGCTGACGGATTCGCCGCCCCACATGACGCGGTCGATTACGAAGCCCGAAGAGACGTACGAGGCTTCGGAGACCCACCGGCTCTCGATCGCGTTGACGTAGCAGTCGTGCGCGAACACGGCGTTGAGCCCGGTGTCGGCGCGGAAGACGAACCGCTGGTCGATGGTGGTGGGATTCACGAACGACTTGGCGAAGTTGTACGCCCAGAGACGCGTGATCGTGCCGTCGGGCGCATTGGTCGTGGTGTTGAACCCGCGGAGCTTCACGGAGCTGTTGCCCGCGACGGCGTCGGTGACGGCGCCGGCGTTCGGGAAGAGGCGCGCTTGAGAGTAGAGCGCGCCCGCGCCGGTGGTGGCGCCGCTGTAGACCGCGGACGTGGACTGCACCCCGGCGGGCGAGCTGAGGTTCACGTTCGTCGGGGTGCCCTCGAAGGTGTCATCGAGGAACGTGAGAGCTGGGCCGTCTGCGCCCGAGTTCGAGGAGCCGCGCGTGATCTGCCCGATGACGGATGCGAGATCGAGGCGTTCGACGCCCCGGAACATTCCTTCGTGGATGCGTGTGATAATGGGGTAATCAGGGGTGACGACGCGTCCGTGCTCGTCGCGTTCCCGGATGTCGTTTTCCGGCTCGGGCTGTGGGAGTGGAGTCGCGTGCGTCAGGGCCGCGAGGCCGAACGCAAGCCCGACTGTCGAGATGAACCATGTGTTCCGCATGTGGACCGCTCCTGCGAGAAGCCATGCAAACCGAGTCGCGGCATGCAGAAGAGCGAGGGCGCCACGCGCCGCAGGCTCGGGCAAGCCGCGACCGAACCACCGAGGGCCGCACGGCGCGGCCCATTGCGCGAATTTTCCCGCAGTTCTGTGTTTGACACAAGAGTTGTCCCGGTGATTTGTCGGGTTGTCTTCCGGGGGGGTATGCGGGTCTCCCCGGGAATGGAGGCGGGCAGGCTTCGGCCCAGGGCAAAAAAAGCGACCGCCCTCAAGAGTCGAGGACGGTCGCGGGCGTGATCTTATCTCAGCCTCCCGTTCGGTGGGGGGCTGGATGGTTCTTAGACGCAGGGCACGCCGAAGCCGGAGAGGACCGCGTTGAGGTCGCTGAAGTTGGTGGAGTTGTCGTCGGGCACGCCGTCGCCGTTGGCGTCGGGGGCGACGTTCCCGCCGATGTTGGCGCCGGACTGTCCGAAGAACGAGAGCACGTTGTTGAGGTCATTGAAGTTGACGACACCGTCGTCGTTCGTGTCGCCCAGGCATGGAAGCGCCCAAGCCTTCACATTGTCGGCATAGAGGATGGAGCCAGCGGCCGCGGTGTTGTCGTCGCCTCCGGACAGGAAGATGATATCGAGGTTCTTGCTGACGATCACCTGGGTGCCGTCGCAGGTGTTCAGCGATGCCGGGGTGACGACATTCCCGCCGGAGTCACGGAGCAGGCGACCGTTGATGCGGTAGGTGTGGTTTCCGGCAAGGTTCTTGTGCGTCGTGAGCGAGAAGAACTGGCCGAATCCGATGCCGAGTGATGCGAGCGAGGAGCCCGAATCGACCCAGAGCACTGCAGAGGGTCCGCCGCTGACGACCGGGCAGACGAATGCGGGATTCGGGGTGGTGTACCAGAGCGTCTGTGTGACGGAGGAGAAGGCGAGACGGTTGCCGAGACTGAAGACGGAGACGTTCGGCGTTGCCTGTCCCGGGCTCCAGAGTCGTGTCGTGGAGCCGTCGGTGAGCATGTAGGAGCCGCCGGCGGCCCAGCCGCGTGTGGAGGAGGCTGTGACGTTGGGGAGGAGCGTTGTGGCCTGCGTGAACGAGGCGAAGTTCGGGTCGGAGGGGACGAGGGGGTCTTCGTCGCGGAAGACGTTCTCCATGCGGAGGACCTTCGTCGTGTTCGTGCCAGCGCCCTGCTGGATCGGCATGTTTGCGGCCGAGGACCAACGGAATGGGGTGGTGACGTTGCCGTCGTCATCGTGCTGTCCGACGGTGACGCCGACGATGCCCCACTCGAGATCGTCGCCGTAGACCAGCGTGAAGGGAGGCAGCGTGACGTTGGGCAGCGCCTGGCACTGCAACATGAGGTTGTCGAAGAGGAAGGTGTTTCCGGCGCCGAACGCGTTGTTCTCCGACTCGAGCGCGTAGCGATCGATGGAGTTGACGAAGGCCTGTCCGGTGTAGATGTTCGTGCCGCCGACGCTGACGGTCATAGCGCGCGTATCGGCGACCTGGAAGCAGACCTGCCGGTAGGAGTTGTCGAAGGGGTAGTTGAAGCCGGTGTCGGCGACGTCTGATCCGACGACGGCGACGTTGTCGAAGGGTGTGGTGGTTCCCTCGGCGTCGATGGGGTTGTACAGGTTGTTGATCTGGATGTACGCACGCGGCGTGAACGGGGCCGGGGGAGCTTCGCGGCCGATGAAGAGGCGCGTGATGATGTCGTTATCGACGAGTGACTGCGGGCTCAGGCCGCGGACCGTGACGTTGCCGCCGGTGATCTTGACATCCGCGCAGATGCGGAAGGGGTTGCCGGGCGTGGCGAACGTCTCGGGAACGCGCGTGATCGACTCCTGGCGGTAGCGGTCGTCGGGGAAGATGTTGTTCTGGCGGTAACGCTTGCTGCCGGTCTCGCTGAGGATGACCGCCTTCGAAGAGGTGGCGTCGACCCATCGGATATTCTGACCGAACAGGTCGCCGACGGTGAGCCACTCGAGGTCGTCGAGGTACTGCCCGGCGGCGCACTCGAGGGGCGGGGGCACGGGGAGGACGAGTTCGACGCCCTGCGCGGCGAAGTTGTCGAAGTAGCAGGCGTCATTCTGGATCTCGGAGTTGAAGCGCGCGTTCCATCGGTCATAGCGAGAGACGGAGAGGCCGAGCGTGCGGTTGCCTTCGATCTCGCCGCCGCCGTTCATGAAGTCGATCTTGAGGACGGCGTCGCCGGAGGTCTCGACCTCGTGGATCATCTTGAACCAAGAGTTGACGGGGACCTGAATGGGTTGACCCGCGTTGGGATGGCCTGCGGGGTAGACGAGTTCCTGGAAGATGCCGGTGGTGAAGGAGTTGGGGTCGAGGCCGAGGTTATAGAAGCTGGTGAGCGCGCCCGCCGGGAGACCTGCGCCGGCAGTCGGGTTCGTGCCGCCCCAGAGGACGCGGTCGACGAGGAAGCCGCCGGTGGTATAGGAGGCTTCGCTGGTGAAGGTGGTGGTGATGGCGTTCACGAAGGTCTCGTGCGACTGACGCGCCGGGGCCGCGGGGTCGGCGCGGAGCACCATGCGGATGTCGATGGTGTTCTGCGGGGTGTATTGCTTGACCCAGTTGTACGACCAGAGTCGCGCGATGGTTCCGTTGGGTGGAGTGCTGGTGTTCGAGAAGCCGCGGAGCTTCATGGTGGAGTTGCCGCCGGCGTTCTCTGTGGTTGCGCCCGCGAGCGGTGAGAGCTGGGACTGCTGGAGAATGCTGCCGAGCCCCGAGCTGGCGCCGGTCCACACCGTGGACGGGGAGATCTGGTTAAGGAGGTTCGCCGGGATCGGCTGCAGGCCCTCGAAGGTGTCTGTCATGAACGTGAGCGCGGGTCCCGGGCCGTCCGCGCCAGCGTGCGTGGAGCCACGCGTGATGCGGCCGAAGGCTGTGGAGACGTCGATGCGTCCCGCCAGGCCCGCGTTCTCCCGGGCTCGGAGCATCTCGACGTGCGCGGGCTTCACGGGACGGCCGAAGTCGTCGAGTTCCCTGAAGTCGGTCACATGTTGCCAGACGCCATCCGCTGCTCCCGCGGTCATGCACATCGCGGCTCCCGCAGCCGCTGCGATCCATCCGATTCTCATGAATGCTGTCTCCTCAATCCACACGAGGGCCACTGCTCCCGGCGAATGCGACCACCGCACTCGCGCGACGTCCGTCGTCAATGCGCGCGGCGCGCGATGCATGCCTCGCGCGCGGGTTCCGGCTCGTTCTGGCGTCTTGTTCTGCTGCGAGACACGCGCGATCTCTACCGTGGGGAATGCGACGACCGGGTCGCATCATCACCGTGACGAGCGACCGCTTTGCATTCCCGGAAACCTTCGATGTGCCCACGAGTCGAATCCGACACGGGCGTTTGCCCGCCGTCGCGCCGATCCGGTTGCGTTCGCACCGATCGGTGTTCGACCACGAAACTATGCGCTCTGATCGTCCGCTGTTCAAGAGCGGACGCGCGATTCTCGCCGTCTTCTTCCGCGAGACATGTGCTGAGGTTGCGGATATTACCTCAGTTCGCTGTCGCGCGGTTGAGTGTGCAGTCAATGATTGAGGGTTTCGCCGCAGGGATGCGACATCCCCGGGAGTGATCGCCCTAAAGAACAGGCCGCGGAAGACGTGGGTCTTCCGCGGCCTGGAATGAGAATCGGTCAGTTGACCGGAGTCTGCAGTTCCGTCACCTCAGCTCACACGCAGGGCACACCGAAGCCGGAGAGCACCGAGTTGAGGTCGGTGAAGTTGGTGGCGTTGTCGTCCGGCACGCCGTCGCCGTTGGCGTCGGGGCCGACGTTGCCGCCGATGTTGGCGCCCGACTGGCCGAAGAACGAGAGGACGTTGTTGAGGTCGTTGAAGTTCACGATCCCGTCGTCGTTCGTGTCGCCCAGGCAGGGGAGGGCCCACGCCTTCACGTTGTCGGCGTAGAGGATCGAACCGGCCGCGGCCGTGTTCTCATCGCCACCCGACAGGAAGATGAT
>JBFXJP010000003.1:0-331356 GCA_050174775.1 Phycisphaerales bacterium
ACCACGCGTTCACGGGGACGTTCATGTTGTTGCCGGCGTTGGGGTGCCCGGCGGGGAACACCAGCGCGACGAAGAGACCCGTCGTGAAGGAGTTCGGATCGAGGCCGAGGTTGTAGAAGTCGGGGATCGAGCCGACCGGGAGGCTGGCGTTGGGGTCAGAGTTCGTGCCGCCCCAGAGGACGCGGTCGATGATGAAGCCGGAGGTGACGTTGATGCCCTCGTGCGTCCAGAGGGTCGTGATCGCGTTCACGAAGGCCTCGGAGCGGAGCTGGGCCGGCGTGGTGGCGTTCGCGGAGAAGAGGAACCGGACGTCGGGAGCGCCCGTCGCCAGGTTGGTCTTCGCGAAGTTGAACCGGTAACCGGTGAAGAAGCCGTCCGGCGGCTGAGCCGCGGACGTGAACGCACGGACCTTCTTGGTCGTGTTGCCGCCCGCGTCCTCAGTCACGACGCCCGTGAAGGGGGCCGTCTGAGCGGCGGAGACGTGCGAACGGCCGGTGACGCCGGCCGTGGCGGCCGCGCCGCCCCACACGCCCGCGGTCGTCTGGTTCAGCAGAGCCGCGGGAAGAACGTTCATGTCCTCGAACGAGTGCATGAGGGACGACTGGTTCGGGCCGTCAGCGCCCGCGCTGCCGCGCGAGATCATGCCGAACGCAGAGCCCATGTCCAGACGGACGCCACGCTCCAGGCTCTTGCCGAGAAACGCCGCGGAGGGGGTCTCGACCTGGCCCGTCATCGGATTAATGGCGCGCAGCTCAGTCCGGCTGCCCGCCCCAAGCAGTTCGCCCGCAGCGAAGGCCGTACCGGCCATCGCAAGGCCAACCGCGCTTACCATCACAACTTTTCTCATGATGCGGAATCTCCTCGTGACGAACCGCCTCGACCGATCGTCCCTCGGGAGAGTCCGACCACCGTACCCCACCGAGGACGCAGCCCGCGGGTGGTTCAACGCGGGCCAACTGACGACCGCCTGACGCGGAACATCGTTGTCCATCATGAACCCAATCCACACCGATTACAAGCGCGAGATCAGCGGAACCCGCAACTTTCGCCGACCCGACCACCCGCATAACCCCTCATAGCACGCACTAACCGATCGCCCCACGCGCTCTCGGACGACCAGTCCGGCGCATCCCGCGCCGAGCGTTGCCGGGGTTTCCCTAGTTTTACATCCCGTGCATCAACGCGGCGCTTCCTCGCCCGCGGGCCCCTCGGCGCGTTCACGCATCCGCGTTCCGCGCTCCAGGAGTCCGTCGACGTCGTCCTGCGCCGCACGCAGCTCGAAGTGCCACGACGTCTCGCTCCGAAAACGCGCGGGCGCCACCGTCGCCACCAGATCAACGCCCGGGAAATCGTGCGCGGCTCCCTTCACCTCGCGCTTCTCCCACACCGCCTCATAACCCTCGAGCATCACACGAACGTCGTACGCCCCCTCCCACTCATACTCCACGTCGACGGGCGTGCGTCCAACCTCCACGTCGTTCACCCACACCATCGCGCCCGGCGGCTCGCTCGTGATGTGGATGGTCCGCTCGATGCACCCCGTGCCGACGATCGCCCACGCCGCGCACCCCGCCAGACATATGAACGTACGCGCCGCGCCCATCACGCCCCTCCTCGCGCCGGACCGGCGCTCACCACGTCATCGAACTCATCGCCCCGGAAGAGCGACCCGAGATAGCTCCGACGCACCACCTCATCATTGATCAACTCTCTCGGCGTCCCCTCCCGCAGCACCTTGCCCTCATTGATGATGTACGCGCGATCACACACCCGGAGCGTCTGCTGCACGTTGTGATCGGTGATGAGCACCGCGATGCCCATGTCCTCCAGCCGGCGGATCTCGTGCTGCAGGTCCTCGACCGCGAGCGGATCAACCCCGCTGAACGGCTCATCGAGCAGAATCAACCTCGGCCTCGTCACCAGCGCACGCGCGATCTCCAGCTTCCGACGCTCTCCCCCAGAGCACGTCCGCGCCTGCTCGTTGCGCTTGTGCGTCAGGTGGAACTGCTCAAGCAGCTCCTCGCGCCGCTTGAGACGCTCCCGTCTCGGCAAGCGCATCACCTCCAGGATCGCGTCGATGTTCTCCGCCACCGTCAGGCGCGAGAACACGCTCGGCTCCTGCGACAAGTACCCCATCCCCAGTCGCGCACGCCGGTACATCGCCAAGCCCGACACGTCGCGCCCGTCGAAGATCACGCGACCCGCGTCCGCGTCGATCATCCCGATCGTGATCCGGAAGCTCGTCGTCTTCCCGGCGCCGTTGCGCCCCAGAAGCCCCACGATCTCCGACTTGCCGACGTGGAACGAGACCCCGTCCACGACGGTCCGCCCGCCGTACCGCTTCACCAGCCCGTGCGCTTCAAGCAACTGCTGCGTCGCCACGCCCCAAGTCTACCGGCCCGCGCCCCTTACGACGCGATGAGCCGGAAGCACATCGGGTAGCGGTAGTACTCCCCCCGGTTCGCGGCCATCGCGCCCTTCACCGTCCAGATCACCACCAGCACCACGGCCAGCAAGGACGCCGGGATGACCAGGATCGCCCCGACGCCCAGCGTCACAATGATGAACAGCGTGAACAGCAGCGACCAGATCACCATCGAGATCGAAAAGTTCAGCGTCTCGCGCCCATGATCGTCCAGATACCCGGACGTCTCCTTCTTCATCAGCCACATCACCAGCGGCACGACCGGCGCCAGGAACGGCGTGAGCACCACCATCGCCACCGGCCCCCCGATGTGCATGAACGTCGCCCACGTCCGCTCGTCAGGCGTCGTTCCCGCTATCCCGCCCTCGTACACGTCTGCATGCATGGCGCCGCGCTCCTTACTCCATGCGACCGCTTCCCCTCGCCCCATCTTTCCGCATTCGGGCCGCCCGCTTTCATACGCCGGCATTCAACATAGCATCCACACACGCATGGCCCCCTCCATCGCCATCTCGACCGGCGACCCCCTCGGCATCGGCCCCGAGGTCCTGCTCAAGGCCCTGGCTGCGCCGTTGCCTTCCCCAACAAGGATCCTTCTGTACGGCCACGTCGCCCCCTTCACACGCGCCGCGCGCGAGACGAGCCATCCCCTCTCCTGGCGCGTGCTCGCCGCCGAGGAGCCCGTTCCCGAGGACACGGGCGTCTACCTCATCGACCATCCGGCGATCCCGCTGCCCGATCTGAGCACGCACGAAGACAACCCGCTCGCAGGAGCAGCGTCGTTCGAGTGCCTGGACCGCGCCATCAACGCGTGTCTCCCCTCGAACGCCAACGCCCCGCTCGCGGACGCGCTCGTCACCGCGCCGATCTCAAAGCGCGCCTGGGCGATGGCCGGCCACGCGCGCTGGCCGGGGCACACCGAGCTTCTCGCGCACCGCCTCGGCGCCGACCGCGTCGCCATGCTCTTCGACTCGCCCCGCCTGCGCGTCGCGCTCGTCACGCATCACATCCCGCTCCTCTCGTTGGCTGAGCATCTCACGCGCGAGGCGATCCTCGACGCCATCCGCCTCGCGCACGAGTACGTCCTCGCACTGGGCGTCGACGCGCCCCGCGTGGCCGTGTGCGGCCTCAACCCGCACGCAGGCGAGCAGGGGCTCCTGGGTCATGAGGAACAGGACATCATCACGCCGGCGATCGACGCCGCGCGCCAACAGGGCATCGATGCCCGAGGCCCGTTCCCCGCGGACACCGTCTTCCTCGGCGCACTCGAGGGGCGCTCCGACATCGTCGTGGCGATGTACCACGATCAGGGACTCATCCCGGTCAAGACCATCGCGCGCGACGAAGCGGTCAACGTCACCGCAGGGCTCCCCGTGCCCCGCACCTCACCGGATCACGGCGTCGCGTACGACATCGCCGGAAAGAACCGCGCCAACCCCTCATCCATGCGCCGCGCCATCGAACTCGCAGTCACGCTCGCCAATCGACGCGCGAACAAGAGCGGAGCCCCGGGCTCAGTGGTCAAAGCGGATCCAGCCCGGTGAGTCGCGCATCGCGTCCGCGACCGAAGCCACCACGGCCGCGTTCGCGTTGTACCGCTGCCAGTGCGCCGTGAGCGTGAGCATGACGATCACCATCACCCATCCCGCCGCCTCGGCCTGCCACCGACGACGCATCAGGTACACCAGCCCCCCGCTCAGCGCCATCGTCCAAAGCTTATAGAGAACCAGCTCGCGCTCGCCCCCGATCATCGCGAACCAGCGCGCCACCGGGTTCGACTCGATCATCCCGGGACCACGCATGTGCGTCAGCGTGCACAGCAGGTCCGTCAAACCCATCAGCACGACCGCCACGACCAGGAGCGCCACCCGCCGCTCACGCGCCCCCAACCACTCACGACGCACCTGCCACGAAACGCCTGCGAGCACGACTCACGGCCCTCCTTCCATACAGACCTACGCACGCCGCGCTCCCTCGGCCTCACGGACACCCCGCTCCCGCGGGCCACTCCCTCTCGTCCGTTCCACACCCCCCGGTCAACGCACCCCGACCCGCCCCTCCCCCTAAACTCACCCGTCATGACGCCTGCACCGGTCGCAACGCCGCGATATCGGGCCCCGGCCCCGCCTCCTCCCGAACCCGCCACTCCCACCGGCCGAACCTTTCTCCGGAGGGCCATCCTTTCATGACGCACCTCGGTCGCACCTTCGCGCGCCGGCTCGCAGCCGCGCTCATCACAACCCTGGCCCTCACCGCGCCAGCGGCCCGGGCCCAGTTCTCCAACCCGGTCTATCTCGACGACTCGACCGCAGCCACCGAAGCCATCCTCCGCGCCGGCCAGCTCGCCTCCGCCGGCAACCTCGACCAGGCCGCGCGCGTCCTCCAACAACTGCTCGTCGACGAGCCCGACCGCGTCGTCCCCGTCACGGACGACCCCGATCTCTACCTGCCGGTCCGGTCGCGGATCCACCTCGTGCTCCTGGCCAACCCCGCGCTCCTCGACCGCTACCGCGCAGAGCACAACCCCATCGCGCAGCGGCTCCTCGAGGAAGGTGACGACCGCGCCGTCGAAGGCGCATACCTCCTGACGCCCGCCGGATTCGATGCCGCGCTCCGCGTCGCGCAGCGTCACCTCGAAGGTGCGCGCTTCTGGGCGTCCTTCCGCACCCTGCAACAGCTCGAGCATCACCCGGACCGCGCCGGTCTCCGCGCAGGCGCCGCGTCGCATCTCCTCCACGAACTCGCGTCCTACCTCAACGACCCCGACGTGGTCGCGCTCGACCGACGCTGGGCCTCGACTCCCACCGACCCCAAGCGCATCGCGCCTCCCGTCACGCCCCCCATCCGCTCTCCCTACACGCCCCTCCCGCACATCTCCTTCGAGGGCCTGCTGTCCAAACCGCTCGCATCCGAATCGCTCCGCCCCGGGCCCGACGCGCTCCTGAGCATGCCCGAGCCCTCCCCCCCCGCCGAAGGACAGCCTCCTCTCACCGCCACCGTCCTCCGTGTCATGCCCACCGTGATGGGCGACACGATCTACGTGAACACCGGCGATGCGCTCTGCGCCTTCGATCGGCTGACGCTCGTGCCGCGCTGGCCCGCGCAGTCCTTCCAGGACCCAGCCGATCTCACCCCCCTCTCGCCCTTCAGCCCGCGCGACGCCAACGGCCTCGTCGATCACTCCTCCATCACCGTCGAGCCTCCCTACCTCGTCGCGATCTCCGGCCTCGCCCGCGATCCCACGCGCCGCGAAGGCGATCCGAGAGTCCACGCCTTCAACGCCGACACCGGCGAACGGCTCTGGTCCGTCGACATCGCCTCCCTCGACCCCTCCCTCTCCGAATCCTGGGCACGCGGCCCAGCCGTGCTCAGCCAGGGCGTCGTCACCGTCTGCGCCGTCAAATACTCACAGCAACGACGACTCACCACCGTCCAACTCGTCGGACTCGACGCGGCCACAGGCAACCTCCTCTGGCGCAGGCCGCTCGCCTCAGCCGGGATCCTCCCCTTCGGCCGACCCACCGAAGCCTCCGACCTACCCACCCTCCACGAAGGCGCCATCTACCGCGTTGAACGCATCGGCGTCATCTCCGCAGTCGACGCGGCCACCGGGCGCGTGCTCTGGGCGCGCCGCTCCCTCGCGCAGCCGCTCGGGCGCCGAGAGTCGCGCCCCTGGGAAGGCTCCGCCCCCCTCATCTACAACAACCTGCTCATCACCCCTTCTCCCGACCGCCGCGTCATCCTCACCCTCGACCGTGCCACCGGCAAACTCCTGGCCGAATCCCCCACGCGCGCGCTCGGCTCGCCCGAATACCTCCTGCTCGCCGGCCGCACCGTCCTCGCCGTCAACGGCGAGACGGGCACGGTCATCGCCTCCGACATCAACACCGAGACACACACCCTCTCAGACCAGGTCCGACCCATAGCCTCCATCGATCAGCGACCCTACATCCGTGGCCGCGTCGTCGTCGCCGAAGATCGCGTCCTCATTCCCACGGCCACAGGGCTCACCGTCGCCCCCGTCCGCCCGAACGAGAACGATCCCCCACAACGCATCGCGCTCGATCGTCCCGGCGTCATTCTCCCCCTCCCCGACCAACTCCTCGTCGCCGACGATTGGCAGGTCCACTCCTATCTCCTCTGGGACGCCGCGCAGCGCATGCTCACGCAGCGCATCCACGACGATCCCTCCGATCCCACGCCCGCCGTCACATTCGCCGAACTCGCCTACCGCGCGGACCGCCTCGATGCCGTCATGCCCTCCGCCGATCTCGCGCTCAAGGCCATCACCTCCAACCCCGCTTCGCCCCGCAACACCGCCTCCCGCGAACGACTCTTCCGCGCACTCCTCACCATGATCGACCCCGGCGCCGCGCCCGCCTCCTCCGTCTCACCCACCGCGCTCCGACCCGTCCCCCTCTCCCTCGCCGAGCCCCTCACCCAGCGTCTCGCCGCCCTCGCCTCCACCCCCACCGAACGCGCCGCAGCCGCCATCGCCACCGGCGCCGTCGCAGAGTCCCTCGCCGACCCGCGCCGCGCGATCGACTCCTACCAGTCCGCCCTCCTCGATCCCCTCCTCGCGCAGTCCACCATCGTCTCAAGCGGCCTCTCCGCGCGCGCCGACGTCGAAGCCGCCAGACGCCTCCGACGCGTCCTCCGCGACTTCGGCTCCTCCCCCTACGCCCCCTTCGAAGCCCAGGCGCAGCGCGCCCTCGCCATCACCCCACAGACCGCCGACGCCCTCGAAGACCTCGCGCGCCAGTACCCCCTCGCGCTCACCTCCTCCCGCGCCCTCCTCACCGCGGCCGAGCTCCGCACCCGCGCCGACGATCCCCACCGCGCCGCCCTCAACCTCGAACGCGCACTCACCATCGCCGACGACTCCCGCAACTCCGATCCCGCGCTCCTCTCCGAGATCCGCGCCCGCTACGTCCGCGCGCTCGACGCCACCGACAACCCGCGCGCCGCACTCCTCGCACTCCGACGCTTCAAGGAAAGGAGCCTCCCGCTCGCCATCGACTCCGTCTCGCTCGACCCCAACTCCCTCATCCCCTCCCTCGAAGCGCGCGTCGCCTCCATCGACCGCATGCCGATCCTCGGCGCCCCGGTCGCCGATCAATCACCCCAGACCCTCCTCGGCTGGCGCATCGTCGAGCCCATCTGGCTCCGCCCCCAAGGCCCGCCCCCCAACCACGTCCTCCTCCAGGGCCCCAGCTCCGAACTCGCCCTCTACGCGCCCGCTCCCACAGGCCCCGGCCTCGTCCAACGCTGGTCCATGGCCCCGACCCCCGGCGCAAAGCTCGTCCGCATCGACCACGACTCCCTCATCCTCTCACACGATCCTTCCTACCTCCGCTCCGCTCCCCCGGACGCCGACGCCGTGGACGCCGACCCCAACGTCCCGCAGCCCGTCGTCCCTCCCGATCCCTCCCGTGTCGGCAACCCCGCGGGCGGACGCACCTTCATCAAGATCAACGCGACGGACGGCGCTGTCCTCTGGTCTACGCCCCCCTTCCGCTCGCTCTTCCCGGCCGACGCGGCGCGCCTCGACCCGCGTCTCGCGCAGGTCGCCCTGCAACGCACCATCCAGATCGCCACACCCTTCGCCCCGCGCCCCATCACCGAACTCCTCATCGCCTTCGACCAGCGAACCCTCGCCATCGTCGAACGATCCGGACGTGCCGCCGCCTTCGACCTCCACTCCGGCCAACTCCTCTGGACCTCCAACACCACCATCCCCGCCGTCTTCGACGTCGCGGCCGACGCAGGCATCCTCGCAATCACCGGCGTCGAGACCCTCGCCAACTCCGACAACCCCAACGCCGCGCCGCCCCCCGCGCTTATCGCGCTCGACATGCGCACCGGCCGCGCCATCCTCCGCGAAACACTCCCCTCACCCAACCCCCGATGGATCCGCGTCACCGAGCGCGCACGCATCATCCTCGGCCTCGACGCAGGCGTCCTCTGCTACGACACCTCACCCGCACAAGCGCGCTGGCGCACCCACGCGCTCCCACTCCGCGCCTCCGTCAACGCCTGGATCTTCCCCGGACGCATCGTCGTCTCCGACGAGATGGCCTCCCTCTGGCAGCTCTCCGAGGACGACGGCGCCGTACGCACCTCCCCCCTCCTCACCACCGACGACTTCGCTCTCTCCCAGGCCATCCTCTCCCGCGCCATCCCCGCGCCGAACTCCAACGACCCCGATCGCGCGGCCTTCCTCACCTCGGCCTCCATCCTCCTCTACGACCACACCGGCAACCTCGTCGCGCGCGACGCACGCCCCGCCTCTGCCGACATCCTCCCAGCCGTCGTCACCTCCAACTCCTTCCTCACCATCGACTCCATCGCCCCCTCACCGACCTCCCCAACCCACTACACCCTCAGACAATTCTCACTCGCATCCGTCGCGCTCATCGCGCGCCAATCCATCTCCCTCGGCGCCGATCCCGTCGCCATCGCCGCGCTCGACGGTCGAATCCTCGTCACCGCCGGCGACCTCACAGTCGTCCTCGACGCCCCGCCCCCCTCACCCGCGGCGCCTCCACCAGAGCCCCTCCCGCCCGAAACCTCCACCGATCCGACACTCACTCCACAACCTGCAAACACGCCGATCCCGCCACCCGCGCCCGGTATCCTCTCCCCGTGAGCACCCGCGCCGCACTCCTCTGCTCCCTCGCGCTCCTCGCATCCTGCACGCACACGCGCCCAGCGTTCAACACCTACAAGGCCGCGTCCGGGTTCGAAGTCCACGAGTCCTTCACCAACCCCGCCCGCGCATCCTGCGCTTCCGACGCCACCGTCACCGTGAGCGTCACCATCTCCCTCCCCGACTCCACCATCATCGACACCACCCGCGACGCCGACCCCGCCACGCTCGCCGAGCACGCCATCGTCCGCGACGGACCCATGACCTT
Source organism: Phycisphaerales bacterium (assembly GCA_050174775.1). Taxonomy (GTDB): domain Bacteria; phylum Planctomycetota; class Phycisphaerae; order Phycisphaerales; family UBA1924; genus CAYPGJ01. Next base: position 9,343 of record JBFXJP010000003.1, read on the forward strand.
CTCCCTCACCCAAGTCCCCCCGGGCGTCCGCGAACTCATCGCAGGCATGCGCCGCGACCAATGGCGCCGCGCCACCATCCCCGCTTCGCTCCTCTATGGCGCCGCCGGCCGCCCGCCCCGCATCCCGCCCAACACCCCCCTCACGTACGACGTCACGCTCATCAACTTCACCAACCCATGAACGACCGCGCCGCACAACTCCGCCTCCAGCAGCTCCGCGAGCACCGCGTCCGCAAGCCACCCAACACCGACCTGCGCTCGCTCTTCGAAGCCACCGCCGCCACCCTCAAACGCGACCGCAAACGCCTCTCCAACACCGCGGACGCATGGGCCTCCGTCTGCCCACCACAACTCCTGCCGCGCACCGCCATCCTCACCCTCTCCCGAGGCGCCCTGACCATCGCCGTCCCCGACGCGCCGACCTCCTTCGAGCTCGACCGCGCCCTCCGCGCCGGCTCCGAGACCCAACTCATCCGCGCCTGCCTCGCCCCCGTCCGCAAGGTCAAACTCGTCATCAACCCCGAAGCCTTCTCACCCCGAGCCTGAATGCGCACCTTCCGATCCGACAACAACGCAGGCCTCTGCCCCGAAGCCCTCCGCGCGCTCCAGGACTGCAACGTCGCGCACGCCATGGGCTACTCCGACGATGATTGGTCCCGCCGCGCCGTCGCCTCGTTCCGCCGCGTCTTCTCCCCAGACGCCCACGTCTTCTTCGTCCCCACCGGCACCGCGGCCAACACCCTCTCTATCGCCGCCCTCACCAAACCCTGGCAGCGCATCCTCTGCCACGACCACGCCCACCTCAACGACGACGAGTCCACCGCCCCCGAGCTCTTCACCCACTGCCGCGTCACCCCCATCCACACCGACCCGCTCACGCAGGGCTCCCTCCTCACCGTCGATCTGCTCCACCGCGCCGCCGACTCGGCCTCGCGCAACGACGTCCACCAGCCCTCACCCGGCGTCCTCACCCTCTCCAACCCCACCGAGTTCGGAGAGGTGTACACCCCCGAGCAACTGAAAGACCTCTGCGACGCCGCGCACGCCCTGGGCTACCGCGTCCACTGCGACGGCGCCCGCTTCGCCAACGCCGTCGCCCACGTCGCCCACGCACGCCACATCTCCGCAAACGACGCCGCCCGCGCGCTCTCCATCGACGCCGGGCTCGACGCCCTCTCCTTCGGCGGCACAAAGAACGGCCTCGCCCACGCCGAGGCCGTGCTCTTCTTCCCCCAACCCCACACCCCAACCCTCGCCGCCGACGCAGCGCACGACTTCCCCTTCCTGCGCAAGCGCGCCGGCCACCTCCTCTCCAAGCACCGCTTCCTCTCCGCGCAGTTCGCCGCAGTCCTCGAGTCCGCCGCCTGGGTCGCCCACGCCTCCCACGCCAACGCGATGGCCGCCCGCCTCGCCGACGCCCTCCGCGCCCTCGACCTCCACCCCTCCTTCCCCACCCAGGCCAACGCCGTCTTCGTCCAGCTCCCGCAGCCCCTGATCGATCACCTCTTCGCGCACGGGCACGAGTTCTACACCTTCGGCCCCGCCCGCTGGCGTCTCGCCCGCCTCATGTGCTCCTTCGACACCTCCCCCGAAGACATCGCCGCCCTCACCCGCTCCATCCGCGAGCGCCCCGCCCCCACACCCTAACCCTCCCCGTTCCCCTACAATCCCCCCCTCCAACCCCCTCCCGACCCCTATCCCCAGCTCTACACCTCACTGATTCCAACCCCCGGGCCCGTGCCGCCGTGAACGACGACACCCCCCCTTGTACCCCCGACATCCCGCGCTACGCCCCCGCGCTCACGCCGCGCCCGATCTCCCTGCGCCCCCGCTGAACCCACAATGCTCGCACTCGCGCTCACCGTCCTCGTGTCCCTCGTCGGCTCCTTCGCCTGCTCCCTCTGCGAAGCCGCTCTCTACTCCGTCTCCGACATCCGCGTCGCCGCCCTGGTCGCCGAAAAGCGGCGAGGCGCCGCCCTCCTCCAGGCCATCCGCTCCAACATCGACCGCGCCATCGCCGCCATCCTCACCATCAACACCATCGCCAACACCATCGGCGCCGCCGTCGCAGGCGCCATCGTCGCCGAACGCTTCGGCAACGCATGGCTCGGCCTCTTCTCCGGCGCCTTCACTCTCGCCGTCCTCTTCGCCGCCGAGATCATCCCCAAATCCCTCGGCGTCGCCCACGCCGACGTCCTCGCGCCACGCCTCGCCCCCGTCATCCGCGCGATGATCCTCCTCACCTACCCCCTCGTCCGTCTCTCCGAGTACCTCGCGCGATACATCGTCGGCAAGAAGAAGACCATCGCGCCCACCGAGCACGAGATCCTCGCCATGACACGCCTCGCCGCGCGTCACGGCGTCATCGACCCCTCCGAAGCCCGCATGGTCTTCAACGCCCTCCGACTCGACCGCATCCCCGTCCGGGACATCATGACCCCGCGCTCCGTCGTCTTCGCCCTCCCCGACTCCCTTCCCCTCTCGCGCCTCGAACAACACTCCGAGCACTGGACACACTCACGCCTCCCCCTCGTCAAGGACAACAACCCAAACGAGGTCATCGGCATCGTCCACCGACGCGACGTCTTCGACATCCTCGCGCGCGAGGAGCCGGGCGAACGCACCCTCCACGACCTCCGACGCCCCGTCCAGTTCATCCGCGACGACGTCCCCGCCGACGAAGCCCTCGAACGATTCCTCGCGGGCCGACAGCACATGTTCATCGTGCTCGACCAGTACGGCTCCTTCATCGGGCTCGTCACCCTCGAGGACGCGCTCGAGACGCTCCTGGGCAAGGAGATCGTCGGCGAGCACGACCCCGCGCCCGACATGCAGGCCCTCGCGCGCGAGCGTGCCTCCTCACGCTCCGCCGTCATCCGCCCCGAGCCCGATCCCGCGCTCCCAGATGATCCCGCCTCGCGCCGGGATTAATCGACCACAGGCGCCGCATTCCCCATGATCTGGTTGTAGACCCCTCACAGCCACCCTACACTCGCCCTGCTCCAGACACGCCGCGCCGAAACACACCCACGCATGATCTCCAGAACCACCGAATACGCACTCCGCGCCATGGTCTGCATCGCCATGCGCCCGGACGAGCACTTCTCGGCCTCCACCCTCTCCACCCTCACAGCCGTCCCCCAGGACTATCTCGCCAAAGTCCTCCAGCAACTCTCCACAGCAGGCTTCATCTCAGGCAGACGAGGCGTCGGTGGCGGCTACACCCTCGACAAACCCCCCTCCGAAGTCCGACTCATCGACATCATCAACGCCGTCTCCTCACTCCAACGAATCACCACCTGCCCGCTCGGCCTCGACACCCACGGCCCCAACCTCTGCCCACTCCACCAGACCATCGACAAAGCCATCGCCGCGGCACTCTCCGTCCTCAACGGCGTCACCCTCGCCGACCTCCTCGAAAAACACCCCCGCGCCAACGCGCCCCTCTGCAACGCCCAACTCCTCGCAACCCCCACCATCTCCACACGCGCACGCTCCTGACGCGCCCCCCCGCGCCGACCACCAACTCCCCCGCGCTCCCCCAGTACCATCACCGATGGCCGATGCCCATATGCACACGCACGCCATGACCACCGACCAACCCACCACCGACGTTCACCACCTCGAAGCACAACGACGCGCCAACCGCGACGCCGTCGCCGCCATGGGCGTCAATCCCTACGGCCAGCGCACACCCGACATCATCTCCCTCGCCGCCGCACGCTCACTCCACGACCCCAAGGCCGATCAACACCACGCAGACCACTCCAAGGACGACAACTTCGTCGACGCCCGACCCATCGCCAAGATCGCAGGCCGCGTCGTCCTGCGGCGCGACACCGGCGGGCTCATCTGGTTCAACCTCCGAGACCACTCCGGAGACATCCAGCTCGCCGTCTCCAAGCGCGACGCCGACGGCGACTCCTTCAACATCGCCAAGCTCACCGACCTGGGCGACGTCATCCTCGCCCAAGGCCGCGTCATGAAGACCCGCGCCGGCGAAGTCACACTCTGGTGCGACACCTTCACCCTCGCCGCCAAGTCACTCGTCACACCCCCCGACAAGCACGCCGGCCTCCAGGACCCCGAGCTCCGCTACCGGCACCGATACGTCGACCTCTACGCCAACCCCGAAACCATCTCCACCTTCTTCCTCCGCTCCGCACTCATCGCGCGCGCACGACGCATGCTCGACGCCCGAGGCTACCTCGAGGTCGAGACCCCCATGCTCCAGACCCTCGCGGGCGGCGCCGCCGCGCGACCGTTCATGACACACATGAACGCCCTCGACATCTCCCTCTTCCTCCGCATCGCCCCCGAGCTCTACCTCAAGCGCCTCCTTGTCGCGGGCTTCCCCAGGGTCTACGAGATCAACCGAAACTTCCGCAACGAAGGCCTCGACCGCAACCACAACCCCGAGTTCACCATGCTCGAGGCCTACGAGGCCTTCGGCGACGTCCACACCATGATGGACCTCACCGAATCCCTCACCCGCGAACTCGCCACCCTCACCGCCCTCCGAAACGCCAACCACGACGCCCCCGAAGACTCCCTCCCCACACCCGAAGAACTCCGCCTCCCCTTCGCCGACACCCAGATCGACTACGGCTCCCCCTTCCTCCGCATCCCCTACGCGCAACTCTTCGAGAAGGCTCTCGGCTTCCCCATGTCCGACACCGCGCGCGCACGCAAGGAAGTCGCGTCGCGCCGCCTCAAGCACGAAGGCCTCGACGACGTCCTCGTCATCAACGAGCTCTTCGAGCACGTGGCCGAGCCCACCCTCGATCTCACCCGCCCCACCTTCATCACCGACTACCCCTCAGCGATCTCCCCCCTCACGCGCCCCAAGCCCGACAACCCCGCGCTCGCCGACCGCGCCGACCTCTTCATCGCGGGCATCGAGATCGCGCCCCACTACACCGAGCTCAACGACCCCGACGTGCAGGCCGAGAAGTTCCAGCAACAACTCGCGGGCGCCGACGACGAAGAGTCCACCTTCCGCACCTTCGACCACGACTTCATCCACGCCCTCAAGGTCGGCATGCCCCCGGCCGGCGGCATGGGCCTGGGCATCGACCGCTTGGTCATGATCCTGGCCAACCAGAAGTCCATCCGCGACGCCATCCTCTTCCCCCTCCTCCGCCCCCTCCCCCCGGATGCCCCCGCTTGACCCCCGCCATTCCCCGCTTACCCTAGTCCTTCCCTCAGAGGCGCCCCCCAAAGCGCCGATGAGTCAAAAACTCGGGGCTGTAGCTCAATTGGGAGAGCGCTTCCATGGCATGGAAGAGGTTGTCGGTTCGATCCCGATCAGCTCCACATCACCACCCCCCTGGAGGCCCCTGCCAACCCCCTTGGCGGGGGCTTCCCCTTTTTGCACTTCTCACTCCCCCTCCCACACCACCCTCCCCTCCATCACCGTCAGCACCGCCCGCGTCCCCCTGATCTCCTCAGCCCCCACCTCCAGCACATCCCGGTCCAGCACCGCGAAGTCCGCCCCCATCCCCTCCCGGATCACCCCGAACTCCCCCTCGCTGTGCAGCGCCCACGCCGCGCTCGACGTGTACGCGCGCAGCGCCTCCTCCACTCCCACACGCTGCTCCTTCACGAACTCCTTCCCGTCCAGCGTCCTCGCGCTCACCGCGGCCCACACGCCCTCCCACGGACTCACCGACACCACAGGCCAATCACTCCCGAACGCCACCACCGCGCCGCTGTCCAGCATCTCCCGAAACGCGTAACTCGTCGCGCACCGCTCCGCACCGATCCTCCGCTCCGCATACCTCCCGTCATCCGCCTTGTGCAGCGGCTGCACGCTCGCCACCACATGCAGCCCCGCGAACCGCGCCACATCCTCCGCGCGCGTGTGCTGCGCGTGCTCCACCCGCGCCCGCACGCGCAGCCTCGTCGCCTCCCCCAACCCCTCATACCAATTCAACAACGTCGCGTTCGCCCGATCCCCGATCGCGTGCACCGCGGGCTGCAGCCCCATCCGCGCCCCCATCTCGATCACCGTCTTCAAATCCCCATTCCCCGCCATCGCCAGCGCCATCCCGCAGTTGTGCGCATCGCCCGCGTCATCCAGGTACGGCTCGAACATCCACGCCGTCCGCGACCCCAGCGACCCGTCCATGTACCCCTTGAACCCGATGAGCCGCACGTTCCCGCTCAGCACGCGATGCGCGCGCGTCCACTCCAGCACCTCCCGCCACTCCTCCACCGTCCCCGCATCGCTCCACACCGTCCCGCGCACGCGCACCGTCAGCTCCCCCGCGCGATCCATCGCCCCCAACACATCCTCCAACCCCCGCTCCGTCTCGATCGCCCCCAGCGCCGTCACCCCGTACGAGTTCGCCTCGCGCAGCGCCTCCCGCACCAGCGCCCTCGTCTCCTCTGCGCTCACGTCCGGCACCAGCCCCTCCACCATCCCCATCGCCTCATCAAACACCTCACCCGTCGGTGCGCCACCCTCCCTCCTCCCGATCTTCCCCCCCGCAGGGTCCGCCGGCCCATCCCTCGTGATCCCCGCGCGCTCGAGCGCCCCGACCGACGCCACCAGCATGTGACCATCCATCCGCCGCAGCAGCACAGGCCTCCCACCGCCCGCCTCCTCCAGTTCCTCCGCGCTCGGCCTCCGCGCATCCTCCCACCCCTCAGAACTCCACCCCGCACCCAACACCCACTCCCCCTCCTTCTTCCTCCCCGCCTCCGCGCGCACCATCCCCAACAACTCAGCTCGGCTCTTCGCCCCGCGCAAATCCACCGCGCGCCGCTGCAAACCCGCATTCACCGGATGCGTGTGCGCATCCACCATCCCAGGCACAACCCGCCTCCCCCCCGCATCCACCACCCGCGTCCCCTCCCCCACATACGCCCGCGCCCCCGCCTCATCACCCACAAACACAAACCTCCCGCCCGACACCGCCAACGCCTCCGCGCGCGCGTGCTCGGCATCCCCCGTCCATACGTTCGCGTTCACCACCACCAGCTCCGCCAGCTCCACTTCCTGCCCCCGCGCCCACGGCCCGCGCGCACAAAGCACCACCACCGCCGCCACGCACACCCTCATCACCGCGCGCCGCTGCATCATCACGTTCTCCTTCTCGTTCTACGTCCGCGGTTACCCGCGCAACCGCTCCACCCACTCCGCCGCGCCCACCACGCGCCCGACCTCCATCGCCCCCGCCTTCGCCTCCTCGAAATTCCCCCGCCGCACCGTCACGTGCCCCACCTTCCGTCCCGCGCGCCCCGCCTTCCCATACAAGTGCACGTGCGCCCCCTCCACCCTCATCACCGCGCGCAACCTCTCCCCCTCCAACACCTCTCCAATCAGATTCACCATCACGCTCGCGCCCACTCCACCCGTGCTCCCCAGCGGCCAACCCATGCACGCACGCACGTGATTCTCGAACTGGCTCGTCTCCGCCCCCTCGATCGTCCAGTGCCCCGAGTTATGCACTCGGCACGCCATCTCATTCACCAACAAATGCGCCTCCCCCCCGCGCTCTACCTCAAACATCTCAATCGCCAACACCCCCACATACTCGAGCTCCTTCAGCGCCTTCTCCGCGATCCCCCGCGCTTCCCACCACTCCTCCTCACCCACGTGCGTCAAGGCCGCCGACGCCCGCAAGATCCCCCCCCCGTGCACGTTCTCCGTCAGCGGCCACACCCTCACCTCCCCATCCCACCCCCGCGCCGCGATCACGCTCACCTCGCGCGCAAAACCCACCATCTCCTCAACGATCAACCCGCCATGCTTTGCCGAGCTCGGCCCCAACTCCTTCCACGCCCGCGCACCCTCCTCCACCGTCCGCACCACCATCTGCCCCTTCCCGTCATACCCCATCCGTCTCGTCTTCACGATCGCCGGCAATCCCACCGTCTCCAGCGCACCGCGCAGCTCCTCCTCACTCCCCGCGCACGCCCACCCAGCCGTCCCGATCCCCAACCCATTGAAAAACTTCTTCTCCTCCGCCCTGTCCTGCGCGATCTCCAGCGCCCGCGCGCTCGGCGCCAGGCGCCCCTCCTTCCCCGCAGCCCGCGCCGCCCCGCTCGCCACATTCTCAAACTCGAACGTCGCACACCCCGCGCCCCGCACAAACTCACGCACCGCGCGCTCGTCCCCGAACTTCCCCACCGTGAGCTCCGCCACCTGCCCCGCGCACGCGCCCCCATCCTCATCAAACACCCGCACGCGCACGCCCATCTCCGCCCCCGCAAGCGCAAGCATCCTCCCCAACTGCCCCCCGCCCAAACACGCCAACTCGTTCGCCGCACTCACGCTCCCGCGCCCTCAACGCTCCCGCCGCTCCCCTGACCGCCGTCAGTGTTCCGGGGGCGGGGGTCCGGATTCGCCAACACCTTCGCCGTCTGCTCCGCCCGGAACTTCTCCAAGGCCTCTCTCACCCGCTCATGCTTGTTCGCCAATATCGCCGCGGCAAACAACCCCGCATTGATCGCCCCCGCCTTCCCGATCGCCATCGTCCCCACCGGCACCCCCCCAGGCATCTGCGCAATCGACAACAGCGAATCGATCCCTTTCAGCGCCGCGCTCTCCACCGGCACGCCGATCACCGGCAGTCTCGTCTTGCTCGCGGCCATTCCCGGCAAGTGCGCCGCTCCCCCCGCCCCCGCAATCACCACCTCCACACCCCGCGCCGCGCACCCCGCCGCATGCTCCATCAACAGGTCCGGCGTCCGGTGCGCCGACACCACCCGCGCCTCATACATCACACCCAGCCGCTCCAGCGTCTCGGCCGTGTGACGCATCGTCTCCCAGTCCGACACCGAACCCATGATCAACGACACCAGTGGACTCGCCATACACCCAACAGACTACCCGCCGAAGCACGCCTCAGTCGTAAACCCCTCCCCCCACCGTCCGCTTGCTCCGTGACAACCCCTCCCCCCGCCGCAGGCGCGGGGGAGGTGGTTCCCACGAAGTGGGAACCGGAGGGGGGTTCCATCCTCCCGCCCGCCTCCTCACCACGCGCATCACCTATCCTGAACAACGCCATGCTCACCCTCACGCTGGCCGCCGTCGACTCCCCTCACCCACGCATCGAACGCATCAACGCAGCGCGCGCCACCGCGCCCGCCCACTTCATCCCCGTCCGACGCTTCAAGTGCCCCGCCTGCGACCACATCCTCCCACCCCAGGGCCCCTGCCCCGAGTGCGGCCACGAGCCCCTCCAACTCCCCCTCTCCACCGACGCCTCCACACAACTCGCCCGCGCACTCGACACACTCGCCCGCCGCCACCACCTTCATTCCACCACATCACTCATCGCCATCCCCGCAAGCCTCGCCCCCTTCTTCATCCCCGCACCACTCGCCGCACTCGCGCCCATCCCGCCCGCACTCTGGGCCGCACACGCACTCCTCTCCAACGCACGCCTCCCGCACACGCGCATGCTCTCCCGCGCCGCCTCCACGTCCTTCCTCCTCGCAATGCTCGGCCTCCTCACCCTCTCCGCCCTCACCGCCGCCATCCCCCTCATCCCTCCCTCCACCACACGGTTCCACAGCCTCCTCGCCGCCCCCAACCCCGTCTCCTACCTCCTCGTCATCCCCTTCCAGATGCTCTTCCTCGCCTCCGCCGCGCAGCTCCAACTCGTCACCATCGACGCACTCCGCTCCGTCCCACACAAACCCTCCCTCGCGCCGCGCGCCATGATCCTCCTCGCGCTCGCATTCGCGCTCATCATCCCCGGCCTCTTCTTCCAAGGCGCCTTCTGGATCTTCATCGCGCCCCTGGCGCTCCTCCTCATCCTCACCACCAACCACACACTCTCCCGCGAATGCCGCGTCTGGGCCCGCTCCGTCATGCCGCCCGCAACATCACACGCCTGACGAACGAGACGCGGCGCCGGCCACCTCTCCCATTCGTGTCCTCGCGAATGGGAGAGGGTAGGGAGAGGGCTTCTGCATCGCTCCCTCTCTACTCTGCCTCGTAGAGCGCTATGCCAACAGCAGCGCCCGCGATCTGTGCCGATCGGCCTTTCAGTTCGCCGCCCGCCCCCGTCGTGTGAGCACACCACTCGCGCACCCCGCGCGAATAACGAGACGCGACCTCGGCGACCTCTCCCAGGCGCCTCGCCTGGGAGAGGGCAGGGTGAGGGCTCCATGTCCTTCTTCTTCTCTTCCTCTATGCCTCGGCTCTTCGCTCGCGCACCCAAACTCGTCAATCCGGAGCGCGTTCCGCGTCATAGCAAGACGCGGCCTCGTCTGGGAGCGGGCAGGGAGTAGGCTCCACCGGGGGCGCATCGCTCCTCCATCTACCACGCCTCGCAGAGCCCTATGCCTCCACCTCCGCGCCGATCTCATCAGATCGACCTTTGCCCTCGTGCCACCGATTTGCGCAGCAAATCGGTGCGCTCCATTCCCGATCCTCCCCCGTGTCTCCGTGCCACCGATTTGCAGAGCAAATCGGTGCGATCCACTCCCGATTCTCCCCCGTGATTTCGTGCCACCGATTTGCAAAGCAAATCGGTGCGCTGATCCTCCCATGCCCCTCGTCATCGGGTGTACTCGGGGGTTGCAAGGGGGCGAAGCCCCCTGCACAGCGCACTCCTCCGCTCTCCCAACATCATCACGTTGTCCGCTTCAATCATGGACCAACCCGGCTACATTCTTCACTCGATGGTCCAAGGCCATTCCATCGCGCACGCCCTTCCCGACTCACCCCCCGCGCGCCCATCCCCAAACGCAAACACTGTGCTCGCGTCGCGCCATGCATTGCACGCCATCTGCTACACGTGCGTCCTCGCGTGGGCGCTCGCGTGGTTGTTCCTCCCCGGGCCGGCAATGGACCTGCTCGCTCTGCTCGCGCTCGTGCCGGCCCTCTACGCGTTGCTCGCGCCGCGCCTTCGCTTTCGCGCACCCGTGCCCACGCTCACCTATCGCGCCTCCCTCGCCTGCGTCCTCTTCATTTCCGCCGTACGAATCGCCGACGCCATATCCCCTGACGGCGAGTTCATCCCTCTGCTCTGGTTCATCACCGCACTCGTCGCGTTCCAGTTCCTCACCCCCCTCCTTGCGGGCCTGTTCCAACTCTCCTCCCTGCTCCGACTCAACAAGGCCGCCCGCACCCCACGCCTGACCATCCAGACCTATGCCATCCTCGCCCTCTCCTTCGTCATGCTCATAGCTGGCGTCTACACCTGGTCCGTATCCGGCATCGTCCTCATGCCGCCCCTCATCCTCTTCATCATCCTCAACGACCTCGCCCTCATTCGCGCACTCCGCCGCGCCGGCGCCACCAAGTAAAAGCGCCCGGCATCGCTGCCGGGCGCTTCACTCCCGATCCTCCCCCGCGACTCCGTGCCACCGATTTGCGAAGCAAATCGGTGCGCTCATCTTCCTTACGCCCCTCGTCATCGGGTGTACTCGGGGGTTGCAAGGGGGCGAAGCCCCCTGCACCGCATCTCGGCACAACTCACCCCGCCGGCTCGATGTCATCAAACGGAAAGTCCTTGCCGCACCCCTCCATCTCATAATCCTGAAACAGAAGACCGAGCTTCTCCATGGCAAACGAGTGCTCATACGGAAACTCTTCCTCCGTCAGCACATCCAACGCCGCCAGCACGCCCGCCACGGCACACCGCAGATGCTCGCACCGATTCGCCTTGTCGACCCACGCCAGACACGCCTCCGTGAGCGCAAGATTCAGCGTCGTCTCAGCCCAATGCACAGGATGCGCATCGCGCGTGTGAATCTCCAGCGCTCGCTCGTAGCACGCAATTGCGGCTCCGAAGGTCGCCAGCGGCTCTCGCGTGGGAAGACTCGACCACGCATTTCCGAGATTGTTCTGTATCGTCGCCCATTCCTCCGGATGCTCCTCGAGGGTGTGCACGCTGAGTGCACGCTCGCAGCAATCGATGGCATTCCGGAGATTCGCCGAAGGGTCCTCCGCAGGAAGACTCGACCACGCGCCCGCGAGATTGTTCTGAACGCGAGCCCATTCCCTGGGGTGCGTTTCCCGTGTGTACACCATGAGCGCCTGCTCGTAGTAATCGATGGCCTTCCGGAAATTCGTCTCGGGGTCTCCCGTCAGCAGTCTCGCGTAGGCGGTGCCGAGACACATCTGCGTCCTCGCCCACTGCGCCGGGTTCGTGTCGCGTGTCAATGTCGCGAGATCCCGCTCCAGGCGGTCGATGTCGAGGTGGAGCTTCGCACTCCGATCCTCCGCGGACAGATGCTTCCATGAATCTTCAACATTGTTCTCTGTCATTGTGCAACCCATCCGGTGCGATCAGGACTCCCCGCGATTCATTGCCACGATCCTACCCCGCTCCCACCACGAAAAAAACGCCCGGCATCTCGGCCGGGCGCTTCACTCAATCATCAACGCAACTCGACGTCCGTCTCACCGACGACGACGAAGACCCATCAGACCCAGGCCCGCAAAGCCCAGACCCGCGGCCGTCGGCAGCGGCACAACGCCGTCCGTCTCGAAGTTCCACGTCGTCTCGCTCCCGCCGAAACCCAGACGCACGTTGTCCACGGCGCCCTCGAACGTGTTCACCCAGCCGGAGCCGATCCCGAACGACAGCCCGTACACCAGACTGCTCCCGCTGAACACCAGACCGCCCGAGAACGACGCGCCCGCGATCCACTCCTGCAGGTCCGTGTTGTACTGCTCGATCGTCGTGCCCGGCGAGAACCGGCGCTGCCACAGGTCGGCGCTCTGGCCCGCCCCGTAGTAGTTGAAGATGTCCGTGCTGTGCCACGTGTCGTTCGCCAGCGTCGCACCGTTGTACACCTGCTCGAAGATCAGGAAACCACGATCCGTCGTCGTGTTCATGTCCCCGTCCGCGTCCACGTACAGACGCATCGCCGGCATGAAGTGCGCCGTCGTCGTGCTCGAGCCCGCCCGGTACCAGTCGTACCCGAACGACGTGATGTTGCTCAGCGTCTTCCCCGTCGTGTCGCCGAAGAAGTACTCGAAGTCGCCCTTCGAGTTCCCGCCGTCAGAGCCGCTGAAGAACGCCGAGCCGTTCCCCGAACGCGCGTACGTGTTCGTGATGCCCGCCGAAGAGCCCGAACGAACGTTGCGACGCAGCCACGTGTCCGCCGCCACCGTGTCGCCCTGCGCTGCCCCGCCCACGCCCGTCGTCAGCAGCCCGCCCGGATTCGTCACAACAACAGTCGGACGCGCGAACGCGGCGCCGCAACCGATCAGCGACACACCCGCCGCAACCATCCCGAATCGAATCTTCATCTGTTCACTCCTCCAAACACCCGCGCCCATCACACATACGAGACCGGCGCGCCTCGGCCGCGCGCCGTCTCTCGTCAAGACGGACCACACACAGCCAAGCGGCAAAAGTAGTGCATTCCCTCCCTGGATCAACCCCCCACACCCAAATCTGGGGCGACAAGCCCACTTTTCTTCCACCGCCGCCACAAGAGATCGCGACTCCGCCATCCGCAATCACCACGTCATCGACTTCGATGTCGGCGCGCGCACAAGGCTGCTCCGACCCGCTCACCACCCGCTCCATATCACCCCGGAAATGCGCGCGCCGCCCTGATCTGCGCCTCCTCGGCCAACACGCACTTCTGTGCGTCCGATGCCCGTGCGCATACAACCCCACCCTCGAGCCTCACCCGCGCGCACCAACACCAGCCGTGACATCCCCGTGCGCACGCCCCCCGCACATGCTTGCCCCCCCGAACCGGCGACCATGCATCCGGCGCGCGCACCGACACCGTCACAAGCCCCGTGCGACGCACAAATACGCATGAAATGGTGGGATCAGGCCCGACGACGACGCGAAGCCGCGGCCATCGCCAGCATCCCGCTCACGCCCAACCCAAACCCCGAAGGAAGCGGGACCGGCGTCCCACCCGGATCACCACCGCCCGGCCCGCCAAGCGGCGTCGGAGGCTGAACCGGCCGGCCCTCAGAGCCCAGCCCGTACGGCGAACCCCCGTCAGAACCCTTCGGATTCAGCACCACAGGGGGCGCCGGAATCGGAGACTGCAACGCCGCGGGCGGCTGCGAGATCCACGTCCCAGGCGTCTCAAACCGCACGTCCGAGAACATCGACCCCGATCCGGGATTCGTCAAAAACACCATGTTTTCCAGCTCGAAAACCGGCTGGACCAGCACCGTCGGACGCGCGAGCGAACACGCGCAGAGCGAAGCGCCAAGAACAATCGTCCATCTATTCATCGTGCGTCCCACGGCCATCTCCCTGGATTACCCAGAGTCTCTCTCCCAGCTCCACATTACGTCGTACAGCCCTTAAACATACCCCACTTTGACGCCCAAGGCAAAGGATCTGGCGCCTTCTCCACACCCCCGGACAGATCAAGGTCACTCCCTCACCCCATCTCCGAACGAACTCGCGACCCGCGGCGTACGAACGCCGATATTCCCGGATGCAGCCCCCGGCGTCGACTCGTCGATGATGGGCGCCCGGACTCCCGAACACAGGCGGGATTCCGGATCGCGGAGTTGTCATGTCGGTCCAACCCCTACCCGCCCAACCCCCCGCCTCCCCCCTCTGTCGTCTCGACAACGCGTGGCGCGTGCTGCGCACCAAGCCCAGGCAGGAAAAGGCCGTCGTTGACCTCCTCGACGCGGGCGGACACACCCACTACCTCCCGCTCGTGCGCCGGGTTCGCCACTACGGACACCGCCGACGTGAGACCAGAACCCCGCTGTTCCCTTCGTATGTCTTTGTCCGAAGCGAACTTGAGGCCGCGTACCAGGCCGTGTCATCCGGGCGCGTGATCCAGATCGTGGAGGTGCGCGATCAGGTCAGGCTGGACCAGGAGCTGGCCCAGATCAGGCGTGTGCTTGAGATCGGGGGCGGGCTGGATCCGTACCCGTACTTAAAGGAAGGGAAGCGGGCCCGGGTTCGGAGCGGTCCTTTCGCCGGGATCGAGGGGGTGATCGAATCGAAGGGCCGTGACGACCGATTGATTCTGTGCGTCGAGGCCTTGGCCCAGGCCGTGAGCCTGGAGATCGATGCCGGGGTCGTCGACCCTGTTGAGTAGGCATTTGTTTGGGTTTGTGACGGGGGTACAGCGGGCGAGCGTGGCGAGGTCGGCGTGAATCTGCGCGCGACGGAGGCGAAGCCCGGAAACTCAACGTCCGGATGCGCAAAAATTTCCGATCGGTGTGCCATGCCTGGTTTTCGGGCGTAGGTTGGTGTAAGCGTGGTTGGTCCGAGAACCCGGGCGGTGGGTCGCTGATGTGGCGTGTGGAAACAGATCGCGTGCTGTCAAGCAAGCAGAGTGATTGTTGTGGGGTGGGAAACGGCGCGGGCGTGCTGTTCGTTGGATCCAACGCAGTCGTTGGGAGCGTGCGTGTAACTCGCGATGCGCGACGTCGGATGTGCGGCGGGCGATGCGTGTGTCCGATGCCTCTGTGCCGACCAGGAATTTGTCGGCGAAGGAGGTATTGGATTTATGGGTTATTGGAATGCTCGGATGGGTCGTGGTCTAGGCGCTTTGGCGGCGATTGCGGGCGGCGTGATGTGCGCTGCTCCTGTGATGGGTCAGGCGGGCGCGGCGAGCCCCGACCTGAACAGGGACGGGGTGGTCAACGATCGGGACGTCGTGGAATGGCTTCGGGCCTTCCTGGGGCGTCAGTCTCTGCCGATGTCGGCGCTGCGTCCGTTCGATCTGAACGGGGACGGCGGGCTGAGCGGGCACGACATCGGCGTGTTCTCGAGCGCGATGGGCGCGGAGGCGTACGGTCGTCTGAACTTCTCCGCGATGTGGAGCGAGGCGGCGAGCCTCGGCTGGTACGACGAGCGTGTGGACTTCGATCATGATGGCCGTCTCAGCCAGGAGGACGTCATGATCTGGTTGACGGCGCTGGTGGCGCCTCAGACGCTGCCCCCCGCGATCGTCGCGGCGGCGGACGTGAACGGGGACGGCGCGCGGACGGGTCACGACCTGTCGGTGCTGCTGAGCGCGATGGGCGGCGCGGGTCAGTCGTTGAACGTGGCGATGCTGCGTCGTCAGATCGAGCAGTCGGTCCAGCCGCCGAGCACTGGCGGTGGGACGACGCCGGGCGGTTCGACGCCTGGCGGGTCGACGCCGGGCGGCGCCACTCCTCCGGGCGGCTCGACGAACGGCGGTTCATCGAGCGGGTCGAACCCGGGCGGTTCCGCGCCGGGCGGCGCGACTCCCGGCTCTTCGACGCCTCCGAGCACGAGCGCTCCTTCGGGCGGTACGTCCGGCGGCGGGAGCACGTACACGCTGGTGATCCCGGGCGGAGGCCCCGGCCCCGGCACGAACCCCGCGCCGCTGGCGACGGTGGTCGGGTCCGGTCGCGGCGCTGATGCGCGTGCGATCGCGCGGTTCGACACGGTGCCGAACCAGACGATCAGCGGTCAGCTGAACGTCGGCGTCGTGGCGTTCCACATGAACGGCATCGATCGGGTCGAGTTCTCCGCGAACGGCGGGGCGTGGGTCGCGACCAACGAGATGCGGATGAACGAGGCCACGGGCGTGTGGGAGTATTGGGCGACGCTGCGGGCGTCGGACTTCCCGGACGGTCTGGTGGAGGTGCGCGCCGTGGCCGTGCCGCGGGTCGGCGTGCCGCGCGACCTGGGCGTGCTGCCTGTGTACGCGAACAGCCGCTCGCAGCTGCCTTCGACGGAGCGTTACGTTTCCGTGACCGGCGACGACGTCGCCGGGGACGGCACGCGTGAGCGTCCGTACCGTTCGATCTTCCGCGCGGCGTTCGCGATCGGCGCGGCGAACAACGGGATTGCTGACGGCGGGCAGGTGTACCTGCTGCCTGGTGAGTATGACTGGGGCCGCGCGGGCTACAACGCGAACGGTCAGTACATCGGGAACGTGACGACGCGTGACCGGTGGCTGACGGTGAGCGCGGCTCCGGGCGTGTCGCGCGACGACGTTCGGATCGTGAGCTCGACGGGCGGCGGTCTGAAGACGCAGCGCGTTCGCGCGTCGAACGTGACGATCGTGTCCACGGAGCTGGACAACGCGGTTCCGACGGGCACGTCCCCGATGCTGTGGATCGACAACTGCAAGATGCTCGGTCGCGATCGCGTGACCGACATGAAGTGGGCGTCGATCGCGTCCTTCCCCGGCGGCATGTACTTCACGGACTCGCACATCATCAGCGGCCGGTACGGCGTGATCGGCGCGCAGATGGTGCGCGGCGTCACGGTGGAGTCCACGGGCGACGACACGTTCACGAACTGCGCGATGGTCGTGAACTGCACGGCTCGCGACATCCGCACGCCGGACGGGTACGACTTCCACGCGGACGTGGTCCAACTACACGCGTCGGAAACGGGCTGGAATAATGTGATCGTTTATAATGTTCGAGCGATTGACTGCGTCTCCCAGGGCTGGCACATCGGGTACACCGGGCACCGCAAGGGTCCGGACTGGACGGACATCGCGTTCGTGAACTACCTGGTGGACATCCGGAGCCCCGATTACACGGCTCAGTGGATCCCGTCGGCGAACCACGTGCTGTGGTGGAACATGACGATGCTGGGCGGTCCGGTGATCGTCCGTGACAATCCGAACTCGGGCGGCGGCCACGGCGAGGCGACCACGATCCGCAACTTCGACGTTCGGAACTGCGTGATGCAGAAGCTGATCGTCCAGGTGGCGGGCACGACGCCCCGCGCGTCCGACCCGCTGTGGGCGACGAACAACCACTTCATCGACTCGACCTCGTACGCCGCGATGGTGGCGGGGACGGGCGCGACGGCCGGCGGCTCCGCGGCGCAGCTGTTCGCGAACGCTTCGGGCGGGGACTTCCGCTCGACGGGCACGGTGCTGCGGAACCGCATGCCGAATCCGGTGATCATCATCGATGCTCAGGGTCGTCGGGTCGAGTCGGCGCGAGCGATCGGCGCGTTGCAGCCGTGAGCGGATCGGCGATAGTGCTCAGGCATGAGTGACACGACAGGGCCACGCGTTGTGTATGCGGGCGCCGCGCCGGACACCGGGAATCTCGGTGTGTCGGCGCTTTGCTTTGGTGCGTTGCGTGCGTTGTACGAGCGGTTGCCGGGTGCGCGCGTGACGGTGCTGGATTTCGGACGGGGCGAGCGGGAGTGGTGGTTCGAGGAGGGGGGGGCGCGGCATCGGTGCCTGCGTGTGGGGGCGGTGCGGACACGTCGGTGGCACCGGCCCGAGAGCATGGCGCGGATCGACTTGAGCATGCGTTTGGGCGGGCTGGGGAACCCGGCGGCGCGAGCGATGCTGGAGAGCGATGCGGTGCTGGACATCAGTGGGGGGGACAGCTTCACGGACCTCTACGGGGCGTGGCGGTTTGCGAGCGTGGCGTGGGTGAAGCTGGCGGCGCTTCGGGCGGGGGCGCCGCTCGTGCTGCTGCCGCAGACGTACGGGCCGTTCCAGGGGAGTGCGTCGCGCGCGGTGGCGGAGCGGATCGTTCGGCACGCCGGGATGTGCTGGGCGCGCGACGAGCGGAGCTTCGAGGTGCTCCGGGGTCTGCTGGGGTCGGAGTTTGATCCGGCGCGGCATCGGACGGGTGTGGACGTGGCGTTCGTGATGGGGGTGCGCGAGCCCGGGACCGAGCTGGGGCGCGGGGTGGATACGTGGGCGCGCGGCGGGGATGGCGGGCTGACGATCGGGTTCAACGTGTCGGGGCTGATCTATCTCAGTGAGGACGGCGGGCGCGCGCAGTACGGCCTGCGCGCGGACTACCGGGAGGCGGTGGAGCGGTTCGTGCGTCGCGTGCTGGAGCGGAGCGATGCGCGGGTGGTGCTGATGCCGCACGTGATCTCCCCGCCCGGGCACTACGAGTCGGACAACGACGCGTGCGAGCGGTTGCGCGCGAGGCTGGGTGAAGTGGGGAAGGGGCGTGTCGCTGTGGCGCCCGGGCTGGATGATCCGCGTGAGGCGAAGTGGCTGATCTCGCGCATGGGGTGGTTCTGCGGGACGCGTATGCATTCGACGATCGCGGGGTTGTCGACGGGCGTGCCGACCGCGGCGATCGCGTACTCGGACAAGACGCGGGGCGTGTTCGAGACGTGCGGGCAGGGTGAGCACGTGGCTGATCCGCGCGCGCTGGGGACGGACGAGCTGGTGGAGGCGTTGTGGACGTCGTTCGAGGGGCGTGAGCGTGCGCGGGGGAGCCTCGGGGAGGCGTTGCCGGGCGTGCTCGGGCGCGCGGGCGAGCAGATGGGCGCGATCTGTGATTTCGTCGGGGCCGGCAGGGGGGCGTTGCGCGCGTGAGCGTGCGGCGCGGCGTGGCGCGTGGGGTGGCGGTGCTGAGCGCGGGCCAGGGCGGCGCGCAGGCGCTGCAGATGGTGAAGAACGTGCTTGTGGCGCGGCTGCTGGGGCCGGACGAGTGGGGGGTGGTGGCGACGTTCTGGGTGACGCTGACGCTGCTGGACTCGATCACGACGCTCGCGGCGGATCGTCAGGTGGTGCAGGCCGAGGACGGCGCGGAGAAGGGGTTTCTGGGCACAGCGCACGCGTTGCAGGCGTTGCGCGGGCTCGGCACGGGGTGCGTGTTGTTCGGGCTGTCGTGGGTTGCAGCGTGGGCGTTCAAGACGCCGCAGGCGCTGTGGGCGTATCAGGCGATCGCGATCGTGCCGGTGATCCGCGGGCTGTCGCATCTTGGCGTGTTTGTGGCGCAGCGTGAGATGCGCTTTGGTCCGACGGTGTGGGCGGAGCTGTGGTCGCAGGGCGTGGCGTTGGTGGTGGGTGTTGTGCTGGCGTGGCAGCTCGGGACGTTTGCCGCGGCGTTGTGGATGATCATGGCGCAGACGGTGGCGTGGACGGCGTTGACGCACGTGTGGGGCGGGAGCCGGTACGGGTGGGGGTGGGACAGCGGGTCGGCGCGGCGGATCGCGTTGTTCTGTGTGCCGCTGATGCTGAACGGCGCGCTGATGTTCATCGTGTTCCAGGGTGATCAGACGGTGATCGGCGTGGCGTACGACAAGGCGACGCTGGGGCTGTATGCCGCGGCGTTCATGCTGGCGTCGACGCCGACGCAGTTGGTGGCGAAGGTGGCGTCGTCGGCGTTTCTGCCGCCGCTGTCGCGTGCGCAGGGTGACCCTGTGGTGTTCGAGCGTCGTGTGCGCGGGAGTGTGGAGGCGTTGGCGTTGCTGGGCGGGGCGGCCGGTGTGGGGTTGGCGGCGTTGGGCCCGTGGGTGATGCGGACGTTCTTCGGGGCGGAGTATGCGGCGGCGGGCGCGGTGGTGGGGTTGCTGGGCGTGATGTTCGCGATCCGGATCGTGCGGATCGGGCCGACGCTGGCCGCGATGGCGCGGGGGGACACGATGAACTCGGCTGTGGGGAACATGTGGCGGTGCGCGGCGTTGGTGGGTGTGATCGTGGCCGCGTGGCAGCGTGCGGACGTGTGGTGGATCGCGCTCGCCGGGGTGCTTGGTGAGGGCATGGCGCTGGTGGCTTCGTGCGTTCGGTTGCGTGCGCGGCAGGGCGTGGGTTTGCGTGCGTCGATGTGGGCTTCTTCGCTTGCGGTGGGGGTGATGTGCGCGGCTCTGGTGGTGGAGCGGACGATCGGGGGGCTGGGGCTTGCGGGCGGGATCGTGTTCGGCGCGGTGGCGTATATGGCGCTGATCGGCGCGATGCTTGTGTGGTGTCCGGGGGTGGCGTCGGAGGCGCGTGCGTTGTGGGCGCGTGTGCGTCGAGTGGACGGGGGCGCGGCGGAAAACGGAGCATCGGCGTGAGCGAGCGCGGGGAACTGCGGCGTTGCGCGTTGGCGGGCGTGCTGGAGAGATGCGCGGGGACGGCGCGGCTGCGCGGGCGTGCGCTGCGCACGGCGTTGAGGTGGGAGGGGGGGCCGTTCTGGTCGGCGACGGCGCGCGGGATCATGGAGCGCTGGTACGGGGTGAAGATCGGGGCGTACTCGTACGGGAGCCTGTGCTTCGTGCCGGGCGCGTTGGTGCGGGGCTCGTCGATCGGGCGGTATGTGTCGATCGCGGACGGCGTGCGCGTGTTCGAGCGGAATCATCCGATGGGTCGGCTGTCGATGCACCCGTTCTTCTACAACGCGAATCTGGGGTACCTGGAGCGCGACTCGATCGAGTCGGTGACGCTGGAGATCGGGGACGACGTGTGGATCGGGGATCGGGCGATCGTGACGCCCGGGTGCCGGCGGATCGGATTGGGCGCGGTGGTTGCGGCTGGCGCGGTGGTGACGAAGGACGTGCCGGACTTTGCGATCGTGGGGGGGAATCCGGCGCGGGTGATCCGGATGCGGTTTGATGAATCGACGTGCGAGCTGGTTCGGGGGAGCCGGTGGTGGGAGCGGCCGGTGTGGGAGGTGGCGCGGGAGATGGGGTGGATGACGCGGGAGCTGGGAAGCGATGCGGCGCAGCACCCGTTGTTGCGTGACGCGGCGCGGAGCGCGGAGGCGGTGAGGGTGTGATGCGGTTGCCGGTGCTGAGCATTCGAGAGGTTGCGGAGCGGCAGTTGTGCAGTGGGTGCGGGGCGTGCGCGTATCTCAGCCCGGACGAGATCCGCATGGTGGAGGATGTGGAGAGGGGGAAGCGACCGCTTGTGGATGGGGAGGAGCGCGACCCGAGATCGAAGGAGGCGCTGCGCGCGTGCCCGGGCGCGTCGCTGGAGCACACGTTCGATCCGACGGATCCGGCGTTGCGGGGGGAGTTGATCGCCGGGTGGGGGCCGGTGCGTCGTGTGTGGGAGGGGCATGCCGGGGATGGGGCGTTGCGGTGGGCGGGGTCGAGCGGAGGCGCCGCGAGCGCGTTGGCGCTGTACTGCATTGAGAGGGGCGGGATGTCGGGGGTGCTGCACACGGCGGCGCGGGAGGATGCGCCGCTCGTGAACGAGACGGTGATGAGCCGCACGCGCGAGGAGTTGCTGGCGCGGACGGGCTCGCGGTATGCGCCGGCGAGCCCGTGCGACGGGCTGGGGATGATCGAGGAGAGCGCGGGGAAGTGTGTGTTCGTGGGGAAGCCTTGCGATGTGGCGGGGGCGCAGCGGGCGCGGAAGATGCGTCCGGGGCTGGACGAGAAGCTGGGCGTGACGATCGCGTTCTTCTGCGCGGGGGCGCCGTCGGTGCGCGGGACGCTGGAGCTGCTGAAGAAGGTGGGTGTGGAGGACCCGGAGACGGCGGGAAGGGTGGAGAGCGTGCGGTATCGGGGGAACGGCTGGCCGGGGCTTTGGCGCGTGCGGTGGAAGGATGCGCGGGGTGAGGCGCGCGAAGCGAGCATGACGTACGCGGAGTCGTGGGGGTTCTTGCAGCGGTATCGGCAGTGGCGGTGCTATGTGTGCCCGGATCACACGGGGGAGTTTGCGGACATCGCGGTGGGGGACCCGTGGTATCGGGAGATCGAGGAGGGTGAGGCGGGGAGTTCGCTGATCGTGGCGCGGACGGCGCTGGGGGAGCGGATCGTGCGCGAGGCGGCCGAGGCGGGGTACATCGCGCTGCAGCGTGAGGATGCGACGTTGCTGCCGAGGAGCCAGCCGAATCTGCTGGGCGGGCGCGGCGCGGTGGCGGGTCGGATGTGGGCGACGCGGGTGGCGGGCGTGCCGACGGCGAGGTTCAAGGGTTTCGCGATGTGGCGGTATTGGTGGAGCGAGCTGACGATCGCGGAGAAGCTGCGTTCGACGGTGGGTACGTGGAGGCGGATGGGTCGGAAGGGGTTGCGGAAGCGTGTCGAGGTGCGGGAGTGGGAGGGGGCGCGCGCGGAGCAGGGAACGGCCACGTGATCGTGCTGACGTTCCACGGCATCGGGGAACCCGGGCGTGCGCTCGAGGAGGGTGAGGCGGACGTGTGGGTGTCGCGCGGGGTGTATGAGGGGGTGCTCGATCTGGTGCGCGGGCGCGGGGAGGTGGTGGTGACGTTCGACGATGGGAACGCGTCGGACTGGGAGATCGGGTTTCCCGCGCTGCGCGAGCGCGGGATGACGGGGCGCTTCTTTCTGGTGTCGGATCGGATGGATCGAGAGGGGTTCGTGCGCACGGAGTGGGCGCGGGAGATGGTCGGGAGGGGGATGACGATCGGGAGTCACGGGAAGGCGCACGTGGCGTGGCGCGGGCTTCCGGACGAGGCGTTGCGGGAGGAGACGGTGGGGGCGAAGCGTGCGCTCGAGGAGAAGGTGGGGGTGCGGATCGAGGAGGCCGCGTGCCCGTTCGGGTCGTACGACCGGCGCGTGGTGCGGGCGTTGCGTGACGCGGGGTTCACGCGGGTGTACACGAGTGATCGGTGGAGCGCGGACGAGCGAGAGTTCGTGTGTGCGCGGCACACGGTGCGTCGTGGGGACAGTGTTGAGGATGTGCGCGGGTGGATCGAGTGTCGGGCCACGGCGCTTGAACGGCTGAAAGCACGGGCGAGGCTGATGGCGAAGCGGTGGAGATGAGCGGTTTGAGTCGAGAGTGCGGCGTGATCGCGGTGGATCGATCGGAGTGGGCGGCGCGTGCGCGTGAGCACGACGACTACAACTACCGGCATGTTTGGGAGTACGGGGAGGCGTGCGCGGCTCGGCTCGGCGCGCGGAGCGAGCACGTGCGGCTGGAGCGTGGGGGGCAGGTAGTGGGGCTGGCGGATGTGCGCGTGAAGCGTGCGCCGGTGGTGGGGGTGGGGGTGGCGTACGTGTCGGGCGGGCCGATGGTGATGCGCGGGGGGGATGTGAAGGCGGCGCGCGAGGCGCTGGTGTGGTCGTTGCGCGCGCTGCGTGAGCGGTATACGCGCCGGATGGGATTGACGCTGCGGGTGTCTCCGGCGCCTGCGGAGTCCGGGTGGGGCGAGGCGCAGGCTGAGGTGTACGAGCAGGAGGGCTTTGCGCCGTCGTCGTCCACGCGACACAGGACGATCCTGATTGATCTGGCTCGGGAGGAGAGCGAGCTGCGGGCGGGACTTGCGCAGAAGTGGCGGAACTGCCTGAACGCCGCGGAGCGCGAGGAGCATGAGGTGGAGACGGGGAGCGCCGCGTCGCTGTTCGAGCGGTTTACCGGGATGTACCACGAGATCCGGGAGCGGAAGGGGTTCGACGCGGACCTGGGCGCGTCCTTCTTTGCGGCGGTGCAGGGGCGCATTGAGGATGGGGACGGGTTCGTTGTGTCGATCGTGCGCGCGGGAGGGGAGGACGCTGCGGGGCACGTGGGGTGTGATGTCGGGAAGACGAGTGTGTATCTGCTCGGCGCGTCGAACGACGTGGGCCGCAGGACGAAGGCCGCGTATCTCGCGCAATGGAGCGTGATGCTTCGCGCGAAGGCGAGCGGGTGTCGCTGGTATGACCTCGGCGGGATCGACGCTGAGGCGAACCCGGGCGTGTACAAGTTCAAGAGCGGGATGGGGGGTGTGGAGGTTGAGGCGGCGGGTCCGTACGAGGTGGGCGCGACGGGCTGGCGCGGGGTCGTCACCCGGGCGGGCGAGCGCGCGTACCGGTGGAAGCGGTCGATGGCGCAGGGGAAGCGCGGCGCGTGATGGCCATGACGATCATCGTGGCGCTCCTCGGCGCGGCGTGCGTGCTGACGCTGCGGCCCGGACGCGCGTTGGGCGTGCTGGTCATGAGCATGTTCCTGTGGCCCGAGTACATGCGCATCCCGATGGGGCTGGCGCAGATGTCGGCGCCGAGATTGATTGCGATCGTCTTTCTCGTGCGGCTGCTCATGGGGCGTCGTCCCGGTTTCCGCTTCGGGCGTGCGGAGTGGATCGTGCTCGTGTGGTGGGTGTGGGACGTCCTGGCGCATGTGCTGGCGGGCTCGGAGGCATCGGAGACGGTGTACGCCGTGGGGCGCGGCATGGACACGGTGCTGATGTTCTTCGTTGCGCGGCTCGCGCTGACGGACATCCAGGCGTGGCGCGGGTTGTTCTGGCCGCTCGGCGTGACGGCGCTTGTGATGGGAGTCGTGGGGGGTGTTGAGGCGGTGGGGGGTGAGTATCTGTACCAACGCCTGTATGACCTGTCGGGGGGCGCGTGGTTCGACAAGGGTCAGGAGTACCGGTACGGCTTGCTGCGCGCCCGGGCGTCGACGGGACACGCCATTTACTTCGGCGTGGCGATGACGGTGATCATGGGCTGGTTGATCGCCCTGCGTCGGTTCGCGCCGTCGATGACGATGTGGCTGACGGCTGTGTGCGCGGCCGTGGCGGGAACGCTGTCGAGCTTGTCGAGCGGTCCGATGCTCGCGCTGACGGTGTTCGTCGGTCTGCGCGCGTTCTTCCACATGCGTTCGCTGATCCGTCCGGCGCTGATGATGCTCATCGCGATGTGTCTGGTGCTCGAGTTTGCCTCGAACCGGCACTTCTACAACCTCATCGACTACATCTCGATCAGCCAGGAGACGGCGTGGTACCGCACGAGGCTGCTGGAGGTCGCGGCGTCGCGGATCGGGGAGTATTGGGCGGTGGGTGTGGGGAGCGACTGGCCGCACCATTGGGGCGAGATGATCGACGGCCGGTTGCATGTCGATGTGGTGAACAATTACGTGATCATGGCGATCAGCGGCGGGCTGCTCGGGCTGGGTCTGTACCTTGCGCTGCAGATCCTGTGCGTCTCGAGGGTGGTGCGGGCGTTCCGTGAGGGGGGCGCGGGGCAGAGAGAGCTGTGGTTCTCGATGGGCGCGTTGCTTCTCTCGCTCATGGCGGCGAGCATGTCGGTGGGGCTTTACGGGCCGCCGTTGCTGCTCTCGTATCTGGTGATGGGAGGGATGGCGAGCTCCACGGCCGCGTCGCGCGGCGCGACGGCGAGAGGAAAGATCGTTGGGCGGTGAAACGATGGACGTCTCGGTGGTGATCGTGAACTGGAACGCGCGTGATCTGCTGCGCGGGTGCCTTGCGTCGATCGCGAAGGAGACGCGCGCATCGCACGAGGTCTTCGTGATCGACAACGCGAGCAAGGACGGGTCGTGCGACATGGTTCGCGCGGAGTTCCCGTGGGTGAAGCTGATGGAGAACGAGACGAACCGCGGGTTCGCGGCCGCGAACAACCAGGGCCTGCGCGAGGCGCGGGGCCGGTATCTGCTCCTGCTCAACCCGGACACGGTGATTCTGGAGGGGGCGATCGACAAGGCGATCGCGGATGCGGATGCGCGCGTGGATGCGGGAGTGGTGGGCTGTCAGGTGTGGGAGAGCCCGGAGCGCATCCAGCGGACGTGCTTCTCGTTTCCGACTCCGCTGAATCTGTTCTTCTCGCAGACGGGGCTGCAGAAGCGGTTTCCTCGGAGCCGCCTGCTCGGACGTCCCGAGCTGATGTGGTGGGATCGGATGAGCGAGCGCGACGTGGACGTGGTGTCGGGGATGTTCATGCTTGTGCGTCGCGAAGCGATGGACCAGGTCGGGCTGATGGACGAGGACTACTTCGTGTACGGCGAGGAAGCGGACTGGTGCTGCCGGTTCTGGCGCGCCGGCTGGAGGTGCGTGTTCGTGCCGACGGGACGCATTCTGCACCTGGAGGGCGGGGGCAAGAGCACGTCGCAGGTCCGAGTCCCCATGTACGTGCAGCTGCTCAAGAGCCTGCTGCTGTTCAATCGCAAGAACTTCGGCGTGCTCGCGTGGGCGTGCGCGAAGGGTGTGTTCGTGCTGGCCATGGCGCTCAAGTGGGCCACGGGCGTGTGGACCGGGGGTGAGGAGGGGCATGCAAGGCGCCGGCTTGCACGGGCCTCGCTCGCGTGGCTGCTTACGGGGAAGAAGCCGACGTGAATACCTATGCGGATGCGAAGGTGGAGCAAGAGGTCGTGACGGGGCGGGCGGAGGGCGCGTTGGTGTGGCGCGTGCTGCGCGATTGGAGCGAGGTCGACGCGATTCGTGACGAGTGGGATGCGCTGTCGCGGTCGTGCGGCGGGGACGTTTACACGTCGTGCGATGCGGGGCGGGTCTGGTGGTCGCACTACGGGCGGGGGGAGCTGTGGATTCTCGAGGCTCGGAGCGCGGACGGGGCGCTTGTCGGCGTGCTGCCGATGTTCGTCGAGAAGCGCGGTTTGTGGGGGCAGCGGGCGCGGATCGCGCGGATGGTGGGCGTTGATTCGACGATTGTCGTGACGCGGCCGGCCGTGGCTGCTGAGCGGCGGGGCGAGGTTGTCGAGGGCGCGGCGCGATTGCTGATGCGGGAGGCGCGCTGTGACGGTGTGGTGTTTGGGGCGCTCGGTGGCGAATCGGGCTGGGTGGAGGCGGCGCGTGAGGGTCTTGATCGTGGGGGCGAAGCGGTGGGGGAGGCGCGGGTGCTCGAGGGTGGGCCGCACACGGTGTTTCGCCTTCCGGAGACGTTCGACGCGTATCTGTCCGGTCTCGACAAGCGGCAGCGCGGGAACTATCGGCGCGACCGCAGCCAGCTGGACCGCATGGGCGGCCTGCAGGTGCGTGTGATCACGGAGGCGGGCGAGCTTGAGCGTGTGTTCCAGCAGTTCATGACGATGCACGGCGAGCAGTGGCGCGCGGAGGGGCGTGCGGGGCACTTTGGTGATTGGCGCGGCTCGCACGAGTTCAGCGCGGAGCTGGTGCGGACGCTGAGCCGAGAGGGCAATGCGGGGCTGGTGAGCCTGGAGGTCGGGGGAGAGGTCATCGGGATGGAGTGGTTCCTGACGTGGGGCGAGCGGGGGTTTTGGCGGTTGCCCGCGCGGCGCGTGGGCGAGCCGTGGGACAAGCTGGGGCTCGGTCGCGTCGGGTTGGTTGAGTTGATCGGCGCGTTGATCGAGCGCGGCGTGCGCGAGATCGAGGCCGGGCCGGGGCGGTATGAGTACAAGCTCAAGCACGGCGGTGAGGAGTACGCGATGCGGAGCGTCGTCGGGATCGCGCGTGGTTCGGGCGGACGGCGCATGCGGCTGCTCTTCTGGTGGTCGCGCGTGACGCACCTGCTCTATTACCGCGCGTGGCGGATCAGGTACGCGCCGAAGGTGGGGATGGGCGCTCGGCCTCTGTGGTCTGGCTGGGCGCGCGCAAGGCTGTGAACGAGACGTTCCGTCAGTGCGGGCCAGGCGGGGCGGGCGCGATCAAGATGCTCCGCGCGTGGGCGTTCGGCGGCGCAGCGCCTGCATGGCCGGAGTTCAAGGACAGGGCGGCGACCATGACGCACCGATGCCGCACGGCCATCGAGGCGGGTGTACGGGGGCTTGGTCTGTGCAAGGGTGATGTTGTGCTCGCGCCCGCGTATCACTGCGGCACGGAGATCGACGCGCTGCTTGCGGCGGGGTGTGAGGTTGTGCTCTATCGCACGGGGGCGAGGGGCGAGATCGACGTTGAGGATGCGGCGGAGCGCGGGGGTGAGCGTGTTCGAGCGATGTACGTGATTCATTATTTCGGATGGCCGCAGGATCTGGCGAAGGCGCGTGACTTGTGCGCATCGCGTGGGTGGTCGCTGATCGAGGACTGCGCGCTCTCGCTGTTCAGCGAGCATGAGAACGGATCACCGACGGGGCTGACGGGTGATGTCTCGGTGTTCAGTCTGACGAAGACGTTGGCGGTGGCGGACGGGGGGGCGCTCTCGCTGCGTGAGGGGCTAGGGCGCGCGGATGGTGGGGGGGCATGGAAGTCGGCGCCGAGCGAGCGTGTGGGGAAGGAGGCCGCGCGGATGGTGCGACGGGCGTGGGGGAGATGGTCGCTCGAGCATGTCGGTGCGCGTTGGACGCCGAGCGTGCTGGTGCGGACGAAGAGCGGCGGTAGGGGGAGGCATGCGGCGTCGGACGCGGAGGTCATGCCGAGCGCGTACTTCTTTGATGCGGGCAAGGACGGGGGGCGCGCGGCGTCACGCGTGACGCTCGGGCTGCTCCGGGGAGTGGATCGAGAGGATGTCCGTGCGGCACGGCGAAGGAACTACGGAGCGCTGGGACGAGCCCTCGGAGAGCTCGGGACGATGCGTCCGTTGTTCGACGAGCTGCCGGCGCGCGTGTGTCCGCTCGTGTTTCCGTTGGTGGCGCAGGATCGTGATGGCGTGCTCGGGCGGCTGGAAGGGAGCGGCGTGAGCGCGATCGCGTGGTGGTCCGGTGGGCACCCGCGGATGGATCTCGCGGCGTTTCCGGAGGCGCGTGCGCTGAAGCGATCGGTGGTAGCGTTGCCGGTGCATCAGGGATTGGACGAGCGGGACATGGCGTACATCGCGGCGCGCGTGCGTGAGGCGGACGCGGCTTGCACAAGGAGCAGATCGTGAAGGGAATGCGTGGCGTCGCGGACGTGTCGGACGCGGGTTCGCTCTCCAACAAGATGCGGTCGCGTCGGTTCGCGATCTTCGAGCGGCTCATGGAGCCGCTGCCCAAGCCGGTGCGCATCCTCGACGTCGGCGGCACCACGGAGTTCTGGGAGCAGCGCGGCTGGGCTGGGCGCGACAGCGTGAGCATCGTCCTCGTGAATCTCAGCGCGGCGGAGCAGCGGCACGCGAACATCGAGCCGCGGGCGGGTGATGCGACGAGCATGCCTGAGTACGCCGACGGCTCGTTCGACGTCGTCTTCTCGAACTCGGTCATCGAGCACCTCTTCACGCTGGAGAATCAGCGGAAGATGGCGAGCGAAGTGGCGCGGATCGGCAAGGCGTATTGGGTGCAGACGCCGAATTACTGGTTCCCGATCGAGCCGCATTTTCACGTGCCGGGCTGGCAATGGATGCCGCAGTGGGCGCGTGTCGCGCTGCTGCGTCGTCGTCGGTGCGGCTGGCGCGGGCCGGAGCCGGATTCGGAGAAGGCGTGGGCGCTCGTGCGTGAGGTTCGCTTGATGCGCCGGCACGAGTTGTGCGAGGCCTTCCCCGGCGCGGACGTGTGGGGGGAGAAGTTCAAGGGCCTCGTGAAGAGCTGGGTGGTGACCAAGGGCTTCCCGGAGCGTCTGCGCTGATGATGTGGACGCTCGGCATCCTGGGTGCGCTGGGGCTGATGGGTGCGGCGTATGTCTCGCCGCATGTCGGTCGATGGCGCGCGGTGCGGCGGATGGGCCGGTGGTGCGCGGAGCGGCATGCGCTCGCGCTCACGTACGACGACGGGCCCGGGCCGGCGCTGACCGCGCGGGTGCTCGATGTGTTGAAGGCGCGCGGGGCAAGGGCGACGTTCTTTCTGCTGGGGAGCCGTGCCGGTGATTCGCCGCAGATGGCGGATCGTGTGAGAGCGGAGGGGCACGAGGCTGGGTGTCACACGCACGACCATCTGAATGCGTGGAAGACGTGGCCTTGGAAGGCGCGACGCGACGTGGCGCGCGGGTACGAGACGTTGATGACGTGGGTGGGCGCGAACGGTTTGTTCCGCCCTCCGTACGGGAAGATGACGCTGCTCACCGCGGCGGAGGTGTGGATGCGCGGCGCGAGGGTGGGCTGGTGGACGCTCGACAGCGGCGACACGTGGGACACGGCGCCGAGCGTGGAGAGCACGATCGAGCGTGTGCGTCGCGCGGGCGGGGGCGTGGTGCTGCTGCATGACTTTGATCGTGTGGGCGCAGGGGCCGAGGCGCGCGCGGAATTCGTGATGGGTGTGACGACCGGTTTGCTGGAGCTTGCGGAAGAGGAAGGGTGGCGCGTCGTCACGCTGGGTGAGGTCATGGAAGGAGCGGGGCTCGCATGAGCGGACGTGAACACAAGCGCGTGCTGTGTGTTGCCTCGGGGGGCGGGCACTGGGTGCAGATGCTGCGGCTCCGCCCGGCGTTCGAGGGTTGTGACGTGGCGTTCGCCACTGTGCGCGAGGCGTATCGGAGCGACGTCGCGGAGGATATCGCGCGCGGCGCCCGGTTCTATGTCGTCAACGACGCGACGCGCTGGAACAAGTTTCTCCTCGTGCTGCAGGCCCTGCGTGTGCTGCTGATCCTGGTGCGCGAGCGACCGGACGTGGTGATCACGACGGGCGCGGCGCCCGGGTTCTTCGCGGTGCGTCTGGGCAAGATGCTCGGCGCGCGCGTGTGCTGGATCGATTCGATTGCGAATGTGGAGCATTTGTCGCTGAGCGGTGAGAAGGCGGGCAAGTTTGTGAACTTGTGGTTAACGCAATGGCCGCACCTGGCGCGCGAGGGCGGACCGCGGTTCGAGGGGGCCGTGCTGTGATTCTTGTCACCGTGGGCGCGCAGATGCCGTTCGATCGGCTGGTGAAGGGTGTGGATGCGTGGGCGGAGGCGCGCGGGCGGGACGACGTGCTTGCGCAGGTCGGGCCGGATTCGTGGAAGCCGAGCAGGGCGCGCTGGGTGGAGTTTCTGGCGCCGGAGGAGTTCAAGAAGGCCGTGCAGGAGGCGGACGTTGTGGTGGCCCACGCGGGGATGGGGTCGATCCTGACCGCGCTGGAGCTGGGGAAGCCGATCCTGGTGATGCCGCGCCGTGGGGACCTCCGTGAGACGCGGAACGATCATCAGGTGGCGACGGCGGAGCGGTTTCTGGAGCAGGGGAGGGTGGCGGTGGCGTTTGACGAGAACGAACTGGCCGAGAAGCTCGACGCTCTGGGCACGCTGAAGGGGGGTGAGCGGATCGGCTCGCGCGCGTCGGAGGGGTTGCTCAAGGCGGTGCGTGCGTTCATCGATGGCAGGTAGTCTTTCCGCCCCTGTCGGGGCGGTCCGAGAAGAAGAAAGGTGCGTGCATGGGCGCGTATGAGTCGCTGAAGAGGAAGCTGGAGTCGGGTGAGGCCGTGGCCGGCATTATCGGTCTGGGCTACGTGGGGCTGCCTTTGGCGCACGCGTTGCACCAGGGCGGCTTGCGCGTGCTCGGCTTCGACATTGACCCGTCGAAGATCGACGCTCTTGCTTCGGGCACGAACTACCTGAAGCACCTGGGGGACCAGATGGTGAAGGACCTCTCCGGCAGCGCGCGCTTCAGCGCGACGACGGACATGGGTCGGCTGGGCGAGGCGGACGCCATCATCGTGTGCGTGCCCACGCCGCTCGGCCGGCACCAGGAGCCGGACATCTCCTACATCGTGAAGACGGCGGAGGCGATCGGGAAGACGCTCCGTCCGGGGCAGCTCATCTGCCTCGAATCCACGACGTACCCCGGCACGACGCGCAACGACATGATCCCCGCGATGCTCTCTGCCGCGGGTGATCGCGCCAAGGGCATGAAGCTCGGAGAGGATTACTTCGCCGCGTTCTCGCCCGAGCGCGAGGACCCGGGGCGCAAGTCGCACAACACGCGCACGACGCCGAAGCTCGTCGGGGGCTGCGATCCGCGCTCCACGGAGCTCGCCTCGATGCTGTACCGGCGCGGCGTCGAGACGGTCGTGCCCGTGTCCACCGCCGAGGTGGCCGAGTCGGCCAAGCTGCTGGAGAACATCTTCCGCGCGGTCAACATCGCGCTCGTCAACGAGCTCAAGGTGGTGCTCACCAAGATGGACATCGACGTTTGGGAGGTGATCCGCGCGGCCAGCACCAAGCCCTTCGGGTTCATGCCGTTCTTCCCGGGCCCCGGGCTGGGCGGGCACTGCATCCCGATCGACCCCTTCTATCTCACGTGGAAGGCCAAGGAAGTGGGCGAGACCACGCGTTTCATCGAGCTCGCCGGTCAGGTCAACACGCGCATGCCGCACTACGTGGTCGACCGCACCGCGCTCGCCCTGAACGGTCAGGGCAAGGCGGTGAAGGGATCGAAGATTCTCGTGCTCGGTCTCTCCTACAAGGCTGAGATCGACGACACGCGCGAGAGCCCATCGTTCGAGCTCATCACGCTCCTCGAGGACCTCGGCGCCGACGTCGATTACTCGGACCCGCACGTGCCCACAACGCCGCGCGTCCGCCGGCACGACCTCAAGATGGAGAGCGTGGCTATCACCCCCGACAATGTGAAGCGCTACGACGCGGTGCTCGTGTCGACCGCGCACTCGGCGTTCGATTGGGGCGTGATCGCCGCCAACGCGAAACTCGTGGTGGACACGCGGGACGCCCTGCGGGAGTATGAGAAGACGATGGGAGAGAGGCTGGTCAGGGCGTGAGGACGGAGGCGTGCTGAGCACGAGCGCAGAGGCGAGGGGAGATG
The DNA here is from genome assembly GCA_050174775.1 of Phycisphaerales bacterium. Taxonomy (GTDB): domain Bacteria; phylum Planctomycetota; class Phycisphaerae; order Phycisphaerales; family UBA1924; genus CAYPGJ01. The sequence continues at coordinate 42,165 of JBFXJP010000003.1, forward strand.
TCGCACGCGGTGGTGTCGCCGCGCCGCCGACGCTGCGCGAGTTCGACGGCGTCATCTGCTTCGGGGGAGAGGACTGGTGGTATCACAACCGCGGCCACTACGACATGCAGATGATGCGCGAGCTTTCGCGCGTCGTGCCCGTGCTGTACGTCAATTCGATCGGCATGCGCGTGCCGAGAGTGGGGGAGGGGCGGATGTTCCTCACCCGTGTCCGGCGCAAGCTCAAGAGCCTGCGCCGCGGGCTCGTCGAGGCGCGCCCGAACTTCTGGGTCTTCAGCCCGTTCAGCGTTCCGGGCCGGTTCGGCGGCGTTGCGCGACGACGCGTCATGCCTCTGATGGTCCGACGCGCGGCCAAGCGTCTCGGCATACGGAAGCCGCTCGTCTGGGTCGCCTGCCCTCCGGGCGAACAAGCCGTGGGGCGGCTCGGTGAGGTCGGCGTCGTCTACCAGCGCACGGACCGCTACGAGCGATTTCGCGGCGTCGATCCCGAGGAGATCAAAGGCTACGACCTTCGCCTCAAGGACGCGGCCGATTTCACCGTCTTCTGCGCCACGCTCCTCTACGAGGAGGAGCGTGATGAGTGCCGCCGCGCGGTCTACATCGACCACGGCGTCGACTACGAGCGGTTCGCCTCGGCCGGTGTGTCGGGCGCGGAGCCGCTCGATCTTGTCGGCATGCCAAGACCCAGAGCCGGGTTCGTGGGCGGGATCGACTCGCACACCTTCGACCCGCCCTTGTTCGTCGATGTGGCAAAGCGCCTCCCGCACGTGTATTTCATGATGGTCGGCGCGTGCTCGCTGCCGGAAGGCTGGTGTGATCTGCCCAACGTGCGGTTCTTCGGACAGCGTCCGTACGAGGAGGTCGCGCGATACATGGCATCGTGTGATGTGCTGCTCATGCCGTGGAACGAGAGCGAATGGATCAAGGGGTGCAATCCGGTGAAGCTCAAGGAGTACCTCGCGGTCGGCCGGCCTGTGGTCACGACATGGTTCGAGGAGCTCAAGCGCTACGAGGGCCACACGCATGTAGCGAAGGGGAGCGAGGCCTTCGCGCGAGCGATCGAGGAAGCGCTCAGGCAGGGAAATGACGCGGAGACGCAGCGCAGCCGAGTGCGCAACGAGACGTGGGACGCGAAGGGGCTTGCGGCGCTGGATGCGCTCCGCGAGTCGGGATTGACGCCGAGCACGCTCAGGAAAGGAACGAGAGATGTCGCTTGAGACCCGCAAGATGCGTGTGTGTCGCGAGGGGCCGGGCGAGGCGCACAGGCTCGCGCTCGCGGAGTCGGAGCCCGTCTTTGTTCCCGCGACTCTCTTCGCGGACGATCGTGGGTGGTCGATGATGAACCAGCTGCAGGGCGTGATGACCCCCGAAGGGCAGGTCAACTACTCCGTGCAATACCCCGGCGTGATCAAGGCGTGGCATCGGCACAAGCACCAGACCGATTTCTGGATGTGCCTCCGTGGCCACGTGAAGGTCGGCGTGCAGCGCGAGGGTGAGAACTGGGCGTGGCTCCACGTGCTGGGCGAGAAGGCGCCCGGCGTGGTGGTCATCCCGCCCACGCTCTGGCACGGCGCCGCGACCGTGGGACACGAGCCCGCGGGGTTGTTCTACTACGTGACGAAGGCGTACGACGCCGCGAACCCAGACGAGCAGCGCCGCGCGTACGACGCGCTCGCCGGATTCCCCTGGAGCGTGAGACACGGGTGAGCGAGCCGCGCACGAGCCCCACGAACGTCTGCGTGCTGCTCGCGGGCGCGCTGAAGTCGTCACCGCTCACCGCGGCCAGCGGGATGAGCGTGCTCGATCTGTGGCTGACGCGAGAGCGCACCGTGCTGGGCCTCTGGATCGACGCGCTCCGCGAGACCGGCCGCCCCTGGGAAGTGCGTGTCGCGCACAACCGTCAGACGCCCTCGCCACGCGAACTCGGCGAGCACGACGGCGTCATGGTCCGCGAGGTGGTCGATTCCGGCTCGTACCGCGGCCCGGCCGGCGTTGCGCGCGACGCCACCGAGGATGTCTCCGATGACGCCGAGGTGCTGGTGTGCGAGGCGGGCCGGTGGATCTCCTCCGGGCTGACCGAGCTGCTGCACGCGCACGAAGTGGGAGGCGCGGACGTCACGGTCGGCGTGAATCCCGATCAGTCTCCCGCGGGCGTGTTTGCGCTCCGCCGAACGGCGCTCAAGCTCGCGCCGGCGGTCGGCTTCATGGACATGAAGGAGCAATGGTTGGATCGGGTGCGGGCGACCGGCGGGAACGTGCGAGGCCTCACGCTTTCTGGACGCGGCGCACTCCCGCTCCGATCCCGCTTGGGCTTTGTCAGGGCCGGGATGACGGCTGCAGGCTGGACGGGATCGGATGATCTCGACGAGGTGCGCACGATTGAGGGGGGCGGCGCGAACGCGGGCGCGGTCTTTCGCGTTATAGGGGCGGGCGCGGGCATCGGCGCCGGGGCGCACGTGGAGGATTCCATCGTGATGGGCGACGCCATGGTGGGCGCGGGGGCGTTGGTCGTCCGGAGTGTCGTGTGCCCCGGAGCCCGGGTCGAGGCGGGCGCGGAAGTGGTCGATGCTATCGTCGGTACAAGGGGGGTAGTTCGGGATATGGAAGGTCGGCAAGAGCGCATGGAGCGGAATCGAGCGTGATCAGGCGTCGGGCATGGCGGTTCCGTGACGGTATGGCTCTCGCGGCGTTGGTCGCGCTCGCTGTCGCTGCCACGTGGGGTGTTTGGCGCGACATCGTCGAGGTCGTCCGCAACAACGAAGAACAGTCCCACGTCCTCCTTGCCCCTGTGGTCGCGGCCTGGCTCTTCTGGGTCCGACGCGAGCGTGCGAGACTCACCTCTCCCACATGGAGCCTCTGGGGTGCGCCGGTCATCATCGGCGGCTGGGCGCTCGCCTGGTACGGGTTCGGCGCCGGGCACCTCATTCTCCAGCACTTCGGCGCGCTGCTGATGGTCTTCGGCGCGTCGCTCACCGTGCTCGGCGTCGATTTTGTGGTGAAGTTCGCCCCGGCCTTTGCCGCCCTCGCCTTCCTCATGCCGGTGCCCGGCATGATCCGGCACCAGATCGCGTTGCCGTTGCAGGAAGCGACCGCGCGTGTCACCCACTTCATCATGGAACTCATCGGCCAACCGGTCACGGTGGCCGGGAACGTCCTGCAGATCAACGGTCATGACGTGGCGGTGGCCGAGGCGTGCAACGGGATGCGCATGGTCTCCGCCCTCGGGCTCGTCGCGTTCGCGTTCGTTTTTTCGACGCCGATGCGGAACTGGGTTCGGTTGCTGATCCTTGCGATCAGCCCCATCGTCGCGCTCATCGTGAACGTCGTTCGTCTGGGCCCGACGGTGCTGATGTACGGGTACGCCGACTTTGAGACCGCCGAGCTGTTCCACGACATCAGCGGATGGGCCGTTCTCGGGCTCGCGCTCGGGATCCTGTGGGCCGTGCTGGCCACGCTGCGCTGGCTGGAGGTCCCGGTTGCGCCGTTCGCCGCCGCGAGGAGCGCACGAGCATGAACCGCGGATTCCGATCAGGCTGGCGTGTGGCGTTGGCCGGGGCGATGTCCGCCGCGGTGCTCCTGAGCGCGCTGGCGAGCCGCCTCCTGCCCGGATGGATCGACGCAGGCCCCGCGCGCCGGCTGCTCGTCAGCCTCGGCATGGACGCCCCGCCGCTGCGAGGCGCCGAGGATTACTTCCAACGCGTCGCCGGCGCGATCGAGCGCATCCCCTACCGCATCGGTCCCTGGCTCGGTCGCGACGTCGAGACCCAGCCCGCCGCGGTGCGGCTCCTGCGCCCCAACAAGCTCATGCAGCGTCGATACACCGATCCCGCGACCGGTGAGGACGTCAGTCTGTTGCTCGTGCATTGCGGGGATGTGCGCGATATGGCCGGTCACTACCCGCCGGTGTGCTATCCGGCGCACGGATGGAAGGAGACGGCTTCCGCGGACGCGTACGAGACGATCCAGCTGCTTGGACAGAGCGCGCGAGCGCGCGTGTACCGCTTCACGCAGCGTCGTGACGGCGTACTGCGCGAGATGTCCGTCGTGAACTTCTTCGTGCTCCCGGGGGGCGAGAGCCACGTCACGCCGGACATGGACGATCTCGAACGCGCGACCCAGCGGCGCGCCAGCGCGACCCTGGGCTCGGCGCAGGTCCAGATCCTTACGAGCGAACGGATGACCGAAGAGCAGAGGCGCGAAGTCGTCGGCGAGTTTGTGCGGGCGATCGAGCCCTCGCTCCGCGAGGTCGCCCGGGGAGTCGAGCCATGATGGACCAGGCCCCGAGAATGCTCGAAGGCAACGTTGCGCAGCCCGCCGCGCCGGCGGAGAACCCCGTCCGCATGGTCGTGCGGCAGCTCCGCGGCCGCTTGCACATCGTCCTGCCGCTCGCCGCCGCGCTCGGCCTCTGCGGCATGCTCGCCGGCTGGTTCGCGCTCGAGCCCCAGTACACCAGCATGGGCATGATCCGCGTCGCGCCGACCGACGATCGTCTCTTCGGCGATGACAACAAGGTCATGCCCCTCTTCGAATCCTACGTAGGGCTCCAGGCGGAGAACCTCCAGAGCCGACGCGTCCGTGATCGCGCGCTCGCCGACCGCCCCGGCCCGGCGGGCGAATCCTCGCTCCGTCAGCTCGGCTGGCCGTCCGGAGACGCCGGTGTGGCCTTGCTCGCACGACGGCTGCAGGTCGGCGCCCGCCGCGGCGGGCAGACCGTGAACGTCAGCGTCACCCACGAGGACCCGAGAGTCGCGCAGCGCGCCGTCAACGCGGTGCTGGAGTCCTACGAGGAGATCTTCGGCGAGGAAACCGGGCTTGCGCAGACACGTGACGAGCGCACCCTCGAAGTCCTCGAGACGGAGCTGCAGCGTCAGCTCTCCTCCTTCCGCCAGAACATCCTCACCCTCACGCAGGAGTACGGCGCAGGGTCCGAGACCCTCGACCGCCAGCATCAAACCAAGATCGAGGAGATCGCCGACCTCGACAAGCGCCTCTCGATCCTCGACACCGCGATCAGCGAGCGGCGCGGCAAGATCGAGGGAGGCGCCGACGAGATCGGCGATTCGATCGTCGAGTCCGCGTCTGACCGCGAACTGGAAACGCTCGTGCGCGAGGAGGCCTCCGCGGTCGCCGAGCTCGAATCGCTCTCCACCCGCTACGGCCCCGCGCACCGCACCATCCGCGCCATCACCCAGCGGCTCGAATCCATCCGGGCCCAGATCGATGCGCGCCTCGCGCAGCTCCGCGCGCAAGCGGCAGCCAAGGCCACCGACACCGTGAACCTCCGCACGGCCCCTCTCGAGCAGCTCGAGGGCATGCGCAAGCAGTTCAGCGAGCAACGCGAGGCCGTGAACCGCGAGGCCGTCGCGCTCGCCCAGAAGCGCCTCAGCATCAGCGCGCTCGAGGACCAGGTCCGCGAGACGCGCGACAAGCTCGAGCGCACCCGCAAGCAGCTCGACACCATGCGCCTCGAGAAGCGCCGCGAACAGCCGGGGCGCGTCACCGTTGCCTCCCGCGGCGATCTTCCCGTCGTCCCGAGCACCGACCGTCGAATCCCGCTCGCCTTCGCGGGCGGAGTCGGCGGCGTCGGCATCGCCGTCGGTGTCGTGTTCCTCTACGGGCTCCTCACATCCCGGTACCGATTCATCGAGGACGTCGAGCGCGCGATGGTCTCCGCGCCCCTCCTCGGCACACTTCCCGATCTTTCCGTGGGCGATCCCGAGCAGGAGGAGCTGGCCGCGGCCAGCGTCCACCACCTCCGCAACATGCTCCAGCTCCAGCGAGCGCGTGAGCACGACGGCGGCACGGTCTACACCATCACCAGCGCAGCCCCCGGCGACGGCAAGACCAGCATGACGCTCTCTCTGGGCATGTCATTCGCCGCCGCAGGCCACCGGACGCTTCTCATCGACGCGGACTTCTACGGACGCGGCCTCTCCAAGTCGCTCGGCCTCCGCGACGCCGCAGGACTCATGGATGCGGTCAAATCGGCAAACGCGAGCCGCCCTGTCGTCCGAACCCGGTTCCCCGATGTCTGGGCGCTGCCAGCGGGCCGCGGCGATGCCGCCGACGCGCAAGCCCTCTCACGTGATCGGCTCGACGTCCTTCTCCAGGAATGCCGCGCCGAGTTCGACGTCGTCGTCATCGACACCGGCCCCCTCCTCGGCAGCATCGAGGGCAACCTCGCCTCCGCGCTCTCCGACGGCGTTGTCCTCATGCTCGCGCGCGGCCAGGACTCCAAGATCCTGAAGGCCTGCCTCTCGCGTCTGGCCACGCTCGGCGCCGTCTGCTCCGGTCTTGTCTTCAACCGCGCCTCGAAAACCGATTTCGTCCGCAGTGTCAGCCACGCCTCCATCCGTTCGCGCCTCGATCAGAAGCCCGCCCAGGAGCCCGCCCTCGCGCCCGCTCCCCCGGTCGAAGAGAGCGCGCTCATCCGCGCCATCGGCGCCAGCCGCTCAGGCCACGACGAGATCGATCACGTCGAAGGCGCTCCATGACCAGCGTTCACACGGGCGCCACGCCGTTGCCGGTCGCGAGCCAGGCCGCGGATGCACCGACACTCTGGGGGCTGAGCGTTCGCGGGCTCCATGACCGCTGGTGGGCGGGCCGAGGAGTTCAGGTCGTCCGCCGCTCGGAACGAGTCGCCATCGAGTCCCCCGGACCCGAGCTCTATCTTCTCCTCGAGCCCGACGAGCTCGTCTATTTCGAGCCCGCGCCCGTGGTCAAACGGCTCGCGTGGCTCAAGCCGCGAGTAATGCGCGTCCGCATCGTCGACGAATCCCAGGAGCCCGGAGTCGAGCGCGTCCTCCTCGACGATGAGCGCCGAGTCACCGCCATCCGCCGCGTCTACCGCCCGTCGATGCGCGACAGCGCGCGCGTCCTCCTCTGCGCGGACCCCGACGTCGCGCGCGCCTGGGCCAAAGCCACGTCCAGACGCGACGCCCTCGATGCCCTTGTGCGTGGCGAAGAGCGAGACCGCACCGCCGTCGACCGCGCTTCCGGCAAGGTCTTTGACGCGTCCTCCCGCGCCTCCCGACGAGCTTGCCTCGCGCTCCTCCTCCGCACCTGGAAGACGCCCGGCGCCACCGTCCCGGGCGTCTTCGAGTTTGCGCCCGGCGTCTTCGCCCACGAAACCACCCGCATCGACCCCGGGGCGCGACTCGTCGGCCCGGCATGGCTCGGCGCAGGCTCCAAACTCACCAACAACGCCGTCGTCATCGGCCCCGCCATCGCCATGGACGAGGCCCGCGACGTCGTCCCCGGCCCCGTCCCCTGGAGCGAAGCCCTCAACCCCGCCTTCCGCCTCCGCCCAAGACTCCCCGGCCGACCCGGCTGGCCCGCCGCGAAGCGCACCTTCGACATCCTCTTCTCCCTCGCCGTTCTCGCCGCCACCCTTCCGATCTACCCCTTCATCATCGCGGCCATCATGCTCGAGGACGGTTGGCCCGTCTTCTTCGCGCACACCAGACAGACACGCGGCGGGCGCGACTTTCCCTGCCTCAAGTTCCGCACCATGTGCCGCAACGCCGAAGCGATGAAGGCGGAGCTCGCGCGCAAGAACCAGGCCGACGGCCCGCAGTTCTTCATCGAGAACGACCCGCGCCTCCTCCGCTGCGGCCGGTTCCTGCGCAGGTTCCAGCTCGACGAGCTCCCGCAGTTCCTCAACGTTCTCGCGGGCCACATGAGCGTCGTCGGGCCGCGCCCCAGCCCCGACAAGGAGAATCAATACTGCCCCGCGTGGCGGGAGGCGCGACTCAGCGTGCGCCCCGGCGTCACCGGGCTCTGGCAGGTGCGCCGCACGCGCGCGCCCGAGACCGATTTTCAGGAGTGGATCAGGTACGATCTCGAATACGTGCAGAACCAGGGCTGGCGACTCGACCTGTGGATCATCTGGAAGACGCTGGCCCGCATGATCGGTGGGTGAATCGATGACGAAACGAGGAAAGAAACGGCTCTTCGTCCTCGCCGGAATGACGGCCATCGCGGGCGCAGCCGCCGGCGGCGCCTACGTCGTGCACCGCGCGCAGGTCGCCCGCATCATGGAGCGAGGGCTGACCGAGGGCACGGCCGCGTTCGAAGCCAAGGACTACGCCCTCGCGCTCGAACGGCTCAACGACTACGCCTCGCGCAGCCAGGACGACCCCAACGTCATGCTCATGATGGCCAAGGCCCGGCGCGAAGTCCCCCTCGCCAACGGACGGCACATCGTCCGCGCCGTCTCCTTCGCGATGGCCGCGGCAGCCGCGGCGCCGGGAGATCCGCGCCCCTACGAGATCCTCATCGACCTGTACGGCGAGATGAACCAGGCCGGCGAGCGCGTCCGCGCTGCCGAAGACCTCCTCAAGATCGATCCCGACAACGAAGCGGCGATGCTCGCGCGCGCCGAAACGCTCGCCCACATGGGCCGCACCGCCGACGCGCTCGACCAGGCCCGCGCCCTCACGGAGAAGCATCCCGAGAGCGTCCGCGCCACCGCCATCACCGCCGAACTCATGCTCGCCTCCGGCGATCCCGGCCAGGAAGCGCGCGCGCTCGTCGACCGCGCCGTCCAGGCGCACCCAGAGAACATCGACTTCGCCCTCGTCCGCGCCAGCGTCTACGCCACCATGCACGAGCCCGAGGAGGCCATGGCCGAGGCGCGCCGCGCCACCACCCTCGCGGCCGCAAGCCCCGAGCAGATCGACCGCGTCGTGGGGCTCCTCGACCGGCTCGGGCTCGACAGCGAAGCCGATGCATACCTCCGAAAGCAGTCCGAGGGCCTCGAGCCCGGCTCCACACTCTCCGTCCTCGCCGCCGAGCGCGCCTGGATGGCCGGCGACGTCGACAGCGCGCGCGACCACCTCCTGGCCGTCCTCACGAACCCGCAGGAACACACCGACGACGCCATCGGCTGGGCCGCGTTCCTCGCAAACGCGGCCAAAGCGCCCGACGCCGCGTCCGCCGTCGAAGCGGAGCTCCGTGCGCGCGAGACACTCCGCGCGAAGGCGTGGTCGCGCATCATCGACGGCATGTCGCGCCTCGCTGCGGGTGACGCCGCCTCCGCGCGCGACGCGCTCGCCGAAGCCCTCGACTATTCACGACGCGACCGCGTCGCCACCGCGCTCCTCGGCGAAGCCTACGGCGCGCTGGGCGACACCGACCGCGCCGTCACCCTCTGGGAAGGCCTCGTCCGCGAGCGCCCGCGATGGCTCACCGTCCGCGTCTCCCTCGTCAACGCCCTCCTCCGAAGAGGACGCATCGACGACGCGCACCAGCAGGCCGCGGCCACGTGGACGCTCTGGCGCGACCGCCTCGTCACCAGCTCCCTCCTCGCCCGCACCAGCGTCTCCATGGTCGAAGCCGGTCGCGCCTCCGACGCCCTGAAACGAGACGCCCAAACTCTTGTCACCGGTCTCCAGCAGGAGCCCACCGTCCGCGGCGAAGCCACCTCACTCCTCGCGCGCCTCTACGCCGCCACCGGCCAGGCCGACAAAGCCCAGGCCGCCGTCGACGAGGTCATCCGCGGCGAGGCCGTCCCGTCCCCAGCCGACATCCTCGCGCTCGCAGACCTCTGCCGAGCGCACGGCCTCCAGGGTGTCGACAAACTCATCTCGATCGCCGACGCCCAAAGCGCCTCCAACCCCGACATCGCGCTCGCCTCCGCGCGACGATCCGCCGCCGCCGGGCGCGCCGACGAGGGCAAGGCCCTCCTCCGCGACGGCATGGCCAAGGCCGCAGGCCCCGCCAAACGCAACTGGGAGCGCCGTCTCGCCGTCTTCCTCGACGAGATCGACGACCCCGAAGGCATCGCCATGCTCAAGGCCGCCGCTGTCGAGCACGCGCGCGACGCCGCAACACAGATCGACCTCCTCACCTCGCGCGGCGCCTGGCGCGACGAGCCGCTCATCAGCGCCGCCATCGGACGCCTCAAGGACATCGTCGGCGACACCTCTCTCAGCTGGCGCGTCTACGAAGCCAGACGACTCATCACCTTCACACCCACGGACGACCGCGCCGCGCGCGCCATCGAGACGCTCACCCCGGTCCTCCGCGAGAACCCCGAGCACGTCGGCGCGCTCGTCCTCGCAGCCGAGGCCTATCAGCGCATCTCTCCCCCGAACAACGAACGATCCGCCGAGATGCTCGCTCGCGCCGCCGACGCGGACCCGGCACAACCCATCCTTCGCGCCCGCCACATCGCGCTCCTGCAGCAGATGGGCCGGAGCGAGGAAGCCGGGCGCAGACTCCGCGATCTCGCCACGCTCAACACCCCCGATCCGACGATCCGGCGCGCACGCGCAGACCTCTTCGTGCGTCAGGGCATGTGGGCCGAAGCCGCCGCGGACCTCAAGGCCATCGCCGACAGCGGAGATCTCGCCGCGGTCGTCGCCCTCGCGGGCGTCCAGGCCAAGCAGGGCAACATGGCCGGCGCCAAGCTCACGCTCGCACAGGTCCTCCAAGCAGCCGATCCCAGCGTCGCCGTGCTTGCAAACGCCGCGCAGCTCCACGCGCAGATCGGCGACATCGCCGCGGGCGAAGCCGTCCTCGCAAGGCTCCCCTCCTCTCTCTCGGCCGACATGCGCGCCATCGCGCAGGCCCAGTTCTACGAGTCGGCCAGCGACTTCTCCCGTGCGGAGCAGGTGTTCAAGAACGCCATCGCGGCCGCGCCCACCGGCGATCTCCTGGCCGAGTGGGCCGCCTGGCTCACACGCCGTGGCCGCTTCGACGAAGCCGAGAAGGTCATCACCGACGCCTCCGCTACCTACCCCAACCACGACGCGCTCGAGCAGGCGGGACAACTCCTCCGCCTCGCCCGCAGCGGCGGCGACCCCGAAGCGCTCGCCAAGGCAGGAGGCTCAGACCCGGCGATCATCGCCCTCGCCGACGCATCCAAATCGTTCAAAGAGTCCGGCGACCGCTCGGCCTACACCATCCGACTCTCCGCCATCCGCGATCAATACCCCACCTCCCTCGCCGTGCGACGCGAACTCCTCCGCGCACTCCAGGACGCCGGCGACGTCGCGCGCGTCGAGCAGGAGGCCATCGCCGCCGCCGCGGCAATCCCGACCAGCGATCAGGCCGCACGCCTCGCTGCCGAGGCGCTCGCACAGATCGGCCGGCTCGACAACGCCCTCTCGATGACCCGCGAGTGGCGGCGCCGCTCCCTCGAAGCCCCTGCCGACGCCGAGATCGCCATGGGTCAGATCGAAGCGATGCTGAACCGTCCTCAGGACGCCATCGCCACGTTCGAGAAGTGGAAGCAGAAGATCATCGACTCCGCAGAGTCCGCACCCCAGCCCCTCATCGTCTACGCCCGCCAGCTCGCCATCGTCGGTCGAGCCGATGAAGCCGACGCGCTCCTCCGACCGCGCGCCGAAAAGAGCTCCTACTGGGCCACCGCATACGCCGCCGTCGGTCGGGTCCTCGTCGGCAATCCCGACTCGGCCCGCGCATGGCTCGAACGCGCCGCTCCGCTCGCGGCCTCCGACACGCAGGCCAGGCTCCTCCTCGGCCAAGCGTGGTTCGATCTCGCAGGCCGCACCCGCGACACCGCCGACTACCGCAAGGTCGTCGACGCGCTCAACGGTCTGGAGTCAAAGGAGCCCGCCGCGGCCGGGCTCCTCCTCGCGACGACCCACGATCTCCTCGGCAACATCGCCGACGCCGAGCGCTGCTACCGACTCGCGATCGGCGCTCTGCCCGACAACCCGGCCGCGCTCAACAACTTCGCCTACTTCCTCATCAAGACCGGCGGCGCTCCCTCCGAGGCCGAAGCCCTCGCGGAACGCGCCGTCTCCGCCGCACAACGCGAAGGCATCACCGGCGCCATTCTCGGTGGCATGATCCACACACTCGCCGAGGCTCGCCTCAAGGGCGGCCGATTCCCCGAAGCGGAGCAGGCCTTCAACCGCGGCCTCGCAGCCGACCCGGCCAATCCTCATCTCCTCCTCGGCCTCGTCGAAACCCACATCGCCACCGCCCGTCTCGACGACGCCGCAGCCGGCATGCAACGCCTCGACGCCGCGCTCCGCGCCGGCCTCCCCGACGATCAGGACTTCAAGGACCGGCTCGAAAAGGCCCGCCAGACACTCGCGGCCAGGTAACCCCCACCCCTCACCCCGCACGACCTCCCAACACCCTCTGGAGCAGCCCGATGAAAGGCGTCATCCTCGCCGGCGGACTCGGCACCCGACTCCGTCCCCTCACACTCGTCACCAACAAGCACCTCCTCCCGGTCTACGACCGACCCATGATCTATTACCCCATCCAGTGCCTTCTCAACGCCGGCATCAACGAGATCATCATCGTCACCGGCGGCGAGCACGCCGGCGACTTCCTCAAGCTCCTCCGCAACGGAAAGCACCTCGGCATCAAGGACCTTCACTACACCTACCAGGAGGGTGAGGGCGGCATCGCCGACGCCCTCAAGCTCGCCGAAGACTTCGCCGATGGCGACAAGATCTGCGTCGTGCTGGGCGACAACATCATCGAGAAGAACATGCGACGCGCCGTGGCCGACTTCTACGCGCAGCCCGCCGGCGCCAAGGTGCTCCTCAAGAAGGTCGACGACCCGCAACGCTTCGGCGTCGCGCGCCTCGACGGCGACCGCGTCGTCGAGATCATCGAGAAGCCCAAGCAGCCGCCCTCCGACCTCGCCGTCATCGGCATCTACCTCTACGACTCCGACGTCTTCGAGATCTGTCAGACCCTCAAGCCGTCCGGCCGCGGCGAACTCGAGATCACCGACGTCAACAACGAATACCTCCGGAGAGGCACGCTCACCTACGACGTCCTCGACGGATGGTGGACCGACGCAGGAACCTTCGAGAGCCTCCACCGCGCTTCCCGCCTCGTCCAGGAGGGCGGTGCGAACCACCCCGACACTCCGGCGCGCAGCGTGACGGCTTCGGCCACCTGACAAGCCCCTCTTAATCTGCGGTATTATCGGACAAAGACTCCCCCCGTCGCTCGGGTGGAGTCTTGTTTGCTTTTTGATCGGTATGCGAAGACGGAGAGTCTGGATGCGCGGTCAAGCCGAGACCATGAGAATTCCGTGACCGATCCCGATTGCCCCTTGACCCCCACCCCTAAGTGGTTATCTTTAAGGCCGGTTCAGGAGAGGGTTCCGCGAAGAACTCGATCGCGCCGGTTGTTACACCGGTTCGGACCGTGAGTTCACGTGCGGACATATGCGTCGAATTCAGGACGCGAAGAGAGGAGATGGAACAGATGCTTTCGAAGATTCTTGTTGCGGGCGCAGCCCTCGCAGTCGCGGGCGCATCCACCAGCATGGCGGTTGTCACCCTTCAGATCGACGTGAACGGTCTGAGCGCGCAGGCGAAGGATGGCGGGGGTTCGAACGCCGCGTTCGGCGGCCTCACGCACACCGGCTCCGTCAACCTGTCCAATGACGGCAACAGCGTCATCAACTCCGTCGGCATCGTCAGCGGCGCGTCCTACGCGTCCTCGGCCAACGGCTGGACGATCACGAACTTCACGGGGTCGATCCTGCTCAACGGTGGCCTCGTCACCGGCGGCAGCATCTACCTCGAAGTCACCGACGGCGGCACCACCGACATCTTCACCGCCACCATCGCCGACACCTCCGGCTACGCCACCCCGGGCCAGGTCGCCACGTTCGCTGGCGGCGGCTGGACCATCGACGGCCTCATCTTCTCCGGCACCTTCACCGACGGCGGCGCTGACAATCTCTTCGCCGGCTTCGATGTGAGCCAGTTCCTCCTCAGCAACGGCTCCCTCAGCGGCTCCTTCCTCAACTTCGCGTTCGATCCCGACGCGGGCGGCCTCGACGCCGATGCCGATGTCGACATCTTCATCATCGTCCCCATGCCGACCTCCGCCGGTCTGGCCACCCTCGGCCTCGCCGGTCTCGCCGGCATCCGTCGCCGTCGCTAAGACGACCGACAACGTCCGCACGCTCAAAGGGCTGATTCGTCAGCCCTTTTTTCATTTCCGTCCGTGCAATCCCCGCGCGAGTCTGCCCCGTCGTGCCCCTCAAATCTGAGGGTTCCGCATCCCCCAAAATGGCCATGCGTCAATTGACCACTTGCATTTCGTGACGTACATTATCGGCGGATCTGACTGTCGCGCACGTGGCCGTGCGCATCGACTGAGCAAGGGCGACCGGCTTACTCATCCGACACGACGGACTGATCTCACCGGAGGAGAAAGAAGAGCATCCGATGAATCGCATTGTCCTTGCCACTGCAGCATTTGCGGGCCTCGCCGCCGGTGTGGCGAATGCCGCCACGACGGTCCAGATCGACATCAACGGCCTTTCATCACAGGCGCAGGTGGACTCCGGCGGCAGCTGGGTTAATGCAGCCTTCGGCGGCACCACGCATACCGGTCGTCTGTACCTCACGAGCGATGTCAACAGCGTGCTCGCTGCCGTTGCACTCAACGGCACCGCCCAGCCGCTTACCTCCACGCTGTTCTCCTTCGTCGGCGAGATCATCCTGAACAACGGCTTCGTCGACGGCGGCTCCTTCACGGCCACCAACGTCGATGGCTCGTCCTACACCGCCTCGATCGTCGCCGGCGTCGGCCGCGTTCGCACGCAGGTTGGCCAGGGCTTCCGCATCGACGGCCTCACCTTCCAGGGTCTCTTCAGCGGTCCGCTCTTCGCAGGCGCCAACGTCAATCCGTTCTTCAGCGTCCAGCCCCTCTTCGGCTCGTTCCTCCACTTCGCGTTCAACCCCGACGCGGGCGGCCTCGACGCCGACGCTGACATCGACGTCTTCGCGACCATCCCCCTGCCTACCTCCGGCGCACTCGCCGCCGCCGGGCTTATCGGCCTCGCCGGCAACCGCCGTCGTCGCTGATCGCGCCAGTTTCTTTCGCCTCTCGACCAATAATCAAACACACCACTCGCAGGAATGAGCCTCGCCTCATTCCTGCGTTGTTTTTGCGCGATCCCCCTCTGGACGACCCCCTATTTCCGGCGCACATTCCTGCCATCTCGGGTTTTTCCGTTTTGAGCGATCATCAAACTCGCTCGCCCGGGTGGAATGAGACAGGAACTGGGGGCGCGACGCGCTCCGCTGGAGAGGAGAGAACATCGTGATTCGTCATTGCCTTGTGTGTGCGGGCGCTCTGGCCGGTCTGGCTTCCGTGGCCGCCGCGGATACCGTGCTTGCCATCGATATCAACGGGCTGACAGTGCAGTCGGTTGACAGCTCCAACGTCTCGGGCGCGTTCGGTGGCCTGACCCACACCGGCGCTCTCGTCATCTCCCACGACGCCAACGCCATCCTCGCCGGCGTCAGCATCGACGGCATCAATCAGCCCAAGACCCCGGGCCTCGGCCTCACCGCCTCCGGCCGCATCGACCTCAATGCCGGCAACGTCGTCGGCGGCTTCTTCAACGTCCTCATGTCCGACGGCAGCGGTTACTCCGCCTCCATCGTCTCCGGTGTCGGCAAGGTCACCACTCAGGCTGGCCAGGGCTTCAAGGTCGACGGCCTCACGTTCAACGTCCTCTTCTCCGATTCCGGCGCCCCCGGCATGATCGACCGCTTCGCCGGCGTCGACATCTCCATGTTCACCGCCTTCGAGCCCCTCTTCGGATCCTTCCTCCAGTTCGCCTTCAGCCCCGACGCCACCGGGCACGACGCCGACTCTGACCTCGACCTCGTCGTCAGCGTCCCGCTCCCCGGCTCCGCTGGCCTCGCAACCCTCGGCCTCCTCGGTCTCGCCTCTCGTCGCCGTCGCTGATCCAAAATCCAATTGCTGCTGACCAAGACGTCAGCAGGTCTTTGTTCGGATGAGTCGCCATGACCCCCAGCCCCCGAGGCGCGGAAACCGCGCAAAAAGGGCTTGCGACTCCGCAATCCGAAGGTACAGTCCTGAAGCGGGTTTATGCCCGCTTGAGGGAGGTCGCTGCTCGGGCTCGAACCGTCAGCGACCGGCAGAGAGAGATCCTTAGGGAAGAACGCGCCGCTCAAACCAACGGCGCGCCACGTTTGGAGCACGTCACATGCGATCAATTACCGTTTTGGCATCCGCTGCGCTGACCACCGCGTTCGCCTCGAACGCCTTGGCTGGCATCAATCTCGTCCGCTTCGACTTCAACGGAGTCACCACCAACGCCAACGGCGCGTTCGGCGGCACGAATCACTCCGGCGACCTCGCCGTCAGCCACGACGCCAACGCCGCGTTCGTCGGCGCCTCCATCAACGGCGCCCCCATCTTCCCGACCGGCACGCTCTCCTCCTTCGGCGCCACCATCAACGTCAACACCGGAAACACCATCGGCGGCACGATCACCATCGTCCTCGATCAGGGCGAGACCTTCACCGGAACCCTCGGCGGCGGCGGCTCCGTCTTCACCCAGGCCGGTCAGGGCTTCTCCGTCGACGGCCTCGTCGTCACCGGCTCCTTCTCCAACCTCGTCGGCGGCACCCACTTCGGCGGTGTCAACGTCGGCCAGTTCGGTAACTCCTTCACCGGCTCCTACCTCCTCTCCTCCTACGGCCCCGACGGCGCCGGCCTCGACCCCGACTCCAACTTCGAGCTCTACCTCGACATCCCCACCCCCGGCGCCATCGCCCTCGCCGGTCTCGCCGGCCTCTCCGCGGCACGCCGTCGGCGCTAAGAAATCCTCTGTTCTCACGAAACCCACCGCCGTCCGGCTTCCATGCCGGACGGTTTTTTTCTATCATCCTCCTCATGGCCCGCTCGCGGGAATGCACAGCCCCGCCGCGCCGATGAACTCGGAGGAGCAATTTTCATGAGAGCTGAGTCTGTTATCGCGTCCATCGTTGCCGCCGCGCTCGCCGCCTCGGCCTCGGCCGGCGTCAACGCCATCCGCCTCGACATCAACGGCGCCGCCACCAACTCCGGCGGGCCCTTCGCAGGCGTCGCCCACACCGGCGCACTCGTCGTCTCCAACGACGCGAACACCTCCTTCGTCGGCGCCTCCCTCAACGCCAACCCCGTCGTCCCAACAGGCGCCGTCTCCTTCCTCAACACCGTCATCGACACCGTCCTCGGCGCCACCACCGGCGGCGTCTTCACCATCATCCTCGACCAGGGAGAGACCCTCACCGGCGCCCTCTCCGGCGGCGGCTCCATCTTCCCCCAGGCCGGCGAAGGCTTCTCTATCGACAGCCTCGTCTTCACCGCCACCTTCTCCAACCTCATCGGCGGCACGCACTTCGGCGGCGTCAACGTCGGTCAGTTCGGCACGTCCTTCTCCGGCTCCTTCCTCCTCTCCGCCTACGGCCCCGACGCCAACGGCTTCGACGACAGCACCAACATCGAGATCTTCCTCGACATCCCCACCCCCGGCTCCTTCGCGCTCGCGGCCCTCGCCGGCCTCACCGCGATCCGCCGCCGCCGCTGATCCACACACATCCCGCGCAACAACAAAGCCGTCCGGCGCATCAGCGCTCGGACGGCTTTGTTCCTGTCACTCGATCACGCCGCGCGCGATCCGCACTCACACCCGCGACGCATACTGCCGCGCGTAATACTCCCGGTACGCGCCCGAACGCACTCGCTCCCACCACTCCCGGTTCGTCCGGTACCACTCCACCGTCTCCTCCAGCGCCCCGGGCCACGCGCTCCGGCTCGGCTTCCACCCCAGCTCGCGCTGGATCTTCCCCGAATCGATCGCATACCGCCGGTCATGCCCGGGCCTGTCCTTCACCCGCTCGATCCACCCCTCATCCTTCCCCATGATCGACAGGATCAAATGCGTCAGCTCCAGGTTCGAACGCTCGTTGTTCCCGCCGACGTTGTACACCTCCCCGGCCTTCCCTTTCTCCAGCACCGTCAGCACCGCCTCGCAGTGGTCCTCCACGTGCAGCCAGTCGCGCACGTTCAGACCGTCCCCGTACAGCGGAACCTTCTTCCCCTCCATCAGGTTCGTCACGAACAGCGGGATCACCTTCTCCGGAAACTGAAACGCACCGAAGTTGTTCGAGCACCGCGTGATCATCGTCGGCATCCCGAACGTGTGATGCGCCGCGCGCACGAAGCAATCGCTCGCGGCTTTGCTCGCCGCGTACGGGCTGTTCGGCGCCAGCGGCGTCTCCTCCGTGAACTTCAGGTCCTCACGCTCCAGCGGCAACGACCCGTACACCTCGTCCGTGCTCACGTGCACGAACCGCTTCTCCAGCCCCCCCTTCGACGCCCGCACCGCGTCCAGCAACGCCTGCGTCCCCTGCACGTTGCTCCGCACGAACGGCCCCGAATCCAGAATCGACCGGTCCACGTGGCTCTCGGCCGCGAAGTGCACCACCCCGTCCACCCGCTCCACCAGCGGGTCCACCACCGCGCGATCCACGATGTCCCCCTTCACGAACTCGTGTGACCCGTCACCCTCCAGCGCGCGAAGATTCTCCAGGTTCCCCGAGTACGTCAGCGCATCCAGATTGATGATCTTCAACCCCGGACGATGCTTCCGCACGAAGTGCACGAAGTTCGACCCGATAAACCCAGCGCCGCCCGTAACCAGAATCGTCCGCATCATCTCTCCTTAGCCTCCCCGGCCGTCTCAGGTTCGCGCCCTCCCTACGGATTCTGGGGGGGCGTGGCCGGGGCGAGCATACATCGGCGATGCTCACGCCTCTCCTTGCTCCCGCATCTCCACAAGCGTCCGCTCCAGCGACGCCCGCCAGTCCGGTATCTCCCCGATCAACGCCCGCGTCGGCCCCAGGTCCAGCACGCTGTACGCCGGACGCTTCGCGGGCCGAGGAAACTCCGCGCTCGAACACGGCTCCACACGGCACCGCGGATTCACCCACCCCGCCACCGCGCCCGCAAGATCAAACCACGTCGCCTCCCCGTCATCACACCCGTGCAAGGTCCCCCGCGCGCCCGCCGCAAGCAGTCTCACCGTCAGGTCCACCAGCGTCGCGCAGCATGTCGGCCGCCCGCGCTGATCATTCACCACGCGCAACGACTCCCGCTCCCTCGACGCCTTCGCGATCGTCCGCACGAAGTTCTTCCCGTGCGCCGCGTACAGCCACGACGTCCGCAACATCAGAAACGACGCGCCGCTCCCCTCCAGCGCCTCCTCCCCCGCGGCCTTGCTTCTCCCGTACGCGTTGATCGGACGCCGCGCCTCATCCACCCGATACGGCGCCGCACGCGCCTCCCCGTCGAACACGTAGTCCGTGCTGTAATGCACCAGCGTCGCGCCCACCTCCCGACATCGCGCCGCCAGCACGCCCACCGCATCCCCGTTGAGCCGCGTCGCCTCGGCCTCGTGCGCCTCCGCGCCGTCAACGTCCGTCCACGCCGCACAATTGATCACCACGCGCGTCCCCTCCCCCATCGCGCGCGCCACGCTCCCCGCGTCCGCAACATCACACGACGCGCGATCGAGCAGCCGCACGCCCTTCACACCCTCTCGCGCGATCCGCGCGCCCCACTCACGCCCGAGCATGCCCGCAGCGCCCGTCACCACCCATCCCTCACCCATCGTCTCGCTGTTGCGCAAACCGAGTCTCCATCAGACGTTGACGATGCGCCGTCGCGCAGCACACGCGCCGCTGGACGCTCCTCGCGCAAGACGCTACCATCCTGATCGCCAATCGCACGTGCCGGAACGAATGCAGTATCCCCGACACGCCGCGACATGATCGGGGCTTTCGCGGGACGACACCGGGCCGTATCCGTCCAGAGCTTTCCGCGGGCCCACGCGAAATCCAGTTCTTCCCATGTCGTACCGCGTCCCTTGTAGCACGCGCCGACGGAGAAAAGCCATGCGAACGCGCATCCCGCAACGCGTACTCCACGGAACAGGTTTGCCCGCGCCGGTTGCGTCCCTGACGACGCGGTGCGCGGGCTGATCGGGGCGGCCCGGGATCATCCCCCTCCCGGCCGCCCAAGTCGAATGCATGGTTCAAGACCCTCGATGACCCATGCAAAAACGCCCCGTTCCACACGAACGGGGCGTTATCACTTTTGTGCTCGATCGCGACCCGCAGCGCTCCCCTCGGCGCTCGACCCTCACTTCACCCCGATCGCCTCCAGCAACGGCTCGATCGAACGCTCACGACCAAGGAACGCACGCACCGACTCCTCCGCGTCTCGGCTCCCGCCCGGCGCGTACACCTCGTTCCGCAAACGCATCCCGACCTCCTTGTCCATGAAACCCTTCGGCGCCTTCTCGAACACTGTCGCCATGTCCTCCGCAATCGCCTTCGCCCACGAGTACCCGTAGTACCCGGCGTCGTACCCCGTCAGGTGCCCCCAGTACGCCCCGAAGTGCGAGCCCTGCGGCGGCGCCACGAACACCTCGCCGAACACCCGGTTGATGATCTGCTGGCAATCCTTCTTCTCGCCCGCCTTCGGCGCCATGTGGATCGACAGATCGCTCATCGCTAGCCCCACCTGTCGCGTGTAATACACCCCGCTCGTTGCCAGCTTCGCGGCCTTCATCCGCTCCAGCACGTCCGCGTCGATCTTCTGGCTCGAATCCCGATAGTCCGCGGCAAACCGGTCCAGCACGCCCGCGTCCCACGCCCAGGCCTCCAGCATCTGCGACGGCGCCTCCACGAAGTCACGCTCCACGTTCGTCCCCGCAAACTGGAAACGCTCCGCGCGCGTCAGGATCGTGTGCATCGCGTGACCGAACTCGTGGAACAGCGTCTCCAGCTCGTGGTGCGCCATCAGCGACGGCTTGTCGCCGCTCGCCTCCGGAAAGTTGCACACGAGCGCGGCCACCGGACGCTGATACCGCCCGTCCTTCAACCGCTTCCCCCCGATCACGTCGAACTGCGCGAAGTGGTTGTACTTGCCCCGCCGAGGGAACATGTCCAGGTAGAACATCCCCATCGGCTCACCGCTCGACGCATCGCTCACCATCCACAACGTCACGCCCGGCGCCCAGGGCTGCTCGTTCTTCAGCTCGTCAAACTTCAGCCCGAAGATCTGCTGGTAGATGTCGAACATCCCCGTCAGGCACGGCCCGTACGGGAAATACACCCGCAGCGCTTCCGCATCCACCTCGAACTCCCGCTTCTTCAGCTGGTTCTCGTAGTACCTCCAGTCCCACGACATCACCGGCCCCGCGCTCCCCGTGTCCGACGCCTTCATCGCCGCAAACCGACCCATCTCCGCGTCGAACTTCGGACGCAACCCCACCCGCAAACGCTCCAGAAACTCCACCGCGCGAGCCCCCGTCTTCGCCATCCTCGGCTCCGTCTGGTAGTCCGCCCACGACGCATACCCCAGCAGCGTCGCGATCTCATCCCGGATCGCCACCAGCTCATTCAGGATCGGCCCGTTCTCGCTGTTCGCCAGCGACATCCGCGCCTCATCCAGCGCGCGCCGCGTCGCCTCAACATCAGCGTTCTGCATCACCACCATGTAGTCCGGCGTCACGTTCGCACGCACCGCAAACTTCCCGTCCGCCTGCTTCGCCCGCTCAAGAAAGCTCGCCGGTACCCCCTGCATCTCTTCCGCCGTGAACAGCAGCGTCTTCTCCGCGTTCGTGATGTTCGTCCCGAACTCGTTCGACAACGCCGACAGCTTCTTCTGCAGCGCCTCCACCTTGTCCCGTGTCGACTTCTCCAGCGCCAGCCCCGCGCGCCGGTAGTCGCGCATCGTGTCCTTGTACAGCTTCAGATCCTCGCCCTTCATCGCGCCGCGCGCCCCCTTCTCGTACGCCTCCGAGAACGCCTTCACCGCCCCGTACACGTCCTCCCGGTACCGCACCCCCACCAGCCACTGCTCCAGCCGCGTCACGTGCTCGCTCGCGGCGTCGCGCATCCCGTCCTCCGGCTGCGTCTCCTTCATCAGCCACAGCCGGTTCATCACCGTCACCACCGGGTACAGAATGTCATCCAACGCGCCGATCGTGCTCTCGAACGTGGCCTTCGAGACGTCCTGCCCGGCCATCTCACCGAGCCGCGCATCCGCCTCCGCCATGGCCCCGTCCGCCGTCGCCCTGATCTCCTCAGGCGTGGTCTCGAACCGCGGCGCCTCCACCACCACCCCGGCCTTCTTCGCCGCCCCGGCAAACGACTCCACCGTCTTCTCGGGGCCCGCCCCCACAACACCCGTCAACGTCGCCATCATCAACGCCGCTCCAATCGCCGCTGCTCGCATCACGCCTCACTCCTTGCTTGTTCCGCGCGACACGCGCGGCCCCAACGCCAGTCTACCCCCCCCTCCAAACGCATCCTTTCACCCTCCCGCCCGGTATTCTCCCGAACTACCCCCGAATCTCGTCGGGGCTGCACCATTCCAACGGAGATCACCCAAATGCGCTCGCGCCGTACGCCACTCGCGCTCCTCACCGCCCTCTCGGCCTCCTCCCTCCTCGCGCCGCACACCCGCGCCGACGAGGGCATGTGGCTCCTCAACAACCCCCCCGTCAAACTCCTCCGCGAACGCTACGGCTTCGAGCCCTCCCCCTCCTGGCTCGAGCACCTCCAGAAGTCCGCCGTCCGCATGGGCGCCTCCGGCTCCCTCGTCTCCCCCGACGGCCTCCTCATGACCAACCACCACGTCGCCTCCGACGCGCTCGACAAACTCTCCACCGCAGACCGAAACCTCCTCCGCGACGGCTACTACGCCAAGACCCGTGCCGACGAACTCAAAGTCCCCGACATGGAGGTCTCCGTCCTCTGGACCATCGAGGATGTCACCGACAAGGTCAACGCCGCCGCCGCATCCGCCAAGTCCCCGGCCGAAGCCAACGCCGCGCGACGCAAGGCCATGACCACCATCGAGCAGGAAGCCAAGGACAGCACCGGCCTCCGCGCACAGATCGTCACCCTCTATAGCGGCGCACGCTACCACCTCTACTCCTACAAGCGATTCAACGACGTCCGCGTCGTCTTCGCACCCGAACAGGCCGCCGCCTTCTTCGGCGGAGACACCGACAACTTCGAATACCCGCGCTACTGCCTCGACATGACCTTCTTCCGCATCTACGAGAACGACCAGCCCCTCAAGCCCGAGCACTACCTCTCCTGGTCCAAGGCCGGCGCCTCCGAAGGCGAACTCACCTTCGTCATCGGCCACCCCGGGCGCACACGACGCCTCTACACCGCCGACCACCTCCGCTTCCTCCGCGACGTCGCATTCCCCCTCGGCCTCGAACGCATCTGGCGCACCGAAATCAAGTACCAGACCTTCGCGGGCCGCAACGCCGAGAACGCTCGCATCGTCCACGACGACCTCCTCGGCGTCGAAAACGGCCGCAAGCGCAACACCGGCCAGCTCTCAGGCCTCCTCGACCCCGCCGTCTTCAACTCCAAACTCGTCGCCGAAGCCACACTCCGCGAAGCCGTCAACCACAACCCCGAATGGAAGTCCCAGTGGGCCTCGGCCTGGGACGACCTCGCCTCCGCAATGCACACCTACGGCGACTTCTACGTCCGCTCCACCGTCCTCTCCTCCATGTCCGGCGGCTCACGCCTCTTCTCCATCGCGCAAACCCTCGTCCGACTCGCCGACGAGAAGCCCAAGCCCAACGCCGAACGCCTCCGCGAATACTCCGACGCCGCCCTCGACTCCCTCATGAACCGCCTCCTCACCACCGCGCCCATCTACGACGAACTCGAGATCATGAAGCTCGAGTCCGGCCTCCTCTGGGCCGCGGAAAAGCTCGGCGGCGAAGACCCCACCGTCCTCAAAGCCCTCAACGGCCTCTCACCGCGCGCTCGCGCCGAACAACTCGTCCGCAACTCCTCCCTCATAGACGTCGACGCCCGCAAGGCCCTCGCCGACGGCGGCAAGCAAGCCATCGACGCATCCAACGACCCCCTCATCGCCCTCGCCAAGCTTCTCGACCCCGAACTCCGCGAATACCGCAAACGCTCCGAAGACACCGTCGACGCCGTCGAGCGCGACGCCTACGCCAAAATCGCCGCCGCACAGTTCGCCCTCTACGGCGAATCCATCTACCCCGACGCCACCGGCACCCTCCGTCTCGCCTTCGGCCCCGTCAAAGGCTGGGAGGAAGGCGGACACACCATCCCCCCCTTCACCACCATCGCAGGCCTCTACGAACGCGCGCAAGAACGCGCCGGCCAGAAGAACTTCGATCTCCCCGACTCCTGGATCAAGGCCAAGCCCTCCCTCGACCTCTCCACCCCCTACAACTTCGTCTCCACCGCAGACATCATCGGCGGCAACTCCGGCAGCCCCGTCGTCAACGTCCAGGGCGAAGTCGTCGGCCTCATCTTCGACGGCAACCTCCACTCCCTCTCGACCGACATCGCCTTCAACGACCAGCTCTCCCGCGCCGTCTCCGTCGACTCCCGCGCCATCATCGAAGCCCTCCGCAAGGTCTATCACGCCGACGCGCTCGCCGACGAACTCGTCGGCGCCTCCAGGAACTGACGCGGCACACAGCGCCCATCGCATCCCCCACGCGCCCCGCACTCCGCGGGGCGTTTTCACGTCCACGCGCCTCACCCCAGCCGCACGGGCCGCAGACCGAACCACTTCTTCATCACCCCATGCCCCACGTAGATCAATGGCGTGATCCCCACCGCGATCGCAAACTTCAGCCCATACCCCTTCGCGGCCGTCTCCAGAATGAACCCCGTAGTCGCCTTCTCACCACTCGCCAGCGCCGTCCCGTACCCCAGCACGAACGAGATCGTCAGCGAGTCCAGCGCCTGCGACACCACCGTCGACCCCGTCGCGCGCAGCCACAACATCCTCCCCTTCGTGAGCTTCTTGAACACCCAGAACATCCCGATGTCGCTCATCTGCCCCACGAGGTACGCCGTCAGCGACGCCACGTACAACCGGTTCGACATCGCGAACACCGACTGGAAATGCTCCTCCTCAACAAACGTCCGCCCCGCGGGCGCCGGCGGCGCCAGCCGCGCCAGGTAAATCAGCACGAACGCATACGCCGCCATCCCCAACCCCAGGAACGTGATCCGCCTCGCCCCCTTCGACCCGTAGTACTCGTTCACCAGGTCCGTCAGCAGAAACGTCACCGGGAACGCGAACATCCCCACCGAGTGCTCCAAAGCCACGCTGTACCCCAGCAGCGGAACCTCACCGAAGTGAAAAAACTTCGCCCCCGTGATGTCCGCCACCAGCAGCGACGTCACGAAGATCCCCGCAAGCCACAGATACACCCGCTGCTGCAGGCTCAGCCCGTGCGGCGCCTCCGTCCGCAACCCCGTCTCCACGCTCCCGCCCTGCTTCGACATCCCGCCGCACGCCTCCACATGCCCCCCTCCACACTCCCGCTCAGAATACTCGCCCCCACACCCCGACCGGTTTCATCCGCCCCGCCCCTTGCCTTGCCCACACACTCGGCACACCATCCCCTCCCATGCGCTCCAGCGCCAAACTCCACGCCGCACGAAGACGCCTTCTCTCCACATGGGCCAAGGCCATCACCGCCCGCCCGCGCCTCACCCTCATCCTCTGCATCGCCTTCGCAGCCCTCTCCGCCGCATACGCCGCCCTCAACCTCGCCTTCGAGTCCGACCGCGACAAGCTCATCGACCCCTCCCTCCCCTGGCAACGACGCTACGCCGAATTCAAAAAGCACTACCCGCGCTGGGACGACGCCATCATCGTCGTCGACACCCAGGGCAACCCCAACTCCCCCCTCATCTCCTCCTTCCTCACCACCCTCGAAGAGCGCCTCCGCGCCGACACCAACAACGTCAGCGCGGTCACGGCAGGCTTCCCCACCTCCGAAGCCCCGCCCGGCCTCGTCCTCGCCGAGCCCCTCGACCGCGTCCAATCCATCGCCGACTCCCTCAAGCGCTCCGCCCCGGCGCTCGCGGCGCCCTCACTCGCGCACCTCATCTCCCTCCCCCTCCTCTCACCCACACCCCTCAACGAAGCCGACCGCGCCGAACTCACCACACTCCTCACCCGCGCCGCTCACGCAGCATCCGACCCCGGCGCGCCGCTCCTCCTCGACGTCCCCCCCACACAACGCCTCACCACCCCCTCCGGCAATCTCGCCCTCGTCCTCGTCTCCCTCCGCGCAAACGCCCACGTGGCAGCCTCCGTCAACTCCAACAAGGCCTCAGCCGTAACCGCCCTCCGCAATCACCTCACCACCCTCCAACAAGAACCGCGCTACTCCTCCATCTCAGCCGGCGTCACCGGCGTCCCCGTCCTCGAAGCCGACGAAACCACCCTCTCCACCAACGACGCCACCCGCGCCTCCATCATCGCCACCCTCTGCATCACCCTCCTCTCCATCGCGGTCTACCGACGCGTCTCCATCCCGCTCCTCATCATCGCCTCACTCCTCCTGGGGCTGGCCGCCTCCTTTGCTTGGGCGACCCTTGCGGTCGGACGTTTACAGGTCCTCTCCGTCGTCTTCATGGTCATGCTCGTCGGGCTCGGCGCCGACATGACCGTCCACCTCATCGCCCGCCTCGAAGTCACGCACCCCGACCACGCGCACATGCCGCGCGCCATCCTCAACTCTTTCCGCTCCGCGGGACCAGGCATCCTCACCGGCTCCATCACCACCGCACTCGCCTTCGCAGCCACCGCACTGACCCCCTTCGCCGGCGTCGCGGAACTCGGCCTCATCGCCGCAGGCGGCGTCCTCCTCTGCACCCTCCTCTCCCTCTCCGCTTTTCCCGCAGCACTCGTCCTCCTCCCCTCACCCGAAAAACGCCTCCGCGCACGCAAGGGCGGCGTCTCCCGCCCCTTCCTCTCAGGCCGCCTCAACGTCATCGACCGCCACCCCAAAGCCGTCATCGCGCTCTGGGCTCTCCTCCTCCTTGCGCTCACACCCTTCGCGCTCCGAGTCCGCTACGACACCGACCTCCTCAAACTCCTCCCCGACGCGGCAGAGTCCGTCCAGTGGGAGCGCCGTCTTTCCGCCGACGATGAGCGCTCCGTCTGGCACGCCGTCGTCCTCGCGCATTCCGTCAACGAAGCCCGCTACCTCACCGAGAGCCTCCGCGCCCTCCCCGAAGTCTCCGACGTCTCCGCAGCGGGCCTTCTCTTCCCCGACCATCTCACCCGGAAGCAATCCATCCTCTCGGCCGTCCCCGCTCCCCCCTCACCACTCCCCGAAGCAGACCCGCTCGATCCCCGCGCCCCAGCCGCCCGACTCGCGCAACGCTACGACTCCCTCGACCCCGCGCTCGCGCGCGCAGCTCGCGCACTCACCGACGTCCCAGACACGGCGCTCACCAACATCAACACCGCATTCAACCGCGACCGCGCGCAACTCGCGCACACCCTCTCCGCGCTCCGCTCCGCGACGCCACCCACCACCGCGCAGCTCCCCGAAGCGCTCCGTCATCAATTCCTCGGCGCCGACGGCTCGCTCCTCCTCCGTGTCTTCCCCCGCGCCTCCGACACAGGCCAAAGCGTCCTCGCGCCCGAACGCCTCGCCCCCTTCATGAACGCCGTCCTCGACGTCGCCCCCAACGCCACCGGCCCCACCAACCAGATCTTCCAGTCCGCCAAAGTCATCACCAACGCCAACGCCTACGCCGCACTCCTCGCGGCCCTCGCCATCCTCGCCACACTCCTCTTCGACTTCCGCTCGCTCCCCAACGTCCTCTGCGCGCTCCTCCCCGTCGGCGTCGCCATCCTCGTCACCCTCTCCCTCCTGGGCGCCCTTCACATCCCCCTCAACTTCGCAAACACCATCGTCGCGCCCCTCATCCTCGGCCTCGGCGTCACAGCCGGCGTCAACGCCGTCCACCGCTGGATCCAACAACCCGCCGATAAGCCCGCAGGCCTCGCCGGAGGCGCAGGCCGCGCCATCACCTTCACACTCGCCACGACAATCATCGGCTTCGCCTCCATGCTCACCGCCGACCACCGAGGCGTCCGATCCCTCGGCCTCGTCATGACCCTCGGCCTCGCCGCCGTCTGGATCGCCACCGTACTTCTCCTCCCCGCAGTCTTGCGTCTCCGCACCTCAAAGACGTACGATGGTCCTCGAGCTCGACGCTCATCCCAACCTCACCCCAATCCCCACGCTCCAAACCAACACACCCCACAACCCGCCGCAGCAGGATCATCCGTCTGATGCACGACGCACCCGCTCCCACACCACCAGCCTCGCCCACGCGCTCCTTCGTCATCAGACCGCCCATCGGTGACAAGCCCGGCTTCATCTGGTTCCAGAACGACGACGGCTCAGACCTGGGCCGCGTCTACCTCGTCAAAATGAAGTTCGGACGCGAAGTCGAACGCGTCCGAATGACCAAGCATTTCAAAAAGCAATCCGCAAAACAGGTCCGCGACGAGTTCGACCCCATCGTCGGAAATCTCCTCTTCAACGAACGAGAGCACGGCGCCCTCACCGAGCAAACCGCACGCGACGTCGTCGAAGACACCAAGCGACGCATGGCCGGACCACGACGTGGCCCGCCGCGCGGCGGTCGGCCCGGCGGCCCGCCTCGAGGCGGACGACCAGGCGGGCACGGCGGCGGCGGTGGACGAGGCCCGCATCGCGGCCCTCCCGGCGGAAGCAGCGGGGGACCCGGCGGACCATCTGGCGGCGATGGTCCTTCCAGCGGCGGCGGCAGCGGAGGTCCCCCGCGCACGCGCACCAAGTACTCGCGCGAGCCCATCACGCCCCCGGGCGAAACGCCACGCCCGCCGCGCCCGCCCGCGAACTGACTTCCGTCATCTCAAGCGTTGCTCGACGCGATCGCCTCACGCAGCGGCGCGAGCACCAGCGGCGCCACGCGCTCCGTCACGATCCGCTCCGCTTCCTCGGCGATCCCCGCGAAGATCGCAGGCAACTCGCGCACGTCCGTGATGCTCCCGCCCCGACGGATCGTCACGAACACGCTGATCGGCTCCTCCCGGAACCGGCTCGTCCGCACCTCGCGCGAACCCGTCCGCGTCTTGATCTCCACCGACGCCTGCACGTCACAGCGCTGCGTCAGCCCCACCGACAGATACGGCTGGAAATCCACCAGCGACCACTCCGTCCCCTCCACGAGCCGAGCCAGCGGCGTCTTCGAGAACAGCGCGTCGAACACGATCTCATTGTGGTTCCCCACCGCCTCGAGATCGAACCCGTACAGCGCCTCCACGCTCTCCACGTCCAGCGGGCTGATCGACAGGTACATCGGCGCAAGGTCCAGCACCGCGCGATGCAGGTTCGACGCCTCGTCCGCCCCGCCGGGACGCACCGCGCCCGACCGCACCGACGTCTTCCGCAGCGCCACCCACTGCTGCGACCCCGCGCGAACCGCGGACTCGAGCGCCAACTCCTCCTCGTACCGCTTGAACCGCTCGAGCGCCGGGAACTCCTTCCGCAAACGCTCGAACATCTCCAGCACACCGTCACGACGAAGCGGCAACTCCATCTTCGTCGTCAGCTTCTGATTGACGTAGAACCCGTCGCACAATGCGCCGAAACTGCTCGCGCTCATGCCGTCTCGCTCCTCCGTGCCGTGCGCGCCAACGCGGCCCTTCCTCCGAATCGCATACCTCCGTCCCGCGACCATGATATCGCGCCGAAACGGCGCACACGCCCCGCAACAGCGCTCTCTCGGCCAAAAGTCGAGACTCGCGCACCCACAGCCCCCGTGCGCACGTTATCCGACCATCCACGACGCCAGCACGATCGTCTCCGACAGCGTTTCCACAGCCAGATCCGCCCCGGCCTCCGATAACTGCGCCGTCGAAAACGACCCCGTCGCCACCCCCAACGCCCGTCCCCCGATCTCCTTCGCGCACGCCACGTCGTGCGGCGTGTCCCCGATGATCACCACGCGCTCCGCCCCGATCGCGCGAACATCCCGCGCGCAACGCTCCAGCGCCACCGCCGGCAAGTGCGTCCGTCTCGCCGGCCGGTGCGGCGAATCGCACCCCCACACGCACACCTTGAAGCGCGACGGATCGATCCCCGCAGCGCGAAGCTTCATCGCGCCCGTCTCCGGATAGTTCCCCGTGAGCACGCCGAGCACCACGCCCTCCTCGCGCTCCAGCGCATCGAGCAATGGCGCCACGCCCGGCAACGCCCGCGCCCCCGTCTCCGGCAGCAGGTTTTCCAGCCGTTTCGCGTACCTCGCGCGGAACTCGTCGATCGCCCCGTCGTGCGCTTCCGCCCCGTTGCGGATCAGCAACTCCTCCACCAGCAGCGGATCGATGTTGCCCGCGAACGACACGCCCTCGGCATGGAACCCCGGGCCCACCATCTCCTGCCCCGTCTCGATCATCGCGCGCACCCCCGCGCGATTCGTCACCAGCATCGTCGCGTCGATGTCGAACAGCGCCAGCGTGTCCGCCCTCATCGACGCACCTCGAACCGCTCGTACGCCTCGCCCATCTCCGCAGCCTCCTCCCGCTCTCCCGTGATGAACCCGCGCATCGTCGCGCGCAGCTCCTCCAACACCCTCCCCACGTCCCCCTCATCCCCTTCGACGACCATCACCACCGACCCGTCCGGCTCGTTCCGCACCCACCCCGTCACCCCCGGCCCCGACCGGCGCACGATCCCCCTGGCCGTGGCCCGAAAGCCCACGCCCTGCACCCGACCGAGAAATCGGATTCTCTTTCGCATGGGCGGGAAGTGTAAGGCGTCACTCGGCGCCGACTTTGCTCGACGCGCGATTTTTCGGAGCAAGTTTGACCGGACGTTGGCGGGTGCTACGGTTGAGGTTGGACGTCCTACCCGCGCCTCCTCCTGGGCCACGCGCCGACCGCCGTGTGCGGACAATTCGGCAGAGCGGGCCAACCTCTCGCGGCACGGCGGACGTTTGGTGCGCGTCGACGGATATGTCATCGGTGTTGTGCATGGCGGGAGCGCCCCTTTCGCGCGATTTCGCGTCGTCGTGCGCGGCTCTGACCGCGCCTGCGGGCGTGCTCGCGGGCTCTCTGCTGGAGTGCCACCGTCCCTCCGTCTCGACGCGGGTGTTTGCGCTGTGAGCGAACCCGGCAGGTCACATCTCGCCATGTCCGACGACCGCGCGCGCGTTCTCGACGCCACCGACATCGTCCGGCTCGTCGGCGATCACGTCGCGCTCAAGTCCAAGGGGCGCGAGTTCGTCGGCAAATGCCCCTTCCACGACGACCACTCCCCCTCCATGTACGTGGTCCCCCAGAAGGGCATCTTCTACTGCTTCGCCTGCGGCGCCGGCGGCAACGCCATCGACTTCGTCATGCGCCATCACAAGATGGAGTTCGTCGAGGCGCTCCGCTTCCTCGCCGAGCGCTCCGGCGTCGAGCTCACCCCGCGCAAGCAGGCCCGGAGCGCGAACGTCGGGGAGGGCGCCGCGCCCGCGCGCGCCGAGCTCGTCGAGGCAAATCGCTTCACCTCCGAGTTCTTCCGCACCGTCTTCCGTCATGCCGAGCACGGCAAGGTGGCGCGCGAGACGTGCGAGCGTCGCGGCATCTCCGCGGACATGATCGAGGCCTTCGCCATCGGCGCCGCGCCCGACCGCTGGGACGGGCTCGCCCTCACCGCGCAGCAGAAGCAGGTCCGGCTCGACGCGCTCCGCGCGCTCGGGCTCGTCAAGGAGCGCGAGCGCGGCGGGGGCGTCTACGACGCCTTCCGCAACCGGCTCATGTTCCCCATCCACGATCAGACCGGGCGCGTCATCGGCTTCGGCGGGCGCCGCCTCAACGACGAGGATGAGCCCAAGTACATCAACTCCCCCGAGTCCCCCCTCTTCGACAAGTCCAAGACCCTCTACGGCTTCGGCCAGGCCTTCCGCGCGATCCAGGACGCGCGCTGCGCCATCGTCGTCGAGGGGTACATCGACGTCATCGCCTGCCACCAGGCGGGCGTGAAGAACGTCGTTGCAACCCTGGGCACCGCGCTCACGCCCCAGCACGCCTCCGTCCTGCAGCGCGTCTGCGACAGCGTGGTGCTCGTCTTCGACGGGGATGACGCAGGCACGCGCGCTGCAGACCGCGCGGTCGAGGTCTTCTTCGCGCAGCCCGTCGACGTCCGCATCGCCACGCTCGCGCAGACCGGCGCCAAGGACCCCGACGAACTGCTCAAGCGCGAGGGCGGGCGCGCGCTCTTCGACAAGGCCATCGCAGACGCCGCGGACGCCCTCGAGTACCGCTTCGCGCGCGTCCGCGAGAAGATCTCCTCCCTGGGCCTCTCCGCCCGCGCGAAGGCCGTGGAGGACGACATCGAGCGTCTCGCGCATCTCGGCCTCACCCGCGTCTCCCCCATCCGTAAACGCCTCGTCGTTCGGAAACTGGCCGGGATCGCGGGCGTCTCCGAGGGTGAGATCCTCGAAGCCCTCAAACGCGTCCGCGCTCGCGAGCCCGATCCCGCCCCCGGAAGCGCTGCCGCCGCGCTCGCGGCCCTGGGCGTCTGGGAGCAGGCCGTGGGGGCGTTGCTCTCCTACCCCGGCGCGTGGCTGGAGTTGTCGGTGGAGGAGCGAGACTTGGTGGTGGAGGGCGCCTACGCTGCGGGCCCTGTTGGGCGGGTGGCGCGTGCGGCGGCGGAGATCGTCGCGCGAGGGGAGGAAGCGTCGGTGTCGATGGTGAGCGCGGCGTTGGAGGACGACACGCTGCGCGGGCTTACGAGCCGCATGGTTGTAGAGGTCGAACGCATGACGAATGGCGATCGTGGACGTCTGCTCGAGATGGCGCGCGAAGCGGCGCGCCTCGAGCGGGCCAAGCGGGCGCTGCGTCGTGCGGGCGAGCAGGAGCGGGGCACCGTCGAGGGCGCCGGCAAGGCCCTCGAGGAGCTGCGCCGGGCGCGCGAAGCGGTGGGGGGGCTGGCCGCGGTCCTGCCGCGCACGGGGGGCGCCTCATGAGGGGTGGTTTCAAGAGCAATACCTGTTTGCGAGCCGCGGCGTGTGACCGCGGCGTGTTATGCATGCGCTTGATCCTGGCAGGCGTCTCTCCCGCGAACGTGGACAAGGGAGCGACGCCGAACCTTGCGGGCGCCGGACACGGAGACTTGCAGTGATGGACATGCATCCCACGGTGGCGGAGTTCGTGACGCTCACGAAGACGCGCGGGTGGATCTCCTTCGAGGAGATCAACGTGCGCATCGACGACGAGCTCGTCGATCCCGCCCGCATCGACGACCTTCTCACGCCCTTCGATCGTGAGAACGTCGATCCTGTTGACGTGCGCGACTACCGCGCTCGCTGCCTCCGCGAGGGCATCGAGGCGATCCCCGCGGCCCCCGCGATCGTGACGAGCGAAGCGGAGCACCGACGCCAGCTCATGCTCGCCGAGCGCCTCGCCGCAGGCGAGGCCGAGAACGCGGACCTCGACCCCGAGGCGGCCGCCGAGCTGGCCAAGGCCCTCGAGGCCGAGGCCGCCACCAAGCGCATCGACGACCCCGTCCGCATGTACCTCACGCAGATGGGCAAGCTCTCGCTGCTCACCCGCGAGGAGGAGATCCGGCTCGCCAAGAAGATCGAGCTCACCCGCATGATCTTCCGCCGTCGCGTCCTCGAGAGCGATTACGCCGTGCAGCAGGCCGTCGAGACGCTCGCGGCCGTGGACAAGGGCGAGCTGCCCTTCGACCGCACAATGCGCATCTCCACGGCCGAGGAGAAGGCCAAGGAGAAGATCGCCAAGCGCATCCCCAGCCAGCTCCCCACCATCACGCGTCTGCTCGAGCAGAACCGCACGGACTGGGAGGAGCTCGAAGAGGCGCGCCGCTCCCGCAACGCCTCCCTCGTCTCCGAGATCCGCGAGCGCATGTTCCGCCGGCGCCGCCGCATCGCGGCCCTCACCGAGGAGTGCAGCCTGCGCACCGGGCGCATCATCCCGATCATGCGCAAGCTCCGGGCCATCTCCCACAAGATGCTCGAGCTGCAGCGCGAACTCGAGAAGGCCAAGGAGGGCATCTCGCGCCACGACGCCGAGGACCTCGACGTCATGCGCGAGGAGCTCGCGGGCCTGCGTTCACTCGTCCTGGAGGACGCGGACGAGCTGGCCAAGCGCATGAAGCGCATCGACACGATCTTCTGGGAGTACGAGCAGGCCAAGCGCGACCTCGCGGGCGGCAACCTCCGTCTCGTCGTCTCCATCGCCAAGAAGTACCGCAACCGCGGGCTCGCCTTCCTCGACATCATCCAGGAGGGCAACACCGGCCTCATGCGCGCCGTCGACAAGTACGAGTACAAGCGCGGCTACAAGTTCTCGACCTACGCCACGTGGTGGATCCGCCAGGCCATCACCCGCGCCATCGCCGATCACGCCCGCACCATCCGCATCCCGGTGCACATGATCGAGACGATGAGCAAGCTGCGCAACATCCAGAAGGCCATGCTGCAGGAGATGGGCGCCGAGCCGACGATCGAGGAATTGGCCGAGCGCGCGAAGATGCCGGTGGAGGAAGTGCGGCGCGTCATGAAGATCTCGCGCCACCCCATCTCGCTCGACCGCCCCGTCGGCGAGAGCGAGGACTCCTACTTCGGCGACTTCATCGAGGACGAGCGCCAGGAAGCCCCGGCCAGCACCGCGGGCTCCGACATGCTCAAGGGCCGCATCGAGCAGGTCCTCAAGACCCTCACCTACCGCGAGCGCGAGATCATCAAGCTCCGCTACGGCATCGGCGACGGCTACACCTATACCCTCGAAGAGGTCGGACGCATCTTCAAGGTGACGCGCGAGCGCGTCCGCCAGGTCGAGGCCAAGGCCATCCGCAAGCTCCAGCACCCCGTCCGCTCCCGCAAGCTCGCCGGCTTCCTCGACGGCAAGGGCGAGCCCCAGATCGCGGACTGAGCCACGCGCATCGAGTCCGCCAACTGACCCGAACGTTCCTGCATGGCCGAGCCTCAGCTTGGCCATGTTTTTCTTTTCATGCACGCGCCGCCACGCGCACAGACGCCCAACGCCTCGCGCCGCTACCCTTACCCCCATATGCCACTCCGCTACAAAACCCGTCTCCTCCGCCACCTCACCCACGAGTCCTACTCGCCCACCGACGTCCGGACCCTCGCCGAAGACCTCGGCGTCTCCGAGGACGACTTCACCGAGTTCGAGGACGCCGTCCGCCAGCTCGCCCAGGACGGCGAGGTCGTCTACGGCGATGACAAGCTCGTCACCCTCCCCCCCATGGGCAAGGAGGTCATCGGCCTCTTCCGGCGCAACCCCAAGGGCTTCGGCTTCGTCATCCCGCGCCAGGCCAACCTCCACGGCGATCTCTTCGTGCCCCCCGACGCCACCCTCGACGCCCTCAGCGGAGACATCGTCCGCGTGCAGGTCGTGCGCTCACGGCGCGGCGGCGGCGGCGGCGGCGCGGGCCGCTCACCCTTCACCGGTGAGATCGTCGAGGTCCTCGAGCGCAAGCGCACCGAGTTCGCCGGCGAGCTGATGAAGCGCGGCGGGACATGGATCGTCCAGCCCGACGGGAAGGGGCTCAGCGAGCCCGTCATCGTCCGCGACCCCGGCGCCAAGAACGCCGTCGAGGGCGACAAGGTCGTCTTCGAGCTCATCCGCCGTCCCGAGGGCAACATGGTCGGGGAGGGCGCGATCCTGAGAGTGCTCGGCAAGACCGGCGAGCCGGACGTCGAGACCCAGGCCGTGATCGCGGCGTACGGCCTCCCGCAGGAGTTCCCGCGCGCGTGCGTCGACGAGGCGCGCGCCGCGACGCAGGCCTTCGAGGACGAGCTGCGCCAGTGGGAGAAGGGCGGGCGCAAGTCCGACTACCGGCTCGACCTCACCGACGACTTCATCATCACCATCGACCCCCCCGACGCCAAGGACTACGACGACGCCATCTCCATCTCGCGCGAGGGCGACACGTGGAAGCTCGGCGTACACATCGC
Organism: Phycisphaerales bacterium; assembly: GCA_050174775.1. Taxonomy (GTDB): domain Bacteria; phylum Planctomycetota; class Phycisphaerae; order Phycisphaerales; family UBA1924; genus CAYPGJ01. The sequence goes on from JBFXJP010000003.1 coordinate 77,801, forward strand.
CGACGTCGCCCACTTCATCGCGCCCGGGAGCGCGCTCGACGAGGAAGCGAGCGAGCGCGGCAACTCGGTCTACCTCCCGCGCCTCGTCATCCCCATGCTCCCCGAGATCCTCAGCAACGGCATCTGCTCGCTGCAGGAGGGCGTGCTGCGCTTCTGCAAGTCCGCGTTCATGGAGTACGACTCGGGCGGGCGCGTCCGCCGCCAGGGCTTCGCCAGCACCGTCATCAAGTCGGTGAAGCGTCTCACGTACCTCGAAGCGCAGGCCCTCATCGACGGCAACCCCAAGGAGGCTGAGCGCCACGCCAAGACCGAGCCCAACTACACCCCGGAGCTGCTCGAAGCGCTCCGGATGATGAACGATCTCTCCAAGACCATCCTCGCGCGTCGGATGAAGCAGGGCATGATCCGGCTCGATCTCCCCGAGGTCGAGCTGATCTTCGACGAGAAGGGCCGCGTCGTGGACGCCGCGCCCGAGGACGACGCGTACACGCACACGCTCATCGAGATGTTCATGGTCGAGGCCAACGAGGCCCTGGCCCGTCTCTTCGAGGACCTGCGCGTGCCGCTGCTGCGCCGTGTGCACGAGGAGCCCGTGCCGGGCGAGATCGACGAGCTGCGCCGCTTCGCCATGGTCGCGGGCTACCGCATCCCCAAGAACCCCACGCGCGAAGAGCTCCAGGGCCTGCTCGAGTCCACCCGCGGCACGCCCGCGGCCAAAGCCGTGCACTTCGCCGTGCTCCGCAGCCTCACCAAGGCCAACTACTCCCCCGCGCTCGTCGGCCACTTCGCGCTCGCCAGCGACGCCTACGCCCACTTCACGAGCCCGATCCGCCGCTACCCCGACCTCACCGTCCACCGCGCGCTCCGCGCCTTCCTCGAAGCCACGAAGAACGGGCGCGAGGCGCCCAAGGAAGAGAAGGAGAAGCGAGCCCTCGGCCTCGACCTGCGCCGCTCCGACTATTGCCCCGACGAGCAGGAGCTCCGGGAGATCGGCGCGCGCTGCACCCAGACCGAGGTCAACGCCTCCGAGGCCGAGAACGAGCTGCGCCAGTTCCTCGTCCTCCAGCTCCTCAGCGAGCACATCGGGGACGTGTTCGCGGGCGTGGTCACGGGCATGACGGGCAACGGCGTGTTCGTGCAGATCGAGAAGTACCTGGCCGAGGGCATGGTCAAGACGCCCGACCTCCCCGTGGCCACGGCGGACGACAAGGGCAAGACCAGTTTCCGGACCGGGGGCCGGTGGAAGATCGACCCGCGCTCCGGCGCGCTGGTCGAGCAGTCGACCGGGCGATCCTTCAATATCGGGGACAAGGTGGACGTGGTCATCGCCGCGATCGACCTGCCCGCGCGCAAGATGGACCTCCTGATCGCGGATCCCGAGTCCCGCGCGCGCGGCAAGTCCAAGGCGCCGCAACTGAAGCTGGGGGGCGACCCGTCCGCGGGCGGTCTGGGGGGCGGGCAGGGCGCCGGCTTCCGCACCGGGGCGGATCGTCGCGCCGCCAAGAGCCGGTCGCGCGACAAGCGCAAGAAGGATTATCGGGACGATCGCAAGGGCAAACGTCGCGGATAACGCCCGTCGTGCGCGGCGCCGTCCGCGCAAGCCGACCCCGGGGGCCTCGATGCGGTGATCGATGATGGCGGGCCCCCCGCGCGTATCCCGATACTCGAACTGGCATTCACATTCCGAGGGGATTCCGGAGGCATCACATGCTGGCAATCGATTCCGTGGGCTGGGCGAAACCGAAACTGGACGGACTGGTCCGCCGCCTGGACGACGAGGCGCGACTGCGTCTGACCGGCGACGCGCGACGCATGCACGGCGCGAGGGGCCTACTGACCGTCGCGCAGCCCGGCGTCGAAACCACCTACCTCACCCCGGTCACACAGATCGGCTCCGCGCGCATGACCTTCCTCCTGAAAGCCATGCTACACCCCGGAACCCTGTGCATCCTGCACCTGCGGATGCCCGACGGTGAACGATTCGACATCTCCGGCAAGACGTCTCAGTGCCGGCACGTGGATGGGTTGGTGCACGAAGTAGAGTTGGTCTTCGACTCGCCGATCGACTTGGAAGCCTTGTCCGGCGGCGGCGAAGCCGAGACCCAGACCGCCACAGCGGAGGTTGCGTAGGCTTGACGCGTGCCCGATGACGCGTACGACACCGACTGCGCAGACCAAGGAGAGGCTCGGCGGTCCCGCCTCGCGGCGAGGGCCGCCGATCTGCCGCGCACCCCGGGCGTCTATCTCCTGAAGGACAGCGCGGGGCGCGTGATCTATGTCGGCAAGGCCGCGCGACTGCGCGACCGCGTCGGCTCCTACTTCCAGCGCTCCGCCGACCTGGGCCCGCGCAAGCAGCGCATGCTCGACCTCGTCGAGGACTTCGACACCCTCGGGTGCGAGTCCGAATGGGAGGCCCTCCTCGCCGAGAACCGCCTCATCAAGGACGTCCGCCCGCGCTTCAACGCGCGGCTCACCGACGACAAGACCTTCCCCTACCTCGTCGTCACCATGCGCGACGACTTCCCCGCCGTCTTCGTAACGAGAGAGCCCGCGGCCGAGGAGTACAAGGGCGCGCGCGTCTTCGGCCCGTTCGCGAGCGCGGGCGGGCTCCGGCGCGCCGTCGAGCATCTCCAGTCCGTCTTCAAGTTCCGCACCTGCGCGCTCGAGATCCGCGAGGACGACGACCAGCGCCGCTTCTTCCGCCCCTGCCTCCTCCACGCCATCAACCGCTGCACCGCACCCTGCGCCGCCCGCGTCTCCAAGGACGACTACCGCGCCGACGTCGACGCCCTCATCCGCTTCCTCTCCAGCAAGCGGGGCGAAATGCTCCGCGAGCTCCGGCGCGAGATGGAGGAAGCCTCCAAGCTCATGGCGTTCGAACGCGCCGCCGCCATCCGAGACCGCATCCGCGCCATCGAGCGTCTCTCCGAGCGTGGCACGCGCCGCCAGAAATGGCAGCCCGAGACCGAGGCCCCCCTCCTCGACCCGCGCAAAGCCCTTCGCAGTCTCGAACGCACCCTCGAACTGAACGAGCCCATCCGCTGCATCGAGGCCATCGACATCGCCCACCTCATGGGCGGCGAGACCGTCGGCTCCAAGGTGTGTTTCGTCGACGGACGCCCGCTCAAGAACGAATACCGCCGATACCGCATCCGCACCGTCACCAACGACGACTACGCCGCGATCCGAGAGGTCGTCTCCCGCCGATACCGCGAGGCAGGCGCCGGGCACGAGCTCTACCCCGACGTCATCCTCATCGACGGCGGGCTCGGCCAGCTCCACGCCGCGATGGAAGTCTTCGACGCCCTCGGCATCAAGCCCCCCATGGTCATCTCGCTCGCCAAGAAAGAGGAACTCATCTACACACAGGCCCGCAGCGAGCCCATCCGGCTCGGGCGCGACAACCCCGGCCTGCGCCTCTGCCAGGCCGTGCGCGACGAGGCGCACCGCTTCGCGCAGCACTACCATCACGTCCTGCGTCGCAAGAAGTCCCTGGGCGAGAAGCAACGACGCAAGCCCCGAAAGGAGCCGCACGAGTGACCCGGCGCGCGCGCTTGCTCACCCTCATCACCTCCAGCGCCGCCCTCGCGCTTCTCTCCGCCTGCGCAGGCACGCGCAGCGTGACGTTCGAGGTCATCGGCAAGGACGGCGCGCCCGTCCAAGGCGCCCACGTCATGGCCGTGCGACTCAACACCGGCTCCACGCCCCTCCCCCTCAACGACGCCACCATCGAGGAGATCCTCCTCACCGGCAAAGCCAGCGAGCAGGCCTGGACCGACGCGCAAGGCGTCGTTCGTCTTGCCCTCGCCCCCGACCGGCCCCACCTCGTGCAGGCCCACCCGCCCATGTTCTCCCGCGAGGCCGACGAGAACCCGCGCCCCGCGCGCTACCGCCTCGACCCCGACGCCAAATCACTCACGCCCGTCGAATCCGGCGCCTCCTGGGCCGGGGAAGTGAGGCTCAAGCCATGACCACACGCACCCGCATCGCGCGCGCCGCGCTCCTTTCCGCCTTCGCGCTCCTCACCGCCTGCGCCGACCGCACCTGGATGACCGTCTCCGTCCGCGACCGTGACACCTACGAGCCGATTCCCGCGGCCCACGTCCGCGTCGAGAACACCGGCATCAACCCCCTCAAGCCCGAGGGCGATGAGGGCGACACCGACCCTGAAGGCAGCGTCCGACTCCGCGTCGCGGCGTACAACCGTCTCTACATCATCGTTCGCGCCGAAGGACGCGCAGAGCACGTCATGAACGGCGATCATCCGCTCGTCTCGGGCGACTCCGGCTGGTTCGGCCCCAAAGTCGCCAAGGGCGGCGAGCGCGCCACCATCGAGGTCCGCCTCACGCCCTGACGTCGCGCTCAGCCGCGATCCCGCGCTTCAATCTTCCGTGGAGTCGTCATCCGTCGACTCATCGTCCGAAGCGTCGGCCTGCGACGCAGGCTGCCCCGGCTTCGTCTCCGAGCTCGCCGCGGGCTGCGCGTTCGCAGGCGCCGCGTCCTTCCCGGCCTCACCGCTCGGCGCCGGCGCGGGCGACGCCACCGGCGCGCCCTGACCTCCACCCGGACGCTGCGCCGCGCCACGACGCTGCCCCTGGCCGCCCGCCCCGGCAGCGTCCGGCGCCGCCTGCTCCAGCGCAGCAAGCGCCTTCGCGTCAAAGTCGCCCGCGATGATCTCGCCCGGCTTCGGCTCGCGCAGCAGCACCGACTCGCCCGACTCCACCCCCGCGCGCAGCTCGATCAGCGTGTCCGACCGGCGGCCGATCTTCACCGGCACCCGTGCGAACTTGCCGCTCCTGGGCGTGTACACGAACCGCGTCGGCCCGTCGTTGAACACCGCCTGGATCGGCGCCGAGAGCACGTTCTCCACCTTCCCCAGCACGATCTCCGCCTCACAACGCATCGACGGCTTCAACGCCGCGGCGTCCTTCGACGGGTCCAGCGCGATCTTCACCGTGTACTCCCGCAGGTTCGGGTCGCGCCACCCGCCAGACTCCGCCAGCACCGACACCCGGTCCACCTTCCCCGTGAACACCTTCCCCTGCGCCGCGTCGATCTTCAGCGTCGCGGCCTGCCCGGGCTTCACCCGCCCCGCGTTCGCCTCATGCACACGCACCGACGCCACCATCTCCCGCGTGTCCGGCAGCACGATCAGCATCTGGTTCGGGTGCACCTGCTGGCCGATCTGCAGCGGCCCGTCGCCCCCGAACCCGCCCCACCGGTTCCGGTCTACCGTCGACCCGTACACCACCAGCCCGTCCTGCGGCGCGTTCAGCGTGCAGTTGGCCAGCTGCTCCTGCAGCTTCGACACCTTCGACTCACGCATCGTCAGCTGCTGACGCTTGTTCGTCCGGTCCGCCTCCTTGGCCGCCAGCTGCGAAGCGTTCTTCCGCTCCACGCGCTCGATCTCGGCCGCGGCCTCCTCGATGTCGCTCGACAGCTTCTTGATCTGCTTCGGACGCTCGTACGTCTCGTACACCTCTTTGACCAGCAACGCCGTCTGCAGGTTCGCCGCGGCCTCGATCGCCGCCACCTCGTCCCGGTCCCGCTCGTCCTTGCTCAGAAACTCCTGCGCGAACAGCTGCTCCGACTTCTCGAACTTCTCCGACAGCCGCACCTTCTCGCGCTGCGCCTTCTCGATGTCCAGCTCGTTCTTCTGGCGCATCTTCAGGTCGTCGCCCTCGAGCCACTTCTTGTATTCGATCTCCGCCAGCTCGTGCTTCAGCTTCGCCTGACGCATCGCCGAGTCGTTCTCGTTCACCTGGATCTCGTACGCGTTCTCCGCGGCCACCAGGTCCGACTTCGCCGACTCCAGCCGCAACAACTCCTCGTCCAGCTGCTGCTGGATGTCGTCCGAGTTCAGCCGCACCAGCACGTCCCCGGCTTTGACGCGCTTCCCTTCCTCCACGATCTCCACGATCGTCGACGGCTTCTCCAGCCTCGACCGGATCTCCACCTGGCTCTTGGCTTCCAGCTCCCCGTTCGCCGTCACCGCGATGTCGAACGACGACTGCGAGACCTTGTAGATCTCAGCCGGCGCGATCGACTCCTTCTCCGTCCGCAGCAGAGCAGCGGCGCCCGCGGCCACCACCACCAAACCCACCACCACGATCACGATCCGCAACGCGAGCCCACGGGCCCGACGGGATGACTGTGCGACGTTCGACATGCTCTGATGCTCCGCGTTGCTGACGACGGCCCTGACCTGCCCTGACCCGCCAGACGCCCCGCAACGCGGGCCGCCCTCGGCGCTCATCCACTAGCCCCCCAGGATGCTCTACCGCCCACCGGCGGCTCGGTTCCCCGCCCCCCACGCTTCATCGGCAGAACGACCCACGGTAGGCGCCCATTGCTCCCGCAAGCCCGCCCCGCCCGGAGGGTTGTGTCACGGATCGACCAGCGTCCCGCCCTCACCCTCATTTTCGCGGGCCCCGCTCTCACCCCGAACCTCCGGCTCCACCCCCTCAGGCACGCCCTCAGGCGGCAATTCGCCCACCGGCGCTCCAGGCGCCACCACGGGGGCAAGCTCCGATGGCGCCGGGAACATCCCCTGCAACGCCTGGAACGCCCCGTCCGGCGTCACGCGCAGCTGCCCCGTCACCAGCAGGTAGTTCAGGATCGCGATCCGCAGGTCGCGCAGCGCCGCGTCCCGATCATTCCGCGCCTGCAACAGATCGTTCTGCGCTTCCAGCCGCCGTCTCGGTTCGATCGTGTCCGACTTCAGCTCCGTTTCCTTCAAACGCAGCTCGTTGATCTCCACGGCCGTGAGCTGCAGGTCGTACGCGAAGCGCGCACGATCGATCTCGCGCACCGCCTGACGAGCCTCGAGAATGATGTTGTCCTCAAACTGCCGAAGGTCCCGCGTCGTCCGCTGCAGGCTGATCTGCGCCGAACGCAGGTTCAACCGCTCCTGCTCCCGATCCAGCGGCAACGACAGCGTGGCCGCGGCCCGGTACACCGTCTGATCCGTCCGGAAGTCCAGCCCCGACGTCGGGTCCGTCCGCTCCGTGTTCAGCCCGATCGACCCCGAGATGTTCAGGTCCGGCAGCAGCCCGTTCGCCGCGTTGTCCACCGCGCGCTGCGCATCCACCTGACGATCACGCCGGTTCTGCAGGTCCAGCCGAAGCCGCAGCGCGATCTCGGCCGCCACGTTCGGCGTCACGTCCGGCTCCGGCGGATCAAGGTCCACCGGCGCCAGCCGGATCGGCAACTCCACCGGCACCCCCAGCCGGATCTTGAACCGGTCCAGCGACGTCAGAAACCGCTCGCGCGCATTCGCGAACGACGACTCGCCCGACAGCACGCTCTGCTCCACGTCCCGACGCTCAAACGCCGCGGACCGCCCCGCGTCCACCCGCGCCGTCACCTCGGCCTGCTGCCTCCGCAACGACTCGAGCCGCTGCGCCTGGTTCTCGATCGACGACTGATCCCGCACCAGATCGAAGTAATCCCGCGCCACCTGCACCAGGAACGATCGACGGAAGTTCTCGAACGTCCGCGCCGCGTACACCAGGTTCCGCTCCGCGTCGATCAGCCCCTCCCGCGCCACCTGGCCCGCCCCGCGCAGCAGCGGGATGTTCCCCTCCAGCACGATCTGCGATGACTGCGTGTAGTCATTCGCCACGGCGTTCCGCAGCTGATCCGCCGCGTTCACCACCCAGCGAGCCTCCACCTCACCGCCGAACGGCAACCGCTGCGTCGCCCGCAACGTGTTCACCACGCTCAGCGCCGTCTGGTACGAGCCGCCGCTCAAACGCGTCGGGTCCGACGCGATCGCCACCGTCGTGTCGTTGAACAGCCTCGGGCCCCACAGATGCCGCTGGATCAGCAGCCGGATCGCCGCGAGCAGATAGTCCTCTTCCGCCGTGAGAAACTCCGGCGCCGTCATCTGCGCCTGCCGGAACGCGTCCTGCAGCGTGAACACCTGCGCATCCGCAGGCGCCGTGGCGTATTCATCCAGCCGCGCCAGCCGCTCCCGCACCGACAACGCGGGCGCCACCGGGAAATGCAGCTGCCCCGCCCCGGGGTTGGTAGTGGGGGGGGTCTTGTCCAGCTTCTCCTGCCCCGACGCCCGATCCCGGATCGGCTGATAGTCCGGATTCGGCGCGATCGCGCCCCCGCCCAGCAGCGAAGACCGCTCCTCGACCGCTCTCCGCAAGTCCTTGTCAATGTCCGACATCGACTGACAACCCGCGATCACCATCGCCCCCCCCGAAAACGCCACGCTCACCAGCGCGCGCAAGGCCCGAAGCCTCCGCGTGCGCGTCATCGTGAAACGTCCCGTCATCGCGGGCGAGTCTACCGCCCTGATCATCCCGCGTTGCGAGGGTGGGGGGGGACTCCTATCTTCGGTGCCGTACCAACCGGGGCGTGTGGGCGTCCAATACCGCGGCACAGGGCGAGAGAGGCGGAAAGACCCAATCTCATGACGACAGTCACGTTCGACGGTCAGAGTCTCATGCTGGACGGGCGACGAGAGTGGCTCGTCTCCGCAACCTTCTGGTACTCGCGCACCCCCGCGCAGTCCTGGCCCCGCGCGCTCACCTCCCTCCGTGACGCCGGCTTCAACACCGTCCTCCTCCCCATCGTCTGGTCACACCACGAGCCGCGCAAAGGCGAGTTCCGCTTCTCCGGCGATCACGACCTCGCCGCCTGCATCCGACTCGCAGGCTCACTCTCCCTCAAGGTCATCCTCCGTGTCGGCCCCCACGTCGGCGGAGGCGAAGACCTCGGCGGAATCCCCGCATGGGCCGGCGGCGTCAACGGCTTCACCGACCCCGGCCTCTGGCGCGGCCCCGACGGCGGAAAGCCCGCCGTCCGCCCCCCCACCAAAACCGACTTCGCCGCAACCATGGCCCGCGTCCGCTCCGGCAGCGCCGCATTCCTCGAAGACGCAGCGCGCTGGTTCACCGCGCTGGGCGAACAGATCGAAGACCTCCAGGTCTCCTCGCGCGTCGAGGGCCCCATCGTCCTCGCGCAGGTCGAGCACGAGTGGTTCTGCGAGCACGACACCTCCAGCGAGGCCTACCTCTCCGAGATCTCCCGCTTCGCGCGCGAGTGCGGCCTCTCCGTGCCTCTCCTCAACGCCAACAACCTCCACGCATGGGCCGAAGGCGACCTCGACGCATGGTCCGGCGCCGAAGACCCCCTCCTCACCGCGCGCCAACTCCGCGCCGTCCGCCCCAACCAGCCCCCCTTCCTCATCGAAGTCGCCCCGCCCCCCGAACTCGCCTGGGGCGATGACCCCAAGCACGCCAACCCCGACGGCCGCGCCCTCGCGCGCACGCTCGCCGAAGCCTGCGCCGGCGCCGCACAATTCAACCTCGCCTCACTCCTGGGCGGCGACCGTCCCGCCTTCTCAGCAGGCGCATGGGAAGACCGTCAGGCCGCCTACGCCGTCACGGCCGCGGACCTCGGCACGCTCATCTCCTCCACCGGCGTCCCGCGCGACGGCCTCGCCCAGGTCAAGCGCGTCGCCTCCTTCGCCTCCCACTTCGGCCGCGTCCTCGCGCACGCCGATCCAACCTTCACGCCCATCTCCCTCGCGCCGGGCGCGGGCGCCACGAGCGTTGTCCCCTTGCGCGGCGGGCGCGGCTCCGTCGTCTTCCTCCTCCTCGACGACGCCGCAACCAAAAAGAACGCCACCGTCACCCTCGCGCGCCCCGACGGCTCCACGCTCACAGTCCCGCTCCCCGATCAGCCCGTGGCCTGGGTCCTCTTCGACACCCACCTCGTCAACCGCTCCACCCTCGACTGGTGCACCCTCACCGCCTTCGCGCAAGTAGGCCGCGTCTTCGTCTGCTACGGCCCCGCCGGTCAGACCGGCTCCGTGGCCATCAACGGCTCCGCGCTCGAACTCACCGCGCCCACCGGCCAAACCCCCCTCATCGTCGAGCACGAAGGCGTTACGATCGTCGTCTGCAGCGAGCCCATGATCGACGCCACCGTCATCACCCCCCAGGCCGTCCACATCGGCGCGCTCGGGCTCGACGCCGCGGGCGACCCCATCCCGCACCCCTCCTTCAAGACGCGATGGCACATCACCCCGGAGGGCGAATCCTCCAAGTCCTCCTCCGGCAACAACGCATCCTCCTCGTCCCGCGCGCCCTCCCTCTCAGGCTGGGCCCGCGCCGCCTGCGACAAGCACATCTCCGGCGAGCACGCGCGCTTCAAGCCCCTCAAAGCCCCCGCCTCCCTCATCGCGCTCAACACGCCCACCGGCTACGGCTGGTTCCGACTCACCTTCAAAGGCAAGGGCGCCTCGCGCATCACCTCCGCGCTCATCCACGCCCCCGACCGCGCTCACCTCTTTGCCGACTCCAAACGCTTCGCCCTTCTGGGCCAGGGCCCCGGCGGCAGCGACATCCTCACCGCAATCCCCGCGCGCAAAGCCGGTGACTCCATCGTCGCGCTCATCGACGACATGGGCCGCGTCGGCGGCGCCGCGCCCAGCGGCGAACCCAAGGGCCTCCACACGCACATCTGGAGCGTCACCCAACTCAAAGCCGGCAAGCCCAAGCTCGCCCTCGGCCCGACCTTCACCCCCCTCGTCGCGCGCACACCCATCATGGGCCTCCGCGCCCCCGACTCAGCCTCTCCCCACCGCATCACCTGGTCCTTCACGCGCCGCAAGAAGTCCCCCCTCTGGGTCCGCGTCGCGCAGACCGTCGGCCCCGCTGTCCTCTCCGTCAACGACGCGCCCGTCGAACTCCTCGAGTGGTGGGGCCCCGCGCTCGTCCTCATCCCCGACGACGCGCTCAAGGCCGGCAAGAACGTCATCCAGATCGCGCCCATCGAGGGCATGACCGACCCCGAGGACGCCCTCAAGATCCTCTCCTCCTCCGTCTCCTTCTACGAAGGCGCCGACAACATCACCGACAAGTGCGACTGGGCCTACGCGCCCTGGGAGCACCCTGCCGACAACGACTGGGAACGCATCCCCAAGCCCCCCGCCGCGCAGAAATCCAACGTCCCCACCTGGTGGCGCTGCTCCTTCAAGGCCAAGCCGCACGGCCCCGCGCTCTTCCTCGACGCCCAAGGACTCACCAAGGGCCAGCTCTTCCTCAACGGCCACAACGTCGGCCGCTACTGGGTCTCCACACACGACGGCAAAGCCGTCCCCACGCAACGCCTCTATCACCTCCCCCAGCCCTGGCTCAGCCCCTCCGGCGAAAACATCCTCGTCATCTTCGACGAGCACGGCGCCTCTCCCGCCAAGGCCCGCATCATCCTCGAGAAATGACTCACGCCCGCGCCGGCTCGCCACCACCCGCGCCCTCACCGCGCGCGTTCCGTATCTCGTAATTCCTCCTCCGCTCCTCCACCATCTTCCGGATCACCCGATCCGACACCCCGGGGAACGGCATCGCCATCGCCATCCCCAACCGCACCGGCGCCGACGTCCACACCTCAGCCCTCGGCCTCCTCAAACACTTCACGATCGCCCGCGCTACGCGCTCCGGCCTCTGCAACACCCAGTCCGGCCCGTGACTCACCAGCTTCGCCGCCTCGCTCCGCTTCTGCACCACGTCAAAGAACTCCGTCCGCGTCCCCACCGGATGCACTGACGACACGTGGATCCCGTACGGCCGCAACTCCAACCGCATCGCCCGCGCAATGTGATTCTGCGCCGCCTTGGTCGCCGAATATGCCCCGTAGAACGGCAGCGTGAACTTCGACACGCACGATGAGCAGATCAGCGCGTGCCCCCGCCCGGCCTCCTTCATCAGCGGGATCGCCGGCCGCAGCGTGTGCATCGTCCCGAAGAAGTTGCACTCGAAGATGTCGCGCAGCTCCCGGTCCGACATCTCGTGAATGGCCCGCTCCACCCCGTACCCCGCGTTCGCAAACGCCGCGTACAACCCCCCGAACTCCCTCCGACACGCCTCCACCGCCCCCGCGCACGCCTCCTCGCTCGTCACGTCCCCCGCGTACGGCACGATCCTCCCCGCAGGCGCCCCGCTGACGTCCCGCAGCCGCGCCCCCTCCTCAGCCAGCGCTTTCAGCGGCTCCATCCGCCTCCCCATGGCCAGCACCGGCATCCCCGCACGCGCGCACGCCAACGCCGTCGCGCGACCGATCCCCGTCCCGGCGCCCGTGATCAAAATCGGAAGTCCGCTCAGCTCTTTCGCCATCGCGCACGCATCATAGTGCGCGCCACCCCCACGCCCCCGCGCCCCGAATCACACCAACAGACTCTTCCCCGTCATCTCCGGCGGCGCCTCCAGCCCGATCATCTCGAACGCCGTGGGCGCAATGTCCGCCAGCCTCCCCCCCTCGCGCAAGCGCCTCCCCCTGAACGCCTCGCCCACCACGATCAGCGGCACGTCGTACGTCGTGTGCGCCGTGTGCGGTGCATTCGTCTCCAGGTCCCACATCTGCTCGGCGTTCCCGTGGTCCGCCGTCACGATCGCGCACCCCCCGCGCGCCTCCACCACCTCCAGGATCGCCCCCACACACCCGTCCACCGTCTCGCACGCCGTGATCGCGGCGTCCAGCTTCCCCGTGTGCCCCACCATGTCCGGGTTCGCAAAGTTCACCACGATGAACGGCTCGCCGTTCGCATCCCGCAGCCGCGCCAGCACCGCGTCCCGCACGCCCTCGGCCGACATCTGGGGCATCAGGTCATACGTGGCCACCTTCGGGCTCTGCACAATCTCCCGCGTCTCCCCTTCGAACGGCTCATCCCGGTAGTCATTGAAGAAGAACGTCACGTGCGGAAACTTCTCCGTCTCCGCGCACCGAAACTGCCGCAGCCCCTTCGACGCAATCCACGCCCCGGCGATGTTCGCCATCTTCGGCGGCTTCGGATACGCCACCCGAACCAGCGGATTCAAGTCCTCCGCATACGCGCACATCGTCACGAACTCGACGTCGATCTTCTTCCCCCGATCGAACCCCTTCGCTCCCGTGTCCGGGCTCGCCTTCACGCGCCCCTCGAACTCCGGATACACGAACGCCCGCAGAATCTCCCGAGGCCTGTCCCCCCGATAGTTGTAGAAAATCGCCGCGTCCCCATCCCGAATCCTCGACGCGCTCACCTCCTCCGCATTCCCCCCGATCATCGTCGGCGCCACGAACTCATCCCCCCCCTGCGACGCCGTGGCCGGGTTGTCGTAGTACCGCTGCACCGCTTCCTGAGCGCTCCCCGCGATCCCCACGCCCAACTCCCCCGCGCGATGCCCCGTCATGCACGCGTACGCCCGCGCCACGCGCTCCCACCGGTTGTCCCGGTCCATCGCGTAATACCGACCCATCACCGACGCCACACGCCCCACCCCGATCGCGCGCACGCGCTCCTCGATCTCGCGCACGTACCCCATCCCCGTGTACGGCCCCGTGTCCCGACCGTCCGTGAACAGATGCAGCCAAACCTTCGTTGCCCCCTCGCGCTTGCACAGCTCCACGCACCCGTACAGGTGCGTCAGCAACCCATGCACCCCGGCGTCCGACGCGATCCCCATGACGTGCACCGCCCCCCCGCGCCGCACCGCACCGCGCACCGCGCCCGTCAGCGCCTCATTCCCGTAGATCGTCCCCTCCCGCACCGCCTTCGTGATCCGCACCGACTCCTGATCGACGATCCGCCCCGCCCCGATGTTCTGGTGCCCCACCTCCGAGTTGCCCATCGTCCCCTCGGGCAGCCCCACGTCCTCACCGCTCGTCCGGATCAGCGTGTGCGGGCACTCGCGCAGCAGCCGATCCGCCACCGGCGTCCGCGCCAGCCGCACGGCATTGAACGCGTCCTGATCCCGGTTCGGGTTCTCCCCCCACCCGTCCCGGATGATCAGCACAAACGGCGTGTGGCGCAGCGGCATGTCATCGCTCCCTCACGAGATCGCCGCGAGCACGTCCTCGTTCTTCACCGCGTCCTTCAGCTCTCGCGCCTCCACCCACTTCACCACACCGTCCGGCCCGATCACCACCGTCCCGCGCCCCGCCACGTTCAGCGGCGCGAAGTACATCCCGTACGCCCGGCACACCGCGCGATGCATGTCCGCCAGCATCGTCGCCTTGATCCCCTCCGCCTCCGACCACGCCTTCAGCGTCGCGAACGAATCGCACGACACCCCCAGCACCACCGTGTTCTTCTCCTTGAACTTCCCCAGATCACGCGTGAAGCACCCCATCTCCGTGCCGCACACCGAGGTGAACGCCATCGGGAAGAACGACAGCACCACCGTCTTCCCAGCCTTCAGATGCTCCGACAGCGTCACGTCCTTCCGGTCCTGATCCGGCAGCGTGAAGTCGGGCGCCTTGTCCCCCACTCGGATCGGTGTCTCACGCACAGTCAGGTGTTCGTTGGGCATGTCTCGAATCTCTCGCTCGCGCCGCTTGTCCCGCGCCGCGCTCCACACCGGACGCGACCCGCCTTCCAAGCCGTATTTCCCGCTACGATATCCCCGTCAGCAGATCGGCGGGCGGAGCCCGCCGCACACGCGCCAGGAGAGCGCCGCATGCCCGTCGCGAGCACCCTCAAGGACCGATTCCTCGAAACACGCGACCGCGTCCGCGCCGCCGCGCAGCGCGCCGGCAACGACCCCGACCGCGTCATCATGGTCGCCGTCACCAAGTACGCCGACCCCGAGCAGATCCGCGAGCTCCTCCACCTGGGCCACCTCGACTTCGGCGAGAACCGCGTCCAGCAGCTCATCCAGCGCGCCGCCCTCATCGACGAATACCTCGAGCGTGAACGCCGTCTCGCCGACGTCGGCGTCTCCCAGGGCCCGCCCCTCCCCGCCCCCTCCGACGTCCGTTGGCACATGATCGGCCGCATCCAGCGCAACAAGGTCAAGAAGGCCGCCGAGGTCTCCCGCCTCATCCACTCCGTCGATTCCCTCCGCGTCGCCGAAGAGATCCAGACCGCCGCCGTCAAACGCGTCCAGCCCGTCAACATCCTCCTCCAGATCAACGCCTCCGACGAGCCCCAGAAGGGCGGCGTCACCCTCCCGGCCGCCCGCCACGTCGCCGACCAGATCACCACCATGGTCAACGTCCACCTCCGAGGCGTCATGACCATGGCCGCGCTCACCGACGACGAACGAGAGGTCCGACGCGCCTTCTCCCGCGCGCGCGAATGCTTCGAAGAGCTCCGCGCCCACGGCGTCGGCCGCGACGACGAAGCCCAGGGCGGCGGCTTCAACATCCTCTCCATGGGCATGTCCAACGACTTCGAGATCGCCCTCGAGGAAGGCGCCAACCTCGTCCGCATCGGCTCCGCCATCTTCGGCGATCCCCCCTCCCACGCCTCCGCAGCCGACGAGCCCGACGAGGACTGATCCCCCCGCCAAAAAACGGACGCCGAACCTCTCGATCCGGCGTCCGCCACGTCCTCGGCTCTCACGCCTCCCGCGCGATCAGCACGTCTGGCCGAAGAAACTCAGCACGACGTTCAGGTCGAGGAAATTCACGACCCCGTCCCCGTTCACGTCACCCGTCAGCCCCGAGCCCGACTGGCCGTACCCCGACAGCACGTTGTTCAGGTCCGCGAAGTTCACGATGTTGTCCCCGTTCGTGTCCCCGGGGCACTGCGGCTCAAACTCGTACGCCCCGCGATCCACGCACGGCGACGGACCCACGCCCGTCACCGGGTGCTGCGCCGCCAGCGTCCGTCTCGCCTTCCAGTCCAGATCGATCGGCAGCGTCTCGTTCGTCACACCGTTCGAGTTCACGTCGAACGAGTCCGTCGGCAGCACGGGCGTGTTCCCCGAGTTGATCATCGTCGAGTCGTACCGCAGCCGCAGATTGTCGTCGAAGCTCCCCGCCATCCCGTCCGCGCCCAACGCGTTCACGAACAGCGGGTCCGTCCCGTTGCACCCCGAGCCGGCGAAGATCTGCAGACCCTGCACCGTCGAGTACGACATCGTGTACGTCGAGCCCGAGCCGAGCGAATCCATGCTCAGCTGCTTCTGCTCCACCGTCGTCGAGTTCGCGTCCTCGTTCCCCCACAGGATGCTGTTGTGCATCGTCAGGTCCGCCGAGTTGCGGATGTACACCCCGCCCACGCTCCCCCCCGACGCGTTCTTCGAGAACGTGCTGCTGTGAATCGTCGTGTTCGCCGTCGGGCCCGTCGTATAGAACGCCCCGCCCCCCGCCAGCGAATAGTTCCCCGAGAACATGCTGTTCACGATCCGGCTCGGCGCCCCGATGCACACGATCCCGCCCCCCCAGCCGCCCGCCCGGTTCCCCAGGAACTGACAGTTCCACACGTCCAGCACGCTCCCGATCGTGTTGTTGTAGATCGCCCCGCCCTCCCCGTTCACGCAGTTGTTGTTGTAGAAGATGCAGTCCAGGAACGTCGGCGCGCCACCCTGGCTGTGCACCCCGGCGCCGGCCGTTGTTGCGGTGTTGTTGATGATGCTGCACGTCCGGAACACCGCCAGCCCGTTGTCCATCCGCACGCCCGCCCCCCGACCGTCGTTCCCGCTCACACCGTTCGCGTTCCCCGACGTGATGAAGAACCCGTCCACCAGCGTGTTGAACGACGTGTTCCGCGCGTCCACCACCATGAACGAATTGTCCGACGTCCCCGAGCCCCCGATCGCGCCCGACAAGTACGAGACGTTGAACCTCGGCGCCGTCCGCTGCGCCAGCGTCGACTCTGTCCCCGCAAACCCGCCGTACATCTTCACGTGATTCGGGACCTTGAACGTCGCCGTCCGATCCGTCCCGCTCGTCGGGTAGTAAACCCCCTTCCGCACCCACACTTCCACGTTGCTCCCGTGCAACGCCGCGCCCGCCAGCGCAAACTGCAGGTCCGGCAACGCCGTCGCCCACGAGTTCCCGTCACACACCCCCGTCGGCGACACGCCCTTGTCGACATACCACCGGACCCGCTCGTTCGCGCCCGTCAGCTTCCGGACCTGGAACCCCGCAACCCCGCACTCCCCCCCCAACGCGCCGGGCTGCATGCTCAGCGTGATCGACCCGAGCCCCTGCACGCTCACCACGTGCAACGCGTACGTCTGCGACGGTGCCGCCCAGTTCCCGGCCGGATTCCCCTTCACAAACTGAACCGTCCCCGCGTTCCCCGCGATCTGCACCGCCGTCGCGCGATCCAGCTGCTGCGGGTCCATCGCGTACGTGTACACGGCGTACGTCCCCGTCGGCAGGTTCGAGATCATCCACTGCTGCGCCGGATTCGCCGACGTCGTCCGATCAAAGTCGTTGAGCAGCTTCGCGTGCTCCCCCGTCAGCGTCGGCAGCGACACGCTCCCGGCCGTCCCCCCCGACTGCCGCGTCAGCATCACCGACGTGAGATTCCCGTTCGTGTCGAGCAGCACCGTCGGCGCGCCCGACCCGATCGTCACGCTGTTCCACCACCCGGGCTGGTTCGCCCCGCCCCCGAACGACTGCACGGGCACAGCTCCTCCCGACACGTTCAGATCAATGTTGAACGACTGCGCAGCCGCCGCGCCCATCACCGACATCCCCACCAGCGCCGCAGCGCAAACCTTCCGATGCATGGATTCCCGCTCCGTTGTGACGAGCGCAAGGCGCCGCCCCGGGACCTCCGTCCCGCAGACACGCCGCATACGCCCTGATGCGTTCCCGATCTCTCGCCCGCAACGGCACAAACGCGGGTCGCATCAACCCGTGCGCCGTCCGCCGGACCCGCGGCTAACCCGCCCCCACATTTTCATGCCCCCCGCGCCTACCTGGGCCGCTCCCACCCCGTCTCACCGTCCTTCTCCAGCATCCCCGCTGACTGCCGCACACATCTCCGACAGATCGCCTTCCCCTCATCCATCACCGACCTCCACAGCGGCCCCTCCTTCTCCTCCAGACACATCACGCACTTCCCCCCCTCACCGCTCGACCCGGCGTCCTCCGTCCGCCCAACCTCGCTGTACGCCACGCTCAGGCACTTCCCGCAGATGAGCGAGCCCTGGTGCCCCTCCACCATCGGCAGGTCCTCCGCCCACGCGCGCCGACAGAAGTCACACCAGAAGTCCTCAGGCCGCATGTTCAGCGGATCAGCGTCCGGGTTATGCATCGTGCGCCTCGCTCTCACCCGCGCTTCCGAAACGCCTTCGCATGGAACGGCCTCCCCTCCCGCCTGTACTTCCGCTCGAAGTTCGTCCCCACCACCTCACCCTCACCCGCCGACGGCGGCCGCTCAAACGCGATCTCCTCGAACGGCGCGCCACCTTGCAACCACCTCGCAAAGTGCTCGCACATCCACGCCCAATACTCGCTGTGATCCGTCACCACGCGCAGCTCACCGCCCGCCTCCAGCACGCGCTCCACGTCCTTCAAAAACCGATCGCTCACCATCCGTCTCTTGTGGTGCCTCGTCTTCGGCCACGGGTCAGGGAAATACAGGTGCACCACGCGCGCGCTCCCGCTCGCCACGCGCCAATGCAGAAACTCCCCCCCGTCACCGTGCAACAACCGCACGTTCGTCAGCCCCGATCTCCGCAGCCGATCCGCCGCGTACGCCCAGAACTCTCCCGCCCACTCGATCCCGAGGAAATTCGTCCCAGGCTGCAGCGCCGCCTGCTGCACCAGAAACGTCCCCTTCCCCGATCCGATCTCGATCTCCAGCGGCCTCGCCCCGTCCGGAAACCACCCGCGCACATCCAGCCACCCCGACTCGCGCGCCTCCAGCACGTTGTCCGGCAACGCCGGCAACTCCTCCGCGCGCAGCCCCACCGGCCCCGTCTCGAACTCCCGTCCCTTCTTCGCCAATCCAAAACTCATGAGCCCCCGACTCTATCCGCACCCCGTCCCACACGCCCCAATCCGCGTTTTCGGAACCTCCCCCACACGCGGGGCGTACGATTCCTTCGGAGGGGCTCGCACGCTCGGCCGATAGAGAGTTTCGGACCCAAGCCGCTCGGACTCCTCCGAGTGTTTGCAACGAGGCCGCCGCCTCGCCGCGGTGGTCCGGAGGCCGAACGATGGACGAAAGGCACTCGGCGTTTCGAACCGACTACGGGAACAACCCCCCCAACGGCGGCAATCCCCCCGCAGGCGCCACGCGCCGCGAGGAACTCCTCTCCATCATCGAGTCCCGCATCGACCGCACGCGCTTCCGCGAGCACAACTGGGAAGGCTCCCTCTGGGACTACCTCGACATCGTCTCCAAAAAACCGCACGTCGCGCGCAACGCGTACCAACGCATCTACGACATGATCCTCTCCCACGGCGTCGACAAGTACGCCCGCTTCAAGCACGACGTCATCCGCTACAAATTCTTCTCCGACCCCATCGACCAGGGCGCCGACGCCATCTACGGACTCGACCGCGCACTCATGCAACTCGTCGACATCTTCCGCTCCGCCGCCGAGGGCTACGGCACCGACAAACGCATCATCCTCCTCCACGGCCCAGTCGGCTCCTCCAAGTCCACCATCGCACGACTCATGAAGAAGGGCCTCGAGCAATACACGCGATCCGACACCGGCGCCCTCTACTCCTTCTCCTGGATGCTCGACGAGACCTGCGGCCCCGGCGCCAAGGACCACGAGTTCCCCTGCCCTATGCACGAAGACCCACTCCTCCTCATCCCGCGCGAAGCGCGAGACTCCGTCCTCGAAAAGATCAACGACCGCTACTCCGAGATGGGCGGTCACGGCCGCATCAAGGTCATCGGTGAACTCGACCCCTTCTGCCGACGCGTCATGGCCGACCTTCTCCGCCACTACGGCGGAGACTGGAAACAGGCCATGACCCACATCAAGGTCCGGCGCATCACCCTCTCCGAGAAAGACCGCGTCGGCATCGGCACCTTCCAGCCCAAGGACGAAAAGAACCAGGACTCCACCGAACTCACCGGCGACATCAACTACCGAAAGATCGCCCAGTACGGCTCCGACTCAGACCCGCGCGCCTTCAACTTCGACGGCGAGCTCAACGTCGCCAACCGCGGCCTCTGCGAGTTCATCGAAGTCCTCAAGCTCGACGTCGCCTTCCTCTACGACCTCCTGGGCGCCTCCCAGGAACACCTCATCAAGCCCAAGAAGTTCGCCCAGACCTACATCGACGAGGTCATCATCGGGCACACCAACGAGCCCGAGTACAAGAAGCTCCAGTCCAACGAGCTGATGGAAGCCTTCCGCGACCGCACCATCAAGATCGACATCCCCTACAACATCCGCCTCGACGACGAGATCCGCATCTACCAGAAGGACTTCGGCCCCGACCGCGTCCGCAACACACACATCGCGCCCCACACCCTCGAGGTCGCCGCGATGTGGGCCGTCCTCACCCGACTCTCCGACCCGAAGAAGGCCGGGCTCACCCTCCTCCAGAAGATGAAGCTCTACAACGGCAAAGCCATCCCCGGCTTCACCGAAGACTCCATCAAGGAGCTCGTCGAGGAAGCCCCGCGCGAGGGCATGGGCGGCATCTCCCCGCGCTACATCCAGGACAAGATCTCCAACGCCCTCGTCTCCCCCATCGCGCTCGAGGAGCGCACCATCAACCCCTTCATGGTGATGAACGAGCTCGAGGAGGGCCTGTCGCACCACTCCCTTATCTCCGACGAGGACCTGCGCAAGCGCTACAAGGAGCTGCTCGCGGTGGTGAAGGAGGAGTACGAGGACATCATCAAGGGCGAGGTCCAGCGCGCCATCAGCGCCGACGAGGACGCCATCAAGCGCCTCTGCGCCAACTACATCGAGAACGTCCGCGCCTACACCCAGAAGGAGCGCGTCAAGAACCGCTACACCGGCAAGGACGACGAGCCCGACGAGCGCCTGATGCGGTCGATCGAGGAGAAGATCGACATCCCCGACTCCCGCAAGGACGACTTCCGCCAGGAGATCATGAACTACATCGGCGCCCTCTCCCTCGACGGCCGCAAGTTCGAATACAACACCAACGCCCGCCTCTACCGCGCCCTCGAGCTCAAGCTCTTCGAGGACCAGCGCGACACCATCAAGCTCAAGAACCTCGTCTCCTCCGTCGTCGACGACGAGACCCAGGCCAAGATCGACATCGTCAAGCAGCGCCTCATCAAGAACTTCGGCTACAACGAGCAGTCCGCCACCGACGTCCTCAACTACGTCGCCTCCATCTTCGCCCGCGGCGACAGCAAGGGCGACTGATCATCTGAACCGGTCCTGGTGTGCCGCGGCCTTCGGTGTTTGTGTGCCGTGGCCTATGCCGAAGGCAGGGGCCACGCTGCTTTCGTATCTGTGCGCGAATGCGTGTGGCATGGCCAAGCGTCCGCTTGGCCCCGCCCCTCCCCCCGTGCGCACCAGCCCCGCACATGCACGCGTGCGCGCGCCGCGACCACCCTCCCGACCAACTCATCCTTCCACCTGCATCCCCCGTGCGCACAGCGCGCCCATATCACCCCCGAAATGCGCACCCGCACCGGCGCTGCGCCCCCTCGGCCAACTCGCGCAACTCCATCGCACCACCACACAGCGCGCGCCGAGCGCAACAACCACCACTCGGCGCACACCAGCGCCCGCAAAACCCCCTACTCCAGACGCGCCTTCAGGAACCGAACCGTCTCCTCCCAGGCCCCCTCGGCCGCCCTCCGGTTCGCCCCCTCCCGCCCCTCCTGCTGCCTCAAAAACCCGTGCCCCGCCCCCTCGTACACGTACGACTCGAACTCCTTCCCCTCCCCCTTCATCGCTTCCTCCGTCGCTGCAACCGTCGACGTCACCCGCGCATCATCCCCGCCATACAAGCCGAGCACCGCGCACTCCACATGCGCGAACGACTCTGCCTCGCGCGGCGCCGTGCCGTAATACACCACCGCGCCATTCAACTCCGGCTGCACCGTGGCGTACGCAAAGCTCGTCGATCCGCCCCAGCAAAACCCGACGGTCGCGCTCTTGCCGCTCGCCGACGGCTGATGCAACGCCCACTCGCGCACCGCGTCGAGACGCGTCTTGCACTCAGGACCGCTCAGGCCGCGAATCGCCTCACGCACCTTGTCTCCCTCGAACGATTCCGTGCCTCCGCCGTTCGGGCCCATGCCCGACAGCAGATCCGGCGCGACCGCCAGAAACCCCTCCGCGGCCAGCGAATCCGCAACACTTCGGATCCAATCGGTCATCCCGAAGATCTCGTGGATCACGATCACCACCGGCGCCTTGTCCGCGCGCTCCGGATACGACACCCACGTCTTGATCGGCGCCCCCCCCTCGCGCTCGATCGTCACCCACTCCCCGTGTCTGGGCGAGTTCGTCAGCGCTTCCACGGCATGCTCGGCGTCCGGCGGCAGCGACGCCGGCGCCGCGATCGCGCCACACGCCAATGCCAACGCCACGGGAAGGGACAACACGATGCGTGCGATGTTCATGGCGTGCATTGTCCCCATTCCGCGCCCGCGCGACAACGCCCGCGCCCGATACGATTTCCCCATGTCACGAGCCGAGCCCGCGAGCCCCAAGCCCTCCGCGCCCCCAGCCATGCAGGGCGAGTCGCAAGTCCGCGTCCGCTACTGCGAGTGCGACCCCATGGGCGTCGCCCATCACGCGGCCTATCCCGTCTGGCTCGAGATCGCCCGCACCGAACTCCTCCGCTCCTGCGGCGTCTCGTACCGCGAACTCGAAGCCGCCGGCGTCTTCCTCGTCGTGGCGCGCCTCGAGCTCTCCTACCGCCGCCCCGCGCGCTACGACGATGAACTCTCCATCCACTGCGCGCTCACCGGCGGCAGCGCGGTCAAGCTCACCCACGAGTACACCATCACGCGCAAGGGCGCGAACGATCCGCCCCAAGGAGAGACCATCGCCACCGCGTCCTCCGTGCTCGCGTGCGTAAACCGCGAAGGGCGCGTGCAGCCCCTCCCCGATTGGCTCACGCACTCCAAGCGCGCCACGGAATAGTCGCCACGTTTACTCGCCCCGATTGATCACCATGATCTTCTCGAGCGGCTTGCGGTGGATGTCCGGCACGACGCAGTCCGACGCGGGATACCCCACGGGCAGCAGCAAAAACGGCCGCTCGTGCGCGGGGCGATTGAGTATCTGCCCGAGGAACTTCATCGGGCTCGGCGTGTGCGTCAGCGTCACCAAGCCCGCCATGTGGATCGCCGAGATCAGCATCCCCGTGGCGATCCCCACCGACTCATCCATGTAGTAGATCTGTCCCTGCTCGCCCGCGGCATCGGGATCGTCCTTTGCGAGCTTGAACACCACGATGAGCCACGGGGCGATCTCGAGGAAGGGCTTGTGCTCGTCCGTGCGGAGCGGCGCGAGATCGGCGAGCCAACGCTCGCTCGCGCGTCTTGAATAGAACTCTTTCTCCTCCGCCTCCGCGCCCTCACGGATTTCCTTCTTGAGCGCGGGGTCGCTGACACAGACGAAGCGCCAGGGTTGTTTATTCGCGCCGCTCGGCGCTGAGCCGCCCACGCGCACGATCCACTCGATCGTTTCCCGCGACACGGGCCGGTCTGCGAAGTAGCGCACCGAACGCCGCTGCATCATGATCTCGTAGAAGCGTCGCGCGCCGATCTCGGGAGAAACGCCGGGGTCGTAGGGCGCGAGGGGGATGGTCGGGAATGGGGTGGTCATGTTCGCTCTCTGTGCGGTGATGAAGCGGTCCGAGAACGGCGTGCGAGCCCGCAGCGCGGCGCGAGTTGCGCTCCGCGGCATGGAATGGGATGCCGCCCGCTTCTACCATGCGGCTCTGATCATCGCAGCACGCTGAGGATGGAAACTCATGGGCCTGGATGTCGCTATCGACGAACTCGTCCGCACCGGCTGGTCGGGGTCCGACCCGCGCGGGTGCGAGCACTCTCCCTCCACGGGGCGCGTCTTCCCGGGCGTCGCGCGCGTCGAGAACGAGTTCCGCAGCGCGGGGTTCACGCTGCGGCTGCGCCATCTGGGCGCGTTCGATTGCTGGCGCGCGGAGTGGGCGGACGCCGGCGGGAATCCGGCCGGCGCGGTGGTGGGCAGCACGCGCGAGGAGGCCGCGGTGTACGCCTTGGCGCGGGTTCGGGCGGCCTCTGTCGCGGTCGGTTGACGGAAACGGGCGGGGACATACGATGACTCTCCCCCGTCGGGCGGGGCAATTGCCCGGCGGGCCGCAGAGGTGGGCCCCATCGTCTAGTCCGGTCCAGGACGCCAGGTTCTCATCCTGGAAACTGGGGTTCGAATCCCCATGGGGTCATTAGCGCCCGTCGAAGCTCGCTCTTCGGCGGGCGTGTCTGCTTTTGACGAGCATGCGTCGTGCGGGGCCGTGCGTGAGGGGGGGGTATGCTGCGCGTGGTCATGACGCGCGCGGCATGCGCGGGGAGGCGCGGCGATGCGGACGGTGGTGTACAGCGCGAAGCGGTTCGAGCGGCCCTTCTTCGACGCGGCCAACGCCGGGCGGCACGAGATCCTGTTTCTGGAGGAATCACTCACGGCCCGCACGGCCACCCTGGCCCAGGGTCACACGGGTGTGTGCCTGTTCGTGAATGATGTGGGGAGTGGGGAGGTGTTGCGCGCGCTCGCGCAGGGCGGGGCGAGGCTGATCGTCTTGCGTTCCGCTGGGTTCAATCACGTGGACGTGCACGCGGCCGAGGAGCTGGGGTTGACGGTGGCGCGCGTGCCGGCGTACTCGCCGCACGCGGTGGCGGAGCACAGCGTGGGCCTGATGCTGACGCTGAACCGCAAGTTCCATCGCGCGTACGCGCGGGTGCGCGAGCAGAACTTCGCGCTGGATGGGCTGATGGGCTTCGACATGCAGGGGAAGGTGGTCGGGGTGGTGGGGACGGGCAACATCGGGGAGGTGGTGTGCCGCATCCTGCTCGGTTTCGGGTGCGAGGTGCTGGCGTGCGATCCGAAGGAGCGGGACGAGGTGCGCGCGATGGGGGTGCGGTACGTCGCGCTGAACGAGCTGCTGGGGCGAGCGGACATCGTGACACTGCACTGCCCGCTGACGCCCGGCACGAAGCACCTGATCGACGATGCGGCGTTGGCGCGGATGAAGCCGGGCGCGATGCTGATCAACACGAGCCGCGGCGCGGTGGTGGACTCGCGCGCGGTGATCGGCGCGCTCAAGCAAGGGCGGCTGGGCGCGCTGGGGCTGGACGTGTACGAGGAGGAGGGGGACCTGTTCTTCCGTGATCTGTCCGAGCGCGTGATCGACGACGACGTGTTCGTGCGGCTCATGACGTTTCCGAACGTGCTCATCACGGCCCATCAGGCGTTCTTCACGCGCGAGGCGATGACGCAGATCGCGCGAACGACCATCGACAACATGACGGGGTTCGAGGGTGCGGGAGTCGCTCCGGAGAATCTGGTCACGCGTGCGCTCGTGGCGAACGGGGGGAAGAGATGACGCCGGGCGCGGGGGCTCCGGAGGAGCGCGCGTGGCACGCGCTGGGCGCGGAGGATGCGCTCGCGGCGATGGGGTCGGCGCGGGAGGGGCTGGACGAGCGCGAGGCCGCGGAGCGCCTGTCGGAGTGGGGGAGGAACGCCATCCCGCACCGCAAGAGCGCGGGGCTGTGGCTCATCGCGCTGCGGCAGCTTCGGAGCCCGATCATCTGGGTGCTGCTCGGCGCGGCGGTGGTGTCGGTGCTGATCGGGCACGCGAACGACGCGTGGATCATCGGGCTGGTGGTGCTGGTGAACACGCTGATCGGGACGGTGCAGGAGCGTCAGGCGGAGCGGAGCGCGCGGGCGTTGCAGCAACTGCTGCGGACGCGCGCGCTGGTGGAGCGTGGCGGGGTGGTGCACGACGTCGACGCCGAGGAGGTGGTCGCGGGGGACGTGCTGCTGCTGGAGGCGGGCGGGCGCGTCGCGGCGGACGCGCGGCTCATCGAGGCGCACGGGCTGGAGGTGGACGAGAGCCTGCTGACGGGCGAGTCGCTCGCCGTGACGAAAGATTCGCGCTGGGTCGGCGATGCGCGGACCGCGGTCGGGGATCGGAAGAACATGGTGTTCGGCGCGACGGTGCTGACGCACGGGCGGGCGCGCGCGGTCGTGGTGGCCACGGGCACGCGCACCGAGATCGGCCGGCTCGCGGCGGACGTGCTCACCGCGTCCGCGGGCAAGCCGCCGCTGCTCGTGCGGCTGGAACGATTCACGCGCGTGGTGGGGTTTTCGGCGGTGGGCGCGGCCGCGGTGGTGGGCGCGATCGGCGTGGCCACCGGGTACGGCGCGGGGGAGATGTTCCTGTTCGCGGTGGCCCTCGCGGTGTCGGCGATCCCGGAGGGGCTGCCGGTGGCGATCACGGTGGCGCTCGCCGTCGCGTCGAAGCGGATGGCGTCGCGCGGCGTGGTCGTTCGCCGATTGGACGGCGTGGAAGGGCTGGGCAGCTGCACGCTCATCGCGAGCGACAAGACGGGCACGCTGACGTGCAACGCGCTGACGGTGCGCGAGGCGTGGGTGGTGGAGGGTGTTGTCTTCGAGGTGCGGGGTGAGGGGTTTGCGCCGGTCGGTGAGATCGTGGAGCGCGGGGACGAGCGAGCGGGAGACGGGCGGCTGGTCGGGCTTGCGGAGATCGCCGCGCTGTGCAACGAGGGGGAGTTGGCGCGGAAGGGTGACGGGTGGGCGTGGCGCGGCGATCCGACGGACGTGGCGTTGCTCGCGTTCGCGGGGAAGGCGGGGGTGTGGCGCGAGTCGCTGCTGGAGCGTGCGGCGCAGGTGAACGAGATCCCCTTCGAGCCGGAGCGCCGGTACGCCGCGACGTTCCACGAGAGAGCGGGCGGTGGAACGCGCGTCTGCGTGAAGGGGGCGCCGGAGCGGGTGATGGGGATGTGCGCGGGGAGCGAGGAGGAGCGCACGGCGTGGAGGGCGCGCGCGGAGGAGATGGCGGGGCGGGGCCTGCGCGTGCTGGCGTTTGCGGAAGGGGAGCTGGATCGCGCGCTGCGCGAGGAGGACACGGCCCAGGAGCCGAGCGGGCTGCGGATGGCAGGGATGGTGGGGATGATCGACCCGCTGCGTCCGGGTGCGGCGGCTGCGGTGCTGGCGTGCGCCGGGGCGGGGATCCGGGTGAGCATGGTGACGGGGGATCACCCGGTGACGGCGCTGGCGATCGCGCGGGAGCTGGGGCTTGCGCACGGGATGGAGGAGGTGACGACGGGCGCGGAGATGGAGGGGATGGGGGAGGAGGAGCTCGCGTCGCGCGTGAAGGGGACGCGTGTGTTTGCGCGGGTGGCGCCGGAGCAGAAGCTGACGATCGTGAAGGCCGCGCAGCGCGCGGGAGAGTTCGTGGCGGTGACAGGTGACGGGGTGAACGACGCGCCGGCGTTGCGTGCGGCGAACATCGGGGTGGCGATGGGGAAGGAGGGGACGGACGTTGCGCGGGAGTCGGCGGACCTGGTGCTGAGCGACGATCAGTTCCCGACGATCGTGGCGGGCGTGGAGGAGGGGCGGATCGCGTACGACAACATCCGCAAGGTGGTGTACCTGCTGGTCTCGACGGGCGCCGCGGAGGTGGTGATGGTGGGGATGTCGGTGGCGTGCGGGTTGCCGCTGCCGCTGCAGCCGGCGCAGATCCTGTGGTTGAACCTGGTGACGAACGGTGTGCAGGACGTGGCGCTGGCGTTCGAGCCGGGCGAGGGGGACGTGATGCGTCGTCGTGCGCGATCGCCGGGCGAGCGCGTGTTCGATCGGCTCATGCTCGAGAACGTGGCGGCCGCGGCGCTGCTGATGGGGCTGATGGGGTTCGGCGCGTTCTGGATGTTGCTGCGGATGGGGTGGAGCGAGGGGGAGGCGCGGAACGGGTTGTTGCTGCTGATGGTGCTGTTCGAGAACGTGCACCTGGGGCACTGCCGTTCGGAGACGACGTCGGCGTGGAAGCGATCGGCGCTGAAGAGCCCGCTGCTGTTGGGCGCGGCGGTGCTGGCGTTATTGCTGCACGTGTGCGCGATGCACACCGGTGTGGGGCAGAGGGTGCTGGGCGTGGCGCCGGTGTCGCCGGGCGCGTGGGCGGCGTTCGGGGGGCTGGCGTTCGTGCTGTTCTGGCTGATCGAGGCGCACAAGTGGATGTGGCGCCGGCGTGCGGCGCGTGCGTGATGTCGGTCGTGCGGCGTGCGGGTCAGACAAGGTTGATCTCGACGTCGATGTTGTTGCGCACGGCCTTGGAGTAGGGGCAGATCTGGTGGGCTTGGTCCGCGAGTTCCTGCGCAACGGCGCGGTCGATGCCCGGGAGGGAGACGTTGAGTCGGCCGCTGAGCTGGTAGCCCCCGGCGTTCTGCCCGAGGTCGATCTCGGCGTCGACGGAGAAGGCGTCGGGGAGCTTGATCTTCTTCTGTCCGGCGAGCAGTTTGATCGCGGAGAGGTAGCAGGCGGACCAGCCCACGGCGAAGAGTTGCTCGGGGTTGGTGCCTTTGCCCGGGCCGCCCGGGGGCGTGAGGGAGACCTCGAGTCGTCCGTCGTCGGTGCGCGACTTGCCGCCCTCTCTGCCTCCGGTGGTGTGGGCGCGGGCGGTGTACAGGACCTTGTCGAGCGTGGCGGGCATGAGTCGATCCTTTTCTGATCGGGTGCGTGGAGCACAACGATAGGGAGGCGTGGCGGGCCCGGGCGGTCACGTGTCGCGGGGCGGTCCTTGGTCTGGTCGGCGAGTGCGCGTGTAGAGTCTGTCGTGCGCGCGGAACACGAGGAGCACGGGTTCTGGTGGAGCGCAGCGGGGCGGGCGCTCGCGTGGCTGACGCTGCGCGGCCGGATGTGGAGTTTGTCCGTGCTGGGGCTGGTGGTGGTGATGTTCGCTGCGCGGCGCGTGATGGCGCGCTGGGACCCGGCGGCGAGCGCGGGGGTCGTCGCGGGATGGACCGAGGGTGCGGAGCGGCAATGGTGGGTGTCGGATGAGAGGAGCGGCGAGCGCGTGCAGGCGCGCGTGCGCGTGGAGGTCGAGACGGTGCAGTGGTGGGGGAGGTTGGTGGGGGCGAGGGGGAGGTCGATGTTGGACGTGGTGGGCGCGCGGCCGAGCGGGATGACGGAGGAGGAACTGCTGCGCGCGGTGGGTTGGCGGAGGGCGGTGGATGAGCTGCTGGGATCGTCGAATGCGTCGTGGAAGCGGCGGGTGAGTGCGGGGCTGCGCGCGGCTTCGGCGACGGGTCCTGCACGGGCGTTTGTGGTTGAGCCGAAGTGGGCGGCGTACGGCGTCGGCGACATGGTGATGTTGTGGGGGATGCGGTTGGGTTTGATGTGGCTGGCGGTGGCGTTGGTGGCGGAAGCTTCGCGTGGGAGCGTGGTGGAGACGATTCGAGCGCGGGGGCTGTGCTGGAAGTGCGGGTATGTGCGCGGGGGGGCGGAGCGGTGTCCGGAATGCGGTGCGGATGCGCATGATGGGGGGGCGTGAGGCCGAGAATGCGCGTGCGCGACGTTATGGGAATCGTGTGGGGCAGGTGGCGGGTGTGAAAGCGGAGGTGGGGGGGCAAGGCGGGGTCGGGGATGGACGATGAAAAGGGGTCGTGGAGGTGGGATTTCGAGGAAGGTGTTCCGATGGAGGAACGGCCGATGGGTCCGATCCGGAGTGAGTACGCGGACGACGCGGACATGCGCGACCTTGTCGAGTTGTTCGTGACGGACATGCCGGAGCGTGTGCGCGCGCTGGAGGAGGCGTTCGTGTCGGGCGAGCGTGAGGCGTTGCAGCGGATCGCGCACCAGCTGAAGGGGGCGTGCGGTGGGTATGGGTTCGGGACGGTGGGTGAGTCGGCGGCGCGACTCGAGTCGGCGCTCAAGGGGAGCGACGAGCTGACGGCCTTGCGGAAGCAGGTGGACGAGTTGGTTTCGATGTGTTCGCGGGTCGTTGCGTGACCGGAGAGTGACGACGGATCGGGGAGCGTAGTGCGTGGCAGTTGAGGCACGGACCAGGTCGTTGGTGCTGACGGTGGATGATTCGAAGGACATCCAGGCGTTGCTGCGCCTGCGTCTGGGGCAGGAGGGGCTGGAGGCGCGTACGGCGCTGGACGGGCCGACGGGGATCGAGCTGGCGAAGAAGGAGCGGCCGGCGCTGATCCTGCTGGACATCGACATGCCGGGGATGGACGGGTTCGAGACGCTGCGCGCGCTGAAGGGGTCGGACGAGACGTCGAGCATCCCGGTGATCGTGCTGTCCGGGGAGGCCTCGGCGTCGGACAAGGTGATGGGGCTGGACCTGGGCGCGGTGGATTACGTGAGCAAGCCGTTCGACAATTACGAGCTGATGGCTCGTGTTCGCGCGGCGCTGCGGACGCAGCGGCTCATGGAGATGCTGGCGCGACGTGCGCAGATCGACGGCCTGACGGGGCTGTTCAACCGTGCGCACTTCGAGAAGCGCGTGGTGGAGGTGCTCTCGCAGGGCGCGCGGCTCGCGGAGCAGACGGCGCTGGCGATCTGCGACGTGGACAAGTTCAAATCGATCAACGACACGTTCGGGCATCCTGCGGGCGACGCGGTGCTGCAGGGCTTCGCGGAGCTGATGCAGCAGAGCGTGCGATCGATGGACTCGGTGTTCCGGTTCGGGGGCGAGGAGTTCGTGGTGCTCATGCCCAAGACGCCGCCTGAGGAGGCGGCGACGGTGATGGAGCGCATCCGGGTGGCGCTGTCGGAGTGTCACTGGCCCAGGCATCCGGAGCGGGTGGTCACGGCGAGCTTCGGGATCGCAATCGCGGAGATCGGGGTGCTGGACGCGCGGGCGGTGCTGGCGAGCGCGGATAAGGCGTTGTACGCGGCGAAGGAGGGCGGGCGGAACCGGGTGGTGGTGGCGGGGTTGAACGGCGCGATGATCACGGTGTCGCGTGCGCCGGCGGCCAAGCCGCTGGCGAAGGCGGGGTGAGGCTCAGCGCGCCGAGGAGCGCGCGAGGAGCCATGCGAGTTCTTCACGTCGGGTGAGTCGGGCAAGAGCGAAGAAGGTGAGGGCGCCCAGGAGCGTTGCGCCGGCGAGGCGTGCTGCGGTGGTCGTGAGGTCGTGGGAGTCGGGCGCAAGCGCCTGAACCGCGAGAACTGGGGCGGCCATGGCCACGGAGAGGGCAAGGGAGGTGGAGATGGCGCGCGTGGTGGCGCGATCGAGGAGGGGCTCGTGGGTGAGCTTGCGCGCGGCGCGCGCGAGGAGGATGCATTGGAGGGAGAAGGCGATGGCGGCGGACCAGCCGAACGCGGCTTCGCGCAGGAACGGGACCCAGATGAGCGTGACGTTGAGGAGAAGGTTGAGCGCGACGCAGAGGAGGGAGATGCGCACCGGGGTGTTCATCTCGCCCCGGGCGTAGAAGGCGCGGGTGAGGGTCTGGTTGGCGGAGAAGGCCCAGATGGAGACGGCGTAGCCGGTGAGGATGTGGGCGGCGCGCTGGACGCCTTCTTCGGAGAAGTTGCCGCCCTTGAAGAGGACGCGAGCGGCGTCTTCGCGTACGAGGAGCAGGCCCAGGGACGCTGGGAAAGCGATGAAGAAGGAGAGTCGGAGCCCTCGACGGAGCATGTCGAGGAAGAGGTGGGGGGTGTTTGCGGCGCGGGAGAGGGCTGGGAAGACGGCGGTGGCGACGGCGACGCCGAAGACGCCGAGAGGGAATTGGTAAAGGCGTTGTGAGTACTGGAGGATGCCGTTGGTGGTTTCGTCGAGGGGGTAGGTGAGACCGAGGAAGGTCGGGCCGACGAGTGCGGGGTAGGTGGCGATGAGCCCGTCGGCGATGGAGGAGAGTTGGAGCGCGCCAAGGCCGAGCAGCGCGGGGAGGAAGCGTTTGAGTGTTCGCTTGGCGGGCTCGCCGACATCCTGGAAGTTGCGGGACCAGCCGACGTAGGGGCGGAGCGCGAGGGCGAGCCAGACGACGAGCACGGCGCCGGAAAGGAGTACGGCGCCCGCCACGAAGTAGGCGGTCTGGGTGGGGGTCATGTCCAGCGCGAGGTAGGCGACGAGTGCGCCGGCGAGCATGGCGGCGTTGAGAATGATCGGGCCGGCTGCGGGGAGGGCGAAGCGGTGGTGGGTCTGGAGCATGCCTGCGAAGAGTGCGGCGATGCAGACCATGGGCATGTAGGGCGCGAGGAGCATGGAGAGGCCGAGGGCGAGGGTGCGCTCGGGGTCGGGGGGCGCGAGGAGGAGCGCGGCGAGGATGACGAGCTCAAGGAGGATCGTGAAGACGAGGGTGGCGGCGAGTGCGAGGGCGATGATGAGTGAGGCGTAGCGTCCGGCGCGGGGTCGGTCGGCGTCGTCGAGGGAGGCGTATTCGGGGATGAACGCGGCGGAGAGGGCGCCTTCGCCGAAGAGACGGCGGAAGACGTTGGGGATCATGAACGCGAAGTTGAAGGCGGAGGCGACCACGCTGTCGCCGAAGACGCGGGCGGTCGCGGCGTCGCGGAAGAGGCCGCCGAAGCGGGAGATGAGGGTGACGCCGGCGACGACGCGGACGGCGGAGACGAAGGAGCCCGCGGGTCGTTGGGCGGTCGTGTTGTTCGTGGCGTCGGGAGGTGGTGGCGTCGGCGTGGTCATGAGCCGTTGCTCTCGACGCGCGGGGCGTGACGCGTCAGTGGACGCGCGCGGGGTCGGTGGTGGTGACGATCTCGGCCGGCTCGCTGGTCGACGGTGCGCGTCTGGTGTTCATGCGCGAGAGGACGGCGTCCCACTCGGCGATGACGGAGGCGGCGAGGTCTTTGTAGTCCTGGGCGCCGGGGGCGCTGGGGGCGTACTCGAAGATGGTCTGGCCGAAGGAGGGGCACTCGGCGAGCTTGATGTTGCGTCGGACGGGCGGGCGGTAGACACGGGCGTTGCGCCAGGGGAGGTCGGGGGCGCCTTCCTTGCGCGCCTCGGCGAAGAAAGACTCGAGGTCCGCGACGACTTCGCGGGAGAGTTTGGTGACGTCCTCGTGCATGCAGAGGACGACGCCGGAGATGCGGAGACGCGGGTTGGCGGAGCGGGCCACGAGCGAGACGGTCTCGAGGAGCTTGGAGAGGCCCTGGAGCGCGAGGAAGTGGGCCTGCATGGGGACGACGACTTCGCGCGCGGTGGCGAGCGCGTTGAGCGTGAGGAGGCCCAGGGAGGGCGGGCAGTCGATGAGGAGGAAGTCGTACTTGTTCTGGAGGTGGGAGAGGGCGGTGGAGAGACGGTTGTGGCGGTCGGGCTCGTTGGCGAGTTCGGACTCGGCGGCGGCGAGGTCGACCTCGGCCGGGAGGAGATCGAGGTTGGGACGGACGTTGACGACGGCGGAAGTGACCGTGGAGCGGGAGGGGTCGAGGAGGACGTCGTAGACGGAGGCGGTGGTGGAGGAGGGCTCGACGCCGAGGTGGAGGGTGGCGTGGGCCTGGGGGTCGAGGTCGATGAGGAGGGTGGACTTGCCTGCGAGGGCGAGCGCGGCGGCGAGGTTGACGGTGGTGGTGGTCTTGCCGACGCCGCCCTTCTGGTTGATGAGGGCGAGTGATCGGGTGGGGACGTTGGATGGCGCGTGGAGCGCGGGGGGCATGATGGGTTGAGTGTAACGGGCGGGGCGCGCCGGGTGTGTAGGATCGCTTGCGTGTCGGTGGTGCTTGACGAGGCCGTGGTGCTGCGGGTGTGGGAGTATTCGGAGACGTCGCAGACGTCCGCGCTGCTGACGCGCGAGCACGGGCTGGTGCGCGCGATCGCGAAGGGGTCGAGGCGGGCGCGGGCGCCGTTCAGTGGGGGGCTGGACGCGCTGACCCTGGGGGAAGCGGGGCTGATCATCAAGCCGTCGTCGGAGCTGGCGACGATGACGGAGTGGGACCTGCGGGAGGTGTTCCGTGGGGCGCGCGGGAGCTGGGGGGGGCACGTGGTGAGCGTGTATGCGGCGGATGTGGCGGGGCGGGTGGTGCACGACCGGGAGCCGCACCCGAGGTTATTCGAGGCGCTGACGAGGCTGCTCCGGGGGGTGCTGGATGGGCGGGGTCGGGTGTCGGCGTGGGCGGCGTTGGAGTTCCAGTGGGCCGCGTTGGTGGAGGCTGGGTATCGGCCTGAGCTGGAGCGGAGCGTGGCGACGGGGGAGGCGTTGGGGGAGCGGAGCGTGTACGGGTTCTCGAGCGTCCGTGGGGGGCTGACGGCGGACCCGGGACGGGGGGGTGGGGACGGGGTCTGGCGCGTGCGGGGTGGGACTGTGCGGGCTTTGCGGGCGGTAGCGGGATGGGGAGGGGGCGAGGGTTCGCCCCACGGTTCTGAGGACGTGGTTCGCGCGAATCTGCTGCTGGGTCGTCACCTGAGCGTTGTTCTGGGTCGGGAACCTGCGGGGTTTTCGTCGTTCGGGGTGGTGCTCGGACGAGTGCGCGGGGACGCTCAAAGTGGGTGAAGTAAGCGGAGGGGAGGGCCGATGATGACGCAGATGTGTAGTGACCCACGGGGCCGACGCGGCGCGGCTTCACATTCCATCGGCGGGGCCTACTGAGCGTGCAAGAATCATGAATAGCGCGACGCTCGAACGAGTGCTGTCGGCCCCCCGGATCCCTTCGCTGCCCGCCGTGGCGATGAAGGTGATCGACCTCACTGAGGATCCGAACGTCTCGTTGAAGGACATCGCGCAGACGATCCAGAACGATCAGGGTCTGGCCGCGAAGATCCTCCGGACGGTGAACTCGTCGTTCTACGGTCTG
Organism: Phycisphaerales bacterium; assembly: GCA_050174775.1. Classification (GTDB taxonomy): domain Bacteria; phylum Planctomycetota; class Phycisphaerae; order Phycisphaerales; family UBA1924; genus CAYPGJ01. The sequence goes on from JBFXJP010000003.1 coordinate 112,198, forward strand.
ACGAAGAAGTGCTCGACGATCAGCCAGGCGATGGTGGCATTGGGGTTGAACGCGGTGAAGTCGCTGGCGCTGGGCTTCAGCCTGGTGTCGATGATCAAGGAGGGTGAGGGGGCGGAGTTCGACTACGTCGATTACTGGCGTCGTGGGGTGTACTCGGCGGTGGGGGCGCGGGTGCTGGCGGCGCGGGTGAAGGGGCTGGATCCAGAGGAGGCGTTCCTCGGCGCGATCCTGCAGGACGTGGGGATGATCGCGCTGTACCAGGCGTTGGGGCGGAAGTATCTGGAGGTGATCCGCGCGACGGGCGGGGATCATCGCGAGTTGTGCAAGCACGAGGTGCGGCAGCTGGAGCTGCAGCACACGGAGGTGGGGGCGATGCTCGCGCAGCGCTGGAAGCTGCCCGAGTCGCTCGTCGCGCCGATTCGCTATCACGAGCGTCCGACGGCGGCGCCGCAGGGTCACGCGGCGCTGGTGCAGACGGTCGGGCTGGCGAACATCGCGGCGGATGTGCTGACGGGGAGCGGGTCGGCGACGCTGCAGCAGTTCTACGCGCGGAGCGAGCAGTGGCTGGGGATGAGCGCGGCGGACGCGGACGTGGCGCTGAAGAAGATCGGTGAGGGCGCGCGCGAGCTGGCCACGCTGCTGAAGGTGCAGATCGGCGAGATGTCGAACACGGAGGAGATTCTCGCGCGGGCGAGCGAGCGTCTCGTGCAGATGACGCTGCAGGCGGAGACGGCCGCGGAGGAGCTGGCCAAGAAGAACGCGTCGCTGCAGCGCGAGGCCGTGACGGACACGCTCACGGGCGTGGCGAACCGTCGGCGGTTCAACGAGGAGGTGTCCGCGGCGTTCGAGCACGCAAAGTCGTCGGGGGGGGCGATGAGCGTGATCTTCATCGACGCGGACAAGTTCAAGAGCGTGAACGACACGCACGGGCACCAGGCGGGTGACGCGGTGCTGGTGTCGATCGCCGGCGCGTTGACGGAGCACTTCTCGCCGTGCGGCGCGTTGGTGTGCCGGTACGGTGGGGAGGAGTTCGCGGTGATCCTGCCCGGCGCGGACCGGACGGAGGCCGCGCGCGTGGCTGAGGAGTTCCGCTCCTCGCAGGCGGAGCGCGACATCGACCTGACGGCCGCGGGCGCGTCGGAGCCGATGATCCGCGTGACGGTGAGCATGGGTGTGGCCGGGATCGATCCGGCGTGCGCGGACGCGTTCGCGCACGTGGAGCAGCTGATCCGGGTTGCGGATCAGGCCGTGTATGCCGCGAAGGGGTCGGGGCGGAACTGTGTGCGCGTGTTCAATCCGCGCTTGAAGCCCGCGGCGTGAGCGAAGGTGTGAGGGCGTCCAGGAACTCGCGGACGGCGACCGCGGGGTTGTCGCGTGCGCAGACGGCGGAGCAGACCGCGATGCCCTGACAGGCGAGGGATGCAAGGTCGCGTGCGCGCTCCGGGGTGATGCCGCCGATGGCGAGGTGGGGGGGGAGTGGGGGGGTGTGGGCGAGGTATTCGGTGAGGAGCGCGGGGCCGGCGATGTTGTCTTTGTGCTTGGTGGTGGTGGGGAACATGGCGCCGACGCCGCAGTAGTCCGCGCCGAGATGGAGGGCTTCGCGGGCTTGTGGGAGTGAGGAGGCGGAGAGGCCGAGGAGGAGGCGGTCGCCGGCGAGCGCGCGGGCGTGGTGGAGGTGGAGATCGTCGTGGCCGAGGTGCGCGCCGTCGGCGTTGGCCAGGAGCGCGATGTCGACGCGGTCGTTGATGATGACCGCTGGGGGCGCGCCGTGCTCGCGCGCGAGAGCGGTGAGGCGCGTGGCGCGCGCGAGGAGTTCGCGGTCGGTGAGGTCCTTCTCGCGGAGCTGGAGACAATCGGCGCCTGCGTCGATCGCGGCGTGCGCGACACGTTCCCAGGGGAGAGCGCAGAGAGATTCGGTGAGGATGACGCAGAGGCGCCACTGCGGTGCGCGGCGCGGGCGGAGCGCGAGGCGGAGGGAACGCTCGGCGTCATACGCGCGGTAGCGCAGCGATTCGAAGGAGGAGGACGGCGCGTCGGGCAGGGCTTTGGAGGTCTCCTCGAGGACGCGGAGGGATTCGGAGAGGCGCGACGAGGCCGCGCCGGCGATGGAGGCGAAGGAATCGCGCGCCCGTTCGGAGGGGGTCGAGATGCTCGTGCCGACGTCGTTGGGGGTGTCGCGCGAGGCCAGGAGGAGGAACTGGTCGATGGGCAGCGCTGCGAGCGCGGCCTGGAGGTCGTGTCGGAGGGACTTGAAGGCGGAGGCGAGCGCGTGGTGATCGAGGCCGAAGCGCGCGAGGTCTTCGAGCGTGCGGAGCGCTTCTCGGGCGCGGTTGGCGTTGGCGTCGATGATGCGGGCGGCGTGTCGCACGCGGGAGTTTACGCGAGGGCGTACTTGAGATCGGCCAGGAGGTCTTCGGGGTCCTCGATGCCCACGGAGAGGCGGACGAGGGAGTCGGAGATGCCGAGCGTCTTGCGCTGCTCGGGGGGCACGGAGGCGTGGGTCATGATGGCCGGGTGTTCGATGAGCGATTCGACGCCGCCCAGGGATTCGGCGAGCGCGAAGATGCGCACGCGTTCGAGCATCTTGCGCGAGGCGTCGATGCCGCCCTTGAGATAGATGGTGATCATGCCTCCGCCGCCGGACATCTGGCGCTTGGCGAGTTCGTGCTGGGGGTGGGAGGGGAGGAAGGGATAGACGACGCGCTCGACGGCGGGGTGCTTCTCGAGCCACTGCGCGATGTGGTAGGCGGAGGCGTTGTGGCGGTGCATGCGGAGCGCGAGGGTCTTGATGCCGCGGAGGGTGAGGTAGGAGTCGAAGGGACCCATGATGGCGCCGACGGCGTTCTGGTGGAAGCGGAGTTTCTGGGCGAGCTCGAGGTTGCCTGCGACGAGGAGGCCCCCGACGACGTCGGAGTGTCCGCCGAGGTACTTCGTCGTGGAGTGCATGACGAGGTCGAAGCCGAGCGAGAGCGGGCGCTGGTTGCAGGGCGTGGCGAAGGTGTTGTCGCAGGCGAGGAGGACGTTGGGATTGATGGCGCGCGCGGCCTTGGAGATCGCGGCGAGGTCGGCGAGCTTGAGTGTTGGGTTGGTGGGCGTCTCGACCCAGACGAGCTTGGTGTTGGGGGTCATCGCGCCGGTCAGGCGGTTGATGTCGGTGAGGTCGATGTAGGAGACCTTGAGGCCCTGAGAGCGCTCACGGACGCGGGAGAAGAGACGGTTGGTGCCCCCGTAGAGATCGTCCATGGCGATCACATGATCGCCCGCGCTGAGGAGGTCGAGGGTGGTGGCGATGGAAGCGAGGCCGGACGCAAAGGCGAAACCGCCGCAGGAGGGGTCGTCGGACTCCTTGACGGGGGAGCCTTCGAGGAGCGCGGCGCAGCGTTCGAGGGCGTAGCGCGTGGGGTTGTGGGAGCGGGAGTACTCGAAGCCCTTGTGGACGCCGGGGGATTCCTGCGCGTACGTGGAGGAGGTGAAGATCGGAGGCATCACGGCGCCGGTGACGGGCTCGGGCCGCTGACCGGCGTGGATGACCTTGGTGTCGAAGCGCAGGGAGTCGGCGTCGTGGGCCATGGCTGGTGTCTTTCGGGAGATGTGCGTGGGGGGATGTGGGGATCAGGTGGGGAGCTGGGTGCGGAGGTAGTTGATCATGTCCATCTTGGTGATGAGGCCGTGATAGACGCCGTCCTCGTCGGAGACGATGGCGACACGGTCGGCGCGGAAGATGGGGAGGAGGTCCTCGACCTCGGCCGTGGGGCGGATGGTCTCGAGGCGGGTGGTCATGTAGGCGGAGACGGGCTTCTCGAGACACTCGGAGCCGTGAGAGAGCGCGAGGAGCGCGTCGGACTCGTCGATGATCCCGACGACGCGATCGTGCCCCTTGGGGTTGTGCTCGAGGACGGCGATCTGGGAGACGTCGTAGAGGCGCATGGTGCGCACGGCCTGACGGAGCGGGGTGTCGGGGGAGACGGTGTAGTCCTCGCGCTGGGAGTGCTGGCGCGCGATGAGGTCCCGCAGGTCGCCCTTGCGCTCGCGCTGCATGAAGCCCTGGTCGATCATCCAGTAGTCGTTGAACATCTTGGAGAGGTACTTCGCTCCGGTGTCGCAGATGAAGGTGACGACGTTGAGCGGCTTGGTCTGCTTGCGGCACCACTCCATCGCGGCGTGGAGGAGGCAGCCCGCGGAGGAGCCGGCGAGGATGCCTTCCTTGAGGAGGAGTTCGCGGGCGCCGAAGAAGGAATCGCGGTCGGTGACCGTGATCGCTTCGGAGACGTACTTGAGGTCGCAGATCTCCGGGACGTAATCCTCGCCCATGCCTTCGATGAGCCAGGCGCCGGGCTCGACGTGCTTCCCTTCGTTGGCGAGGGGCGCGAGGATGGAGCCGGCGGGGTCGGCGAGGATGACCTTGACGTCGGGGTTCTTCTCGCGGAGGTACTTGGCGCAGCCGGTGAGCGTGCCGCCCGAGCCCACCCCGACGACGACGGCGTCGACCTTGCCTTCGAGCTGCGTCCAGATCTCGGGGCCGGTGGTGTCGTAGTGCGCCTGCCAGTTGGCGTCGTTGGCGAACTGATTGATGAAGACGGAGTTGGGGATCTCTTTCGAGAGGCGCTCTGCGACGTTGCGGAAGTAGTCGGGGTGCTCGCGTGTGACGTCGGAGCGGGTCATGCGGACCTGCGCACCCATGGAGCGCAGGTGCTGGACCTTCTCCTGGCTCATCTTGTCGGGGACGACGACGATGAGGTTGTAGCCGCGCTGCCCCGCGACCAGCGCGAGGGCGAGGCCGGTGTTGCCCGCGGTGGCTTCGACGAGGGTTGGTTTGGTCTTGGACTTGGTGTCGATGGCGCCGGACTTCTCCGCGGCGTCGACCATGGCGATGCCGATACGGTCCTTGATGGACTGCGCCGGGTTGAGGTTCTCCATCTTGACGAAGAGGCGGCAGGGCCCGACATCGAGCCTGGTGAGTTCGAGCATGGGCGTGTTGCCGACCATGTCGAGGCAGGAGTGATAGACGGGCGCGACGGGTCGGCTCGTCGAGGGTTGGGGGGCGTTGTGCGTCCGTGCCTTGCCTGCCACGCTCATGCGGTCTCCACGCGTGCTGAGGGCGCCGGGCGGGCGTTGTGCATCGCCTCAAGGCGCCTGTGAAAAGGGCGATTCCGTCGATCGCGGGCAGTGTAGCACGCGCGCGGGGAAAGCCCGTTCGGGGCGGAAAACGCGGGGTGTCTGAGGGATCACTCGAGCGCGGCGGCGCCGGTGACGATTTCCGTCAGCTCGGTGGTGATCTGCGCCTGACGAGCGCGGTTGTACTTGCGCGTCAGGAGCTTGCCCATCTTCCCGGCGTTGTCGGTCGCGGCCTTCATCGCCACCATCCGCGAGACATGCTCGGAAACCACGGCGTCGTTGATCGCCTGGAAGAGCGTGGCGCGGACCGCGGCGGGGAGCAGCTCGCTGAGCAGCTCTTCCGCGCTGGGGGAGAACTCGTAGATGTCCTGCTTGCCCTCCGCGGGGGCGGGCGTCTCGTCCTTCTTCGTCTCCGGCGGCTTGAGGGGCAGGAGCTGCAGCACGGCGGGAGCCTGCTTGCCGGCGGAGAGGAACTTCATGTACGCGACATGCACCGCGCTGACCTCGCCCTTGATGAAGCGGGCCATGTAGTCGTTGGCGATGCGCTCGACGTCGTCGTACGAGGGCTTGTCGCCCAGCGCGTAGGCCTTGTCGACCGGCAGGTGGTTGTAGCGCAGGAACGCCACGCCCTTCTTGCCGATGAGCTCGATGAGGGGCGAGCGGCCCCGCCCCTTGAGGGCGTTGAGGTGGCCCATGGCCACGCGCAGCACGGACGAGTTGTACGCGCCGCAGAGGCCGCGATCGGAGGTGATGACGAGGACGAGTTCTGGCGCGTCCTTGGACGCGGCGCCGGAGATGAGCGGGTGGGAGATGTCGGAGCCGCCGGAGGCGAGACGCGAGCCGAGCTCGACGACGAGGTCGAAGACGCCCTCGGTGTAGGGCTTGGTGGCCGTGGCGCGCTGGAGTGCGGCGGAGAACTTGGCGGTGGCGATCATCTGCATCGTTTTGGTGATGCGTCGGATGTTCGCGACGGCCTTGATGCGCTTCTTGATTTCTCGTGTCTTGGCCATGGGGGGGCGACAGTGTAGCGGGACCGGGCGGGGCGTTCGAGGGCCGTGTGACGCAGGGGCTTGGTTCGGGCTTTGGGTGGGCCGGCGCGGGAGGGCTTAGACGAGAATGAGCCCGTCGTAGGCCGGCCGGACGTTCTCGGGGAATGCTGCCTCCAGCTCGGTGTGGCGGGCGTCGTGGGACATGTGGATGAACCACGTGCGGTCCGCGGCCACCTCGTCGGCGATGCGGAGGGCCTGGTCGAACGTGAGGTGGGTCGGGTGGTGGCGGTGACGGAGGGCGGAGAGGACGAGGGTGCGGACGCCTTGGAAGTGGGGCCAGGCCTCGGGCGGGATGGCTGAGACGTCGGTGCAGTAGGCCAGGGGGAAAAGGTCGGAGGTGGTGGGGCGGGTGGGTTCGATCCGGTAGCCGAGGATGGGCAGGCGGCCGTGGAGGAGGGGGATGGGGGTGAAGCGAAGGCCCTGGAAGTCGACGGACTGTGCGGGGCCGATCTGGTGTGCGATGAGGCGCGCGACGAACGAGTCGTTGACGTTCTTTTCGCGCTCGAAGACGTGGGTGTAGACGCGCCGGAGGTGGTCGAGGGTTCGCGCATCCCCGAAGACGTCGATGGGAGCCTTCATCACAGCGTTGAAGCGGCGGACCTCGTCGAGCCCGAACGTGTGATCGACGTGGTTGTGGGTATAGAAGATCGCGTCGCAGCGGGTGAGCCGGTGGCGGAGGGCCTGTGCGCGGAGGTCGGGGGTGGTGTCGAGGAGCGCGAGGCGCGGGCGACCGTCCGGGTCGGTCCACTCGATCGCGGCGCCAGTACGCGTGCGGTGATCGCGCGGGTCGTCGGAGGAGCAGGTGTGACAATCACAGGCGATGACGGGTACGCCCGAGGAGGTGCCTGTGCCGAGGAAGAGGAAGCGCACGCAATCCGAGGATAGGCGCCGATTCAGCCGACCCGTTCCGCCTTCGGCGCCCGGCTCATCAGCCCCGCGATGGCGTCGATGGGGTCGACGTTCTCGAAGAGCACGGCGTGCACGGCCGCGGCGATGGGCATGTCCACCTGTTCGCGCTTGGCCAGGTCCATCACCGAGCGCGTTGTGGCGACGCCCTCCACAACGGACTCGGAGGAGGCGAGATAGTCCTCGAGCGTTTCGCCGCGACCGAGGGCCTCGCCGCAGGACCGGTTGCGTCCTTCCGGGCTGAAGCAGGTGGTGGCGAGGTCGCCGACGCCCGCGACGCCGAAGAACGTCTCGGCCCGGGCGCCGAGCGCGACGCCGAGCCGGGAGATCTCTGCTAGCCCGCGCGCGAGAAGGGCGGACTTGGCGTTGCACCCGGCCTGGAGGCCGTCGAGGACGCCGGCCGCGATGGCGATGACGTTCTTCGTGGCGCCCGCGATCTCGACGCCGACGAGGTCGTCGTTCGTGTAGATGCGCAGCCATGGAGTGGTGAAGAGTTCCTGCACGGTCGCGGCGAGATCAGCGTTGTCGCTCGCGGCGACCATGGTCGCGGGGAGGCGGCGGACGAGCTCTGCGGCGATCGTGGGGCCGGAGAGGGCCGCGACGGCGCGTTGTGAGGATTTCTCGCCGAGCGCGTCGAGGATGATCTGTGAAGGTCGGAGGAGGGTGCGGTTCTCGATGCCCTTGGCGACGGAGATAATGGGGGTGTTGGCGGGGACGTAGCGCCGGATGCGATCCCACACGGAGCGGACGAACTGGGTGGGCGCCGCGGAGACGATGAGGTCCGCGCCGTTGAGGGCTTCGGATTCGTCTGGGAGGACGAGGACGGAGTCGGGGAGGACGAACGCGGCGAGCCTGTGGGACTTGCGGCTCTCGGCCAGCGATTCGAGCGCGGAGGGGGCGTGGCCCCAGAGGGTGACGCGCGTGTCCGCGCGATCCGCAAGGAGCGATGCGCACACGAGGCCCATCTGACCGTCACCGAGGACCGTGATGCGACGTTGGGCCATGTGGGAACCCGTTGGAGGTGAGGGCGCCGAACCGGGCGATGGCGGGCTGCGAACAACGAGTGCCCGCACGGGTTTCCTACTATAAGGGCTCGACCGCACCCCCTCATGCACGGGAGTCTGCATGGCCTCGACGCACACGCACCACGATCATTCGCACGGGACCGATGAGCGGCACGAGGTGCCGACGCTCCGCATGGGCGGGGACGCCTGCTGCTCGCACCACGAGATCGACCTCGAGCGGTGGATCGTCGTCTACCTCGTGGGCGGCGTGCTGGTGCTGACGACGACGATCGCGCGCTGGCTCGGCGCCGCGACCGAGGTGGCCATGATCCCCGCGGCCATCGGCGCCCTCCTCTTGGGCTTCCCCCTCTTCCGCTCTTCCTTCACCGAACTGCGCAAGGGCCGGCCCACGTCGTCCACGCTCGCGTCGCTCGCGATCATCGCGGCCCTCGCCACGGGCAAGTACGAGATCGCGGGCTTCCTCGCGTTCATCCTGCTCATCGCCGATCAGGTCGTGCGCCGCACGGCGTGGGGCGCGCAGCGAGCCATCGAGCAGCTCGTCGGTCTCACGCCCGACACCGCGCGCATCGTGGAGAACGGCCAGGAGCGCGAGGTCGCCCTCACCGACGTGCGCGTCGGCATGGTCGTCCGTGTGCTGGCGGGCGAGAACCTGCCGGTAGATGGTGAGATCGTGAAGGGCTCCTCGACGATCAACCAGGCCTCCCTCACGGGTGAGGCCGTGCCCGCCGAGGTGGAGGCGGGGAGCGCGGTGTACGCGGGCACGACGAACCTGACCTCGACCATCGACGTCCGCGCGACGCAGGTCGGGTCGGACACGACCATCGGCAAGGTGACGAGGCTGATCCGCGCGGCGGAATCGTCCCGCACGCCGAGGCAGCTCCTCATCGAGCAGGTCGCGGCGTACTTCGTGCCGGTGGCGATCTCGACGGCAGGCTTGGTGTGGTACCTGATGTCGCAGTCGAAGGACCCGCAGATGGTGGCGCGGGCGACGGAGACGGCGATCACGGTGCTGGTGGTGGTGTGCCCCAGCGCGCTGCTGCTGGCGAGCCCCACGGCCATGGTCGCGAGCTTCGCGGCCGCGGCGCGCCTCGGCGTCATGATCAAGGAGACCAACTACCTCGAAGCCTCTGCCAACATCGACACCGTCGTGCTCGACAAGACGGGCACGATCACGACCGGTGTGTTCGCCGTGTCGCGCCTCGCCCCGGCCGAGGGTGTCGAGGGCGTCGATCTCCTGCAGAGCGCCGCCGACGCGGAGCAGCAGTCCAATCACCCCCTTGCCAAGTCGATCCTGACCACAGCGCGTCAGGCGCGCGTGCGTCCGGCGGAGCTGAGCGCGAGCGAGGAAGTGCACGGACGAGGCGTGCGCGTGAAGACCTCGGAGGGGAGCGAGATCCTGGCCGGTCGCGCCGGATGGCTCATGTCCCTCAAGCCCGAGATCAAGGACCGCGTCCAGGCCGTGGAGCAGAAGATCGAGGGGATGACGGGCGTACACGTCGTGCGCGACGGCCGGTACCTCGGCGCCGTGGGCCTCGAGGACAAGGTCCGCAACAACGCGCAGAACGTGGTGTCTCGCCTGCGTGAACTCGGCGTGCGCCAGGTGCTGCTCTTCACGGGCGACCGGTTTGCCGTGGCCAAGCGCGTGGGCGCGTCGGTCGGGGTGGATCGCGTCGAGGCGGAGTGCCTGCCGGAAGAGAAGCACGACCTGATCGCGGACCTCGTCGAGCAGGGCAGGCGCGTGATGATGGTGGGAGACGGCATCAACGACGGCCCGTCGCTCGCCACGGCCGACGTCGGCGTGGCCATGGGGCTCGGCGGCTCGGATATCGCGACCAACTCAGCCGGCGTCGCCCTCATGCGCGACGATCTCTCCCGCATCCCGTTCCTCATCGATCTCGCCCGCAAGTCGCGCCGCGTCGTTGGTCAGAACATCGTCGCGTCCATCGTGATCGCGCTTATCGGGCTCGTGCTCGCGGCTACGGGCAATCTCGCCGTGGGCTTCGCGGCCCTCTACCACTTCGTGGGCGACATCTTCGTTATCGCCAACTCGTTCCGGCTCGTCCGCTTCGGCGAGGACTTCGCCGACGCCTCGGCTCCTCAGGCCCCCGTGGGGCCGGCCAGGCCCCGTCTGGCGACCGGCGTCGAGTCCACACGGGTCGGGGCCTCGATGGCCGCGCGTCCCGTGGGCGGCGCCTGAGCCCGTCCGACACCCGCCGACGCGTATCGGACCCGTGCTCGACCGGCGGCGCTCGCGGCTCGGAGTTCTCGGACCCCGGCGCGTCGCAGCAAACGATCGCGCGGGCGTCAAGAAATCGCGCGCGTGATTTGTGAGAGCAGGGCGGCGCTTCCGCCCTTTTCCGTGCGCATCGCGGGACCGCGATGACTCCACGCGCATCTCGGTCCTCACGACGTAATCGGTCGATCGTCAGGCGCGGCGCGCCGATCTCACACACCGTCGGACGAATGAATAGTCCGGCGGTTGGAGGTATGGCGATGAATCACACCGATTTCCTGCGTGCGCGTGCGTGGATCTTCCGGACCATGTCGCTGGCTGCGATCACGGCGATCGCAGCGGGTTCGCCCGTGATGGCGGCCAAGAAAGTGACGACGCGGCCCGGTCAGGTTCTTCCAGCGGTCTCGGCCCCCGTCAGCACGGGCGCCGCGACAGCCCCGGTCAACCCTTCGAGTATCCTTCGAGGGGACCTCAACAGCGACCGACGCGTCGATATGGAAGACGTGAAACACTTCCTCGCCACCATCATCCTGGGCAGCGTCGCGCCGGCGAACTCTCCGGCGGACATGAACTCCGACCGGATGCTGAACCAGACGGACCTGACGCTGCTCATCCGAGCGGCCGCCGCGGCCCCGGTCGCCGCGCCCGCCCCGGCCCCCAGCGATTCGACGCCCCCGTCGAGCCGCTCCGGCGGCCCCGGCGCCTCGAACTCGACGCCCAACGCCCTGGTGCGCTCTCCCGCCGCGTTCAGCGCGCGGGCCGTGCCCGGCAACATGGTCGAGCTGATCGACACGACGAGCAACGTCGGCGTCATCCGCCCGAATCAGCAGGCGCTCTGGTCGCCCGACCCGCGCCGCCCCAACGCGAACGCCGCGGCCCCGAGCATCGCGGTCGTCCCCAAGGCCGGCGGCTTCGACGTCGTGTACACGTTCGAGAACCGCACCTCGGCGCCGGCGCCCCTGGGCCGGCTGGCGGTCGGCGGCTTCCGCCTGGGCAATCGCGTCCAACTGCGTGACTTCCGCTTCGACGGCAAGTCCAGCGACATCGACAACAACGGCCAGCCCTACTTCCTGGGCGGCAGCGTCTACCCGCGCGACACCTACTCCCCCGTGATGGTCTTCGCGAACGAGCAGTACCAGGTCGGCGTCTCGCTGCAGTACCCGATCATGGACTACAAGCACGAGGTGTTCATGCGCCTGGAGACCCCGGGCGGTCACTTCATGCGCGACGGCGCCAACTGGCAGGTCCTCATGGACCTGAACCCCCAGCAGGTCACCGGCTCGGTGTTCTCCGCCGCGGGCGATCTGCGCCCGGGCGAGCGCCGCACCTACACCATGTCCGTCCGCGTCACCGGCTCCGGCCAGGACTGGATCGACACGATCGCGCCCTACAAGGAGTTCTTCGCGTCGCGCTACGGCGGCGTCCGCTATCAGCGCGATCTGCGCCCCGTCTCCGCCGTGCCCCTCGCGCAGGCCCACCTGATCTCCGCGTCGAACCCCTACGGCTTCGACATGCCCACCCTGCGTCCCGATCAGCGCGGCTTCGGCCCCTGGGCCGACGAGCTGCTCCGCGTCAATCAGCGCGGCTGGTCGCGCATCATGCTCTGGGCGCCCACCGGCCTCTACAAGAACAACCGGGACAACAACTACCCCTTCCAGTTCGCCTCGTTCTGGAACCAGGGCGCGCAGCACAACCACCGCATGGGTGACGCCGGAACGCAGCTCCGTCGCGTCGCGAACGCCCCCGGCGTTTCCTTCGGCCTGTGGTGGGGCCGCGCCGCGCAGGTCATGACCTCCTGGGACACACCCAACGCCGAGGTGCTGAACCCCGACAACCCCGCGCACGTTGCGGCCGCGCAGCGCGAGCTCGACGCCGCGATGCAGACCGGCGTCAAGGAGATCGGCCTCGACACCCTCACGCTCATGCACGGCTGGGACGCCTACCGCTGGCTCGACATGCTCCGCCAGCGCGCCCCCGGCGTGAAGTTCGTCGTCGAGCCCGCCTGCCCCGACTTCCTGCACACCCTCGGCGCCCGGTTCATCCAGGGCAACCGCCCGCAGAGCGAGGCGCGCTTCGCCCTGGGTGAGTCCCAGCGCATCGCGGACTACCTCCTGCCCGGCCACGAGACATGGGCCTTCGTGCGGTCCGACTACCTCCGAGGCCTCCGCGGACCAAACTCCATGCCGACCCCCGCGGACATCGAGCAGGAGGCCATGCGGTTCGTCGCGATGGGCTACACCCCCTGCGTGACAACCACCACGCAGATCTCCGAAGCCCTACGCAATCCTCAGCCGGCACAACAAGCCCGCTGAACAACAATGCCCGATGCAAATCAGAATCTGTACTGAACCTCACGACCGGCGGCCACAATGGCCGCCGGTTGTCCTTTGGCCCCCGCTCACGGGCGCGCAGCGAGATTCAGAACCGCAGCACCGCGTGCAGGTTCGGGATGTCCACCTTCAGACGCCCCTTCAGCGTCTCCAGCTCGATCAGGATGCTCGCGCCCACGAGGTCCCCCCCGCGCGCCAGCACGAGGTCTCGGCACGCCTTCAGCGTCCCGCCCGTGGCGATCACGTCGTCCACGATGAGCACGCGCTGCCCGCGCTCCACCGCGTCCTCGTGCATCTCCACCCGGTCCACGCCGTACTCGAGCTCGTACTCCACACCGATGGTCTTGCGGGGCAGCTTGCCCGGCTTGCGCACCGGGATGAACCCGGCAGAGAGCGACTGCGCCACCGCCGTGCCGAAGATGAACCCGCGCGACTCGATGCCGATCACCGTGTCGACGCGCTTCCCGCGGAACGGGTTGGCCATCATCTCCACCGCGAGCGCCAGCCCCGCGGGGTCGGCCAGCAGCGGCGTGATGTCCTTGAACATCACGCCCTTCTTGGGAAAGTCCGGCACGTCGGTGATCAGTCTCGTCAGCGCTTCCATACGGCGCGCAGTCTAGCGAGCGCGTACACTCCTCACCGCATGAGCAAGGCCAAGCCCTCCGCCAAGGACATCGAGATCGTCGAGCCCATCGGCGCCCGGGTCCTCGTCCGCAAGGACGAGGACAAGAAGACCACCAAGGCGGGCATCCACCTCCCCGACAAGATCGAGATCCCCACCATCACCGGGCGCATCGTCGCCGTCTCCGCCCAGGTCGAGGCCGACACCGACTACCCCATCCGCAAGTACGACCGCATCCTCTTCAACCCCAAGCACGCGGTGCCCGTGGATTTCGAGGGGGACAACCGCCTGTTCGTGATCCCCGTGGAGGACGTCGTGGCCGTGTTCCGGCGCGAAGCCGCGGAGTGACGAGAGCCCTCATGCCCGACCCGTCGCGCGAGATCGCCGGACTGCGTGCCCCGCTCGACCGCCTCGCCGACCCGCTGCCCATACCGACCCTGTCCCGGGCGTTCGACGTCGAGATCATCCCGCCCGGCTCCAAGAGCATCTCCAACCGCGCGCTCCTGTTGGCCGCGCTCGCCTCGGGCGAATCACTCCTCCGAGGCGCCCTCACCGACGCCGACGATGGACGCGTCATGCTCGCAGCGCTGCGCGTCCTTGGCGCCGAGATCCGCGAAATCCCTGAGGGTCTCCGCATCCGAGGAGTGGGGGGGCGCCCCCGCGCCCCGCGCGACGACGCCCCGCTCATGCTCGAGAACGCCGGCACCGCGATGCGCTTCCTCTCCGCGGCCTGCGCGATCGCCGATGCGCCCATCACCCTCGACGGCGACGCGCGCATGCGCGAGCGGCCCATCGGCGAACTGGCCGAAGCCCTGCACACGCTCGGCGCGCGCGTCGAGTGGCTCGCACGCGAGGGCTTCCCGCCCCTGCGCATCATCCCGCCCGCGGGCGGAATGCTCGGCGGCGAGATTCAGCTCGCGCGCACCCGCTCCGGCCAGTTCATCTCCGCACTCCTCCTCCTCGCGCCCTACACACGCCAAGGCCTCCGCGTCCGCTGCCCGCAAGGCGTCACCAGCCCGCCCTACGTCGAGATGACGCTCCGACTTCTCGAACGTGTCGGCGTGCACGCCGTCAAACGAACTCCGGACCTCGCAGAGATGTTCGTCCCCGCGCACCAGCTCCAGGCGTTCACGCTCGACGTCGAACCCGACGCCTCCGGCGCCGGGTACTTCTGGGCGGCCGCGGCCATGACCCCCGACGCACGCGTCCTGATCCCGGGCCTCTCGCGCGTCTCACTTCAGGGCGACGTGCACATCGTCGATGTCCTCGCGCGCATGGGCGCGACGGTCGAAGAAACCCCTCGCGGCCTCGCCGTGCGCGCCCCGCACGACGGTCTGCGCGCCGTCGACGCCGATCTCTCCGGCATCCCCGACGCGGCTATGACCATCGCCGTGGCCGCGTGCGTCGCCAAAGGTCCCTCGCGTCTCCAAGGCCTCCGCACACTCCGCGACAAGGAGACCGACCGTCTCGAAGCCCTCCGCATCGAACTCACCAAACTCGGCGCCGCCGTCCGCATCGAGCGCGAACGCGACGATGAATCCCTGATCATCGAGCCGGCACATGCGCCGACAGCCCACACCCCCATCGACTTCGACACCTACCACGATCACCGCATGGCGATGTCCCTCGCGCTGCTCGGCCTCGTGCGCCCCGCCGTGCGCATCCGAAACCCAGCCTGCGTCGCCAAGACCTACCCCACGTTCTGGTCCGATCTCTCCCGTTTGTACGCTCCTTCGACGCCCTGAACGCCCGCAGGGTTGTCCGGCGCCCTGAGCCCGCGGATACTTGCCCCCATGCAGGAATTCTGGCGGCTCGCAGGCCGCATGTTGCGGTACCGATGGATGGTCGCCCTCGCGGCGGTCGCGGCTGTCATCTCGGCCGCAGGCCTCGGCGTCGGGCTGCTCGGCCTTGCGCCCATCCTCGCCAATATCCTCGGCGATGAGCCCCGACTCCTCCCCGACCTCGCGCGCGACGTCAATCAGGCCCTCGCCAAGCTCAACCTGAACATCCCCGAATCGTGGATCGCCTCCCTTCCCTCCGGCCGCTTCGACGCCGTGCTCTGGATCGTCCTCATTCTCGCCGCGCTCACCCTCGTCGGCGCCTTCGCCAATTTCCTCCACGCCTACCTCACGCAGACCCTGGCCGCCCGCGTCGTCGCGGGCATCCGTCGAGACGCCTACCGACGCGTCCTCCACATGCCCATGTCCTCCGTGGTCGGCGCCACGCCCGAGCAGGGCGTCAACGACATCGTCTCCCGACTCATCGCCGATTCCCTCCGGCTCAACAGCGGCTTCCAGGCACTCATGGACAAGGGCCCCGCGCAGGTCGCCAAAGGCGCCATCGCATTCACCGCCGCCGTCATCATCGACGCCAAATCCCTCACCGCCATCCCCGTCGCGCTCCTGCTGGGCGTCATGATCCGCAAGCTCGGCAAGCGCGTCCGCCGCGCGTCACGCGGCGCCATGGCCGCGCAATCACGACTCCTCTCCGTCGCCAGCGAATCGCTCCACGGCCTCCGCGTCGTCAAGGCCCACACCACCGAGCGCTACGAGCTCGGCCGCTTCGGCAAGTACAACCGCGCCTTCCTCAAGGAAACACTCCGCGCACGCACCGCGCGCGCCATCGCAAGCCCCGCCATCGAGGCCGCGGGCATCTTCGTCCTCGGCGCCTGGTCCCTCTACTTCGCCGACCGCATCATCGACGGCGCCATGGACAAGACCGACTTCCTCGCAGCGCTCGCTGCCCTCGGCGTATCAGCCGCCAGCCTCAAGCCCCTCTCCGGCATCGTGCAGGAAGTCCAGGGCTCCTCCCCGGCCGCCAAACGCCTCGCCGAACTCATCGACGCCAAGCCCGAATCCTCCTCGCGCGAAGACCGCGCCTCACGCTCGCGCCGCCTCCCGCGGCACACCAAGGACATCTCCTTCGAGAACGCACGCCTCACCTACCCCGGCGCGGATCACCCCGCCCTCAACGGCGTCTCCCTCCACATCCCCCACGGCCAGATCGTCGCATTCGTCGGCGGCAACGGCTCCGGCAAAACCACCCTCGTCTCCCTCGTCCCCCGTCTCTTCGACGCCGAGGACGGACGCGTCTGCATCGACGGCATCGACGTGCGCACCGTGCAGATCCGCTCGCTGCGCCGCCAGATCGGCTACGTCACGCAGGACGTCGTGCTGTTCGAGGGCACGATCGCCTCCAACATCGCCTACGGCGCTCAGGGCGCGACCCGCGCGAAGATCGAGCACGCCGCGCGTCTCGCGCGCGCTCACGACTTCATCATGAGCAAGCCCGGCGGCTACGACGCGCCCGTCGGCGAGCGCGGCGTCACCCTCTCCGGCGGACAACGCCAGCGCATCGCGCTCGCCCGCGCCTTCCTCCGCGATCCCTCCATCCTCATCCTCGATGAGGCCACCAGCATGATCGACGCCGAGAGCGAGGCACAGATCGGCTCCGCCATCGAAGAGTTCTCGCGCGGACGCACCACCCTCATCGTCGCCCACCGGCTCAGCACCATCCTCAACGCCGACCGCATCGTCGTCATGGACGCCGGACGCATCCTCGACTGCGGCGCCCACGCCGACCTCATGCAGCGCTGCGAGCCATACCGCACGCTCATCGCGCGCCAGATCATCCCGCCCGCCGCGTGATCCCCGTCGGCGCCGCTGCGCTCACGACCCCGACGTCTTGTCCGTGCCTCGACCCCGATCCCGGTCGACGTGGTGCTTGTCCTTGGCTTTGTTCGTGCCCGTGTGGGGCTGGCGCGCCGGAACCGGCTTGTTGACGTCGCGCGCCGTCTGCCGTTTGTCCTGGTCCTTACGGGGAGTCTCGCCGGCCATCTGGTCGCCTCCAAAAAGGGCGAAAAACGCGGCACGACGCCGTGCAACGCCGAGGACGCATAATATGGCGGCTCATGTCGCTCCTGCGGATCGCAATCGTCGGCCGCCCCAACGTGGGCAAGTCGTCCCTCCTCAACATGTTGGCGAGGGAGAAGGTGTCCATTGTCGACCCCACGCCCGGCGTCACCCGCGACCGCGTCGCCGTCGTCCTCGAACTCCCGCCCCCCGGCAACAAGGGCGAGCCCAAACTCGTCGAGGTCATCGACACCGGCGGGTACGGCGTCTATTCGGCCGAGGGCGGACGCTTCAACGAGGTCGGCGAGGACCTTGCCTCCCTCACCCCACAGATCGAACGCCAGATCGGCGAGGCCGTCCGCAACGCCGACCTCGTCCTCTTCGTGATCGACGCCCAGTCCGGCGTCGTCCCCGCAGATCAGGAGATCGCGCGACTCCTCCGGGAAGGCTCCCTCGGCGATGAGGCCGACTCCCGCATTACCGTCGTCGCCAACAAGGTCGACGACAGCAGCTGGGAGCCCCACGCAGCCGAAGCCGCCGCCCTCGGCTTCGGCGAGCCCCTCCTCGTCTCCGCCTCCACCAACTACATGCGCCGGGACTTCGTCGACTCCGTCTACGAGCTCCTCCCCGAGCAGGACTTTGCGAGCGAACGCGCACGCGAGCGCGAGGGCGAGCCCGCCATGCGCGTCGCCATCGTCGGCAAGCGCAACGCCGGCAAGTCCACCATGGTCAACGCGCTCGCGGGCGAGGACCGCGTCATCGTCTCCGAGATCGCCGGCACCACGCGCGACGCCGTCGACGTCCGCTTCGAGCGCGACGGCAAAGTCTTCGTCGCCATCGACACCGCGGGCGTCCGCAAGCGCAAGAGCCTCGCAGGCCAGGTCGAGTGGTGGGCCTACGACCGCGCACGCCGCGCCATCGCCCGCGCCGACGTCGTCCTCTTCCTCGTCGACGCCACCGAGCCCATCTCCCAGGTCGACAAGCAGCTCTCCCTCGAGATTCAGCGCTCCTGGAAGCCGTGCGTTCTCATCGTCAACAAGTGGGACCTCGCGCAGGGACAGAAGGGCCCCACCGGCAAACCCATCACCACCGAGGTCTACGAGCAGTACCTGGCCAAGGAGCTCGGCGGTCTCGACTTCTGCCCCATCGTCTTCACGAGCGCCGCCAGCGGCGCCGACGCCGGAAACGTCTGGAACGCCCTCGACGTCGCCTTCGAGCTCTTCGAGCAGGCCCGCACGCGTGTCACCACCGGCGAGCTCAACCGCGTCCTCCGCGAGTTCACCGACCGCCTTCCCCCCTCCAAGGTCGGCAAGCGCCTCAAGGTCTACTTCGCAACCCAGGTCGAGGCCCCGCCCCCGACCATCGTCCTCGTCGTTAACGACCCCACCCTCATCACCACCAACGTCCAACGCTTCCTCATCAACCGATTCCGCGAGACGCTCCCCTTCGAGGAGAGCCCCATCAAGCTCATCGCCCGCGGCCGTCGCCGCGAAGAGGCCCGCGAAGCCGAGTCGCGCCCCCGCGCCGCCGAAACACCAGGCGCCCCCTCCCGCGCCCGCGTCGAAGGCATCGACGAAGAATCGTTCTACGACATCGACCTCACCGACGAGCCCCTGCCCGCCGAGGCCGACGCCGACATTGACGATTTCGATCTCGAGGACGACGACGACGAATCCTGAGCGGCCTCACGCCGCCAGCGAATCGTCGTCCATGTCCTCCCCGAACCCGCGCGCCGCGCCGTCCGGCCGATGCCGGTGGTGAATCCGGATCACGCGCCCCAGGTGCGCCGCGAACACGTCCGCGATCGTCCGCAGCTGAATCGCCACGTCGTCCGAGTACGGCGCCGTCGCATCACGGAACAGCGCGATGATCGCAAGACACTCCCCGTCGTGCCGGCACGTCGCCACCAGCGTCGTCCGGTCCGCCAGCCAGTGCGCGTCCTCTCCCAGCGCACGCTCGATCGCCTCAGCGTCCGGCAGGAGCGTGATCCCACCCGCGTCCTGGAACCTCGGCGCCAACGCATCCGCCAGATGATCCAGCAGCACGTCCGACGAATCCCGCGGGATGTCGTAGTTCACGTACGCCCCCAGCGAGAAGTCCGTGTGGTTGCTGGGCAGGTACACGGCGGCGTTCGTCGGACCCGTCCGCGGAAGCAGGAACTCCAGGCACGCCCGGAGCGACGATTCGATGTCCAGCTCGCCCCGAAGCAGGGCGGCAAATTCGTGTGCGAGCGTCGTCTGTGCCATATGGTCCGCCAACTCCTGATAGGCGTCCGCCAGGTCGGCGCACAGAGCGTCCACCTGCAACGCAATCTTCTTCCGATCCGCCGAGAGTCGCCGACACGCCGAACGAAGGCGCGCCTCTCTCCGGGCCCGGTCCCGGTCGCGCGCCGTCGCGGCCGCAGCCGCCAGCACACGCGCCCGGATCGTCGATTCATCGTCCGACCGCGCGATCACGTCCGTCGCGCCAAGCCGCATCGCCTCCACCGCAAGGTCCAGCGACGGACGCCCCGCCACGATCACGCAGCGCGCATCCGCCCCGCTCCGGCCCGCGCCGCGCAGCACGCCCTGCCACCCCACACCGTCCAGCGACGCGTCGATCAGCGCCACGTCATATCGCGTCCGCTCCGTCGACGGCGCCGACAGCGCCGCAAACGCGTCCGCCGGCGTCGTCACCGACACGCAATCCACCGCGCCCCGAAGCACCTGCTCCAGACGCTGCGACACCCTCCGCCCGGGCGTGATCACCAGCGCCCTGGGCCGCGCCCGCGCCGGAGCGCCCGACGTCCCGCCGGCGCTCTTCTTCCGCGCCTTGGGCGCACGCTCCCCCCCGCCAGTCGCGTCGCGCTTCTCGGGATGGTCTGGCCTCATGTGCATCATTCACTCCGCTCGCGCGCCTCACGCGGCGCGAACATCCATTCCGTTCGTGTCCTCGTCCTCCGGCGCAATCGCCGCAACGTCCGCGGGCAGCGTCAGAATCGCCACCACGCCCTGCCCCGGCTCGCTCCGAACCACCAGGTCCCCGTCATTCAGCGTCGCCAGCCGCTTCGCCGTCAGCAGCCCGAGGCTCTTCCTCGGCGTTGACTTCTTCTGCAGCGCGAACGGCTCGAACGCCTTGCGGATCTCCTCGCGCGACATCCCCGCCCCGTCATCCGTCACCACGATCAGCACGTGCGACGCGTCCGACCCGGCCTGCGCATGCACCTCGATCGTCTTGGCCTGCTCCGATTCGAGCGCGTTCGCCACCAGCTCCGTCACCGCGTTCGCCACGTGGTCCGTGTCCGCCACCACCACAGGCAGCCCGTCATCGATCACCAGCCGAACCTTCGGCTGCTGCAACCGCCTCGGGTCCGGCGGCACCCGACGCGACGCCTCGCGCATCGCGCGACCCAGCAGCGAACGCAGGCTCAGCGGCGCACGCACCGGCGACGGCGGCTCCGCGAACAGCCGCATCGTGTTCATCAACGCCTCCAGCCGGTTCGCGCCCGCCTGGATCGCCTCCAACGCCCGCAGGTCCCGCTGCTGCTGCGTCTTCTCCGCAAGCACCTCCGCGCGCGAACGGATCACCGTGATCGGCTTGCCCATCTCACCCACCACTCCGGCAGCCAGCTGCGCCACCCGACGCAACGCCTCGGCCTCCGTCAAACGCTCCCGCAGCGCCGCCGAATCACGGCTCGCCGCAGCCAACCGCTCCGACAGCCTCCGAACCGCGTCGATCCGCGCCGCAGCCGCCAACGCCGCGCCCCACGTCGTGATCAGCGGCTCCAACGCGCCCTTCCCGAACTCCGACGAGCTCCTCGGCGCCGAGTACAGCACCACAGCAGCCGAGCCCGTCCCCGTCGGTGTCGGGAGCGCGCGAAGGTTCCGCTTCCCGGCGCCGATCGCCGTCAACGCCCACTCCCACGCGTTCCCGACCACTCCATCCTGCCCCCACGAGTTCACCGCGCCGCGCAACGGCGGCAGCGTCCCGTCAGGCGCCATCGACGCGTCAATCAACGCCGTCTCGCCCGCGCGCCAATCCATCACCCCGTCCGCCCCCGTCGCCAGCACAAACGTCCGCGCCTCCCAACCATCAATCGACTCGTCCTCCCGCAGCACCGCCACGAAGTCCGCGCCGATCATCCGCCCCGCGGAACGCGCCACCGCGCACGCGATGTCCCCGGACGATCCCAGCTCGACACACGACTGCTGGAACGTCGCGATCTCCGCGTGGAACCGCGCCTGCCGATCCGCCTGCGCCGCCTTCACCGCCCCAGCGGCCCGCAGCCGATCCAACGCCCGATTCGCCTCGCTGATCGACTCCAGCAGCAGCGTCTGGCACTCCGGCTCCTCGATGCCCAGCGCCGCGGCCCGCTCCGTCACGGCCTCGTGCAGCGTCGAGCGGATCGACTCCACCCGCGCCACGTTCAGACCCACCTCGCGCGCCAGTCCAGCCGCGTCCGGCGCCAGACCCGCGTCGCCCGAATGACCCAGGTGCATCTGCCGAGCGAGCGCCACGGCCACGTTCACCATCCCCACCGCGCGCTTGTTCGGAATGTCCGGCAACGCGTCGAACCGCATACCCACCAGCCACACCGCGTCATGGATCAGCGACGGCAAACCCCACTTCTCGGCAAGCCTCCGACCCGCCGTGTGATGGTCCACGCCCAGCAACTTCCGCTCCACTGGCGCCAGGTCCATCCCGTTCTGCCGCGCCACCTCCAGCACCCGCGCGTACGCCCTCGGCAGCACATACTCCAGCGCCAGCACGCCCAACCCGTGCAGCAGACCGCACACAAACGCCTCCGTCGGCTTGGGCAGTCTCGGGTCCTTGTGCTCGCGCGAGATCGACTCCGCCGCGCACGCCGCCGCGATCGAGTGACGCCAGAACGCCTTCCGGTCCAGCGTGCTCTCGCTCGCCACCCGCTGCGGCGCCCCCGACATCACCTCGTAGATGTTCACCGACAACGCGGCCGACCGCACCGCCTCAAACCCCAGGAACACCACCGCGCGATCCACCGTCGTGATGTCCTCCGCGCGCGCCCGGTCCGCCATGCGGCACAAGCCCAGCAGCTTCGCCGTCATCGACGGGTCCGACTCGATGACCTTCACGATCTCCTTGAAGTCCGCGTCCTCCGCGGAAGACGCCCGCAACAGCCGCGACGCCACCGCGGGCAGCGTCGGCAGCGAATCGACCTGCTCAAGCACCAGCTCGATCCGTCGGCCCTGCGCGTTGTCCCGTCCCTCGCTCATGCCCGTCCGCTCTCCTCTCCCGAGCCCCCGAGCAACGTCTCAGCCAGCGCCGCCAACCGATCCACACCGAACGGCTTCCGCCACACCTCGTCCGCCCCCGCGCGACGAAGCGCCTCCTCCTGCTTCTCGTCCAGACCGCTCCCCGTGCACACCACCGACGCAGGCGGCGCATCCTCCCGACCCTTCATCGCCCGACACACCGACGCCGCGTCCAACCCCGGCATCATCGCGTCGAACACCACCAGGCTCGGCGTCCACGACGCAGCAAGCGTCCCAAGCTCGAACGCGTTCTCCACCGCGCGAGCCTCCACCCGACCGTTGCGACGCAACGCCTCGAGCAGCAACCCGCGCGTCCGCGCGTCATCCTCAGCCACCAGCACCCGCTTCGTCCCCGCCTCCAGACGCTCCAGCGGAATCCCGTTCTCGCGCATGAAGCGGATCAGGTCCGCGCGCGGGATCCGACGGAACTTCGACCCCGGCACCCGAAACCCCCCGATCTTCCCCTTGTCGAAGCAACGGATGATCGTCTGCTGACTCACGTTGCAGACTTCCGCGGCCTCGCCCGTCGAGAAGACTTCCTTGCCGCCCGAAAGATCGGCCCCGCGCAGCGATGACCCGGTCGGTGCGCCTGTGCCCGGACGTGTCGGCCCGTTCGTGGACATCCATGTCCCCTGACGACGTTCGGGCGCCGAGACGCCCATCCAAGGCGACCGCGTCGCCCTTCCGCGATTTGATCGGCCCGCCCCTTACCCGACTTGACACCCCGGAGCCCCCTACACCCCCACGACCGAAAAGCGCGCTACCTCCCCGACCGAATCTCACCGCCCTCCGAGTAATCCACACGAAACACCGTCGGAAGCAGGTAGTTCTCGCCCTCGAACACGTACACCTGACCGCTCACCACCAGCGAAAGCGTCTCCCCGAAGCGAACACCAACCTCCTCCATCCGCTCCAACGCCCTGCACGGCAGCAAACGCATCGACACCGCCACCCCCTCCGGCGTCTGCGGATCGTTGTCGAACACCACGTCCCACGCGTTGTGCGCCGCACGCACCAGACGCCCACGACGCGCAGACACGATCTCACCCTCACGCACCAGCGACGCCCGCGCCGCCTCCCCAACATGCGCCGCAGCGCCCGGACGCTCCACCGTCCGCTTCGCCGCCGTGGCTCGCTCCACCCGTGCAATCAGATCCGACGCGCTCGGGTCCCTCGCGCTCCCCGATCCCTGGGGCCTCCCGGGCGCCTCCGCAACCTTCCCCCCACCCTCACCCCCGTCCTGCTCTCCACCCTCTTCCCGAACCGCGTTCTCATCACGCCCCATCACCGTAAAAAACATCGGCATGAGGTAGTTCTCGCCCCCGTACTCGAACACCTCACCGCTCAGCACAAACGTCGCCGTCTCCTTCCGAGACTCCACGAGCCGACGCATCTCCATCAGCGTCAGGCAAGGCAACAGGCGCATCGGCGCTTCCGCAGCGCCCCCACCCGTCGTATCGAAGTGGAAATACCACTTGTCCCCGTCCGACGACACCCGCCCGCGCCGCCCCGTGAGGAACGACCCCTCACGCATCCGCCCGCTCAGCCCCCCCTGCACCACAGGCAGCGCCGGCTTCACGCCCGCCCCGCCCCGCGCACCCCCCGACGTCGGAGCGGTCGCCCCCGCCGGCTGCGCAAGACACGCGCCCCCCAGCCAGCACGCCCCGACACACGTCCCAAAACGTCGGATCAGCATCCCAGCCGTCATTCGCCCCTCGCGCTCCATGCTCTTTGGATCGACCGGCACGCCCGCCAACACTACCCGGACCCGACCACAGATGAAACCAACGCCCCTACCCCCCCTCCACGCGCCCCGGGCGCTCCATTTGAACAACACGCCACCACCTGCAAAGATGAACCTCCACGGCCGCGTACCCAAGTGGACCAAGGGGACGGATTGCAAATCCGTTATTCGTGGGTTCGAATCCCACCGCGGCCTTTCTCACCCCACACCTTTCCGGAACCGGCAACAACACACCGGTGTTGCCCACACGCATCATCCGCCCTCCAGACCCCGCCCGTTCCGGTCGATCCTTACACCTATGCACGACCGCTCCGCACAGGGGCGCCAGCGCGATGATGGTCGCCAGGCCGACCTACGACGCGCAGAAGGCGCCGACGCTCCCCTCTTCGCCGAGTGCGCCACCAGCCGCCTCGCCACCGTCAGCGAGGAACTCGCGCGCCTCGTCGACGACGCCCACCGCCGCGTCGAGATGGCCCGCGCCGGCCTCCAGGTCTCCCAGCAAGACCCCTCCGCCCTCGCCGCCCTCGCGCAACTCCGCGAAGCCGCCTCAACCCTCGAAGCCGTCGGCCGCGTCGTCCACGCCTCCATGCAGGCCGCGAGCGCGCCGCACGCAGAGCCACCCAGAAGCATCGCCGAATCCCTCGCACACGCCGTTGAAGTCACCTCCGCCGACGCCCGCGATCGAGGCGTGATGCTCGATGTCAGCGTCGCGCAAACGCTCGAACGCCTCTTCGCGCCCGCCTTCTACACCATCGCGCTCCACACACTCCGTTGGGCCGTCCGCACCGCGCGCGAAGGCGACTCCCTCATCCTCCGCGCAGACGCCGCCCCCGCACCCACCGGCGCCCTCTGGCGCTTCGAGCTCTCCCTCCCGTGGCGCGCCCCCGCCCCGTCCCAACCCGCCACCAACACCAGCGACCAGGAGCGACTCGCCCTCGCCCTCGCCGCGGACCTCACACGCTCCGCGGGCGGCGTCTTCGACCTCGTCCGACAGCACAACGCACACACCGTCCGCGCCGCCGCGCCCGCGGCCCCAGCCGAATGACCGCGCCCTCACCCGACATCCCAAGCATGCGCATCCTCCTCGTCGACGATGACGACATCGTCGCCGACGCGGTCGCCGCATACCTCCGCGCCGAAGGACACAAAACCATCCGCGCACGCTCCGGCGAGGAAGCCCTCGACATCCTCTCCCGCGAAGCCTCCGAATCCGATCCCCTCCAGTGCGCCATCCTCGACGTCTCACTCCCGGGCGCCGACGGCCTCGAAACACTCCGCCGTCTCCAGAAAGAACGCCCCGACATCGCGGTCATCATGCTCACCGGCTTCGGTGCCATCGACCAGGCCGTCCGCGCCCTCCGCGCAGGCGCAGTCGACTATCTCACCAAGCCCCTCGTCGATCAGGAGCTCCGGCTCGCCCTCCAACGCGCCGCGCAGCGACACGCCATCGCCTCCGAAAACGTCAACCTCCGCCGCCGCCTCGGCTCCACCACCGCGCTCGCCAGCGTCGTCGGCGCAGACCCGCGCATGCTCAACGCCCTCGAGCTCATCCGCTCCGTCGCGCCCACACGCACCACCGTCCTCATGTGCGGCGAGTCCGGCTCCGGCAAATCACTCCTCGCGCGCGAACTCCACCGCCTCTCTCCCAGACGCGATCACCCCTTCGTCGAACTCTCCTGCGGCTCCATCCCCGAAACACTCCTCGAGTCCGAACTCTTCGGCCACGTGAAAGGCGCCTTCACCGGCGCGCACGCCGACAAGACCGGCCGCTTCCTCGCCGCGGACAAGGGCTCCATCTTCCTCGACGAGATCAACTCCGCCTCCCCGGCCATGCAGCTCAAGCTCCTCCGAGTCCTCCAGGAGCGCCGCTTCGAGCCCGTCGGCTCCTCCTCCACCCTCGAGGTCGACGTCCGCGTCATCCTCGCCTCCAACCAACCACTCGAAGCCCTCGTCGCCTCCGGCGCCTTCCGACAGGACCTCTACTACCGCATCAACGTCGTCCGCATCGACCTCCCCCCCCTGCGCGACCGACCCGCCGACGTCGAGCCCCTCGCGCTCCACTTCCTCCGCAAGCAGTCCGAAGCCCTCTCCAAGCAGATCGTCGCCATCTCCCCCGACGCCCTCGACCTCCTCCGTCACTACCCCTTCCCCGGCAACGTGCGCGAACTCGAGAACATCATCGAACGCGCCGCCGTCCTCACCCACGAATCCACCATCACCGTCGCCGACCTCCCCCCCCACGTCCGCGACCCGCGCGCCAACGCCCCCCTCGCGCTCGCGCACCACGCCAACTCCCCCTCCCCCGACGACCCCGACACCCCCTGGACCCCCATCCCGCTCGACGAAGCGCTCAAGGAGCCCGAGCGACGCATCATCCTCAAAGCCCTCCAGGCCAACGACTGGAACCGCACGCTCACCGCCGAGCAGCTCGGCATCAACCGAACCACCCTCTACAAGAAAATGAAATCCCTCGGCATCGACCGCGCCTGCGCATGACACACCACGCGCATCACGCGCCTCTCCCAACGCCGCCTCAACCCATTCTCAACGCTGCGGGTTCGACGCGTCCCCGGCCGGACGCGACACCGGCCTCGCCCCCTCGCCGAACGGCGGCGCCGCGACCGTCCGCGCGCTCTTGATCACCGGCGGCTCCGCCGGACGACCACGCGACGGATCAGCCAGCGGAACGTTCGAGATCGACACGATCGCCTCCGCCCCGCGCACCGTCTGGCCGAACGCCGTGTACCGGCCGTCGAGGAAACTCGTCCCCTCTCGGCTCAGGCACAGGAAGAACTGCGACCCGTTCGTGTTCGGATCGTTCGTCCGCGCCATCGACAGCACGCCGAAATCGTGCTCCAGCGTGCTCCGCTCCAGATCGATCATGTGCCCCGGCCCGCCGTCACCGTTCCCCGTCGGATCCCCCGCCTGAATCACGAACGGATGACCGTTCTGCGTAGCAGGCACCACCCGATGGAAGATGATGTCCGTGTAGTAGCCACCCTCCACCAACTCCAGGAAATTCCACACCGAGTTCGGCGCCATGTCCGGACGCATCGCGATCTCGATCTCGCCCAGCGTCGTCTCCATGATCACGCGCTTGTCCGACCACGCCTTGATCCCCGAATACGCGATCGATCCCCTCGGCGCCCACACCGGCGCCGCGCCCGTCGGCGTCTGCGGCCCGTTCGACGCATACTCCACCGACACCATCGGCTGCAGCACCACCGGCGACCCCACCTTCTTCCCCCCCACCATCAGCTGCGCATACAGCGTCGTCGGCTGACTCGTCGTCCACAGCACCGGGAACAACCCCGCAAGATCAACCTTCCCCACCTCCGCGCTCGCGCGCTCGCGCGGCTCCGTCACGCCCGACCCCGGGTCCGCTGGCGCAAACAACCCGATCTCCACCACGCCCTCCGCGCCGCTCGGCACGGACACCGTCATCGGCATCGCCCGGTTGATCCCGTAGTACGTCCGATCCGGAGACAGCTGCGCATACGCGCCCCCGCACAGACCCGCCGCCATCAACGCCACTCCCGCCTCCCGAATCCGCTTCGACATGACTGACTCGCTCCCTGGTTCGTGCTCATGATCCTGCTGACGGAGATATACGCCACCCGCCCCGACACAACACTCTACCGACGCGCCGCAACACGCGCGGTTCGACCCTCACGCCGCTTTCTCTCGTTCACGCCCCCCGCGCACGCACGTCACCCTCAGTGGTTCAGCGCCGTGCCCGCGCCGATCGGATTCGTGTTCGGCGTCTGCGCCCACGGAATCCCCGGGAACCCCGCGCGCTTGCCCGTGTCCAGAAGCCACCACGCCTCCGCAACCTTCAGGTCCGAGTTCGGCTGGCTCGCCACGCTCGGCAGAATCGACGCCAACATCTTCTTGTCGTCCGTCCACCACCCGACCGACAGGTCCGCCCGTAGCAGATTCAACCCCGTCAGGTGATTCGACTCCGACGACGCGCGAATGCTGTCCGCCAGCAGCACCGTCGACGGCGCCACCCCGTGCAGATACGCGTCCGACGGCGGCAACGCGCGCAGGTGGTAGTTCCCCCGGATCAGCCCGGTCAAACGCTGCCACTGATCCGCGTACACCTCAAAACGAATGTCCCCCTGGTGCGCCGGGCAATAGAAGATCTCCGGCGCGCTCAGGAAATCCTTCGCAAACAACCACCCCAAGCCGTCCCAGTTCCCACGCGCCCCGGCCGTGTGCAACGCCGTCATCTCTTCCGGACGGAACTGCCCGCGAATCAACGCCGCCGAGTACACGCTCGCCGGCAACCGATCCTTGTTCTGCTCCGCGTACAGCTGCAGACCGATCCCGATCTGCCTCGCATTCGAGCGGCACACCACACGACGTGTCATCTCAGACACCGCCGACATCGCCGGCAGCATGATCCCCATCAGCACGCCGATCACCGCGATGGTCACAAGCAGGTCGAGGAGGGAGAACCCACGGCGCTGACGCGATCCGCGTCCTAGCCCCCCTGCGCAATACGCTCCGCCCACGACTGGCTGCGTCATGCCGCGCATCCTCTACAGACCCGTTTCTTCCTCCTCCGTGGAGTAATCGGGCGAATCCATTCGAGTGATCTAACTGTACCCCCAAAAAAAGCGGCACACAATCCCTCAAACTCACCTTCCCATAGAAAACCCCAAATCTGTTCGCTCTTTGTTCAGTTTCGATGAGTTCCAGCATCCTCAGCCGACTTCCAGCCGTATCATCTCGGGGCATAAACCCCCAGGGCTAGGGGACATGACGACCGCTGATTCCATCCATGACGCCGACTTCGAACTCATGCAACGCGTGAGCCTCGATGACGAGCAGGCCATCTCCGAGCTGTACGACCGCTTCGGCCCCCTCGTCTATCGCCTCGCCTACCAGGCCATGCCTACCCGTTCTGACGCCGAGGACGCGGTCCAGGAAATTTTCGTCCGACTCTGGCGTACTGCCGGACGCTACGACCCCAAACGCGCCGCACTCGTCACCTGGGTCATGCTCCTCTCCCGACGAATCCTCGTCGACCGCATGCGCAGAACCCAGGCACGCATCAAGACCTCCGCGATGACCGAAGCCGTCGTCTCCCAGGCCGACGCGCCGACCCCAGCCTCCGACCACGCCATCGACACCGACGAACGCTTCGCCATCCTCATGAAACGAATCGACCAGCTCCCCGAACTTCAAAGAACAGTCGTCCTCCGCTCCTACCTCGGCGGACAAACACTCAGACAGATCGGTCAGGAACTCAATAAACCCATCGGAACCATCAAGTCAGCGCTCTCCAGAGCGCTCGTCAGACTCCGGGAACGGGGCGTTGGTGAGGAACAAGCAGCATGAGCACACGTGACCTTTTCGAACTCGCGGCACTCGACGTGCTCGGCCTCCTCGACGACGAGGAACGCCGGGACTTCGAGAACGCCTTCAGAGCCGCCACCCCCGCAGTCCAGGCTCAGGTCCGCCGCGAGCAACTCCGCGTCGCAGACCTCGACGAGTGGCTCCCGCGCGTCGACGCCCCCGCAGGCCTCAAAACCCGCGTCCTGTCCGAAGTCCGCGCCGCCATCGCGGCCGTGCGCGCCGGCCACGCACGCGACCACGTGTCCAACCGTCTCTCACCACTCGCCGCCGCGCTCCAACGCAACGTCTCCCCCCTCTGGCGCGCCGCCACCGTCGGCTTCGCCGCCTCCCTCGTCCTCGTCGGCGTCTTCTTCTACCGCACCCTCGATCAATTCAACACCGTCACGCGCAGCCTCGAGAGCGAGAACGCCGTCAACGACCTCGTCTCGGCAGGCGCCGGCGTCACCGACGCCATCCTCAGCCCCGTCGCCTCCTTCGTCTCCTTCCACCCCGTCTCCGATCAGGCCGTCTCGGCCCGCGCCCGACTCATCATCAACCCCGCCACCAAGAGCGCCCAACTCATCTGCGACCTCCCCTCCCTCAAGGACGGCTACCGACTCGTCGCCGTCTCCGACGACGGCTCCCGCATTGAAGAGAACATCACCCTCTTCAACCTCCCCGCAGGGCGTCAGGCCATCTCCCTCGCCTCCGCAAGCCTGGTCGGCCGCAAGCTCGCCATCCTCCCCGTGGCCGCGGGCGAGAACCTCGCCGCCGCCATCCTCGTCTCCTGGTCCTGATCCACCCCCACATCCCCGGAAAGTCACCACCAGACGCCCCTCGGCCAACACGCCGCGGGGCGTCCTTGTTTTCCACCCACACACCCCTACACTTTCAACGATTTCTGAAAACCGAGAACGATACCCTGCCACTCCCATGATCACCAAGGCCCCGCCACAACCCCCCACCCACGCGCTCGACGACATCCGCGAACGCATCCTCACCGGCCAACGACTCACCCTCGAAGACGGCCGCGCACTCTTCGAATCCCCCGACATCTGGTCCGTCCTCTCCCTCGCGCACCAGGTCCGCACGCGCCTCCACGCCGACCGCGCCTACTACAACATCAACCGCCACCTCAACTACTCCAACGTCTGCGCGCTCTCCTGCGCCTTCTGCGAGTTTCATCGCAAGGAGAACCAGCCCGGCGCCTACACCCGAGACCTCGACTACATCGTCAACCAGGCACGCGAAGCCGTCTCGCTCGGCGCCACCGAGATGCACATCGTCGGCGGCCTCCACCCCAAACTCCCCTTCTCCTTCTACACCGACATGCTCCGCGCCATCCGCGACGCAGCTCCCACCCTCCACCTCAAGGCCTTCACCGCCGTCGAGATCGTCCACCTCGCGCGCATCAACAAGTCCTACAAAAACGACTCCCGATACGACTCCATCCGCAACATCCTCAGCGCCCTCAAGGACGCCGGCCTCGGCTCGCTCCCCGGCGGCGGCGCCGAAGTCTTCGACGACCGCGTCCACGACGAAGCCTTCAAAGGAAAGATCCGCTCCGACGTCTGGCTCGACGTCCATCGCGCCGCCCACTCCCTCGGCCTCAACTCCAACGCCACCATCCTCTACGGGCACATCGAGTCCCGCGAGGACCGCCTCCACCACATGGACCTCCTCCGCCGGGCGCAGGACCAGGCCCTCGCGCGCCTGGGCTACGCCCCCGATCACACCGGCGCCATCACCCTCACGCGCGAAAACGTCTCGCTCCCCACCCCCTCGATGAACGATCGTGGCGGCTACTTCCAGACCATCATCCCCCTCCCCTTCTTCCCCGACGGCTCCGCACTCGAGCGACTCCCGGGCCCCTCAGGCATCGAGAACCTGCGCACGCTCGCCGTCGCGCGACTCATGCTCGACAACTTCCCCCACGTCAAAGCCTTCTGGATCATGCAGACCCTCCCCATGGCCCAGCTCATGCTCCAGGCAGGCGCCGACGACATCGACGGCACCGTCGTCTGGTACGACATCACCAAGCTCGCCGGCGCCTCCACCCACCAGGAAACCACCGTCTGGGACCTCACCAAAGCCATCCGCGACGCCGGCTTCACGCCCGTCGAACGCGACACCCTCTACCGCCGCGTCATCCGCGATTCCGCCGAGCCGCGCAACTGGCGCACCGAGTCCTGACGCAACACAATCGCCGATCCACCCTCCGATAACCAACCCGGCGATAAACTCCCACGCCCAACATCCCGATCACCTTCTCGTCCCAACCCGCGCGCACGCGGCCCGGCACGCCGCTTCCGCAACGGACCAACTCTCGGAGCGCCAGACATGCTTCCCTTCGGCCAAGCCCGCGTTCGTTCCTTCCGCGTCGTCCCCGCGCTCCCCGAGCCACTCCAGCCTCTCATGGAGATCGCGCACAACCTCTGGTGGACTTGGAACCCACAGGCCGTCGACCTCTTCGTCCGACTCAACCGCGAGCTCTGGGAAGAGACCGGCCACAACCCCGTCCGCATGCTCGGCCAGATCTCCCAGGACGCCCTCGACCGCGCCGCCGCGGACTCCTCCTTCCTCCACGCCCTCTCCCTCGCCCACGCCGCCCTCCGCGCACACCTCGACAACGCCTCCTGGTTCCACCAGCGCCACCCAGACCTCGTCCCCAACGAGCACACCAAGCCCGAACACAACTTCCTCGTCGCCTACTTCTCAGCCGAGTTCGGCCTCACCGAGTGCCTCCAGATCTACTCCGGCGGTCTCGGCGTCCTCGCAGGCGACCACCTCAAGTCCACCTCCGAACTCGCCGTCCCCCTCGTCGGCGTCGGACTCCTCTACCGCAACGGCTACTTCCACCAGTACCTCAACTCCGAAGGCTGGCAGCAGGAAACCTACCCCGACCTCGACTTCCCCAACCAGCCCATCCACCGAGTCATCGACCCCAACACCAACCAGCAGTTCCGCGTCACCGTCCAGCTTCCGGGCCGCGACGTCGTCGTCGGCGTCTGGCGCTGCAACGTCGGCCGCACACCCCTCTACCTCCTCGACACCAACTTCCCCGAGAACCAGCGCGACGACCGCGAGATCACACGCAACCTCTACGGCGGCGACGTCGAGCTCCGCATCAAGCAGGAAATCATCCTCGGCGTCGGCGGCGTCCGCGCACTCGAAAAGCTCGGCCTCCGCCCCTCCGTCTTCCACATGAACGAAGGCCACTCCGCCTTCCTCGCCATCGAACGCATCCGACAACTCCGCGCCTCGCACACCCTCTCCTTCGAAGCCGCGCGACAGGCCGCCTCGGCAGGACACCTCTTCACCACGCACACACCCGTCCCCGCAGGCATCGACCGCTTCGCCCCCGACCTCGTCGAGCGCTACTTCCGACACATCCTCCCCGACCTGGGCATCGACCTCGACACCTTCCTCTCCCTGGGCCGCGAAAACCCCTCCGACCACTCCGAGTTCTTCTCCATGGCCGTCCTCGCGCTCCGCACCGCGCGACACTGCAACGCCGTCTCCCGCCTCCACGGCGACGTCTCCCGCAAAATGTGGCGAGGCGTCTGGCCCAACGTCCCCGACCACGAAGTCCCCATCGCCCACGTCACCAACGGCGTGCACGCACGCTCCTGGATCAAGTCCGAACTCGCAACCCTCTACGACCGCTACCTCCCCTCCTCCTGGCAGTCCGATCCCGCCGACCACACCGTCTGGCGCGCCGTCCGCGACATCCCCGACGAGGAAATCTGGGACGCACGCCAGCGCGCACGCGAACGCATGATCGTCTGGGCGCGACGCAAGATCCGCCACCAGCTCCGCGCGCGCGGCGCCTCGCCCGACCAGATCGACGCCGCCTCCGCCGCGCTCGACCCCAAGATCCTCACCATCGGCTTCGCCCGCCGCTTCGCCACCTACAAGCGCGCCTCCCTCCTCCTCCGCGACATCGAGCGCATCCGCACACTCCTCGCCGACGACGCCCGCCCCTTCCAGATCCTCATCGCCGGAAAGTCACACCCCGCCGACGGCGGCGGCAAGGACCTCATCCGCGACATCGTCTCCTTCGCGCGCGCCAACCACCACTCCGACCGCGTCGTCTTCCTCGAAGACTACGACATGGACATCGCCCGCCGACTCGTCCAGGGCTGCGACATCTGGCTCAACACCCCGCGCCGAGGCATGGAAGCCTCCGGCACCTCAGGCATGAAGGCCGCCATGAACGGCGTCATCCACGTCTCCATCCTCGACGGATGGTGGGACGAGGCCTACGACCCCCAGCTCGGCTTCGCCATCGGCCGCGGCGAATCCTGGGAGGACGACGACGCACAGGACGAAGTCGAGTCCCGCGCCCTCTACGACCTCCTCGAACGCCACATCCTCACCGAGTTCTACGACCGCGACAACGCCGGCATCCCGCGCAAGTGGGTCCGCCGCGTCAAGCGCTGCATCTCCAACCTCGCGCCCCGTTTCAACTCCAACCGCATGGTCATCGACTACGTCGAGAACCACTACGTCGAAGCCCACCACGCCTCCCTCCGACTCAACGAGCTCGACCACCAGCGCGCCAAGGACCTCGCCGACCGCCTCTCCCGGCTCCGCGACCGCTGGCCCCACATCCGAATCTCCGACGTCAAAACCGACATCCCCGCCCAGGTCCCCATCCGATCCTCCGTCCGCGTCTCCGCAACCATCCACCTCCCCGGCCTCGCCCCCGACGACGTCCGCGTCCAGGTCTATCAAGGCGAAGTCAACTCCTCCGGCGACCTCCTCAAGGGCCGCCCCCACGACATGCGCCTCGAGAAGTCCCTCGACAACGACAACCACGCCTTCGTCGGCGAGTTCTCCGTCGCGCGCTCCGGACGCAACGGCTTCTCCGTCCGCGTCCTCCCGCGCGTCGATGACCTCCACACCCCCTTCGTCCCCTCGCTCATCACCTGGGACGTCGAGTCAGACCCCAACGCGGCCTCCACCCGACAGGTGACCGACTTTCAACACCACGTCGTCCACGCCTGACCCCTGATCCCCCGCGCGCGCCCTACGCCCCCAACCCCCCTCTACAATCGACCCGACCGCGCAACCCCAACCCCGGGAACGCGCTCGGCCCAGATCCCGCCCAGAACATGCCCAGCCCGCGCACACATCCCGCGCACGCACGACCCGAACACGACCGCGACACACTCCTCCGCGTCCTCGCCGTCGCGCGCGCACTCGGCCGCGCCTCCGACCTCAACCTCGTCCTCTCCACCATCATCGACGCCATGCGCGACATCCTCGACGCCGACCGCGCCACCGTCTTCCAATACCTCCCCGACGAAAAACTCCTCTTCTCCTCCGTCGCCCACGGCCTCGACCCCGCCGCAGGCCTCTCCTCCATCCGCGTCCCACTCTCCATCGGCATCGCCGGCCAGTGCGCCGCCTCCCGCTCCATCATCAACATCCCCGACGCCTACGCCGACTCCCGCTTCAACCCCGAAGTCGACAAGAAAACCGGCTTCCGCACACGCTCCATCCTCGCCATCCCGCTCCTCGACGACGCCGACGAACTCATCGGCGTCGCGCAGGTCCTCAACAAACGCGCCCCCAACCACGCCTTCACCCCCGACGACGAAGAGATCGCCACCGCCCTCGCATCCCAGGCCGGCGTCGCCCTCAAACGCGCACAACTCCTCCAAGACCGCCTCGTCCGCGAACAACTCGAACGCGACCTCGAACTCGCACGCCTCATCCAGCAGGAGTCCTTCCCCAAACTCCTCCCCTCCCTCCCGGGCTACGACGTCGCCGGCTTCTCCCTCCCCGCAGATCAAACCGGCGGCGACGCCTACGACATCGTCGGCTTCTCGGCCTCACCCAACATCACCGTCGCCACCTGCGAATCACACCCCTGCTCACACGCCCTCTTCTTCCTCGCCGACGCAACAGGTCACGGCGTAGGCCCCGCCCTCTCCGTCACACAGGCCCGCTCCATGCTCCGCATGGGCCTCCGCGCCGGCGCCTCGCTCCTCGACATCCTCACACACGTCAACCACCAGCTCGCCCAGGACCTCCCCGCGGGCCGCTTCATCACGGCCTACGTCGCCTCCCTCTCCCTCGCCGACGACACACTCACCTCCCTCTCTGCAGGCCAGGCCCCCATCCTCCACTTCCACCACCCCTCCAAACGCATCCACTCCGCCCCCGCCGACACCCTCCCCCTCGGCATCACCGACTCCTTCGACGCCGCCCCCAACGAACTCACCCTCGCCCCCGGCGACGTCGTCGCCATCCTCTCCGACGGTTTCTACGAAGCAGCCTGCCCCGACGGACACCTCTTCGGCGAAGAACGCATCGGCGACCTCATCCGACAGCACCATTCCCTTCCCGCGGCCGAACTCCTCCAACGTCTCCACGACGCCGTCACCGACCACGCCGACCACGCCTCCCCCGCCGACGACCAGACCGGCCTCATCATCAAGCGTCTGTAAGGCAGCACGGCTTAATCTGTTGAGCAATTCATGCCCCCATAAAACGGGGGTATGTGTCGGTTCATTTATGATTTGACATAATTTGACATATACCTAAGTGCTGAGTACGGTTTGTCGATTCAAGTCAAAATGAGACAAACCATCACTGAACCGGCATGAGGATACCCGAACAAGCCCCAATTCTTGAGGAAGTGATCACAGGTCGCGTTGAAGAGGTATTGCGAGCGAGGTCGGATTCTCGCTACTCCAACCTCATAGAAGACGCGAACCGTGCGCATCGGCATTGGCAGAAAATCAAGTACATCGCACGCGCCAACAAGCTCGACCCTCTCATTGTCTGGGCCAACGTAAAGCTCGGCAGGACGGGCTTGGCGAAACGCACTCCGTTCAGAGGCGCGAACGGTGCTCCAATTCACTACATGGTGCCCGATCAGGTTGCTCGCGAACTGATGTTCCTCGATCAGGAAGCTGCTGGTCGCATGGCGTCCGATGCCGATGTGCGCCTTCCCGCCGGAGTCTCTCGCGAACGCTTCATAATTCGTGGACTCATGGAGGAAGCTATCGCCTCCAGCATGCTTGAGGGAGCGGTAACGACCCGTCACGATGCGAAGCAGATGATCAGATCCGGTCGCAAGCCCCGCACCGTCGGCGAACGCATGGTGCTCAACAACTATAAAACCATGCAATTCATTCGTGAGCATGCAGACACACCGCTGTCACCGGACTTTCTTCTCGAACTCCAGAGGATGCTGACGGTCGATACCCTCGAAAAACCAGACCAGTCAGGCAGAATTCGGACAGATGCCGACCCCGTGCGTGTGGAAGATCACGAAGGCAACACGATCTACACGCCTCCCCCGGCATCGGAACTCTCAAATCGGCTCACTGCGCTCTGCCGATTCGCCAATCATCCGGAAGAAGATCAGCACTTCATTCATCCGATCATACGCGCGACCCTGTTGCACTTCCAAATCGCGATCGATCATCCGTTTTGTGACGGCAACGGACGAACGGCGCGTGCCGTGTTCTATTGGTACGCAATCCGAAACAAGTACTGGCTGGCCGAGTTCATGCCGATCTCGACCCTCATCCGAAAAAGTTCTACGCAATACGCTTTGGCATACCTCTATGCCGAGACCGATAGCTATGACGCGACATACTTCTTGATGTACAACGCGCGCATCTTTGGTCGCGCTCGCGACGAGATGAACGCGTACATTCGCAGGAAAGCTGCGGAGCAAAGCCGAGCAGCGGGGATTCTGAAGGCAGATGAGGGCTTGAACCTCCGTCAACGTGAAGTGCTGCTCAAGCACTCGCGCGACGATGATCGTCAGACCACGATTCACTCACACGCACTGGATTATCAGATCTCGTATCAAACCGCCCGCACGGACCTGCTTCAACTCGTGAATCGAGGCTACCTCAGCTCCTTCAAGGACGGCAAGACGTACGTCTTCATGAAAGGCCGCCGTCTGACAGAAGTTGAAGCACCGGATTGAGGTGGTGCCTGAGACAGCAGGATGAACCGACGGCGAGAGCGAGTGAGAACGACGCCTGCCGAAATCCGCAGTAGCTTGCAGTTCGTATTGCTCTCTGACGGGGCTCGCGCGGATCAGAGATCGCAAAGCATTCCGCCATAACTCATCACCCTACTTCTCCCTCAACCTCAAAACCCCGTCAAACCCCTCCGCCCCCTCCTCACCCATCCCTTCCATCGCCCCCTCATACGCATCCGCCAGCTTCACCCGCCCGAACCGTCCCCGCACCACACCCCACAGCCCCCGCGCCTCACCAAACCGCCCCTGCGCGTACGCCTCCACCGCGCGCCGCGTCATGTCCATCTCTTCCTCACTCACATCCGCCCCCACCACCTCGAACACCTCCACCCCGCTCGTCTGACCCACCACCACGATCCGACCCAGCGGGCGCAGCCGCACCCCCGACCCCTCATCCAGCAGCTCGCGCGTCCTCCCGTCAATCAGCACGCGCGTCCCGAACTGCTTGTTTGCGCTCTCCAGCCGCGACGCAAGGTTCACCGTGTTGCCAATGGCGGTGTAATCGTTCAACTCCGGCGGCGCCCCGCAATCACCCACCACCACCAGCCCCGTCGCAACCCCGATCCGCGCCGACAGCTTCTTCCCCTCCTCCAATCCCAGCGACGCGTTCACACCCTCCATCGCCTCGATGCAAGCCGCGGCCGCTCGGCACGCGCGCGTCGCCTGCTCCCTCTCCTCCACGAACGCCGACCAGAACGCCATCACCCCATCCCCCAGGAACTTGTTCACATACGCCCCCTCCTTCGTCAGACACTCCGTCAACGCGCGCATGCACGTGTTCAGCGTCGACACCGTCGCGGCGCCATCCAACCGCTCACTCAAACTCGTGAACCCCGCCAGGTCCACGAACAACGCCGTCGCCTCGCGCTGCACTCCGCCCACCGACAGCGCGCCCGGATTCTCCACGAGGTAATCCACCAGCTGCGACGACACGCGCGCCTTGAACTGCCTCTCGATCCGACGTCGCTCGCGCTGGCTCAACCCCGCCTCAACCAACGTCCCCGCCGCCCACGCGCTCAACCCCGCCAACCAAGGCCCAACCACAGGCAGCAACATCCCCCAACGCCCCTCCACGCCCCACCCATTGAACCCCCACACCACCACGCCCCCATACACCACCACCACGAGGAGCCCCGCCGTGGCCGCGATGCCCGCGCTCAAAACCCCCGTCAACAACCCCACCACCACTCCCACCCCCAGCGTGATCCCCACCACACCCCACGTCCCCATCTCCTCCATCCCCCGTCCCGTCAGCGCCATGTCCGCCGCGACAGCATGCGCCACCACCCCCGGCGTCCTCGGCCCCAAGGGCGTGCTCACCAGATCCGCAATCGCCCCCGTCGCGCTCCACCCCAGAAACACCAGCTTCCCCTCCACCTCGCGCCGAACACGCTCCTCGGCCTCCTGCACCACCCTCGGCCCGCGCGCCCCCTCCTCCTTCAGCGCCAACAACTGCTCAAACAGCACCTTCGCGTTCCGCTCCTCCTCCTCCAGCGCCGCGCCCGAAGCCTCCAACTCCCTGATCTGCGACAACCACTCCTCGCCCTGCTCCGACGCACGCGCAACCTCCTCCTCCGTCACCGGCGCCTTCACGTCAAGCCCAAGCGCCGCCCGCGTCGCCCCCGCCAGCGCCTCCACGTTCCGCGCCACCGATCTCCTCTGCTCCGCAAGACTCACCAACGCGCCGATCGACACCGGCGATCCGCCGTTGGCCGCGGACGCTCTGTTGCGCAACCGCGGGTGTCTCGAAGGCCAATCGAGCAGCACCGTCCCGCGCTCCGTCCGCGGCAGCGTGTGCGCCGCCACGCGCACCTCGCGCTCCGTCACCTCCACGTCCCGCGCGCTCAACCCCTCAAGGAGCGCCGCGCCCGTCAGCCCGAACTGCAGCGCCTCACCGGCGGCGCTCGCGCGCACCGTGTCCACCTCGCGCACCGCGCTCTCCGTGCCCGCCGCAAAGTCCACGTTCACGAACCCCGTCCCCGACGCCGCGCGCGCAATCACCTCCACCGGCGCCGCGTCCCCACCCTGCATCCTGCGCTCACCCTCCCCGTGCATCTCCTCCCGTAGCGCGATCCACGCGCCCGCCTGATCCCACGCGCGCTCCAGCAACGCCTTCTCCGGAAAACTCCTCGTGTGCTCGTCCACCTCAGGCGCCAGCCGCTTCACGTACGAAGCAAACGTCTCCCCCCGGTCGCGCGTGGCCATCGCCTCCCGCGCCGCCTCCACGAACCGCGCCTCCTCACCCTGACCCCTCCCCTTCACCACCCGCACCGCCACCACGCTCTTCCCCCGCGCCAGCGCAGCGGCCAACACCCCGTCGTGATCCACACGCTCCACCGAGCCCCGGTCCTCTCCCTCCCAGGACGCGGCCTGCGGCGCATCGAACAACAAGTCCAGCGCCACCACCGACGCCCCCGCCCGGAACAACTCGTCGATCGCATCCGCAATCCTCGACCGCGCCCAGGGCCACCTCCCCACCGACGCGATCGCCCCGTCATCAATGTCCACGTGCGCGATCCGCGCAGACATCTCCACCTCGCGCAGACGAGCATGCTCGAACCGCGCATCCACCGTCTTCCCCTCAAACCAGTCCAGCAGCCCCGAACCGCTCAGCAGTGCGCACACGCCGGCCGCCAACGCGCCCGCCAACGCCACCGCGCCACGATGCGTCCTCGCGCTCCCTGCCAAGAATCACACCCTCAAACAAGCGTCACGACCGCACGCAACCGTGCGCGCGTATCACGCCCCATTGTGCGCACACGCCCCGCAACTCACCACTCTCGGCCAAAAGTTGAGGAATCCCGTTTCCGCACGGATCAGGGGTGAGGATTGCTGCCCTGACCGCCGAACGGCGGCAGAACTGGGCCGCTCGTCCCGCTCTCAGCCAGGAACCCCGCCGTCGCGGCAAAGCTCTGCATCGCGGTGTTGATCGCCTGGCTCACCAATGCCGTCCGGTCGGGCGCAAACCCAAGATCGGCAACCACTTCCGTCGCGCCGACCTCCTGCACTCCCGCGCTCTGCGGCGCGCCGATCGAGTCCAGCAGCGCGGCCCGAGCCTGATCCACCTGACCGTCCGCCAACCGCCCCCCACCCGACAGCACCGACTGGATGTTCGACGCCGCCCAATCCACCTCGATCGCCCGAACCCTATTGCTGTTAAGGCCTTCCATCTCCGTGCCTGCGAACGGGCCAAACGACAGCGAGAACCCCGTCCCGCCCACGGCCAGCGTCGCCGTCGGCGTCACCACCGCAAAGTCATTGTTCAACCCCACCCGGTCCACCTTGAAGTCCGCCTTCCCGCGCACCAGCACGGCCCTCGTCCGGAACGCCTCAGCGTCCTCGCTCAACACCGGCAAGATCAGGCGTGTCATGCGGTTAACGATGATCGTGGCGTTCTTCCCGGCCCGGATCGCCACCTCCGTGCGCAAGCCGACGTCGATCTCGGCCCCCGCCGAGAGCACGTCATTCACCTCAGCCTGCTTCCATTCCGCCTGCTCGTTCGCGCGCCAACGCGCGTTCGGGCCGTCCACCTTCATGATCACGGCCTTCAGCTCGCTCGCAGGCGCAACCTCCGACGCCTCAGGCGTTTCCGTCGGCTGAACCGAAGCGACCGCCATCGGCGCAACCAGCAGACCCGCAACCAGCGCAGCGCGCCCGGTACGACGAAGCATCAATGCGTTCATGTTGACTCGCCCTCCAAATCCAGACCCGCAAGCCGAGGGGCTCGGCCGCGTCATTCCCGCAGTCTAGGCGCCCTGCGGAGGTGTCGCTTCCTCTTGATTCGCCGCAGGTTGCGCCCCGGTTCCCTCTTCCGGAGCAGCCTCCGCAGGCTCGCTCGCGGCCTCCTGCAGCCGCTCCTCCAGGCTCCTCGCCTCCTCGGCCGCCATGTGATCCTCCATGCGCCCGATCAGATCCAGGAACTCCAGCCCCGACATCGACTGATTCTCGGTCCGGTCCGGCAACAACCCCATGTACACCAGCTCACGCGTGGCGTACCGGGGCGTCGGACCCGCGAGCCGCATCGACAGCCCCCCCTTGATCTCCGCGATGCGGGCCGCTGCGGACGCCACACGACCCACCGAGATCGACTCGTTCGCGACCGGGTTGGGCTCCTTCGCGCTGATCCACTGCCGGTCGCGCGCGGAGGCGACCCGCTCCTCGTACGTGGCGTGCGTGTCGGCGCCGTCCGCCAGCAGGAACAGGCCGTGCAGCGCGTCGTGGTTCGTCAGCGTGCGCTGCGACTCGAGCGCGGTCCAGAACGCACCGTCGTCGTTCGCGTGCGCATCAACGGCGGAACTCTCGGAGAGCGTGCGCGCGCAGCCGGTGAGAATCGTGGTCGCGGCCAGCGCGACAAGGGCGATGCGGTCAGAACGCATAGGTCACTCCTGCATAGAGGAAGTGGCGGACATCATCGGCGCCGACAGGCATGGCTTCTCCCGGGAAGAACACGCCGTACCGCAGGATGGCGGTGACGTCGGAGAGCAGGCGCCACTCAACGAGCAGGTCGAGCTCCCCGCCGACGAAGGAATCGCCCATCATGGTCGGGACGGAGATCGGGGCATCCGCGTCCGCCTTCAGGAAGATGAACCCGTCCAACCCGAGTCTTAGCCCGTCGAGCGCGCCGTTGGAGCCC
The DNA here is from genome assembly GCA_050174775.1 of Phycisphaerales bacterium. Lineage (GTDB taxonomy): Bacteria > Planctomycetota > Phycisphaerae > Phycisphaerales > UBA1924 > CAYPGJ01. The sequence goes on from JBFXJP010000003.1 coordinate 154,333, forward strand.
TTCCACGGAGACGTGGAGACCCCGGCACGGAACGACAGGAGGTTGGTGGGGTCCGCGGCCAGCGCCAGCCCCGTATTCACGTAGCCGAGCGAGTTGAAGGCACGGTCGGTTGTGTTGGGGCTGTTCCCGCCGAACGTGTCGTTGGCGCTGAGCCGGTCGTCATCGCCGGTGGCGCCCACGAACTCAAGATCGACGCGGGTGTCCGCGGAGTCACGCGCAAGCCACGTCACCCCCAAAAGCCCGGCCCAGGCGTCGATGTCGTCCCGGGTCTGCGCGATGGGGGTGAGCGTGAGGGGGTCGATGGGGGAAGACCAGGTGCGACCGAACTCCTTGACGAGCTCGGCGCGGTAGGTCCAGTTGGGGGCGAGGGAGCCCTTGGAGCCCAGGATGAGGTACTGGGAGTCGTAGCCGTAGCGGGTGGGGAAGAGGCCGCCGAAGTCGAAGAAGTCGTTGCGTTCCTGGTCGATCTGCGCGAGGAAGGAGATGTAGGGGCGGTGTGAGGCGAGGCCTCGGTGCTCGAGCTGGGCGCCCACGAAGGTGCGGTTGACGGAGGAGTCGAAGCCGGGGCGTGTGCCGTCGAAGTCGATGACGTCCTTGGGTGCGGTGATGCCGCCCAGGACGGAGAAGCCCAGGGACCCGAATTCGAGGTCGAGGAGGCCGGCGAACATGGTGTTGGAAAGGGTGAGTCCGGAGCCCCAGTGGATGAATTGCTTGCCGGCGCGGATGTTGAGGTTGTGGTCGGAGGCCGTGCCGGTGCGCGCGCGTTCGAGACCTCGGAGGTCGAACTCGTACCAGGCGCGTTCGAGGAAGGGGTCGTTCCAGTCGTCGCCCCGCCCGTCGAAGGAGTCGCCGGGGTTGAAGTCGTCGTACTGGAACTTGAGTCGGGCGTAGAAGCGGTGGGCGCCGTCGAGCTCGGCGCGGGCGTAGACGCGGCCCTCGTACTGGCGGAGCTCTCGCCGGTTGGGGGAGGAGTCGTCCACGAAGTAGTAGGCGAAGCGGAGGGTGGCGCCGGCGTCGAAGAGGAGGCGCTCGGAGATGGGCTGGTCGGCCGGGACGGAGATCCGCAGGGCCTGGTCCGTCTCGCGGAGCTGGCGCTCGAGGCGTTGGACGGCCTCGGGGTCGCTCTGGGCAAGCGTCGGGGCGCCCGCGGCGAGCGCGAGAACGGCGGCATGTGCGGGGTGAACGCGCGAGGTGCGGCGTCGTGTCATCAGGTGTGTCTCCGGCCTCCGAACAACGTCCGTGCGACGTGGACCGATGCATTGGATCATGGGCCCGTATAGTCCGCAACCGGTCGGGCGGCGTGGGGTTCGCGACGCTCGGGCGGAGTCGGAGGGGCATGGCGATGTCGGTGTTCGAGGCGTTGATCCTCGGGGTGGGTGACGCGTTCACGACGGAGCACTTCGGCTCGAGCGCGCTGTTGCGCGCTCCCCAGGGCTTCGTGCTCGTGGACTGCCCGGACCACACACTGCGGGCGGTGAAGCAGGCATCGACCAAGGCCGGGTGGGATGTCCCGCTCACGTCGATCACGGACGTGATCCTGACGCACCTGCACGGGGATCACTGCAACGGGCTCGAGGCGTTCCTGTTCTCGCAGTGGGTCGCGGTGAAGCAGGGCGCGCGCGCGGCGCGGCCCAGGCTGCACACGAACCCGCTCGCGGCGAAGCGATTGTGGGATCGGTTGGCGCCCGCCATGGACACGCTGATCGGGGTGGATCGTCCGCTGACGCTGGAGGACTACGCGGAGCTGCACGTGCTTCGTCCGGTGAACCGTTTTCCGGAGACGGGGGAGAGTTCGGGAGAGCGCGTGAGCGCGCGGATCGCGGGGTTGGGCGTGCGCTGTCGGTACACGACGCACCACATCCCGACGATCGGGCTGCTGGTGAGCGATGGGAAGCGGACGTTTGGTTGGTCGGGTGATGCGCGTCCGGAGCGTGCGCACGCGGAGTGGTTGTCGGAGGCGGACCTGATCGTGCACGAGAGCAGCCCGCCCCCGGCGCACACGCCGATCGAGTGGCTGCAGGGGCTGCCGGAGGGGCTTCGGGGGAAGATGCGGCTGATCCACCTGCCGGACGGGTTCGACCCGGAGGGGTCTGGATTCAGGGGTTTGGCCGAAGGGGAGGTTCTTCGACCCTAACACCCCCCGGTCGTGGTGTGTCTCGGGCGGTCACGAGAACAAAAGGAGCGCGCAAAACGGGGGGGTGAGGCATTGCATCGGAGGGAAGTGCGTCGTAGATTGTCCGGTAGTTCGATCGGTGAGGCGTCGTCAGGACGCATTCACAAGGGAAGGAAGGAACACGGTATTGACGAGCGCAACGACCATGTTCGGCTCACGACTTGTTCGCGAGGCGGTGTCGCTGTGATCGTGGATTGAAGCAGGTATCCCCCCGGGAGTGTTTCCCGGTCAGTCTCTAGAGATTGCAGTTTTCGTTTTGGGAGGAACACGTCATGAGAGGTTTGCTCATCGCTTCTGCTGGTCTCGCTGTCGCGGCTGCCGCCACGGCTCGCCCTGTGTACTCGAATGGTCCTCTGTCGACGGGCGCGACGCTCTCGACGGGCGCCGCGGCCCCCGCGGGCTCGACCTGGTCTGAGGTTCAGCTCGGCAACACGATCGCCGGGTTCGGCAGCCAGGGCGGCACCGTCGGCAACCGCATGGCCGATGACTTCACGATCACGGACGCCGCGGGCTGGATGATCTCCAACATCCGCTTCTTCGGCTATCAGACGGGCGGCTCGACCGCTTCGTCTTCGTTCACGGGTCTGAACTTCCAGATCTGGAACGGCCGTCCGGGCGATGTCGGCTCGACGGTGGTGTTCGGCGATCTGACGACGAACCGCCTGACGGGTTCTTCGTGGTCGAACATGTACCGCACGTTCAACGGGTCGAACAACACGACTCGTCCGATCTACAACCTGGACAACGGCGGTCTGAACGTCACCCTCGGGCCCGGCACGTACTGGCTCGACTGGACCGTGACGGGCTCGCTGGCTTCGGGTCCGTGGGCCCCGGCCGTGACGGTCGTCGGTCAGCAGACCGTCCCCGGCGCGAACGGTCGTCAGTTCATCGGCTCGACGGGCGTGTGGGGCGATGCCCTCGACGGCCCGGCTCCGGCGTCGATCGTGCAGCAGCTCCCCTTCGAGATCACGTACGTGGTCCCGACCCCCGGCGCCGCGGCGCTGCTGGGCATGGCCGGCTTCGCCGGTCTGCGTCGTCGTCGCTGAGACACGGCGTCTGTAGTGATTCACTGATTCTGTCTGCACACGTTTCGTAACAAAGCCACTCAGCCCCCTCGGCGCGTTGCCGGGGGGGCTGTGCTTTTCAGGGGGCTTCGGGTCGTCTAGTGTGGCGGCGTGTCGGCATCGACGGTGATCAGCGTGGGGGTATTTGACGGGGCGCACGCGGGTCACGCGGCGTTGGTGCGCGAGGCGCGCGCGCTGGGGGCGCGGCTGGGGGGAGAGATCAAGATCGTGGTGATGGTGTTTGATCCGCATCCGAAGAGCGCGCTGGGGGGCGTGGCGCCGGGGCGGCTCACGACGTTCGGTCAGCGGGAGCGCATGCTGCTTGCGCTTGGAGCGGACGAGGTGGTGCGGCTCGATCCGGGATCGGGTGTGCTGGGTCTTGAGCCGGAGGCGTTCGTGGGGATGCTGGTGGAGCGTCACGGGATGCGGGGGATCGTGGAGGGGGAGGACTTCCGATTCGGGAAGGGTCGCAGCGCGGGTGTGGAGGAGCTGCGCGGGCTTGCTCGAGCGCGGGGGGTGGAGGCGCGGATCGTGGCGCCTGTGCTCGTGACGATGTCGGATGGGACGGAGGCGCCGGCGTCGTCGACCCTGGCGCGCTGGCTGCTCGAGCACGGGAGGGTGGGGGATGCGGCGCGGACGCTGGGGCGCGCGTACGAGATGGAGGGGGTGGTGGTTTCGGGGGCGAAGCGGGGCAGGCTGATGGGGATGCCGACGGCGAATCTGGAGAGCGCGTGCGTGGCGCCGATGGACGGGGTGTATGCGGGGGCGGCGCGTTTGCCGGACGGGACGAGGCGGGGCGCGGCGATATCGGTGGGGACGAATCCGACGTTCGACGGTGTTCGTCGGACGGTGGAGGCGCACGTGATCGGATGGGAGGGCGCGTTGGACGAGTATGGGTGGACGTTGGGTCTGGAGTTCACGCGTCATCTGCGTGAGCAGGCGCGGTTTGATTCGGCGGAATCGTTGCTGCGTCAGATGCATCGCGACGTGGAGCGGGCCGAGGAGGTGTGGGAGAGCGTGGATCGCGGGGCGGGGGTGTGCGCGTGAGCGGGGCGTGGAAGGGGAACGCGAACGTTGAGGACGTGACGTCTCGGCTGGCGCGTGCGGAGCGGGTGGTGACGCTGACGCACTCGAAGCCGGACGGCGACGCGCTGGGGTCGTCGCTGGCGGTCGCTCGCGCGCTGGAGCGGAAGGGCGCCCGTGCGGCGTGCGCGTTCCCGTACCCGTTCTTCGAGCGGTTCGAGGCGTTCGTGGGGGAGACGGAGATCCTGCGGCTGCCGAGGGGGGAGGCCGAGGCGGAGCGCGTGCTGCGCGAGTGGGGGGAGCCGGACACGGTGGCGATCGTGGACACGGGGTCGTGGACGCAGCTCGCGGACGTGCGGGAGTGGTTGAGCGAGCGGACGGAGCGCGCGGTGGTGATCGATCATCATCCCGCGGGGAACGAGGGGGTGGCGTCGCTTCGCTGGGTGGAGCCGGGCGCGAGCGCTGCGACGGAGATGGTGGCGCGGGTGTGTGTGGGCTTGCTGGGGTTGAAGAGCGCGCGTGAGTTGCCTGTCGAGGTGGCGGAGCCTTTGTACCTGGGGCTGGCCACGGACACGGGGTTCTTTCGGTACTCGAACACGACGTCGTCGACGATGCGGCTGGCGGCGGAGCTGATGGACGCTGGGGCGGACTCGCGGAAGGTGTACCGGGTGTCGGAGCAGTCGGACTCGGCGGCGCGGTTGCGGCTGATCGCGCGGGGGTTGTCGAATCTGGAGTTGCTGGAGGGGGATCGGGTTGCGGTGATGTGCCTGTCGCGTGACGACTTTGTGGCCGCGGGCGCGACGGCGGATGACTCGTCGGCGTTGAGCGATCTGCCGCAGTCGGTGGCGAGCGTGCGTGTGGTGGCGGTGCTGACGGAGGTGGAGCCGGGGCTGACGAAGGTGTCGTTGCGGTCGAAGTCGGGGGATTCTGGCGGCGGGTTGGAGGTGGACGTGAACGCGGTGGCGGGTCGGTTGGGTGGCGGCGGGCATGTGCGCGCGGCGGGGGCGCGGTTGCATGCGACGATGGGTGAGGCGCGGCGCGCGGTGATCCAGTCGATCCGTGAGGAGATGAAGGGGTGAGCGGGGGGCCTGCACGACGCGGGAGGGGCGAGGCGCCGCTGACGCCTGCGCAGGTGCGCGGGCATCGGGGGGCGAGTCGGCAGACGCACGGCAGGCCGAGGCTGAGCGTGATGCCGACGACGTTGTGGGAGTATCCGTCGCAGCAGTACGGGGCGGGTGGTCAGGGTGATCAGAACTATGTGGGTGCGACGCCGTCGTGGGTGATCTGGCAGTTGCTGACGCGGTTCACGCGCGAGGGCGATCTGGTGGTGGACCCGATGTGCGGGTCGGGGACGACGCTGGACGTGGCGCGCGAGATGAAGCGGAAGGCGCTGGGGTATGACGTGAGCCCGTCGCGGGAGGACGTGTTTCGCGCGGATGCGCGGAAGCTGCCGCTGGAGGACGGGAAGGCGGACTTTGTGTTCGTTGATCCGCCGTACTCGACGCACGTGAAGTATTCGGATGAGCCGGGGTGCATCGGGAGGTTGGACGCGGCGGACGCGGGGCGGGAGTACTACCGCGCGATGGGGGAGGTGATCGGTGAGATTGCGCGGGTAATGAAGCCGGGCGCGCACATGGGTTTGTACGTGTCTGACTCGTACAAGAAGCGGGCGCAGGGCTCGCCGCTGCCGGCGTTCATGCCGATCGGGTTCGAGTTGTTCGGGATGTTGCGGGAGCGGCTCGAGCCGGTGGACGTGGTGTGTGTGGTGCGGCACAACGCGAAGCTGGAGAAGGGGAATTGGCGGAAAGCGGCGGAGGAGGGTGGGTTCATGCTGCGCGGGTTCAACTACCTGTTCATTCTGCGGAAGGGATGGGCGCAGGAAAAAGGGCCTGGGCGTCGTGAGACGCGCGGCCCTGGATCGGTTGTGCGTGGGCGTCGGGGTTAGAAGAGGAGTTGGAACTGGAGCCGGAGCGCGACCTGGTTGCCGTCGGTTGAGGGACGGAGGCCCAGGGCTGTGCCGGTGAGTCCGGGTGCGCCGACGATGCCGCTGACGAGGGCGTTGTCGACGGTGTCGTCGAGGAACCACATGGCGTCGAGGGTGAGCTTGGCGGCCTGGCCGTGGAGGTAGTAGTTGCCGCCGAAGGTGACGGTGTTGAAGGCCTTGTCGGCGGCGCGGTCGTTGTCCGGGATGACGACGTCGTATCGGGCGAAGAGTTCGGTGTCGTCGGTGACGTAGATGCCGCCCTGGACGAGCGCGCCGAAGTCGTCGGTGGAGGGCGCGCCCGCGGCGTCGGGGTCGATGTGGAGGCCGACGGCGTATGCGAAGAGGTTCCAGCCATCGCCTTTGATCATGATGTCGGCGTTGTATGCGCCGACGAGCGCGGCGGGCGCGCCGACGACGTCGGGGCCGTTCTGCCAGTGGGTGGCGGCGCCGAGCTTGACGGCGAACTCAGAGCCGCGCGGGGAGGTGAACTGGTCGAACTGGGACCAGTGTCCCGCGATCTTCCATTCCCAACGGGTGGTGAGGCCCCAGTCGGGCTCGGCGGGGCTGGTGAAGCCGGTGTTTGCGGTGGCGATGCCGTCGCTGAAGCCGGCCCACATGCGCCAGTCATCGTTGGAGTAGTGGGCCCAGATGCCTTGGCTGCGGCCCGGGTTGATGACGGCGTTGAGGACGGAGTAGTCGGCGGCGAGGCTGTTCTTGATGGAGACGACGTCCTCCCAGAGGACGGGCATCTTGAGCTGGCCCCAGATGAGCGCCCAGCCGTTGTCCCACTTGTATCCCATGTAGGCGTCTTCGAGACGCGCGGCGCCGCCGTTGGTGTCGAAGTTCATCTGGACGGCGTAGAAGAGGCTTGGCTCGAAGATGTGTCCGTCGAAGCGGAGCTTGGTGCGTGGTGATTCGAAGCCGGAGTCGAAGTCGTCGACGTTGACGACGGGGTCGTCGGTGAGGAAGGAGGCGGTGTATCGGAACTGCGCCTGACCGCTGACGTTGAGTCGGAAGTTTCCGTCGGTGGAGGCGAGGAAGAACTTTCCGTCGTGGCCCGCGGAGCCGGAGTCTGCGAGGAGGCTGGAGCGGGTTGCGGCGTCGGCGAGCATCTCGGCGACGATGGCGCGGGTCTGGTCGGCGTGTTGGGTGGTCCAGGGTGTGGAGTGGGCGGTTGCGTAGCCGGCGAGGGCCGCGACGAGCGAAGCGGCGGCGCCGGTGTTCCGAGTGAGCATGTCGCATCTCCTTTTTCTGAGGCGGAAAGGCGTGAGCGTCGTGGGGCGGGCGCCGAGCCGCGCCTGAACAGGACGCCGATGTCCGATTGATGTCGGATATTTGTACCTTGAAAACCGTTATGTGGTTTGTGGGTGTGGATGGGGCGTGCCGTGTGAGGGCACGGGGTGGTGGACGGACCGGGTGGTCGTCATCCGCGTTCCTTTCTGATGGCTGGGCATATGCCCCCGGGAATCCTGTCGGGCCGCCATGGACCGACGCGCGGAGAGGGCCGACCCGGGTCGTATCGGGCTACGGCTGCGGACTATTCACCGCTGTAGAGCACCCGTTCGGGTGGATTTGGGGTATCTGGGGTGGGGGGTCAGGCGCGTTTGAGGACGCGGAGGGGGCTCCAGGCGCGGCCGAGGACCTGGCTGGGGTCGGCGCGGAGCCATTCCTTGAGGACGCCGGAGTATGCGGAGCGGAAGTCGATGGCGTACTTGAGGTCTCCGTCGTCGAGGTCGGTGAGGGAGGGGTGTGCGTTCTGGACGCCCGGTCGGACCATGGGGCCGACAAAGAACATGGGGGCGGCGGCGCCGTGGTCCGTGCCGCCGGAGGCGTTTTGTCCGACTCGGCGACCGAACTCGGAGAAGGTCATGGTGAGGACGCGTTCGTCGTTGCGTTGCGCCTTGAGGTCGTCGTAGAAGGCTTTGAGGGACTGGGCGTAGTCGTTGAGGAGGTTGCCATGGCGGCCCTGTGCGCCGCCCTGGCCTGCGTGGGTATCGAAGCCGCCGAGGGTGACGTAGTAGACGCGGGACTTGAGGTTGGCCTGGATCATGGCGGCGACCATGGCGAGTTGGCGGCCGAGCTCGGAGCGGGGGTAGGAGGAGGGGGTCGTTCGGGAGACGGCTTTGCGGATGAGGTCGGCGCTGATCTGCGCGTCGAGGGCGGTGCGCGCGAGGAACGCGGCGTTGGATCCTTCGGGGGCGTCGGGCGCGCCGGCGTTGAGCATGGCGCGGTATGCGGCTTCGGCGTCCGGGTCGTTGGCGCCTGCGGTCCAGCGGAAGAGGTCGGGGGATTCGAAGGTGATGGGTTTGGTTTTGCGGCCGATGAGTGCGCGGGGAGCGTCGGCGCCGAGCGTGATGGCTGCGCGCTGCGCTGCTGTGGTGGTGTCTGGTGTTTGGGCTTTGGGGTCGGCGCCTGCGCACTCGCAGTCGTAGTACTTGCCGAGCCAGCCGGGGCCTGTGCCGCCGGTGTCGGCGGTGTGCCAGATGTCCATGGAGAGGAAGTGGGAGCGGTTGGGGTTGGGGTAGCCGACGGCTTGGACGACGGAGAGAAGACCGTCGTCGTAGAGGGCTTTGAGGCCTTCCATGCGCGGGTGTAGGCCGACGGGTTCGCGTCCGGAGAGTTTGAGGACGTCGCGTTCCTGGACGCCGATGCCGGGGCGCGCGTTGTAGTAGGCGCGGTCGGCGTAGGGGATGACGGTGTTGAGGCCGTCGTTTCCGCCGGAGAGTTGGACGACGACGAGGATGTGATCGTCGGGGATTCCCGGTCGGGAGGAGAGGGCGCCGGCGCCCTGCGCGAGGGCTTGTGCAGAGGACTCGATGAAGAGGGGGATGGACGCTGCGGAGGAGGCGAGGACCATGCCTCGGGAGAGGAATGCTCGGCGTGTGAATGCGTTGGCGTTCCAGAGGTCCATGGTGTTTCTCCGCGCGGGGTTGCGCGAGGGGGGTCAGAGGAGTTGGTATTCGGGGGTGGCGGTGGCGAGGGCGAGGGCTTCGTTGGCGAGGGCGGGCGTCCACTCGGGGCCGAGGGATTGGACGTGTGCCGTGAGCCAGTCGACGCGGGTGGGGGCGAGTTCGCCGAGTGTTCGACGGAGGATGCGTTCGGCGCCGGTGCGCGCGTCGGCGTGGGAGCCGACGATGTGCATGGCGTTGTAGGCGTCGAGGTCGGCGCGTGCGTCTCGTCCGACGGGGAGCGTGCCGTTGATGAGATAGACGAGTGTGTTCTGGCGGATGAACATGGTGGAGGTGGAGATCCAGGATCGTCCGCCGTCCCAGCCTGCGACGCTGGGGGGGAAGAAGAGGGCCTGGCCCATGCGGTCCATCGCGTCGACGAGGATCGCGAGGTCGCGGACGGGGGTGTTGAGGGAGCGGATGGCGCCGACGACGAGTTCCGCGGGTGACTTGATGAGTGAGCCTTCGAAGGCGGGGTCGTAGAAGTGTTCGGAGAGGAAGAGTGCGCGGAGAGCGGGCTTGAGTTGGTAGCGGGCGTTGAGGAGTTCGCGGGTGAGTTCGCGGACCGCGAGGGCGGCCCAGCGGGGGGCTTGTCGCAGGTCTTCGGGGAGATCGTTGACGACGAAGGCGCGGTAGAGCTTCCAGGAGATGAATTCGGCGCAGCGTCGTTGTTCGAGGATGGCTTTGACGAAGTCGTCGCCGGTCATGCGGCCTGAGGCGGCGAGGATGCGCTTCATGCCGTCGTCGTGCCAGTTCTCGCGGAAGACGAAGTCGTTTCCTTCGAAGGTGTGCCCGGTGAGCGCGCGGGCGCCTTCCTTGATGTCCTGCTCGGTGTAGTTGCCGACGCCGAGGGAGAAGAGCTCCATGAGTTCGCGCGCGAGGTTCTCGTTGGGTTGCTGCTTGCGCGAGGTGTGGTTGTCGAGGTACTGGATCATCGCGGGGTCGCGGACGATGGCGAAGAGGAGGTCTGCGAAGTTTCCTAAGGCGTGCTTCCGGAACGTGTTGTTCTGGGCGAGCATGTGCCAGGAGTTTTCGGTTTTGCGGTAGGAGGCCGCGAAGTGTGAGTGCCAGAGGAGGGTCATCTTCTCGAGGAGCGGGGCCGGGGATTCGATCATGCGCGCGAGCCACCACTGCTGCATTCGTTGGATCTGCCGGCGGTCTCGGCGTTGCTGCTCCTGGCGGGAGAGGCGGAGGCGGGCGAGGGTTTCCTCATCGCCGGCGCGCTGGGCGCGGCGGTATTCGTCGCGCGCGGTGTCGTCGACGAGCATGATGTTCTGGTCCCACTGATAGCCGCGCGGGCCGTCGTAGTCGGTGTCGGCGTTGAGGAGGAGGTCGACGGCGCGCTCGGGGCCCATCTCGGTGAGGGCGGAGAGTTGCGCGGGAGTGCCGCCGAAGCCGGCTCGCCAGAGGAGTCGGCGTGCCTGGGCTTCGCCGAAGGCTTCCGGGCGGATGGGCCGGAAGGAGGAGGTGGGTTCGGGTCGGTCGGGCATCAGCGTGTCCCGTCGTGTGTTCGGTTCGGAGTGAGCATCGGTTCAACGGGTGTGGGGGAGTGATGATTGCATCGGGCAGGGGAGTGAGTGAGGTCTGCTGGTGTGTGTGAAGGTGGGGCATTGTCGGGTGCTGGAGGTGAGGAGAGGGTGGAGGGGTCTGCGTTGCGCAGGTGTTTGAGGAGTTGTTTTCGGGCGGAGCGGAGGGAGGAGAGGGGGTAGGTGGTGTCTCGCCAGCGGACGCCTCGGCGTTTGAGGGTGAGGATTGTTGAATGGAGGAGCGCCCACATGGAGAGCCAGGGGGTGATGGTGAAGGCGAGGGCCGCGGTGGTCCAGCCCCAGTTGTGCCGGCGCGCGACGAGGTGTGCCGCGGGCATGGCGCAGAGCATGGTGATGGTGGCTGCGATGCCGGGCGCGTCGGCGCGGAGCCACGCGAAATGGCCGAGTGTCCAGAGGGTGAGGAGGGTGGTGATGGCGAGGGCGACTTTGGCGAGGGAGTAGCCGATGGCGGCGAACTGGTTTTTCTCGAGGAGCCGGATGAGCGAGCGTGCGGAGCGGACCCAGTGGACTTCGAGTTCGTGGATAGCGAGGGCGCAGCGTGCGCGCCCGCCATGCGCGCGGATGGCGAGGCCGAGATAGATGTCGTCTGCTACTTCGAGTCTGAGGAGTTGGTGCGGGTTGATGGCGTTGTGTGCGGTGCGTGAGAGGAGGTTGAACGCGCCGACGCCGAGGTATGCGCGGGGGGCGTCGCGGTTGACTCTGTGCGCCGTGATGTAGAAGAGCATGAGGAAGATGGTGAGCGCTGCGCGTCCGGGGAGTGTGGTCGGGCCGAGGCCCGGTATGAGGCAGAGGTGGTGTGCGTGTTCGGCGCGGGCGTGGGCGATGGCGCGGGCGAGCGTGTCGGGCGCGAGCCAGGAATCGGCGTCGAGGAAGGCGATCCAGTCTCGGTCGAGGGATGCGGAGCCGAGGTGGAGGGCGTGGCATTTGCCGAGCCAGCCGTCGGGGAGGGCGTCGACGCGGATGATGCGGAGACGGGGGTCGCCGTCGGCGGCTTCGCGTGCGCGTGCGGCGGTGTCGTCGGTGGAGCGGTCGTCGACGAGGACGAGTTCGAGGTCGACGTGCTGTTGTCGGAGGAGTCGCCGGACGGAGCCTGCGATGCGGTCGGCTTCGTCGCGTGCGGCGATGACGACGCGGACGCGCGGGAGTGCGGGGGGCGTGTCGGGGAGTGGGGGGAGCGTGGGGATGCGGCGCGCGGCGCGGATGGTGAGGAGGGCGAAGATGAGCCAGAGCGAGGCGGTGAGGAGCAGGAGGAGTGTGAACGCGAGATGCATCGCGGGATGATAGAGGCGTGCGCGCTACGATTGATCGTGAGGATGTGCTTCTTTACGGAGGCCGCGCGATGATCGAGCGATTTGTGGTGGCGTATGACGGTTCGGAGCAGGCGGGGAGCGCGTTCGAGGTTGCGTTGCGGATGGCGCGCGCGACGGGGAGGCCGCTGCACGGGAGGCGTGTGATCGAGCCGAGCGCGCCGGTGATCGGGCCGTCGGACCCGATCGGGGTGTTGGACCCGGCGCCGGCGCCTGCGGTGGTGGTGAGCGCGGAGGAGATGCGGGAAGAGCACGAGCGGGCGGAGCGGGAGGGGGCGGCTGCGTTGGCGCGGTTGGGCGCGGCGTGCGCGAAGGAGGGTGTGGCGTACTCGTCGTCGATGCACGATGGCCCGCTGGTCGAGACGCTCGTGGACGTGGCGTCGGCCACGGACGTGCTGGTGGTGGGGAAGAAGGGGCGGTTTGCGCGTGGCGGTGTGGGGTCGGGGACGCGCGCGTTGATCCGGCAGGCGCCTTGCGCGGTGCTGGTGGTGTCGGGCGCGTGGGAGCCTTCGCGGACGGTGGTGGTGGCGTTTGACGGGACGACGGAGTCGAAGCGCGCGTTGAGCGCGGCGCGCGAGATCGCCAGGGGTGCGGGTTGGGGGTTGACGGTGATCGCGTCGTCGAAGGAGAAGAATGCGGAGGAGACGCGCGCGTGGGCGTCGGGGTTTGCGCCGGAGGCGGAGCGCGTGGAGGTGGTGGAGAACGGGAAGCGGGTGGAGACGGCGGCTATGGAGCGGGCTGGAGGAGCGGGGGCGCTGGTCGCGATGGGGGCGTATCACGAGTCGTTCGTGCACGACTTGTTGTTGGGGTCGCCGGCGGGTGGCGCGGTGGAGCGCGCGAGCGAGCCGGTGTTGTTGGCGCACTGAGGGTCAGGGCGCGGGCGGCGCGAGTTCGGCTGAGAGTGGGGCGAGCCAGGGGTGGCCGTCGCGGTTGAGTTGGAGGCGTCCGTCGTCGGAGAGGCCGAGGAGCGTGCCTTCGACGCGCGTGTGGTCCGGGAGGGTGATGGTGATGTGTCGGCCGATGCCCCAGAGCGCGGCGCGGATCTCTGCGAGTTGCGCGGGAGCGAGTCGTTCGGAGGTGAGGGCGTCGGCGAGTTCGTGGACGAGGCGGTCGCGCGCGGGGAGGAGCGGGATGTCGCGCGAGGTGTGCGCGCGGATGGTGTCGGAGTGGGGTTGGAGTGAGGGTGGAAGGGAGTGGGGTGTGTTGTTGAGGTTGATGCCGACGCCGACGAGTGCGTAGGTGTGGGGGGGGTGGTGGCGGATCTCGACGAGGACGCCGCAGACTTTGGCGAGGTGGGTTGGGGATTCGAGGAGGATGTCGTTGGGCCACTTGAGGAGAGCGCGGGTGGAGGGGGCGTGTTGGGCAAGGAGGTGGGAGATGGTGCGGTGGCAGGCGAGGCCGATGCGGAGGCCCAGAGAGTGAAGGGTGGGTTCGTGGTGGGTGGGGAGGGGCCAGAGGAGGGTGAGCCAGAGGCCGCCTGGGGGGCTTTCCCAGTGGCGTCCTGTGCGGCCCAGGCCGCCGGTTTGGCGGGACGCGGTGATGAGGAGGGGAGTGGTGGGGGAGGAGGGGAGGAGGTCTCGGGCGCGGGTTTGGGTGGAGGGGAGAACGTCGTGGTGCTCGACGGGGATGCTGCGGCCTAGGACGAGGAGGGGGTGCATGGGGGGTCCGAGAACGTGTGTGGTCGTTGCAGATGGAATGCGGGAGTGGTGAGGTGTGGGAGTGGGGGAGGAACGTGCCCGATGGAGGGGGTAGACTGGTTCCGCACGTGAGCGACAACGTACCGGCAGTTCGGATGATGGTTCGAGGCGGCCCTGCCACGGCTGTGGTGTGGGTGGCGGTGTTGTTGCTTGCGGGTTTGCCGGCCGCGGCGATGGCGTTGCCGGGGGGGATGCTGGGGGGGACGGGGTTCGGGGAGAGTGGTGGCGGGGCGCGGCTTGCCGTGGAGGGGGGCGGGCTCGGCGGGCGGATTGCGCTTGCGGCGCGGAGGCTGGCGCCGACGAAGCCTGGGTGCGTGGTTGCGGCATCGGCCGGTGGGGTGGAGCGGATCGCTGAGACGGCGCGCGTGGTGATGCGCGTCGAGTCGTGGGAGGTGGTGGTGGATTCTGGGGTTCGGGTGGAGCGGCTGGACCTGCCGCCGCCGGGGTTGCGCTGAGGCTCGAGGAGCCTGTCGGGCCGCGTGTACGGATGCGCGGCGTGATGGAGGCCTGTGTGCGCGCGAGGTTTGCGCGGCTCGGGCCGAGGGTGTGATTCCCGGAACGTGAAGAAGAACCCCACGTCGCGCGAGAGCGCGCGGCGGACAGATACGAAAAGAAGGCGATCTCATGGCTGCGCAGCCCCAGGGCATTCCGCTGATCGGTCCGTTGTTGACGGTGATTTTCGGGACGCGGAACGAGCGTTTCGTGAAGAAGTACACGGCGCACGTTCGCGCGATCGGGGCGCTGGAGCCGGAGATGCGTCGGCTGACGGACGCGGAGCTGCGTGATCGGACGCGCTCGTTGCGCGAGCGCGTGGCGGGGGGCGCGAAGGCCATCGAGGTGATGGACGAGGCGTTCGCCGTGGCGCGGGAGGCTATGGACCGCGGGGTGGGGATCCGGAACGTGTTCAATCCGCGGTACGCGGAGCAGTTTGACGCGTCTCGGCTGCCGGAGAGCGTGCGCGCGTTGTACGAGAAGACGAAGGCTGAGATGGAGGCGTTGCCGCCCGCGGCGCCGGAGGGGGCGTTCCTGGGGTGCACGGAGGAGATGGGGGGGTGGGCGCAGGCGGACATCCCCAACGAGATCTACGAGGCGGTGCGGGAGCTGTATCCGGAGAGCCGTCCCCCGTTCCGGTCGAGGCCGTTCGACGTGCAGCTGATCGGCGCGATGGTGCTGTTCCAGGGCAAGATCGCGGAGATGAAGACGGGCGAGGGGAAGACGATCGTGGCGCCGCTGGCGGCGTTCCTGGCGACGCTGGAGGGTCAGAAGGTTCACGTGGTGACGGTGAACGATTACCTGGTGCAGCGCGACCGGGACTGGACGTTCCCGTTCTTTCGTGCGTTGGGGCTGACGGTGGGGGCGATCCACCCGATGCACATGCAGGACGAGAACGAGAAGCGTCGGATGTACCAGTGCGACGTGGTGTACGGGACGACGGCGGAGTTCGGGTTTGATTACCTGCGCGACAACATGAAGCGGTCGGTGGAGCAGCAGGTGCAGCGTGTTCGTCAGATGGCGATCGTGGACGAGGTGGACTCGATCCTGATCGATGAGGCGCGGACGCCGCTGATCATCTCGGGGCAGGCGCACGAGGATGCGCCGCGGTATGAGCTGGCGGATCGGTTGGCGCGGGTGTTGGTGGAGAAGCAGAAGCCGTGGGCGGAGGCGGACGAGCACGTGGAGGCGTGCAAGCGTCGGATCAAGGGCCTGGAGGGGGACATCCGGAACGCGCGGGACCGGGCGAAGGTGCCCGCGATGCAGGAGGAGTTGAAGCGTGCGAAGGCGGAGCTTCCGGGGCTGGAGGAGGCGCGGGACCGGCACACGCGGTACTTCGAGGTGGAGATGGACCGCAAGCAGGCGCACCTGACGCACGAGGGGATCGACGAGGCGCAGAAGACGGCGGGGCTGGGGAGTTTTTACGTCGGGCAGAACGTGGACATGCCGCACCTGCTGACGCAGTCGGTGCGTGCGCACACGGTGTACCAGCGGGACCGGGATTACATCGTGGCGCCGATGCCGGACCCGCAGACGGGGCGGGAGACGGCGAGCGTGGTGATCGTGGACACGTTCACGGGGCGTCCGATGGTGGGTCGTCAGTGGTCGGACGGGCTGCACCAGGCGGTGGAGGCGAAGGAGGGGGCGCCGATCAAGCAGGAGACGCAGACGGTTGCGACGATCACGATCCAGAACTTCTTCAAGATGTACAAGCGTCTGGCGGGGATGACGGGGACGGCGGACACGGAGGCGCAGGAGTTCCACGACATCTACAAGCTGGACGTGGTTTCGATCCCGACGAACCTGCTGGTGATCCGGAAGGACTTCGACGACATCGTGTTCCTGACGGGGAAGGACAAGTGGACGGCGATCGTGGACGAGATCAAGAGCTTCCATGACATGGGCCGTCCGGTGCTGGTGGGGACGACGAGCGTCGAGAAGAGCGAGAAGCTCGCGGAGATGCTGAGCAAGGCGCACGGCATCAAGCACGAGGTGCTGAACGCGAAGCAGCACGAGCGCGAGGCGCACATCGTGGAGAACGCGGGTCAGCTCGGCGCGGTGATGATCGCGACGAACATGGCCGGCCGCGGGACGGACATCAAGCTCGGGAGGGTGTCGCGCGAGGTGTTGCTGGATCACTGGCTGCGTCGCGGGATCGCGCCGAAGGAGCTGACAACGGACGCGAGCGATGAGCGGGTGCGGGAGCTGGTGTTCCGGAAGGTGGCGCCCAAGGAGCTGGGGGTGACGAAGCAGGACGTCGAGAAGATGTCCGCTGAGGAGGTGGAGCTGGCGCTCTTGCGGAAGTGGGTGTCTGAGAAGACGTGGGTGGACGACAAGGCCGCGGCGAAGCTGACGGCGGAGCAGCTGCGCGAGGAGCTGGACAAGAACGGCCGGTTCGGGCTGCACCGGATCGGCTGGGCGCAGAGCGTCGAGGAGCTGGGCGGGCTGCACGTGATCGGGACGGAGCGTCACGAGTCGCGGCGCATCGACAACCAGCTGCGCGGCCGGTCGGGGCGTCAGGGGGATCGCGGTTCGACGCGGTTCTTTGTGGGTCTGGACGACGACCTGATGAAGATGTTCGCGGGCGAGACGACGATGCGGATCCTTGCGAGGATCGGCATGAAGGAGGGGGACTCGATCGAGCACCCGATGCTGACCAAGTCGGTGGAGCGTGCGCAGCGGAAGGTGGAGGAGCGGAACTTCCAGATCCGCAAGAACATCCTTGAGTATGACGAGGTGATGGAGCACCAGCGGCAGTCGTTCTACGGGCTGCGGCAGCGCGCGCTGGAGGGGCGTGACATCAAGGGGCTGATTCTCGAGTTCATCCGGGACTCGGTGGAGTCGGCGGTGGAGGAGTATCTGGACCCGGATCACTGGGCCGAGTGCGTGGCCGAGGAGGCGCGGAAGGCGATGAACGCGTCGGTGGAGCCTTCGCGTTTGCGCGGGGTGGACCGGCCGGAGGTGAAGGACCGGGTGCGGAAGGTGGCGAAGGCGGACGCGCGGGAGACGATCGCGGTGACGCTGGGCGAGTACATGCCCGCGGGGGATACGAGCGGGCACGACCTGTCGGGTCTGGCGTCGTGGGCGCGGCAGCACTTCGGCGTGGAGGTGAGCGCGGAGGAGCTGCAGGGCAAGAGCGCGAAAGACGTGGGAGACGTGATCGCGGAACGGGCCGCGGAGCGTCTTGATGCGGCGGACCTGTCGGCGCTCGACAAGTACCTCGTGGAGAACTACGGCGCGAACGAGCTGTGCCGCTGGGCGAAGGGGGTGTTCGGGATCGAGGTGCAGGTGGAGGAGATCACGGGCTCGCCCGAGGCGCGGGCGGGCGCGCTGGACCTTGTGTACGGGCGCGTGGAGGAGGCGTACCGGAAGAAGGAGATCGAGTATCCGGTGGAGTTCGCCATGGAGCTGACGGCCGGGATGATGGCGTATTCGCCGGATCAGGCGCTGGGTCAGCTTGCCACGTGGGCGCGGACGCGGCTTGGCCTTGAGTGGGACGTGGACACGATCCGGTCGATGGGGCCGATGGACATCCGTGATGCGCTGCTGAAGGCGTCGCGCGCGCGTCTGGAGTCGGGGCGCGTCGAGGCGTTGCTGGAGGAGGGGGCTGCGTGCGAGACGCGCGAGGAGTTGGAGAAGTTCTTCGAGGAGAAGGTCGGCGCGCCGGCTCCGGGCGAGTGGGTGTTTGCGGGGAAGGACCCGGAGGAGCGTCGGGAGGCGCTGAAGGGTCGCGTGGAGATGGCGGCGCGTGCGGAGATGTTCCGGTTCGAGCAGTTCGTGCTGCTGGAGGTTCTGGACCAGGCGTGGAAGGACCACCTGTACGCGATGGACCAGCTGCGCGACTCCATCAACTATCGCGCGTTCAGCCAGCAGGACCCGCGGATCGAGTACAAGCGCGAGGGCTCGTCGTTGTTCCGGGAGTTCGAGCGCGGCGTGCGGGAACGGGTTGCGGAGCTGGTGTTCCGCGTCCGGCTGATGCCGCAGGCGGCGCCTGCGCAGGCCCCCGCGGCTCCGCCGGCGCGTCGTCAGGGAGCGCCGGTGTTCGGCGGCGGGTCGATCTCGGGCCCGGGAATCGACGGGTAAGCGGGTCTTGCGCGTGGGTTCACGGATGTGTGGGAATGCGCATGGCGGAACGGGCATGGCGCGGTAGGCTTGTCTGCGAACGGTCGGCGAGCACGAGCAGAGAGGAGATGTCGATGCGCGGGACGTTGATGACGGCGTTGGTGACGGGCGCGGCGCTGGTTGCTCCGGCGTCGGGCGGGGCCGGGATGGCGTCGATCCCGCTGGCCGGGTTGCAGATCCGGCACGGCGTGAACCAGTCGAGGACGAGCGCGCCGGACACGGTCGGCCCGGCGTTCTTCTACGACACGACGGTGAGCGGGATGGCGCGCGGGGTCGGGGGCGCGCTGGGCGTGCTGTACCCGAACCCGACGCCGATCGAGGAGATCATCGCGGGGCTGACGGGCCAGCCGGCGCCGGCGCTGGGCGGGCGCGTGGTGAACACGGGCGGCACGTTGCCGGTGTCGGCGCCACCGTTCACGGAGAGCGGGTCGACGGTGGTGCTGGGCATCACGGTGAACTACGCCGTGACGCTGTCGACGAGCATCGACGCGGCGGGGGTGGTGTCGTTCTCGATCACGGGCGTGACGCTGAGTCCGAGCATCCTGGTCGGGTATCTGGAGTTCACGAGCGGATCGGTGGTGGTGGAGCGTGTGTGCCCGGGCGACACGAACGGTGACGACATGGTGACGTTTGCCGATCTCAATCAGGTGCTGAGCGGGTTCGGGCAGAGCACGCTGCCGGGCGAGCCGTTGCTGCCGGGTGATGTGAACGGCGATGGGGTGGTGAATTTCACCGACCTGAACATCGTGCTGAGCGGGTTCGGGGGCGCGTGCTGAGCGTGTCGATCAGGCGGCCTTGATCGCGTTGGAGTGTGCGATCCAGCGTCTGCAGATGTCGAGGAGAACGTTCTTCTTGACGGGCTTGGTGGTGTAGTCCTGGCAGCCGGCGGCGAGACACTTCTCGCGGTCGCCGTCCATGGCGTGGGCCGTGAGCGCGACGATGGGGCGCGGGTAGTTCTGTTCGCGGAGTCGCGCGGATGCTTCATAGCCGGACATGATGGGCATTTGCATGTCCATGAGGACGAGGTCGAAGGGGGTCTTGTTCTTCTCGGCCTCGAGCGCGAATTCAACGGCGTCCTTGCCGTTGGTTGCGAACTCGACGGTGGCGCCGGCGCTTCGGAGATGGTGGGCGATGAGGCGTTGGTTGTCGGGGCCGTCCTCGGCGAGAAGGATGCGCGCCGAGAGCGGAGCGGCTTTGCTGGGCGCTGCTTGCGGGGCTGCGGGCTCGTTGGCGGGGGGGGGCGCGGCCTGCGAGAAGGCTCGCTCGGTGAAGGCTGCTGTTGTGAGATCGCCGGCGTCGACGGTGAGGGTGAATGTGGAGCCCTCGCCCTGCACGGAGTCGGCGGAGATGTCGCCGCCGAGCATCCGGGAGAGCCGTCGGGAGATGACAAGGCCGAGCCCGGTGCCGCCGAAGCGTCTGGTGACGGTGGAGTCAGCCTGTGTGAAGGGCTGGAAGAGCTCTTTGAGGCGTTCGGGGGCGATGCCGATGCCGGTGTCTTTGACGGCGTAGGAGAGGGTTGCGGAGTCCTCGTCGTTGCGGTCGCATCGCACGGAGATGGTGACGGCGCCCTGCTCGGTGAACTTGATGGCGTTGCCGACGAGGTTGAGGAGGATCTGTCGGAGGCGGACGGGGTCGGAATGGATGGAGTTGGGGATGGGCGTTTCCGCTTCGAGTTTGAGGTCGACGCCCTTGGAGCGTGCGCGGTGGGCGAGGAGGGAGAAGGTGTCGGTGGCGACGGCTTCGGGAGAGCAGGGGATGCGCTCGACGGTCATGCGGCCGGCCTCGATCTTGGAGAGGTCGAGGATGTCGTTGATGAGTGTGAGGAGGTGCTCGCCGTTGCGTTGGATGGTGGTGACGTGCTCGCGTCGCTGGGCTTCGGTGCACTCGGGGTCGAGGAGGAGGTCCGCGAAGCCGAGGATGGCGTTCATCGGGGTGCGGATCTCGTGGGACATGTTGGCAAGGAACTCGGTCTTGGCGTTGGAGGCGGATTCCGCGGTGGCGCGCGCCATTTCGAGCTCGGCGGTTCGCGCCGCGAGTTCGATGGCCTGGTGTTCGAGCTGGTTGTTGACCTCGAGGAGGTCCTCGGTGCGCTTGCGGATCTCGTGGTCGGCCTCGAGCCGATCGGTGATATCGGTGGCGACGCACATGAAGCCCAGGAGCTGGCCGGCGTGGCTCCGGACTGCTGAGACGGAGAGCTGGACGGGGACGTGGGAGCCGTCGGCGCGGAGGTATGACCATTCGCCGGAGACGGATCGGCCGTCGCGCGCGTTGCGGATGATGCCCTCGAATCCGGGCGCGGCGTTCACGTCTCCGGACTGTTGCGCGCCGGCGGTGCGTCGGCGGAGTTCGAGCGGGGAATGGAAGATCTCGGGGGTGTGGAGGCCGACGACTTCGCCGGAGGTATAGCCCAGGAGTGTTTCGGCAGCGCGGTTGAAGTTGGTGATGACGCCGGTGGAGTCGGTGGTGATGATGGCGTAGGGGGAGGATTCGATGATGGCGCGCTGGAGCGCGACGGCCTGGTGGAGTTGGGATTCGGTGGCTTTGCGCACGGTGATGTCGTGGCGGATCGCGATGTAGCGGGTCGGGCGTCCGTCCTCGTCGAGCGCGGGGACGATGGTGGTGTCGACCCAGTAGGTGGAGCCGTCCTTGGCGCGGTTTCGGATCTCGCCGCGCCAGATCTCTCCGCGGGCGAGCGTGCGGTACATGTCCGAGAAGAAGGAGCGGGGGTGGTGGCCGGAGTTGATGACGCGGTGGTCCTGTCCGATGAGTTCCTCGCGCGAGTAGCCGGAGATGCGGCAGAAGAAGTCGTTGACGTTGGTGATCTGTCCGGAGGCGTTGGTCACGGCGACGATGCAGGCCTGATCGAGGGCCTGTCTGTAGAAGCGGGCTGCGGCGTTGGCGGCGTCGATGGCGCCGAAGGCGCGGTTGATCTCGCCGGCGAGCGAGGCTATCTCATCGCCGGTGGTGGTGGGGGCGAGGGCGGAGGTGTCGCCTTCCCCCCGGAGTCGGACGGCGTCGAGGACCTGTCGGATGGGGTGGATGACGAAGTGGAGGAGAAGGAAGTACGCGACGAGGGTGACGATGGCGGCGCGGGCGACGGCGCGCACGACGGAGTCGAGCTGCATTTTCGCGAGGCTGCTGCGGATGCTGGAGGAGTCGAGTTGGAGGCGGATGACGCCGTCCTGCCGTTCGCCGCCAGCGTGGTGGGAGTAGAGCCGGTAGACGTAGGACTTCGAGGCGGCATCGCCGTCGTCGTGGTTGGGGGGGGCGAGGGCCGTGGCCGGGGCGCTGACGTCGGCGAATCGGGTGGAGGCGACGACGCGCGGGGGATCGCCGGCGATGATCCAGATGGCGTGCACGTCGCGCTCGGCGCCGAGTGCGGCGACGATGCGCTGGAGTTTTTCGGGATGGTCGACGACGTCGGCGGAGGCGTTGATGATGGCGGCGATGGCGTCGGCGCGACGGAGGCGTTCGAGGTTGAATTCGTCGGTGAGGCTCTGTTTCGTGCTGTGGAGCTCCCAGGCCGTGGTGCAGAGCGCGGCGAGCAGGAGGAGCGGGAGGATACGGCGTGGGAGGTAGGTTCGGGGACGTTCGCGGCGTTCGCGTCGGTCCGCGCGCGTGGGGCGCCAGAGCGGGTTGAGATAGCGGCTCATCGTGGCTGCTCCGCGCGGAGGGAGACCACCTCGGGGAGCGAGTTGTAGGCGTTGGCCCAGGAGGCGCCGCGCGCGGCGCGGAGGGCCTCACGGGTGGCGTGGATGGCGCGATCGAGCGGTCCGGACCGGGCGAGGAGGTGGGGCTGGTCGTCGGCGGTGTATGGGCGCAGGCCGGAGGCGCGGGCGGCGCGGAACTGCCCGACGGTGAGGCCTTCGCGCGCGGCCATGATGGGGTCGGCGAGGTCGGGGTTGGATTCGGCGATCTCGGCGGCGCGGCGGACTGCGCGGAGGATCGCGTGGACTTCGTGTGGACGACTCTCGAGGAGCGCGCGGTCGAGTGCGAGCACGTCGAGGATGAGATCGGGGATGTCGGCGCTTGAGAAGAGGGTCGTGGCGTTGGTGGATTCGAGGATGCGGAGGGAGACGGGGGGGTAGCAGACTGCGGCGTCGACGCTGCCGGAGACCATGGCCTCGGGCATGTTGAGGGGGTCCATGGAGACGATCTCGACATCGCGGATGGAGAGCCCGACGCGTCTGAGGGCTTCGTGGAGGACGACGGTGGTCAGGGAGGTCGGCTCGATGGCGATGCGTCGGCCCTTGAGCGCACTGATGGAGTGGATGTCGTTGCGGGCGAGGATGACGTCCCCACCACAGGAAGAATCGAAGACGTAGACGATCGAGACGCGTTTGCCGCCGTGCTCCTGCGCGAGGATGGCTTCGACGGGGGTGCAGGCGATGGCGTCGGCGTCGCCCTGGACGAGCGCGCGAGCGGAGTCGGCGAGGGAGGCGAGCTCGACGATGCGGACATCGGCGCCTTCCTGTGCGTAGAGGCCCAGCTCCTGGGCGAGATAGAGGACTTCGAAGCCCGGCCAGTGGTTCAGCGCGATGCGGATCTGTGGTTTGTCGGCGGCATGGAGCGCGGAGGGCAGTTCGCGCGCGGAGACGAAGATGGCCACGATGGGCAGGGTGAGGAGCACCCACGGGAGCAGGAGCCCGAGGCGCGTGTTGCGGTTGGTCTTCGGATGCGAGCCCATGTGGATGGAGAAGAGATCGGCGACGTTGCGCGCCTGCTTGCTCGGGTGGGTGGCGAAGGGGCCGCGTTGAGGGGGGCGGGGAGGACCGGTCGGGCGGGTTGTGCGGGTTGTGTGGGTAGGCGATCGCGCTGCGCATCACAGGAGAGGCGTGCGATACGGGATGAGGTTGAAATGACTCGGGGCCGGAAGTTTGTGGGAGGGCTGTGTGCCGCCGATAACGAACACATTCCGAACCAGCAATACGGGCGAAGGGAGTCGAACCCCTAACCTCCTGATCCGTAGTCAGGTGCTCTATCCAATTGAGCTACGCCCGCAGGGGTGAGGGGCGACGATAGCGAGGGCGAGGGCGGCGGGCAAGGGAGGGGAGTTGGAGGAAGGTGGGGGAGAGGGGGGTGGGGGGCGACTTGATTGTTTGGTCGGGGTGGCGATACTACGGGGCTCCCGTCGTGGTGGGTCGCTCCGGTCTCGGGGCGGACGCGGCGGGTCAGATTCTTGAACTGGCAGTTCCAGTCCCTGCGGCGTCGAGTGCGGGGGTGGGGCTCTGAGAACGCGAGGGACGATCGCGGTATGGCTCATTCGCTCTCCGCTAAGAAGCGCATCCGACAGAACGAGGCGGCGCGCGCCCGCAACCGTTGGCGCAAGAAGGTCATGCGCGACGCCGTGAAGGACCTGCGCGAGTTCCTGCTGCACGGCACCACCTCGCAGTGCGAGGAGCAGTTCAAGAAGGTGTGCTCGATCGTCGACAAGACGGCGCAGCGCGGCGTGATCCACAAGAACACGGCCGCCCGGTACAAGTCGCGTCTGAGCGCGCGGGTGAAGGCGAAGAAGCAGGCGGCCTGACCGCTCGCGGGGCCGGCGCGTCCGGGGACGATCCAGAGACAGCGAAGCACTCGAGCGCCCGGCGCTCGTTTTTCATTTTTGTGTGCGCGTGAGCGGGGGTGACGTTATGGTTTCGCCCGCATGGCCAAGCGCAGGTCTCGATCGAAGGGGTCGGGACGGTCATCCGGCGCCGGAAGACCGCGGGGATCGCGCGCGACGAAAGGGCCGCTTCGCCCGCCGGAGACGTACGGGTGGCTCTCGACGCGCCCGTTGCACGTGCTCGTGTTTCTGCTGCCGTTGCTGTTGCTGTACGAGATCGGGTCGATCCTGTACCTCACGGACCCGACGAGCCACACGGTCGAGACGATCCGAGCGCACCGGCTGCTGGGCGGGTTCTTTGAAGCGTTCGGCGTGGGCGGGTTCTTCCTGCCCGGGATGCTGATCATCGTCGTGCTCGTGCTCTGGCACGTGCTGGAGCGCGACCGGTGGAAAGTGCGGCCCAGCGTGCTGGGAATGATGCTGGGCGAATCGGCGGTGTGGACGCTGCCGCTCCTGGTGCTGTGGCAGATTGTCGCGACGGCGGCGCCGAAGGCGGGGCTGGCGGGCGTGGAGCCGACGGATCTGGGGGCGTTGTCGACGTCCGCGCGGCTCACGATCTCCATCGGCGCCGGGCTGTATGAGGAGCTGTTGTTCCGGCTCGCGGGCATCGCGCTGGTGCACGCGATCGCGTCGGACATCGCGAAGCTGAAGCCGTCCACGTCGGCTGTTGTTTCGGTGGTGGGCACGGCCGTGGCGTTTGCGCTGTACCACGTGACGCCTGGCGCGGGCATCGACTGGGTGGTGCTGATCTTCCACTTCCTGGCGGGGCTGTACCTGGGGGGTTTATACGTGTGGCGGGGCTTCGGGGTCGTGGTGGCGACGCACGCGTTGTATGACGTGGTGGTGCTCGTGCTGCTCCCAGCTGGGGCGGGCTGAGGCGCGACGGGGTTTCCCCGGCGCCGGGGAGGCAGGGGCAATTCGGGGGATATTTCCGCTGGAATAGGGAGCGTTGGCGGTTAGTCTTTGGGGTGCGACGGGGGTCACGCGGTATGCCCTGCGCTCGCTTCGTGCGGGCGCCCCCAGCAGAGGAGCGGACGGACATGGCGGACCTGACGAGGTGGATGCGGATCGCGGCGTGCGTGCTTGGTGTTGTCGCCCTGGGATTGACGACCTTGTCCGGGACTCCGGTGCGCGCCGCGGACGATGACCCACCGGTCTACGGGGGGTGCAACAATTCCTACTGCGGGTGCGGGACATCGTGCGGGTGCGGGTCGGGGTGCGCGTGCGGTTCGGACGAGATCGGCGATCCGCTGCCTGAGAACGCCACCGGGTTCGTGTCGGAGAACGTGCTGTTGCTCAGCCGGCTGAGCCTCCCGGAGCTGGGAACGGGGCTGGCGAACGGGAACGACTGCTGGGGGTACGTGAGCCCGAGCGGGCGTGAATACGCGATCATGGGCGTGAACAACGCCGCGATCTTCGTGGAGGTCACGGACCCGCGGGCGCCGCAGATCATCGCGACGATCCCGCACTCGAGCAGCCTGTGGGCGGACATCAAGGTGTATCAGGACCACGCCTACGTGAGCAACGAGGCGGGCGGGGGCATCCAGGTCATCAGCATGGCGCAGATCGACGCGGGTGTGGTGACGCTCGTGCGGTCGATCACGCTCGGCGGGACGCTGACACGCACGCACAATCTCGCGGTCAACACGGAGAGCGGGCGTCTGTATCTCTGCGGCGCCAACAATCCAACGAACGGGCTCGTGATCTTCTCGCTGGCCGATCCGTCGAATCCGCAGCTCATCGGGCAGTACTCCGACACGTACGTGCACGACGCGGACGTGGTGACCATGTCGGAGGGGCCGCTGCTCGGGCGGGAGATCGCGTTCTGCTTCGTCGGGTCGCGCGGGGTGGACATCGTGGACGTGACGGACGCGAGCACGCCGCAGCGGCTCTCGCGCACCTCCTATCCCGGTCTCCAGTACTCCCACCAGGGGTGGTACGACCCGGACCGGAAGATCGTGTTCCAGAACGACGAGCTGGACGAGCGGAACGGGCAGGTCTCGGTGACGACGACGCGCGTCTTCAACGTGGCGAACCTGAACTCGCCCAGCCTGATCGGCACGTTCACGTCGGGGCTGCCGGCGTCGGATCACAACCTGTACATCCGTGACGGGTTCGTCTACGAGTCGAACTACCGGACGGGCCTGCAGATCTTCGACACGCGTCAGAGCGCGATCGCGCCGACGCGCGTGGGCTTCTTCGACACGTACCCGGGCAACGACGCGAACGGGTTCAATGGGGCTTGGAGCGTGTACCCGTACTTCCCGTCTGGGACGGTGATCGTCAGCGACATCGAGGGTGGGCTGTTCGTGCTGGACGCGTCGTTCGCGCTCAACGGCGGGCCGCCGCTCGACGTGGAGTTCGTGGGCGAGCCGCCCGTCTTGGTGAACGTGCACAGTCAGCCGGTTCGTGCGCGGGTGACGCCGCAGAACGGCGGCGCGCTGGCGCCGGGTTCGTCGCCCGAGTTCGTGTACCGGGTTGACGGTGGGGCTTGGGAGCGCGTGCCGCTGAGCGCGGCTGGGGGGGATGAGTATGAGGGCGTGCTGCCCGCTCTGCCCTGCCTCTCGGAGATCGAGTTCTATCTCGCGGCCCTGTCCGCGGGCGGGATTGAGATCACGGAGCCGTTCAGTGCGCCGTTCGACACGCGCTTTGCGACG
This sequence comes from Phycisphaerales bacterium, assembly GCA_050174775.1. Lineage (GTDB taxonomy): Bacteria > Planctomycetota > Phycisphaerae > Phycisphaerales > UBA1924 > CAYPGJ01. Next base: position 180,952 of record JBFXJP010000003.1, read on the forward strand.
GTGGCGCGGGGCGAGGACGAGCGGGTGAATGACACGTTCGAGACAGCGAGCGGGTGGGTGGTCGGCGCCGTGGGTGACACTGCGACAACGGGCATCTGGACGCGCGTGGACCCGGTCGGGACGGGCGCACAGCCGGAGGACGATCACACGCCCGATCCGGGCGTGATGTGCTTCATCACGGGCCAGGGTGTTCCCGGTGCGAATCCCGGGGACGACGACGTGGACAACGGTGTTACGACGCTCACATCGCCGAGTTTCAACGGCGCGGTCGGCGTCGGGGAGGCGTACGTCGGGTACTGGCGTTGGTACTCCAACGATCTGGGCACGAACCCGAATCAGGATCACATGCCGATCCTGATCTCGAACAACGGCGGGCAGACGTGGACGCTGCTGGAGGACGTCACGCAGAACGCGAATGCCTGGGTCTATAAGCAGTGGAAGGTGTCGGACTTCGTTGCGCCGACGAATCAGATCCGGCTGCGGTTCCAGGCGCGCGACGACGCCCCGGGCTCGATCGTCGAGGCGGGCGTGGACGACGTCCGGGTGTTCATCCTGCGCTGCAACGTGCTGGGCGATACGAACGGGGACGACCGCGTGGATTTCACAGACCTGAACAACGTCCTCTCGCAGTTCGGCCAGAGCGGGCCGGGCCTGTCGGGCGATGTGAACGGTGATGGTGTGGTGAACTTTGAGGACCTCAATACTGTGTTGGGGACGTTCGGAACGATTGGATAAGTGCCTGCAGCACGGGCGCTTGTAGACTATCGCAGGCAGTTCCTGGCGTGCGAGCGTTGTTCTTTTCGGACTTTCCCTGAACCGATCGTGCTGTGTTCTCGTATCTCGTTTGCCGTGCCGGCATCGAGCGACGGGCGGTGACGAGCGGATGTGTACGCTCGGGCGGGAACTCGCTCGACCGGAGTGGTCCACATGAGAACTGGGTATTTCGGGTTTGGCGCGGCTGCGGCTGCGGCCGCGGCGCTGTGCGTTTGCGCGGAGACGGCGAGGGCGGATTGGACGATCGAGAACATTCCTGCGCAACCGATTGCCGGATGGGAAGTGGTGCGTCATTCGCCGGTGGCTGAGTATCAAGGGAAGGTATATGCCATTTTGGAACCGCCAACCGGATCTTCGTATACTGACTGGTATTACATTCAACGGTTGGCGTGCTTCGACCCGGCAAATCCGAGCGCCGGATGGACCTTTGCAACATCGGAGGGGTTTATCGTTCTCGAGCCGGGCGGAGAGACAGGCTCATTAGGCGTGAGAGCCATGGCTGTGTACGACGGACAATTGTGGATTGCGGGAGACTGGTACAACATCGGCTTTCCGTCGCAAGCCGGGTCATCGCCGTGCTCAAGTGGAGGGGTTTCATCGGAATCGTACGGTTTGTACGGCTGTTCGTCGTACCCGGCACATCGTCCTTGTGCCCGTGAATACGCAAACATGAGTATCACGAGGTACAATGCAACTTCCCATGAACTCGAACCTGGTTCGTGGAACCAGAACTATGGTGCTGTGTACGCCAAAGGCACAAACTGTCTTAGCGCAGCGCCCTGCGGAGGCGCGAGTTCGTACCCGGGTGGAAGTTCAGTTTCGGTCACAAATCGTGGGTATGTATTCGATATGATCGTGTTCAATGGCGAACTGTACATCGGTGGTAACTTCGGGATTGTCAATCGTCTGCGCTGCAGCACCGGCGAAGTCGTCACGCCTGCATATAGTGTTGCGAAGTGGGTGGAGCCCAGCGGATCGAGTGGTGGTTGGGCGCCGGTTGGCGCTGGTGTAGGAGGCGGATTCTTGGCCGCGCAGCCAGTGATGGCTGGAATCGTGGACTCTGCGTACCCTGCGATTGTCTATGATCTGGAAGAGTACGGTGAGCATCTGTTCGCGGCAGGGCCGCGCGGCATTAATACTTCCAGCGGAAGCCCGGCATTCGAGCTCTCGTATGGCGTCGTGAGGCTGAACGATATTGGTGTCTGGCAGGCTTTCGGAGCGGTCGGAACACGCAACCCGAATTTTGATTCAGGTTACCGCCATGAAATATTTGGAAATGCACGGGCTCTTGCTGTGCATAACGGCACCCTCTACGTCGGTGGGACGTTCGATACGATCAACAGTGGCGATCATGTCGCGGCGCCGTCCACCTGTGAATTGGCTATCCGTGTTGCAAAGTGGGTGTCCGGAAAGTGGGCGCCAGTAGGGCCAAACACCGGTGAGTCAGGACTCGGACGCTATGATTCTTTGATCCTTAGTGCGGTTTCCCTTGGAGAGACTTCAGGAGACGTATATCAGAGCAAGGGCGTGGATGCGCTCCGCACTCTTGGAGGCCGGCTTTTCGCAAGCGGAAGCTTTCTGTACCGTGCCGATACAAATTGTGTTAGCGGTTGTGGTACGTCAGCGATTCGCTATCCCATCCTGAGGATTGCTGAACTGACATGTGACGGAACGGCATGGGAACAGGTGGCGAATGGATTCGGTACGGAGTCCACCGGTGGACCGGTGACGAAGCTGACTCCGATCCGGACTGCGCTTGGCCCAACACTTTGGGCAACCGGCTCCCTGACAGCGTCCGGTTCGCTCAGTGTCGGTCCGAACGCGGCGGTGATCCGGTACGCACGGTGTCTCGGCGATGTGGACCGTGACGGCGACGTTGATTTTACCGACTTGAATGCGGTGCTTGGCGAGTACAGCACCGCCGGAACGTGCATCTCGAACTGCACGTCGAGCACCGGAAAGTTCACCGATCTGAACTGCGACGGTGTGGTCGACTTCCTCGATCTGAACGAGGTGTTGGGCGCCTATCCGTCCACCTGCCCGTGAACTCTTTCGGGCAGATGATTTAGCGACGCGTACACGGGCGGGGCTAAACGGCCCCGCCCCGTTGTATTGCTTCAATGTGCCAACTCGCGGCCGCAGTCATTGCTTGAACGCGACGAGGTTCGACTCGCGTGAATTTTGGGTTAGTTGTCCATCGCCTGATGCGCGGCGTTCTCTCGCCCCGGCTGCCGATTTGGCGGCTTTTCGCGCCGCACAACCCGCGTTGCGACCCCGCAGGCCGGTCTGGAATCCTCTGGACTTCCGCATACGATCATGTCGATGTCTGGAGACAACGCACCAGACAGAGGAGCCATCGCGAACATGAGCGAGAAGGATCGTCAGGGCGTCGGTGAAACGGAAGGGGCTGGGCAGAGCGCGGGCACGGCCGTGGCCACGCAGACCCGCACCGCCCCGCCCAAGGTGGATCGCCTCCCCCCGTTCCGAGTGTTGCTGCATAACGACGAGGTGAACGACCTCGAGCACGTGGTGCGGTCGATCACGGAGCTGACTCCTCTGAAGAAGGAGGAGGCGGTGACGCGCACGCTCGAGGCTCATAAGACGGGCGTGGCGTTGCTGCTCGTGACCCATCGGGAGCGGGCGGAGCTGTACCGGGAGCAGTTCGGGACCAAGAACCTCGCGGTGACCATCGAGCCGGCCGAGTAAGCCTCGGGACATACAGAGCATGCTGGCAAGCCCTCCGGGCGCCGCATCCGCGGCCATGGGGGGCGTCTTTCTGCGCGTGGGAGAGGTGTGGCCGGTAATCCGGGCGTCCGGGGCGATCCGGGTAGGCGCGGGCCGGGTCAAGGGAGGGGGGCGGGAATCGCGGGTTTTCTGTCGGCGTGTTCGGTGCGAGCGCGACGAGCGTTGCTCGTGTCGTGATCGTGCGGCGGAGTGAGCGCGAATAGGCGCCGGTGTGACGAGCGCGGGCCGCGTCGTCGATGTGTGTGGCGCCCCGCGGGTGATCGCCCGCATGTATGAAAGGAGGGCGGCTCGTATGGCGCTTCGTCTGGGTGAGATCCTGGTGTCTCGGGGGGTGTTGAGTGCGGAACAGGTGGAGGGAGCGCTGGCGGAGCAGGCCGAGTACGGCGGCGCGTTCGGCGACATCGTGGAGCGGATGTTCGGGGTGTCCGCCGGGGAGGTGGAGCGGGCGTGGGCGGAGCAGTACGCGGGTCTCGCTGAGCAGGTGGACCCGCGGGACGAGATTGTGGAACGGGACGCGCTGCTGTCGGTGAGCGCGCGTCAGGCGTGGCAGTTCAGGTTGTTGCCGTTGCGACGCGACGGCGAGGAGATGGTGCTCTGCACGACGCAGGAGCATCTGCCTCGCGCACTGCGGTTCGTGTACCGATCGCTCAAGGAACGATGCTCGTTCGTGATCGCCGAGCCAGGCGCGCTCGGCGAGGCGCTGGAGGAGCACTTCCCGTTGCCCGGTCTGGACGCGGAGTGCGTGCGGGCGGGCGTGCGGGTGGCGTAGCCCCCGGCGTGTGAAGCGGGTCTCGGCGGGCGGGTTCGACCGGGTCGAGGCGGGCGCATCGCCGCAATGTCGTGGGTCCCCGTTGGAGGAGGGGGGACCCGCGGCGTTGCGGCTCTTTTTTTGCATCGGGGCCACGCGTCCTTGGAGCCGCACGGCGGTACGATGGGGCAACCCCTCAGGGCGTCCGCACGAATAGAGAACACTCCGCGCCGCACACACCCGTTTGGGCGGTGTGCGGGCCAGGGGGTGCGGGCCAGGGGGTGCGGGCCCGAGACACGATCGACTTCGAGGAATCAGAGAGCCGTCATGACCATCACCCACGACAGCACCGCGCCCGTGCCGCAGCGGGTCGCGCTCGATCCGGACCGCACGCACGACCCCCACACCACGCGCCTGGGCGATTTCATGAAGGCGTGCATCAAGTTCCAGGCGTCGGACCTGCTCGTGAAGACGGGCAAGGCGCCGGTGGTGCGGCTCCGCGGCTCGCTCAAGTCGATGGACACGGAGCCGGTGAGCCACGAGGAATATCAGCAGATCGCCAAGCACATCCTGACGGAGGGTCAGTGGGACGATCTGACGCGCTACGGCTCGGTGGACTTCGCGTACGACTATGACGAGAAGCACCGCTTCCGTGTGAACCTGTTCCAGGCGCGCGGGAAGCTGTCGATGGCCGCGCGTCTCATCACCAGCAACATCCGCCGGTTCGAGGACCTGTACCTGCCGGGCGTGATGGGCGAGATCGCCATGCAGCCGCAGGGCATCGTGCTGCTGGCGGGCGTGACGGGGTCGGGCAAGTCGACGACGATCGCGTCGATGCTGAACTACGTGAACGAGCGGAAGCCCGTGCACATCGTGACGATCGAGGACCCGATCGAGTACATCTTCGAGGACAAGAAGGCGACGATCCACCAGCGGGAGGTGGGGATCGACGTGTCGGACTTCAAGATCGCGCTCCGCGCGCTCGTGCGCGAGAACCCGGACATCGTGCTGGTGGGCGAGATGCGCGACTCGGAGACTTTCGAGGCCGCGCTGCACGCCGCGGAAACCGGCCACCTGGTGTTCGGGACGATCCACGCGTCGAGCGCGGCGGAGACGTTCAGCCGCATCTACGACCTGTTCGAGCCGGCGGAGCGCGAGCAGGTTCGGAAGATCCTGGCCTATCAGATGCGCGCGATCGTCTACCAGAAGCTGCTGCCGACGCTGCACGAGAAGATCCACCGCATCCCCGCCCTCGAGATCCTCATCAACACCCCGGTGGTGCGGAAGTACATCCTGGACGGGCGCGAGGGCGAGATCCCCGAGATCCTCAAGAGCATCGAGGCCCAGAAGATCGGCATGAAGGACTTCAACGGGTCCCTGGTGGAGCTCGTCGAGAAGGAGTTCATCCACACGCGCACGGCCATGGAGGCCACGCCCAACGCGGACGAACTCACCATGCGGCTCAAGGGCATCGGTTGACCCCGCGGCCCCCCTCGTGGCCGGGCGACCCCGGCCTGGCGCCCGCCGGTCACTTGCGGACACGGCGTTCGGAGGCGAAAACACTCGGATGCCGATGGTGAACCACAACCTCTCCGTGCTCGCCGCGGTCGAGCCCCTCATGCTCGTCTCCGCGTGGAAGCCCGTCATTCTCCTGGCCGTGCTCTGCGGCTGGGCGTGGGTCGTCTCGACGATCTACGACAAGGACGCGGCCCGTTTCTACTTCAAGCGCAAGGAGTGGAATCTCGCCCACTTCGCGTTCGGCGCGGCCGCGCTCGCGTGCGGCTTCCTGATGCCGTCCTTCTGGATCGGCCTGCCCGCGATGATCGTGCTGCTCTTCGCCGACCTGGCGCTGTACTTCACGCTCCGGAACAAGGACGACAGAGTTCCGCCCGAGGCGCGGTGGTCGCTCAGCCTGTCGAGCATGATGGCCAGCGGCAAGGAGGAGAAGGATCGCAAGAAGCGGGCCGCCACGGTCAGTCTGGTCTTCAAGGGGCCCAAGGGCGTGGTGGAGCCGCCGGACCAGGAGACGCCGGAATACGCGATCCGCGCGGCTTCGGAGGGCATCCTGATCGCAGCGCTCGACGCTCGCGGCTCGCGCGTCGACATCGGGCCCGCCGGGGAGGGCCGCTACGGGTTCACGTACATGGTCGACGGCGTGCGCGTGGCCGGAGAGCCGATGCGGACGCCCGAGGGCGTGGCCGTGATCGATTTCTTCAAGCGCATCGCGGGGATGGACATCGAGGATCGGCGGCGCAAACAGGTGGCGGATGTCACGATGGAGCGGCTGAACGTCAAGTTCAAGCTGCGTCTGACGACCCTGGGGAGCGCGGCCGGTCCGACGCTCACCGTGCTGTTCAACCCGGACCAGCAGGTGGCGCGCAAGATCGACGAGCTGGGGATGATGCCGGCCCAGGTCGAGGAGATGAAGAAGCTGGCCGAGGAGGGCGAGGGCGTCGTCCTGATCGGCGCAATGCCCCACCAGGGCCGCACGAGCACGCTGTACGCGACCGTTCGCTTGCACGACGCGTACACGTCGAACGTGCAGACGCTCGAGATCGATCCGCAGGGGTCGATCGACGGCGTGCGTCACAACGTGTTCGACGCGAAGGTGGACGGGGCCGAGTTCGCCACCACGGCCCGCTCCCTGCTGCGGCGCGATCCTGACGTGCTCGCCATCGCGGAGCTGCCCGACCCTGCGACCGCGCAGGAAGTGGCGCGTGTCGAGTCGGGCCGCACGAGGGTGTACCTCTCCTTCCGCGCCGAGAACGCGCTGCAGGCGGTGCAGATCTACGTGAAGGCGGTGGGTGACGCGACGAAGGCGGCCAAGGGGCTGCACGGGTCAGTGGCGTCGCGCCTGCTCCGCAAGCTCTGCCCCAACTGCAAGCAGGCGTACCAGCCGCCCGCGGAAGTGCTCAAGAAGCTGGGCCTTCCGTCGGACAAGCCGGTGCAGATGTTCCGTAAGGGCGGCCAGGTCCTCATCAAGAACAAGCCGGAGGTCTGCCCGATGTGCGGCGGCGGCGGCTACTTCGGTCAGGAAGGGTGCTACGAGGTCTTCCCCTTCACGAGCGAGGACCGCGCGGCGATCGAGAAGGGTGACTTCGCCACGCTCAAGGCCTCGCTCCGCAAGCGTCGCCTGCCGAGCATCCAGGAATCCGCAGTACGCAAGGCCATCGAGGGCGTCACCAGCCTCGAAGAGGTGATCCGCATCACGTCCGCGCCGTCCGGCGGGCAGGGGCAGCCGGCCGCAAAGAAGCCGTCCGCCCCGCCGCAGCCCGCGGGCTGATCGCCGTCTACTTCGCACCCCGCACGATCCACGTCGCAGCGAGAACCCACATGATCCTGAACCTCATCGTCATCGCGCTCGTCGGGCTGATCGCGTACCTCTGGTCATCCCACGGGCTCTTCTCCGCCTTCATCCACTTCGTCTGCACGTTGGTCGCCGCCGCGCTCGCCTGGGCGCTCTGGGAACTCTCGGTCTATCAGCTGTGGCTGGGCCTCAAGCAGGACATCGCCTGGGGCGTCGGGCTCATGCTCCCGTTCCTGGTCTTCCTCGTGGTGCTGCGCTTGGCCGCGGACGCCCTCATCCGCAAGAACATGGAGTTCGATGACGTCACGAATTTCGTCGGCGGTCTCGCCTTCGGCGCCATGTCCGGCGTGATCTCCATCGGGATGCTCGTGATCGCGATGGGCTTCATGCGTCTGCCCCCGTCCATCCTGGGCTACACCCCCGTTGACTACGACGCGAACGGCAATCTCGTCCGATCCGGCTCACTGTGGCTGCCCGTCGACACGATCGTGGTGAAGGGCTTCGAGATGATGTCCGCGGGCTCGCTCGCCACGACCACACCGCTCGCCCAGTTCTACCCCGACGCGCACCTTCAGGCCGCGGCCACGCGCACCACCTTCGGTGGCAAAGGCCGCACCACGCTCACTCCTGACGATTTCCAGATCGTCAGCCGTTACACGCTGCCCGCCGACTCGCTCTCGGACACGTTCGTGCTGAACGCGGAGGGCCAGCCGGTTCCCCAGCAGGCCAAGGACCTGTCGGGCGAGACCTATCCTCCGAGCTCGGTGATCGAGGGCTACGTGGTCAAGCTCGGCGCCGGCGCCAAGGAGAAGAGCGGCCAGTTCGTCGTCGGCCCAGGCACCGTGCGTCTCGTCACGCACGACGAGAGCGGCGCGAAAGTGCTGCTCCCGGTCGCGGTCGTCTCGCGCGTCTCGGCGGGTTCGCTCGACATGTCCCGCTGGCGGTTCGACGGCAAGGAGGTGTTCATCACCTCCGTGGGCGGCGCGTCCGACGCTCTCTTCGCGTTCGAGTTTGTCGTGCCCCCCAACTCTCCCGCGGGCCGCACGCTGTACGTCCGCAACGTCCGTGCGGAGCTCCCCACCGCCGCCCCGGCCGCGTTCACCAGCGTTCAGGCCCGCGATGACGCCGTCCGGGCTCGGAGCGACGTGTTCGAGCGGCTCGTGGCCGGCGCCACGGTCGATCCCAACGCCGCTCAGCAGCCCACGCAGTCCGCCGCTGCGCCCATCACCGATCCCATCCGCATCGACTCCCGCCTCCCTGGCGCCATCAACAAGCAGAACAAGGGGGGCATGGAGCTGGACGCGCAGAACCGCGTCATCGACGGGCAGGCGACGCTCGAGCGCAAACTCTTCGGCGTGCAGGGGCTCGGGCGCGAGATCACGGTCGAACGCTTCGCGGAGACCTCCGACACCGTCGTCGTGCAGGTTGACGTCAGCATCCGAAGCCGCGTGAGCCTCTTCGGTCGCGCGATGGACACCGCGCAAGGGGTGCTCAAGCCGACGCTCGTGGATTCCCTCGGCCAGTCCTACGACGCGGTCGGGTACATCTACGACACGGGTGAGGCGGTCACGATCCGGTTCACGCCGGGCCGCCCCATCCGGCAGTTCTCCGAGCTCCCATCCCTCAGCCGCAGCCGTCCGAACGAGCGGCTCATCCTGCTCTTCCGCCCCAGCGCCGGAGTCACCCTTACCCGCTTCATGCTGGGCGGGCAGACGCTCGAGGAGATGAACATGACGCTCCCGGGCGGGCGGGGCTGATCACGCTCGATCCTGTCGGTCCCCCAATTCGCGCACGAAAAAAGACCGTCGAGGCCATCCTCGGCGGTCTTTGTCTCTCGGCTGATGACCCTCGGCGTGAGGCTTACTCCTTCGACGCCTTGTCCTTCTTGCCCTTGCCCTCGTGAGCCTCGCCCTGCTCCTCGGTGTTCTCACGCTGACGGCGGTGCTCGCGCCGGGGCTTCTCGATGAGGTTGCCCTCATCGTCGAACTCCATCTCCTCGCGCGCGTCCTCGTCACCCAGCTCGCGGTCCGCCACAACCTTCAGTGTGACTTCCGCCTCAAGGTCCGCGTCCAGCTTGACCGGGAAGTGGTACGTGTCGATCCGCTTGATCGTCTGGGAGAGACGGACCTCACGCGGCTTCACGTTGTAGCCCTTCTCGCCCAGCACCGCGGCGATGTCCTGCTGCGTCACCGAGCCGTAGAGCATGCCCAGGTCGTTGCAGGAGCGGGTCAGCTCGATCTCCAGGCCCTGCATCTTCTCGATCATCTTCTCGCGCTGGGTTCGCAGCTCGCGCACCATCTTCTCCGCCTCGGCCCGCTTGCCGGCGAGCGAAGCCACGGCCTCGGGGGTCGGCGTCGTGGCCAGGTCAAAGGGAAGCAGGTAGTTCCGGGCGTACCCGGAGCGGACCTTCACGACGTCCCCCACGATGCCCAGGTTGTCCACGTTTTCCGTCAGCAGCAGTTCGATGTGTCGAGCCATGTTCTCGCTGTCCTTTCGTACAAGGAAAGTTGAGGAGCGCACCTCGCGTCGAGCCGCGCCCCAGCGTCTCTGATCCGTTCCACCTTAGAACGGGATGTCGTCGTCTCCCATGGGCTCGTGGCCCATGTCCCCACCACCACCCTGCCCGCCGCGACCGCCCCCGGACGAGCCGCCCCCACCGCCTCCGGCAAAGGAGCGTCGCTGTCCGCCCCCTCCACCGCCGGCGCTTGGGCCGCCCCCGGGGCCGTCGCCACGGGAATCCACGAACTGGAAGTTCTCGATCACGACCTTGAGCTTGGAGCGATTGGCGCCGGAGTCCTTGTCCTGCCACGTGTCGAGACGAAGGCGGCCCTCGATGAAGACCGGCCGCCCCTTGCCGAGATACTGGCACATCACCTCCGCGGTGCGGCCCCAGGCCTCGCAATCGACGAACGTCGTCTCCTCACGGTTCTCGCCCGACTGCTGATCCCGCCACCGGCGGTTGACCGCGAGCCCGATGGTGGCCACGGCCTGCCCGGACTGGAGGTGGCGCAGCTCGGGGTCGCGCGTGATGTTGCCCAGCAGGATCACCTTGTTGTAGTTCCCGGCCATGTGATTGCTCCTGGTCGGCGCCGCCGGCAACGAAAGGGGCGCCGGTGCTTCGGCTCGTTCAGGCCTCGACCTCTTCCACGTCCTCCGACTCCGCGCTCGAATCATCGCCCATGTCGCGCAGACGCGCCTCGTCCTCGAGCGAGCGACGCGCGTCGGCCGACTGCATCTCCTCGATCGTGAGGTGATCGGCGCGGATCACGAGGCACCGCATGACCTTCTCCGACAGGTTCACGTCCCGGTGGATGCCGTCGATCGACGACGCCGGGCACGAGAAGTACGCCAGGATGTAGACGCCCCGCTTCTGCTTGTCGATCTCGAACGCGAGCCGACGCTCGTCCCACTTCTTCAGGGCGACGACCTCGGCGTGCGCGCGACGCAGGATCTCGTTGATGTGATCCAGCGTCTCCTGCAGCGTCGCGGCGTTGGCCTGCGAGATCAGAAAGAGCGCCTCGTAGTAATTCGTCCGTGTCTCGGGCATGATTCCTCGTGTCCTCATCGCGCGCCAGGCATGGTCTGATCGCGGCGGGCGTGCGCGCCTTTCCGCCCGCGCCTTGGTTCTTTATCCGGTCGTCTCACGATCCCCGCGCTCCTCGCGCGGGGGCTGCTTCTCTCGAACGTTGAATCGGTTCATCGCGGCGTCCAGCCCCTGCGCGGCCCACGTCTCCGCCGCGTCTGCCGCCGAGTTCAGCGAGCCCTCCATCTGGCCCCACTGCTCCGGCGAGAAACGCGACAGCACGTAGTCCGCCTGCGGCACGCGCCCCGGCGCATCCACGCCGATCCGGCACCGCGGGTACTCCTCCGTGCCCAGCGAACAAGCGATCGACGAGAGGCCGTTGTGCCCCCCGGCGCCGCCCGCGCCGCGCACGCGGATCGACCCGCACGCCAGCGCGATGTCGTCCACCAGCACGAAGATGTCCCCGGCCTCCACCTTGAAGAACCGCGCCGCCTCCGCCACAGCCTGCCCCGACAGGTTCATGTACGTCAGCGGCTTCATCAGCATCACCCGATCCGAGCAGCCCGGCAGCGAGACGTCCAGCGTGAGCGATCGGAACCGCGCACGCGCCGCCTGCCCGCTCGCGTGCCGAGACGCGAGACGGTCCACCGCGAGAAAGCCCGCGTTGTGACGCGTCTTCTCGTACGTGGCGCCGGGATTGCCCAGACCGACGATCAGCTTCACTTCTCCTCCGCGTCCTCGGCCGCCTTCTTCTCGCGGATGACCTCCGGCTCCGCCGACGCGCCCTCCGCGGCCGCGCCCTCCGACGTCTCCGGCTCCTCCGCCTTCATGTGGATCGTCGCCACCACGCCCTCGTCCTCCGAGAGCAGCTCCGACCCCTCGGGCAGCTTGATGTCGCGCACGTACAGCGAGTGACCCACCTCCAGCCCGGAGATGTCCGCCGTCACCTGGTCCGGGATCGCCGCCACGCGGCACCGGATCGTCAGCTCCGTCACCGGGTGCAGCAGCACCGCGCCGGCGCTCTTGAGGCCCACGGCCTCGCCCACCAGCTTCACGGGCACGTGCACCTCCACCATCTCGTCCAGGTCCACGCGCGCAAAGTCCGCGTGCACGATCGTGTCGCCGAGATAGTCAAACTGCAGGTCCTTCAGCAGCACCGTCTCCTGCGCGCCGCCGACGTCCAGCGTGAACACCTTCTCCCCGGCCTTGATGTGGCGCAGGGCCTCCTTCGCGTCCAGCGTGATCGGCGCCGGGTCCACCCCGTGCCCGTACACCACCGCGGGCAGGCCGCCCGTCTGGCGGATGCGCTGCGAGTACCGCGAGCCCAACCGCTCGCGACGCGTTGCCGACAATGTTGCCGTCTGGTTCATAGTTCGCCTCGTCTAAACGACTTGCCTTGCGTGCCTCGATGCCCGCCGATCAGCGCTTCGCCGCCCCGCGTCCGCGGAACAGCGCGCTCACCGACTGGTTGTGATGAATCCGATGAATCGCGTCCCCCAACAGGCGGGAAACGCACAGCTCGTTCAGCTTGCCCCGGACCGGGTCCAGCCGCGCATCGTCCGGGATCGTGTTCGTGATCAGCACCCGGTCGATCGGCGCCTCCGCCAACCGCTGCGACGCCAACCCCACCATCACCCCGTGCGTCGCGGCCACGATCACGTGCGTCGCGCCGCGCGCCTTCACCAGACGCGCCGCCTCGCACACCGTCCCGCCCGTGGCGATCATGTCGTCGATCATCAGCACCGGGCGGTCCTGCACCGACCCGATGAGATTCGCCAGCGTCACCTCCGACCCGCTCTTGCGACGCTTGTCGATGATCGCCAGCTCCCCGCCCAGCAGCTGCGCGTACGTGTTCGCCATCTTCACGTTGCCCACGTCGGGCGAGCACACCACCAGGTCCCCGTACTCCTCGCGCATCGGCGTCAACGTCTCGACGAACACCGGCGCCGCGGAGAGATGGTCCACCGGGATGTCGAAGAACCCCTGGATCTGCGCCGCGTGCAGGTCCATCGCGAGCACGCGATACGCGCCCGCCGTCGTGATGAGGTTCGCCACCAGCTTCGCCGTGATCGGCGTGCGACCCTCGTCCTTGCGGTCCTGGCGCGCGTACCCGAAGTACGGGATCACCGCCGTGATCCGGTGCGCGCTCGCGCGCTTCAGGCAGTCGATGTAGATCAGCAGCTCCATCAGGTTCGTGTTGACCGGGTCGCACGTCGACAGCACGACGTAGCAATCCCGACCGCGCACGTCCTCCTCGAGCTTCACGAGCAGCTCACCGTCCGGGAACTGCTCCGTCGTCGCCTGGCCCATCGGCAGGTCGAGGTGCTCGCAGATGCGGCCCGTGAGGTCCCCCATCCCGCGCCCGGCGAAGATCTTCAACGAATTGGCGTCGCTCCGGCTCATGCCCGCGTCCGCTCCTTGCCACGCGAGGCCAGCACACGCTCCACGTCCGCCAGCTGCTCCACCGTGTTCACCCCCAGCGCTTCCTCCGCAGGGACCCCCGACACCGTCTCCACCACGCGCCCCTTCGCGCCGAGCATCTCCGGAACCTTCGTGACGTAATACTCCCCCGTCACCCCGTCACGCGGCAGCTCCGCCAGCGTCTCGAACAGCGCGCCGACGTCGAAGCAGCAGATGCTCGGGTACACCTCCCGGATCGCCTTCTGCTCCGCCGTCGCGTTCTTCTCCTCAACGATGCAGCTGAACCGACCCTGCCCGTCACGCACGATCCGCCCGTACCCCGTCGGATCCTCGATCGTCGTTGTGGCGAGAGTCGCCGCGGCCTTGTGCGCCCGATGCTTCTCCACCAGCGAGCGCAGCGTCTTGGGATTGATCAGCGGCCCGTCCCCCGCAAGCACCAAAGCCTCGCCCGCACGCTCCGCGCCCCGGAACAGCGGTTCCGCGGCGTTCACCGCATGCCCCGTGCCCAGCTGCTCAGCCTGCACCGCGAACTCGACGTCATCCCCCGAGAAGATCTCCCGCACCACCTCCTGCTTGTACCCCACCACGAGCACAATGCGATCGCACCCGGCCTCTCGGCACGCCCGCACCACCCAGCGAACCATGGGCTCACCCAACGCCGGCACCGCCACCTTCGGCAGCTCCGACTTCATCCGCGTGCCCTTGCCCGCGGCCAGAATGATCGCTGAAAGACCCGACATGCTCGCCGTCTTCGGAACCAACGCCGACGCGGAGCAAAGGAACTGGCCCGCTAGGATTCGAACCTAGACCAAGGGTGCCAAAAACCCTTGTGCTACCTTTACACCACGGGCCACCGGCTCCGTACCGACTCCTCTTTGCTCTGGGCCGAAGCACTCGGCCGCCAACCGAACAGTCCAGCGTCGCGGACCGTCCCGTCGGCAGAGTCGCCCGGAGGGGCAAACGCTGATCGACCAGCGGGGCCGCGGCGTCTTCTCCTGAAGCGGGGTCATCCATCAGCCGCGATGGGACGACCCATGCCGCGCCTCGCCAAGCCATTCACACAAGGCCTGGGTCCGTCGCGGACGGCTCCTCACGTGGAGAAGGTCGAACAGTGTACGAAGCCCCCCCGGACAGTCAATCGGCCTCCCCAACCTCCCCCTCACCCTCTCCATCCCCCGACCGCTCCTCGAGCGCCGCCCCCGACACGGCCTCGTAGCACGAGGCCAGCAGACCGATCAGCGGGAACCCCCCCTTCCCCCACGGACTGGGGCCCAGCCGACGGAGGATCGCATGCTTCACCTTCGGCGCCCTCGGCGTCGTGTCTACGCCCCCAAGCCCCGACCCCACCTGCCAGAACCGGTCCAGGTCCGACTCCAGCGGCAACGACCCCTGCCCCTCCAGCGACGCCGTCCCGATGAGCGGAGGCGGTGCGCTCGCGCCGCGCCGAGACGCCGCTGCCAGGTCCGACCGACGTTGCTTCAGCCGGTCGAGCAGGTCTCGCGGATCAAGCCCGCGCAGCACGAAGATCTGGAACGGGTCCCGGTGCAGCCGGTCCGCGGCCAGCACCCCGGCCGCGCACGTCAGCGTGTCCCACTCGTTGCTCCCGCCCGCCCCCGGCGTCTGGGGCGAAAAATCCCCCCCCTCAGCCGGGAACAGACGCAGACCCAAAGGCAGAAACACGTCCTCGATGTTCGTGGGCAGCTCGCCCGCCAACAACTTCGCCGCGTACGCCGCCTGCTCCGACATCGCCTCGACCGCGGCGTCCCACTGCTCGGGCGTAAACCGCGACACCGACACCGTCACCACGCGCTCGGACAACCCCGGCGCCCGCACCCGCGCCTCGACCCGCCCCGCGTGAAACTCCAGCGTCCGCACCCCCCCGCGCCGCGCAAGGTCCAACCCCTCCGCGTACGCCTGCGCGGGCGCAACACGCTCCACCACGCGCAGCCACCGCACCCCCGCCCACGCGCCGCTCTGTTCCTCCGTCTCCTTCGCGCTCGACAGGAAATCCGCGCCCGGCGTCAGCCCGCCACGGATGCGCCCCCCACGACGAGGCACGAACGTCCGCTGCTGCGGTTGCTGTGGCTGCTGCGCCCCCGCCGCCTGCGCGGGCTGCGCCTGATCAGCCTGCTGCGGCTGAGACTCCTGCTGTGGCTGCTCGTGCGGCGCGCTCATGACAGCATCGCCTCCTCGTCCAGATCACGGATCGACGTCTCCACGTGCACCGACGCCGGCGGCGCATCGTCATCCTCGTCCGACACGGCGTCCGGCCCGAGCGACACCAGCTCGCGCAGCTGCGCGGTGGACAGCTCGGTGAGCCAGTCCTCCCCGGCGCCGATGATCCGCTCCGCGAGGTCCGTCTTCTGCTCGATCATCCGATCGATCCGCTCCTCCAGCGAGCCCGCCACGATGAACTTGTGCACCTGCACCGTCCGCGTCTGGCCGATGCGGTGCGCACGGTCCGTCGCCTGATTCTCCACGGCAGGGTTCCACCACCGGTCGAAGTGGAACACGTGGTTTGCGGCCGTGAGATTCAGGCCCGTCCCGCCCGCCTTGAGCGACACCACGAACACCGGCGCCGTCCCGTCCGCCTTCTGGAACCGATCGACCATCTCCTCGCGCGCCTTGGCGGGCGTCCCGCCGTGCAGGAACAGCACTTCCCGATCCAGAGCGTGCGATAGCATCGGCACCAGGATCTTCCCCATCTCCCGGAACTGCGTGAAGATCAGCGCCTGATCCCCTTCCGAGAGCGCCTCGTCCAGCATCTCGAGGATGCGCACGCATTTGCCCGAGCGCGACGGGTCCGCGCGACCCGTCGTGTCCCGCAGGAACTGGGCCGGGTGATTGCAGATCTGCTTGAGCCGCACCAGCGACGCCAGCACCAGCCCGCGACGCTGGATGCCCTCCGCGCGATCCGCCTCGGCCAGCATCCGCTTCACCGTCGATTCGTACAACGCGGCCTGCTCCGGCGTCAGCCTGCAGAACTCGCGCGTCTCCACCTTGGCCGGCAGGTCCGGAGAGATCGTCGGATCGCTCTTGAGCCGGCGAAGCACGAACGGCTGCACCAGCGAACGCAGCTGCTTCGCCTTCGCCTGATCGTGATGCCGCTCGATCGGCGCCGCGAACCGACGACGAAACTCGCCCGAACTCCCGAGCAACCCGGGGTTGCAGAAGTCCATGATCGACCACAGCTCGCTCAGCCGGTTCTCCACCGGCGTGCCCGTCAACGCCACGCGCCGCTTCGCCCGCAGCGCGTGCACCGCGCGGCTCTGCTTCGCCCCCGGGTTCTTCACGTTCTGCGCCTCATCCAGCACCACCCGACCCCACTCCACCTTCGTGAGCGCGTCCCGGTCCCGGTGCGCCAGCGCGTACGTCGTCAGCACCACGTCCGCATCGCTCGCCTCACGCGCCATCGCCTCGCCCTGCCCGCGCTCCGAGCCGTGGTGCACCACCACCTTCAGACTCGGCGCGAACCGCTCCGCCTCGCGCTTCCAGTTCGACACCACCGACATCGGCGCCACGATCAGCGTCGGCTCGGGCCGCGTCTCCGGGTTCTTCTCCCGCTCGTGCACGAGCAACGCGAGCACCTGCACCGTCTTGCCCAGACCCATGTCGTCCGCAAGGCACGCCCCCAGCCCGAAACGCTCGAGGAACGCCAGCCACGACATGCCGCGCGCCTGATACGCACGCAGCGCGCCCCGGAATCCTTGCGGCTGCTCCAGCATGGGCAACCGCTCCGCCTCGCTCGAGAACAGCGCGGAAACCCAACCCGTGGCCTCGATGCCGAGCATCGCCATCCCCGCGCGCTCAGCGTCCCACGCATACGCCAGCCGCAGCACCTCCGACACGTGCGCGTTCCCGCCCGGGTTCTCCTTGAGGAACCGCACCGCGGCGCGCACGTCCTCCGGACGGATCTCCACCCACTGCCCCTCGACACGGATCAGCGGCGCCTGCTCCTTGGCGAGCATCTCGAACTCGCGCAGCGAGAGCGTCGTGTCGCCCACAGCGATCTGCCACGAGTACGACACGAGCGTGTCCATCCCCACCGTCGTCTCGCCCGCGCGACCGCTCCCGCCCCCACCCCCCGTCACCGCCTCCATCTCGTCCGAGCGCACCACGAGCTTCGCGCCCAGCCGCGACGCGGGCGTGTCCCACCACGTCGGCGAATCCACGGCAAACCCCTGCTCCATCAGCACCGGGCTCACCTCGCGCAGGAATTCGTACGCCTGCCTCGTGTTCAGCGTCAGGCCCGTCGGCTCAGTCCCCGAGAGCGCATCCTCGATCCGCGCATACACGCGCGATGCGCGCGCCAGCTCCGCCAGCAGCAAATCCTGCGGCCCTTCCACCACCAGCCCGCCCACCGACGCGCGATCCGCCCCCAGCGCCCAGATCTCCTCCGCGCTGATCTCCGCCTCCGCGCGCTCCACCGACCTGAGATGGAACGACAACCCCCACTTCGCCTCTGCGCCCCCGCTCCTCACGATCGACGTGTCCTCCGGCTCCTCCAGCCGGAACAGCAGACGAAACGCCCCGCCGCGCCCACGATCCTCGAGATTCCCAAGCCACTGCCGCACCGACCGCAACGCGGTCGTCCGCCCCTCCGACTTCACACCGACAGACTCACCCTCAGCGAGCAGCCCGTTCAGCCACGCCACCACAGGGTCGCTCGTCTCCCGCCCCTCGACCGCCTCGATGAACGACTCGCGCGTGAGCGCCTCGCGCACCGATGCGTCCATCACGCGCCACAGGAAGTCCTCACAAATAGCCCACGCGTCATGCTCGAACGCGTCGTCCGCCGCGCGCGCCACCCCCGGCATCGCCCGCACCAGCGCAGACACCCGCTCCACGCTCGACTCGTCCGCCAGCCAGGGCTGCCACGTCCCCTTGAGCGCCCCAGTCCCCTCCTGCAGCAGCGCAGGCACGAACCGCTCGTCCGCCTGCAGCGAGCGCGCGAGCCGTGCGGCCGTGGCAAAGAACACCACGCCCGGCCCGGCCAACAGCCGCTCCCCGTTCTCCCCAACGTGATCCCGGTCCTCCACGCGCTCCAGCGCCTCGAGCGCGCGACCGACCCCGATCCGCACCGTCGGAACCTCCCACGCGCGCAGCGCGATCTCCACTTCTTCCGACGTCTCTCCATCTACACCCGCACCGGCGTGCGCCAGCCTCGGGCTCGGCTCAGGTCTCTCACCCCGTGTCGGCAACTTCACCCGAATCGTGGATTCCTTCCCCTCACACAGCTCGCCCAGCCCGAGCGCGGAGCGCAATGTCTCAGCATCCGCGGCAAACGGGTGCGCATGCTCTCCCGCCGTCGTGCGCGACGACAGCGCTTCCCCCCAGAGATGCACCCACCCACCCGACCAATTGGCGTGAACAACGAGCATCCGTGCCTCGCGATCCCTCCCGTGCTCCGTCGCGCGCCGTGCAGCGCGCTGGTCCATGACTCTCCTGAAGTGAGGGCGGAGGGATTCGAACCCTCGACCAACGGATTAAAAGTCCGCTGCTCTACCGGGCTGAGCTACACCCTCGAACACACCGCGCGACTAGCCCGGCAGCCGCCGCGCGCAGGGGGAGATGGTATCGCGCACCCGCCCTTCCGTCCGCACTCCTCTCCCTTTCCCCTTCCCCGTTCCTCTGCGACACTCCTCCCATGACCCTCGACTTCGTCCGCGAACGCATCGACCGCGCCGCCAAATCCGTGGCTTCCCTCAACGCCATCGCCCCCGACATCCACGCCGCGGCCACCCTCATCGCCGACCGGCTCCTCGCCGGCCGCACCCTCCTCACCTGCGGCAACGGCGGCTCGGCCGCGGAAGCCATGCACCTCACCGAGGAAATCGTGGGGAAATACCGGAACCCCAGGAGGCCCTTCCCGGCCATCTGCCTCAACGCCGACCCCACGGCTATCACCTGTATTGCCAACGACTTCGGATACGAGTCGGTGTTCTCAAGGCAGGTGGAGGCGTTCGGGAAGTCCGGGGACGTGCTGGTGGTGTTCACGACGAGCGGGGCAAGTCCTAACGTCTTGAAGGCCTTGCAGATAGCACAGAGGCTGGGGATGGAGCGCATCGGGCTGCTCGGCAAGGGTGGGGGGGCGGCAAAGGGGCTCTGCAGCCATCCGATAGTGGTTCCTGACGACGCGGCGGGGGGTGACACCGCCCACATCCAGGAGGCCCACCAGGTCGTGCTGCACCTTTTCCTTGAAAATGTCGAGAGGGCCATATCGACGGAGCACGGTGCGCATAAAGGGCGTGATACCGTCACTTCGTGAAGCGTCCGAAGACCATCGCGGAGCAGGTCGTCTCCCAGATTCTGGGGGCCTATCGGAAAGGCTTCTTTCCGATGGCGGACATCCACTCCGGGGAGATCCACTGGCACAATCCGGAGGTTCGTGGCGTGATTCCGATCACAGCGCCGGTCCCCAGCGGGGAGCGCGGGTTCCACGTGCCGAGGTCGCTGCGTCAGAAGGTGCGCTCGGGGAGGTTCGTGGTCACATCGGACAAGGCGTTTGCCGCGACCATCGTGGGGTGCGCGGACCCCAGACGCCCGGGGGCGTGGATCGACGAGACGATCATCCGGACGTATCGGCTGCTTCATGACGCGGGCCACGCGCACTCGGTCGAGGCGTGGCTGACGGAGGAGGACGGCACGGCGACGCTGGTGGGGGGGCTCTACGGCGTGTCGATCGGGGGGGCGTTCTTCGGGGAATCGATGTTCTCCCTTCCGGAGAAGGGCGGGACGGACGCCTCGAAGGTGTGCCTGGTCCACCTCGTGGCGCACCTGCGCCGGCGCGGGTACACGCTCCTCGACTCGCAGATGTGGTCGTGGCACCTCGAGCGGCTCGGCGCGGAGGAGGCGCTGCGCGATGACTTTCTGCCGCTGCTCACCAAGGCGTGCCGCAAGAAAGTCTCGTGGGGGGAGTTCGTCGCGCTGTCGAGTGATGGGGATGAGGAACGGGAGGGGCAACGGGCGCTCCCGGCGGGCAATGCGGGGCAGGGCGAGTCGGAGTGACCGGAGGGGGCGGCGCGGCTACCCTCTCGGCCCCAAACACGCGGGCCACGCGGAGAGACTCACATGGAAGCCGGCATCGTCGGGCTGCCCAATGTCGGCAAGTCCACACTCTTCAACGCCTTGACCAACGCGGGCGCGCTCGCGGCCAACTACCCCTTCGCCACCATCGAGCCCAACGTCGGCGTGGTGCCCATCCCCGACACGCGCCTCAAGACCATCGCGACGCACATCCAGACGCAGAAGATCATCCCTGCGGCGCTGCGGCTTGTGGACATCGCGGGCATCGTGCGCGGCGCCAGCCAGGGGGAGGGGCTGGGCAACAAGTTCCTGTCGCACATCCGTGAGGTCGACGCGATCCTGCACGTGGTGCGTTGCTTCGACAAGGCCGCGGGCGGTGAGGACGTGACGCACGTGGAGGGGTCGGTCGACCCGCTGCGGGACATCTCGACGATCGAGACGGAGCTAGTGCTGGCGGACTTGCAGACGGTGGACGGCGGGCTGGCCAAGGCGGAGCGGGCCGCGCGGAGCAAGGACCCGGAGGCGCTGGTGCGCTATGCCGTGCTGCAAAAGCTGGCGCCGGTGCTGAATGAGGGGAAGCCGGCGCGCTCGGTGAGCTTCGAGAAGCCGGAGGAGAAGGCCGCGGTGAAGTCGCTGGGGTTGATTACGGGGAAGCGGGTGCTGTACATCGCGAACGTGTCGGAGGATGATCCCAAGGGTGAGGGGCCGCTGGCGCAGGCCGTGCGGAAGCACGCGGCTTCCGAGGGGATGGGCGTGGTTCCGGTGTGCGCGAAGATCGAGAGCGAGCTGGCGGAATTGGATGAGGCGGACCGGAAGGAGATGCTCGAGTCGATCGGCTTGAGCGAGCCCGCGCTGCACTCGGTGGCGCGCGCGGCGTACGAGCTGCTGGGCCTGCAGTCGTATTACACGGCGGGCCCGAAGGAAGTGCGGGCGTGGACGGTGCCGGTGGGGGCCACGGCGCCTCAGGCGGCCGGGGTGATCCACACGGACTTTGAGCGCGGCTTCATCCGGGCCGAGATCTACTCGGTGGGGGACCTCGAGGCGCACAAGACGGAGAAGGCGATCAAGGAGGCGGGGAAGATGCGTGTGGAGGGGAAGGGGTACGTGATGAAGGACGGGGACGTGTGCCACTTCCTGTTTAATGTTTGATTCGGCGGGCGGCACGCGTGTAGCATTCTTCGTTGTTTGTTCGTCTCAGCCTTCGAACGGAGGGTGAAGCGTTATGGCATTTCCATTTCGAGTGGCTGCGAGGCGGAAGCTGTCGACCGGCGAGTTCATGTCCCGTTTCGTGGCACTGCAATTGCTCGCTGCGGTCTCTCTTTGGCTTGGGTTCGGCGCTCAGCGAGTGGAGGTTTGGACCATCACGGGCGTCGGTATTTGCATCGCACTGAGTTCGATCGCGTTTGTGTGGGAATCGATGCGATCGTTCCTACAGAACGATGAAAAGCGAGTCAGCGAAGGCGATCCTCGTGTCGGGTGACCGTTCATCATTGTCGACGTGGGGTTTTCTTCGCGCTAAGCACGGTCGAATTCGAGCCGGCGGATCTGGGCCTGCAACGGTGGAGGAATCCGCCTCTCGACGCGCACGATGGGTACGTGTGGGGTGGTGGTGTGCTGGCGCTTCTCTGGTTTGGAATGTTGTGGAGGGGATCGTGGCCGTGTGGGCCGGAGAATTGGCAAACTCCGTTGCCCTCATCGGATTCGGCATCAATTCCTTCATCGAATCAGCGAGCGCGGCGGTGATTGCTTGGCGGTTGTTCGCCGAACGGCGCCCGATTGCAGCGAGGTCGGCGCGCGTTGAGCGGGTGACAGGTCGGTGGATGGCTTTCTTGCTGTGCTTGCTCGCCGCGTACATCAGCGTCGAGAGCGCGCGCCGGCTGCTCGGATGGGGACCAGATGCCAGCGAGAGCATTGTGGGGCTTGCACTGACGGGTGTTTCGCTGATCGTGATGCCCGCATTATTCGTCGCAAAGCAACGAGTTGCCCGCGAATTGAACAGTGCATCGGTGCGAGCGGACGGCATTCAGACTCTTGTGTGCTGGTGGTTGTCGCTTGGCACTTTTGCGGGACTGATGGCCAACGCCATGTTCGGCTGGGATTGGGCCGATCCACTGGCGGGTCTGCTCCTCGTGCCGTTTATTCTGAAGGAAAGTCACGGTGCGTGGACTGGCAAAGGCTGTGGGTGTGGAGCGGCTCGTTGTCCGGACATCGGCGTCGCAGAACCAAGTACCTAAGTCGCGCTGTAGCCATCGGTGATCTGTAAGGCATGCGTGGGGGCAAAGACTTCGCGCACTGCGATTCAGGAATCTCGATTCGTCGACAGCCGTGGTTCCGTTGGCCTGATTGCCGGCCACGCCACCAGCGACAGCACGGCCACCGCGAAGAACGCCACCGGGTATCCCTGGCTCACGATCAGTGTCCCGGCGAGGGCGATGGACCAGGATTCGCAGAGATTCGTCGCGGCCATGCAGGCGGAGAACTGGGTGGCGGCGAGGCGTTCATCGGCGATGTCCATCAAGAGTGCGTAGGTGGAGGCGTTGTAGGCGCCGAGGAGGAGGTAGATGCCCGCGAGGACGAGCATGGCGCGTTGTCCGACCCCCGGAGAGTCGGCCCCGCCTCCGCCCCCGGACCCTGAAAGAGTGAGCGCGAGGAGTGTGGTCTGAAGGGCGAGGAGGAAGAGGAGGATGCGTGACGCGCGGGCGCGGTTGACGCGGTCGGCGAACCAGCCGCCCGCGAGGGCGCCGAGGGACATGCAGAGGATGGCGGTGATGGCGAGGAAGGGCCCGATGGTTTCGCGCGGGACGTTGTGGTCGAGGAGTGTCTTGGTGGCGAGCCCTGCGGGGGCTTCGTAGGCCGCGCCCCCGACGGCGGCGAGGAGGAGCGCCCACCACGTCGAAGGCCTGCGCGCGACTTCTTTCACGATGGAGAGGAAGGCTCGCGCGCGGTGGTGGGGGGGGAGTGTGGGTTTTTCGAAGGAGGGGTTGTGGACGAGCAGGAGGACGACTGAGGCAATGAGCCAGATGGAGAGGATGAGGGCGAGGACGACGGTGGTGGAGGAGAAGTGCCTTTCGAGATAGAGCGCGCCGCCGCCGAAGATCGCTCGGCCCGCGAGCAGCCCGATCTGCATCCACGCGTTCACATGCGCACGGTCTGCTGGCGGTGTCGAGCGGATCGCGAGCGCGTCGATGCTCACATCCTGCGTCGCGGCACAAAACGCGTGCAGCAGCAAGCAACCCCACAGGAAGGGCAGCGTGCTCTCCGAGACGGGCGTGAACGCGAGCGGGAGGAGCGTGAGGCCCATGAGGGCCTGTGCCGAGATGATCCAGCCCCGGAGTCCCCATCTTGTGTGGCGTGTCGCGTCGACGAGCGGCGCCCAGAGCCACTTGAAGGCCCAGACGAGCGTGAGGGAGGCGGTGACGAGGGCGATCTGTTTGGCGTCGAGCCCGGCGTCGTTGAGGCGCGCGGGGAAGGCCCACCAGAGGTAGCCGATGGGGGCGCCCTCGGCGAGATAGAGCAGCGCGAAGAGGGCGCGCCGGGAGTTGCGTGTCTCGAGGAGGTTCACCGGCGTTCACCTCCTCACGGGTGAAGCGGGATGCTGGATCGAGCGGCGCGCGCTCAGACGTCCACGGGCTCGCTGCCCCCCGGACGGTAGCGCACGGTGTAGAGGTCCTTGCGTCGGTCGGTCCAGGGGCGGACCGTGCCGTCGACACGATTGCGCCGCAGCAGTTCGACGTCGACGTCGTGGATGACCACGGTCTCGATGTTGGGGACGGATTCGGAGGCCACGGCGTCGCGCGCGAAGGGGAAGTCGGAGGGGGTGAAGACGCCGCACTGCGCGTAGTGGATGTCGGCGTTCTCGATGAAGGGGAGGTTGCCGACGCATCCGGAGATGGCGACGTAGAGCTGGTTCTCGATGGCGCGGGCCTGGGCGCAGTGGCGCACGCGGAGATAGCCGTAACGCTCGTCGGTGTTGTAGGGGACGAAGATGATGTTGGCGCCTTGCTCGGCGGCCACGCGGGAGATCTCGGGGAACTCGACGTCGTAGCAGACCTGGATGTTGATCTTGCCGCGGTCGGTGTCGAAGACGTCGACACGGTTGCCGGGCGTGACACCCCACCACTTGCGCTCGTTCGGAGTGACGTGGAGCTTGTGCTGCGTGGCGATGGTGCCGTTGCGCCGGAAGAGGTAGGCCACGTTGTAGAGGGTCTCATCGACGACGGTGAAGGTGGAGCCGCCGATGATGTTGACGTTGTAGCGGATCGCGAGGTCCCGGAAGAGCTCGATGTACTTGGGGGTGTACTCGGCGAGCTGCCGCGCGGCCAGGCCCGGGCGCTGCGTCTCGACGAGAGAGAGGAGCTGGGTGGTGAGGAGCTCGGGGAAGACGACGAAGTCGGCCTTGTAGTCGGAGCCGACGTCGGTGAAGTATTCGCACTGCTGCGCGAACTCCTCGAAGGAGCGGATGCGTCGCATCATGTACTGGACGAGGCAGATGCGCACGATGGAGACGGCGCGGAAGCGGCGCTGTGTTTCGTCGGTGTAGTCGAGGTTGGGCCACTCGAGGAAGGTGGCGTAGCCGCGGGAGGCGGAGTCGGAGGGGAGGTAGTTGGGGATGAGCTTGCGGAGGTTGAAGCCGTTGGCGAGCTGGGCGGTGAGGACGGGGTCGTAGAGGCGTTTGTCGATCACGGCCTCGACGTACTCGCGCGCGGACATCTTCTCGGCGTGGTCGCCGTAGCCGGGGATGCGTCCGCCGATGGCGATGCGTCGGAGGTTGTGCTGTCGCGCGAGCTCCTTGCGGGCCTCGTAGAGGCGGCGCGCGAGCTTGAGGCCTCGGAAGTCGGGGTCGACCATGATCTCGATGCCGTAGAGCGTGTCGCCCTCGGGATCGTGATTGGAGATGGTGCCGTTGGCGGAGAGCTCGCGCCAGTTGTGCCAGTGCTCGTAGTGGTCGAAGTCGACGATGAGGGAGGAGGAGGAGGCGACGATGCGTCCCTCGAGTTCGACGCAGAGCTGGCCGTCGGGGAAGGTGGCGACCTGGCTGGCGAACTGGTCGCGCGACCAGGTGGGCATGCCGGGGAAGCAGCGCTCCTGGATGCGTGTGACGGCGTCGTAGTCGTCGAGCGTGAGTTGTCGGACGCGGATGCTCTGCTCGAAGCCGCGTGTGTCGAGGGTGGGGGGTGTGGATTTGGGCATACTGGTCCCGGTGCGCGTGAGAGAAGATGGTGACGCCCGGAAGGGGTTTATCGCGCGGCGTGGGCCGAGGGCCCCGCGTGACCCGGAAGTGGGAAAGTGCCCCCCGAAGGACTCGAACCTTCGACCCGCTGATTAAGAGTCAGCTGCTCTACCAACTGAGCTAGGGAGGCGTGCATCCGGTGTTTGGATGCGTGGGAGGGGTAGTTTAGCGGGCGGAAGGGAGGTCGTCCAAGCGGTGGGGGGGTGGGGAGGGGGGAGATGAAGGTTCGTTGACATTGGGGGGCGGGGGGGCTACCTTCACCGGCCCTGTTCGCACGCAGATCGAGGTCCAGCCATGCATCCTACACATCGACTTTCCCCAGGCCGCACCCGTCGTGGTCGCGCCCACCATGCCATCGAGGCGCCGACGCCGACGGTGGACCCGCTGTCGGGCATGCCGAAGATGCATCATCGGGTGTGCAAGGAGTCCGGGTACGTCCGTGCGGGCCTGAGGATTTCCGTGCCGAAGCTGGGCATCGGCGTCGAAGGGGCTTAAGCCCATGCGCCTGGCGCTGGACGTCATGGGCGGCGATCATGCGCCCGACGAAATCCTGAAGGGCGCCATCCAGGCACTTCCATCCCTGCACGCGGACGACCACCTCACGCTGGTCGGGCCGAGGGACATCATCGAAGACGTGCTCAAGGACCGGCGGGTGAACGACCCGCGGGTGTCGATCGCGCACGCCGGCGAGGTGATCGGGATGGACGAGTCCCCGGTCGAGGCGGTGAAGAGCAAGAAGGATTCCTCGATCGTCCGCATGTCGGTGCTCGGCTCGCCCAAGGCGGAGCGGCTCGGGATGCAGCGGGCGGACGTGATCATCTCCGCGGGGAACACGGGGGCGTGCGTCTCGGGCGCGACGATGCACATGCGTCGGCTCAAGGGCGTGCACAGGCCGGGGATCGCGGTGACGATCCCGACGCCCAGGGGTCCGCTGATCATGTGCGACGTGGGGGCGAACCCGGAGCCCAGGCCTACGCACCTGGCGCAGTACGGCGTGATGGCGGAGACATACGCGCGCCACGTGTACGGGATCGAGCGGCCCCGGGTCGCGTTGGTAAACATCGGGTCGGAGGAGGGGAAGGGGACGGACCTGACCAAGCAGGTGCGCGACATCCTGCGCGAGACGCCCGGGATGAACTACGTGGGGTACGCCGAGTCGCGCGACCTGCTGGAGGGCGTGGCGGACGTGCTGGTGTGCGACGGGTTCGTCGGCAACATCATGCTGAAGCTCACGGAGGGCCTGGCGCAGAGCCTGTTCAAGGCGATCTTCCAGGCCGTGGCCGAGCATGATCCGGAGCTGGCGTTGCAGCTCGAGCCGGTGGCGAAGGCGCTGTACAAGAAGAACGACTATCACGAGTACGGCGGGGCGCCGTTGCTCGGCGTGAACGGGACGTGCGTGATCTGCCACGGGAGCTCCCAGGCGCGGACGATCGCCGCGGCGATCCGAAACTCGCGCGAGCTGGTGACGTCCAGGCTGAACGAAGCGATCGTGGCGCGTCTGGCGGAGCTCGCGGAAGTGACGGGGGAGGCCGCGGGCGAGGGCGATGAGGACGAGGGCGCGTCGGCGCCTGCGAAGCGATCGGCATGAGCGGCAACGAACCAGCGAGAGCGGGTGCGCGCGGGGCGGGAGAGCGGCGCGCCATCGGCGTGCGGATCGCGGGCACGGGCTCGTGCGTCCCGCCCGGCAAGATGACCAACGCGGACTTCGAGAAGATCCTCGACACGTCCGACGAGTGGATCGTGCAGCGCACGGGCATCCGCGAGCGGCGCAAGTGCGATGTCGAGAAGGGGGAGGGGACGCTGTGGATGAGCGCCACGGCGCTCCGGCGTGCGCTCGACGACGCGCGGATCGAGGCAAAGGACCTTGACCTGGTGATCCTGGCGACGGTGACGAACCAGATGGTGTGCCCGGCCACGGCGTGCCGCGTCGCGGCCGAGGTGGGCGCCGTGGGCGCGGGGGCGTTCGATCTCGCGGCCGCGTGCTCCGGGTTCGTGTACTCGATCAACCTCGCGCACGAGATGATCCGCGGCGGGGTGCACCGGCGCATCGGCGTGATCGGGTGCGATCACATGTCGTCGATCCTCGACTACACGGACCGGGGCGTGGCGATCCTGTTCGGTGACGGCGCGGGCGCCGCCGTGCTGAGCGCGACGGACGACACGTCCAAGGGCGTCATCGCGCAGGCCATGCACGCGGACGGCTCGGGGTGGAAGGACCTCTACCTGCCGCGCACGAAGTGGGATTACCCCGAGGGCACGGAGCCCGACCTCGACAAGCTCAACGTGCTGCACATGAACGGGCGCGAGGTGTTCAAGTTCGCGGTGCGCACGTTCGGCGATCTCATCCAGGAGACGCTCGAGAAGGCGGGCCTCAAGCCCGAGGACGTGCACCACTACATCTGTCACCAGTCCAACGCGCGCATCCTCGAGGCGTCGCGCGAGCGATTCGGCCTGCCCGAAGACCGCCTCTACGTGAACATCGACCGCTACGGCAACACCTCAGCCGGCTCCGTCCCCATCTGCCTCGATGAGGTCCGCCGCTCCGGGCGCGTGAAGGAGGGCGAGCTGGTGCTGATGGTCGCGTTCGGCGGCGGGCTCACCTGGGGGAGCAGCCTGTGGCGCGTGTGAGACGCGGGAGCGAGACGAGATGACGACAGGTGAGCCGATCATTCTGCTGTGTCCGGGGCAGGGCGCGCAACGCGTCGGGATGGGACACGCCTGGGCGTCCGACCGCAAGGAAGCCGCGGCCGTCTTCGCCAAGGCCGACGCGACGCTCGGCGATGCGCTCGGCCAGCGGCTCTCCGCCCTGTGCTTCGCCGGCGCCGAGGAACGCGTCAACCGAACCGACGTCGCGCAGCCCGCGCTCTACACCACGGCCATCGCCTCCTGGGAAGCGTGGTCCGCGGCCGGCGCGCCCGCCGTCCTGGCAAGCGCAGGCCTCTCACTGGGCGAATACACCGCGCTCCACCTCGCGGGCGCAATGTCCTTCGAAGACGGCCTCCGACTCGTCGCCCTCCGAGGCGCCGCGATGCAGGCCGCGGCCGAGGCAAGCGACGGCGGCATGGTCGCCCTCATCGGCGCCAACGAGGAGCAGGCCCGCCAGGTCTGCTCCGACGCGGCCCGGGACGAAGCCCTCGTCCCCGCCAACTTCAACGCCCCCGGGCAGATCGTCCTCTCCGGCCATTCCTCCGCGTGCGATCGCGCGGCCAAAGTCGCGGAGTCCCTCGGCCTGCGCGCCACACGCCTCGCAGTGGCCGGCGCCTTTCACTCCCCGCTCATGGCGCCCGCCGCGGAACGCCTCGAGAAGGCTCTCGAGTCCGTCGAGATCCGCGCGCCCAGGTGCGTGGTCGTCTCGAACGTCACGGCCCAGCCGCACACGAACAATCCCGCGGAGATCAAGAAGCGGCTCGTGGAGCAGCTGATGGCGCCGGTGCGCTGGGACGCGTCGTGCGTGTGGATGGTGGCCAACGTGAAGACGCCCGCAGGCGCCGTGCCCGTGATGCACGAGTTGGCGCCGGGTAGAGTGCTCGCAGGGCTGATGCGGCGGATCGATCGGACCATCAAGGTGGAGACGCATGATGAACCCGGGGCCTGAGCGCCTGAGACGAGTCTGGACCGCGCTGCCGGCGTTGCTGGTGTGCGCATCGCTGTTGGTCGCGCCCGGCTGCGGGAAGAAGAAGGCCCCGCCTCCGCCGCCACCCCCTCCCCCGCCACCGGCCGCGCCCGTCCCGGTGAACGTCGGCTCGATGCTCACCGACCCCAAGGTGCAGTTCGCCGAGTCCGCCGCGCCCACCGAGGAATCCATCGCGCGCAGCGCCATCGCCTTTGCCAAGGCGCTCGCGCACGGCGACGCCTCGGCTGTCGAGCCCATGCTCGACCCGCTCGCCAAGGAAACACTGGCCAACCTCCGCGCCTCCGGCGCCTGGTCGCGCGCCACCACCGACGTCGAGGCCGTGCGCATCGTCACCCTCACGAGCGCCGACGACGGCTACACCCTCGCCATCGCTGTGAAGCCCAAGGGCGAGCCGGCGTATCTGACGGGCTGGCGCGCCCGCCCCACGGACAGCGGGGGATGGGTGTTCGCGGGCGCCCCCACATCGGTGAAGACCGCCGCAAGTCTCGCCGAGCTCGACGGCGCCACCCCGTAACGCCCCCGCGCCGCACGCCGCATCAGGAGATCGGACATGGCAGGTGACAACGCATCAACCCGGCGTGTGGCATTGGTCACGGGCGCATCCCGCGGCATCGGTCGCGCGATCGCACTGCGTCTGGCGCGCGACGGCCGGCACGTTGTGCTCGCGTCCCGCTCGCAGGGCCCGCTCGACGAGGTGAAGACCGAGATCGAGGGCGCCGGCGGCTCCGGGTCCACGCTCGTCATCGACGTCTCGGACCCCGCGGGCCTGCAGCGCGCGGTCGAGAAGGTGGCCGATGTCGAGGGCAGGCTCGACATCCTCGTCAACAACGCGGGCATCACCAAGGACGGCCTCATGCTCCGCATGAGCGATGAGGATTTCGAGACGGTGATCCGCACCAATCTCACCTCGGCGTTCGTCGCCGCGCGCGCCGCCGCGCGCATCATGATGAAAAACCGTTTCGGTCGAGTCGTCTGCATCGGCTCCACCTCGGGGCTGGTCGGCAACGCGGGCCAGGCGAATTACGCGGCCGCGAAGGCCGGGCTCGTCGGCCTCGCGCGCTCCATCGCGCGCGAGCTCGGGCCCAAGGGCGTCACGGCCAACGTCGTTGCGCCGGGCTTTGTCGAGACCGACATGACCGCCGTCCTCCCGGAGGACATCCGAAACCGGATCCTCGAAGGCCTCCCGGTGCGCCGTCTGGGCCAACCCGAGGACATCGCGGCCGCCGTCTCATACGTCTCGTCCGACGACGCGGGCTACCTGACCGGGCAGGTCATCACCGTGGACGGCGGCATGACCATGTGCTAGCAAACACTCACCTGGCGGGTTGGTCGGGCGTTGGCGGTCGGGCCGGACGCCGCTACACTCCGCCGATCGTCAATCGCGGGGCGTTCGCCCCCCATCCTTCTCCCGATTGTTCTGTCGGGAAGCCTCTCGGAGACAAGAACGTGACCGAGCAAGAGATCGAAGCGAAGGTGATCGAGATCGTCGCCGAGCAGATGGGCGTCGACAAGGCGGAGATTTCCCGCGACACCTCGTTCGTCAACGACCTCAACGCCGACTCCCTGGACACGGTGGAGCTTGTGATGGAGTTCGAGGACGAGTTCGAGACGTCCATCCCCGACGAGGAGGCCGAGAAGATCCAGACCGTCGGTCAGGCCATCTCCTTCATCGTCAAGGCGCAGTCCCAGAAGGCGGCCTCCTGACCCGGAGGGCGTGACCCCTCCCGAGTCGGAAAGCCGCGAGCGCTGGCTGCTGCTATGTCCAAGCGAACTCACGACCGACGACGCGTCGTCATCACGGGCATGGGCGCCGTGACCAACCTCGGTCACGACGCCTCGTCCACGTGGGACGCCATGGTCTCCGGCCGCTCCGGCATCAACCGCATCGAGGGCGAGGAGTTCAACGCCTGGAAGGACCGCTGGGCCGTCCTCATCGCAGGCCAGGTTCTGGGCTGGGACCCCGCCTCGCGCATCGACCACCGCGAAGCGCGACGCATCGACCGATACTGCCAGCTCGGCCTCGCCGCCACCATCGAGGCCGTCGAGCAGTGCGGCATCGACTTCACCAAGGAAAACAGCGAGCGCTGCGGCGTCATCGTCGGCTCCGGCATCGGCGGCATCCGAACCATCGAAGAGGGCGTCCAGCTCCTCGCCGCCAAGGGCCCCGACCGCGTCTCCCCCTTCACCGTGCCCAAGCTCATGGTCAACTCCTGCTCGGGCAACGTCTCCATCCGCTACGGCCTGCAGGGCCCCTCCTCCACACACGCCACAGCCTGCGCCTCCTCCGGACACTCCATCGGCGACGCCATGCACGTCATCCAGCGCGGCGAGGCCGACGTGATGATCGCCGGCGGCGCCGAGGCGGCCATCTCGCCCATCTGCGTCGCCGCGTTCATGACCATGCGCGCCCTCTCGGCGCGCAACGACGAGCCCGCGAAGGCCTCGCGCCCCTTCGACCGCGACCGTGACGGCTTCGTGCTCGCCGAGGGCGCAGGCGTCTTCGTCCTCGAGAGCGAGGACCACGCCAAGGCCCGCGGCGCAGAGATCCTCTGCGAGCTGCTCGGCGCCGGCGCCACCTCCGACGCGGCGCACATCACCGCGCCCGACGAGCAGGGGCGGGGCGCGGCCCGCGCCATGCGCGTCGCACTCCAGTACGCCGGCCTCAACCCCACCGACATCGACTACATCAACGCCCACGGCACCTCGACCCCCCTCGGCGACGCCGCAGAAGTCGCAGCCGTCGGCAACGTCTTCGGCGAGCACGCCCACAAGTCCCGCGGCGGCAAGCTCCTCATGTCCTCCACCAAGTCCATGCACGGGCACTGCCTCGGCGCCTCCGGCGGCGTCGAGATGATCGCCTGCGTCAACGCCATCCGCTTCGGCGTCGTGCCGCCCACCATCAACTGCGACAACCCGGACGACGGCTTCGACCTCGACTTCGTCCCCCACGCCGCGCGCGACCGAAAGGTCCGCCACGTCCTCAACAACACCTTCGGCTTCGGCGGGCACAACGTCTCCCTCGCCCTCGGCCGCTACGAGCCCTGATCGTGGCCAAGGGTCAGCACCTCTCCTCCTACCAGCGCGGCATCGTCAAGCGGTACTACGCGCACCTCGACTCGATCACGCTCGCGAAGCTCTCCGAGCTCGTGTCGGACCTCGCGGTGACGGAGCCGGGCGCGAAGGCGGACAAGCTGTGGGCGAAGGTGGAGAAGGCGCTGGACAAGACCGCAGCGGCGGATGACCGGGTGCGAGGCGTTCTCAACTCCAGGAACATCAACGAGTTGGCGCGGCTGGTATCGGAGCTTTCCGCCCGGCCCGCGTAAGAAACTCAGATCTGAGTGTTCCCGTCTCTGGCTTACATTCTCATCAAGTTAAGCATTGATCCCCGAAGCAAATTGGGGGTATTGTGTGCTGGGAACGTAATCATGGAGCGATATCCATGAAAGGCACTCGACTCTTGGCGATCGGAATCCTCGCGACCGCCACGCTGTTGTCACTGCGTGAGGCGGTTGCTCAACCTGCTCAATGCACGACGGGCGGGTGTACGGGGGTATGTTCAGTGCAGGCGTGGACTGGGGTGACCATCACGAAGCAATGCGCAGGGCAGACCTGCCCGGTGAATCCGCCACAGACGTGTTCGGGTTGTGCTCAGTTGGATTCGCAGAATCGCATTGTCAGCTGCGGTTGCTGGTGTGCAGAGTGTGTGAATTGCTATGAAGTGTGAACTGATTCGGGTCGGGCGAGCGCCTTGATCCGTCGAGATTTGGGGAAAATATGGCGGACATTGCCCGGCGAACCCCGCTGTTGATAGCGATAGTCGTTGCCAGTGTCGGCGCGGGGCTGCTCATTCGTGAGGTGATACCGTTTCCGCTCGGCCAGAGTGCTGCAGGACGAGAACGCGTTGAACGTCCACCATCGGCACTCGAGCAGACTGTGCCTATTTTCTTGCTGCCGGTCGCGCCGACGCTCGACGTTGTCGTGAACAAGGATTCGATCAGCACGATCGAAGCGGACATC
This sequence comes from Phycisphaerales bacterium, assembly GCA_050174775.1. Classification (GTDB taxonomy): domain Bacteria; phylum Planctomycetota; class Phycisphaerae; order Phycisphaerales; family UBA1924; genus CAYPGJ01. Next base: position 214,377 of record JBFXJP010000003.1, read on the forward strand.
CGTGACCGTATCGCGAGTGTGAGTCGGGCCACGCCGCAACTGAGCGGGCTTGGGCTTGAGCAGCGATCAGCCTTGTCGAGGGACGCGAGCGAACAGTTTGCGATCTATCTTGTGAGCGACTTCGACAGATATCACCAGCTGCTGGAGCGCACCGGAGCGAAGTACGAGATCATCGACCGTGTGCGCGGCGACGCGGAACAGCTCCGCGCGATGATGGAGGATGTTCGCTCGTTCTGGTCGAACGCCTCGGCGCCGATTGCCTTCAGGCCGATTTCGTTGGAGCATCTCACCGCGCGTCTGCGCGCCAAGGACGGCGTGGTGACCCCGCACCGTGACGATCAGTTTGTGAGTGCCGTGACGAACGCGCCGGAGCGATGGCCTCGTCTTATGGGAGACCCCGCGGCGAATCGACTGACTATCGTGGAGGTCGTGCTCCCGGTCACGTATTTTCTGGAGCCGAGCGGAGGGAATAAGCCGGTTGTCACTCCTGCGTATTTCGGTATCTGGTTTGTGTGGGATAACTCGTCGAAGGACTGGAAGGTGCATCAGTTCAGGCTGTACAACCCATTGAAAGCGCCGATCGGACTCGTGCCGTGCCCCTGACGGTCGTCGATGAGCGGCGTTGGTCGGCGAGAGGTGTGTCACTCATCGAACTGCTGGTCTCGATCGGCGTGATCGGTCTGTTGTTGTCTCTGTTGCTTCCCACGTTACGCAGCGTCCGTGCGGCGTCTGGAGAGGCTGCGAGTCTTGCGAATCTCAAGAGTATTCAGGTTACGTTGGAGTTGTACGTGGCGGGTCACGGGGAGAGATTCCCGTGCCTGGACCCGGATCCTACGGTGACGTATCAAACGAACGCGGGGCTCGGGTTCCGGCCCGGGGATCCGTGGCACGCTATGACGTTCTGGCCGTTTCTGATGTCGGACGTCGCGCCCTTTTCGGAGCACGTGCTCTCTTGGCTCAGCCCGGGCGGTGCTCGTGAACCCCCGTCGGGCGAAGCGTTTGTGCCAGACTATTTCTACAGCAATTCGTTCGTAGCCCCGGTCGAAGTATGGACGAACCGGAGGCCACCCCAGCAACCCGCGCCGGACTGGTTTACTGCGCCGCGAGCGCACGCGGTGAGGACGCCGGCTCAGAAGGTCGTGTTCTACGACGCGGCGATGGCGTACAACCGGCGACAGCGCGCGTCGAGCATCGGCCCATTCCCTGCGGAGCCGATACCGATGGGGTTCGTGGACGGCCACGCGACGGCGTGCCGGATCGCCCAAGCGTCCGAGCCGTTCCCGAACGTGTTCAATCAGAACTGGTGGTCCCAACTTCCGCTCCACAACACGCCGGAAGGCGTCGCGGGGCGAGACTACTGAGGGCTCGACATTGGTTCGCCGCTGGTCGCCCACGGCACATTCGACGCACGCGCGTTTTCAGATCGCCCCGTCGCTCTTCTTCGCAAGCTCGAAGTCTTTCGCCGTGATGCCCCCCGCGTCGTGCGTGCTCAGCGTGAGCGTCACCTTGTTGTAGCGCACGAGGATGTCCGGATGGTGGTCCATCTCCTCCGCGAGCGCCGCCACGCTGTTCACGAACCGTATCGACGCCGCGAAATCCTTGAACTGATAGGTCCGCTGGATCGCGTCGTTCAACTCGCTCCACTCGGGAGTCTCGGCCAGACGCTTCTTGATCTGCTCGGGCGTGAGCTTGGACATGACTCCTCCGCGTGAGCGCGCCGTAATGGCCGCGCGTCGAGGTATCTTCGGTTCCGTGGAGCCCGCGTCAACCCCGCCCAGAACCCGTCTGGCCCCCTCGCCCACCGGCGCGCTGCACCTGGGCAACGCGCGGACCTTCCTCATCACCTGGGCGCTCGCTCGCGCCAACGGCTGGCGCATCGTCATGCGCGTCGAAGACCTCGACACCCCGCGCGTCAAACCCGAGACCATCGACCAGGCCCTCCGCGACCTCGAATGGCTCGGCGTCGACTACGACGAGGGGCCCATCATCCAGTCGCGCGACCTCGAGCATCACGTCGAAGCCATGGCCGCGCTCGCCGCAAACGGACTCGCCTACCCCTGCGAACTCACGCGCACGCAGATCGAAGCCGCGGCCTCCGCGCCCCACGACGCCCCGACCGCCGACGATGCGCCAGGCCACGAGGTGCGATTCCCCTCAAGCCTGCGCCCCGCAGACTGGAGCGCGCCCCGACCGTTCGAGAGCCGCGAGACCAACTGGCGCTTTGCGTGCCCCGACGCGCCCAAAGGCCTCGTCGAGTTCGATGACCTCTTCGCCGGCCCGCAACGCATGACGCCCGCGGACACCATCGGCGACTTCGTCGCATGGACCAAGCGAGGCACGCCCTCCTACCAGCTCGCCGTCGTCGTCGATGATCAGCGACAGCGAGTGACGCACGTGGTGCGCGGCGATGACCTGCTCGACTCCGCCGCGCGACAGACCCTCCTCTATCGCGCGCTCGGCTTCGGCCCCCCACCGACCTACCTCCACCTCCCGCTCGTCAAGGGCGCCGACGGCCGACGCCTCGCCAAGCGCCACGGCGATACGCGTCTCTCGCACTACCGCGCGCGGGGCGTCCCGCCCGAACGCATCGTGGCCCTCCTGGCCCGCTGGTCGGGCGTCGAGGACGCGTCCGAACAGGCAATGTCCGCCGCGGAGTTCGCCTCGCGCCTCGCGCTCGATAGGATTCCCCGGACGCCGATCACCTTCACCCCGGACGACGACGCATGGCTGCTCGCGCGATGACCATCCTGCTCCTTCTGAGCCTCCTGACAACCGCCTGCGCGGACTCCGGAGCCTCCGACACGCAGGCCGGCGCCGCGGGTCCGGAAACGGTGAAGGTCGACCTTCACGGCGCAAACTTCACACTTGAGCTGGCCATCGACAACGACACCCGGGTCAAGGGCCTCTCACATCGGGATCACATCGCGCCCGACGAGGGCATGCTCTTCGTGTTCCCGGACCCGATGCCCCTCTCGTTCGTCATGCGCCACTGTCTCGTCCCCATCGACATCGCGTTTCTGGACGGCGCCGGCCGGGTCCTCGTCGTGCACGAGATGGCGGTGGAAGAGCCCCAGCGCGAGGACGAATCGGACTTTGCGTACGAGAGCCGCCTCCGTCCGTACGAATCGAGGTTCCCGGCCCAGTTCGCGCTGGAGACCGCGGGGGGCCGTCTGAACAAGCTCGGATTGAAGCCCGGGGACGTGGTGCGGATCGACGTGAACGCCCTCAAGCGCCGCGCCCGCTGAACCGATTTTCATGCCATCGGATGCACTCCACCGCGCGTATCCCGCGCGATCCACGCTCCGCCAGGAGGAGAGGCGCTCGCATGGCCACTCGTACGATCACGCTCATCGCGACCGACTCCCTCGAGCACGCCCACGCCGACTGGTGGCGCCCCATCGCCGATCACTGGCCCGCGGGCGCCGCGCCACCCTCCCTCCAGCTCCTCCCGCTCGCTGACGCCCTCGCCGACGGCTCCACCGTCACCGGCTCCGCAGCCGTGGCCATCCTCCCGCGCGCCGACGCCTCCGCAACCATCCTCGCCGACGCACTCGCAGAAGAAGGCATCCCCGCACTCTTCCTCTTCCCGACCATCGACGAGCGCGCCTCACGCCTCAACTCCGACACCGTCATCGTCGAGTCCTCCTCGGCCGACCCCATCGTCCTCGCCGCGAACATCCGCGCGCTCCTCCAGCGCCAGCAGTTCGTCAGCGCACTCCTCCAGGAGCTCGGCGCCAACCGCCGCTGCACCACCGGCCTCCGAGGCCAGATGGACCGCGTCCACGAGGAGCTCCAGCTCGCCGCACAGGTCCAACGCGACTTCCTCCCGCGCACGCTCCCCACGCTCCGCGGCGCCGAGTTCGGCGTCCTCTACCGCCCCGCCGGATACGTCTCCGGCGACATCTACGACGTCCAGCGCCTCGACGAGCACCACGTCGCCTTCTTCCTCGCCGACGCCATCGGCCACGGCGTGCCCGCCGCGCTCATGACCATGGTGGTGTGCAAGTCACTCCCCATGAAGGACATCGTCGGCAACTCCTACCGGCTCGTCCCCCCGGGCGAAGCCCTCACCCGACTCAACATCGAGCTCATCCGCCGTCAGGGCGAAAGCCCACGGTTCGCCTCCGCCGTCTACGGCCTCATCGACACCCGCAGCGCAACAGTCACCATCGCAGGCGCCGGCCACCCGCCGCCACTCCGCATCCGCCCCGGCGACCCCATCGAACGAGTCCACACCGAGGGCGGCCTGCTCGGCGTCTTCGCCGAGGAAACCTACGACCAGGTCACCTTCACCCTCCAGCCCGACGAGGTGCTCATGCTGCACTCCGACGGCTTCGAGACCGCCTTCCCCGATCCCGCGGCCGACAACTACGGACGCCGACTCCCCACGACGCACTACCTCGATCACTTCGGCGCGTTCGCGAACGATCTGGCAAACTCGCGCAACATCGCGCTCGCCATGACCCGTCTCGCCGACCGGCTCGACGAGCAGACCGGCTCGCTCCACCAGCGCGACGACCTCACGGCCCTCGCGATGCTCGCGAACCCGGTCCGCGCCACCGACGAGGTCCTCAACCCGGCGGTCCGCACCGTGACGCCCGCCTGACGCAGGCGCTCCCGGCCCGACATGCTCCCCAAGGTGCGCCGCGCCCCGCGCGGCATACCCTTGCCGCATGCCACCGATGAGCACCAGCGACTTCCGTCGCGCCGCGCACCAACTCGCCGACCTCACCGCCGACTACCTCGAGTCACTCGAGCACGCGCGCCCAGCCTCGCCCGTGGCTTCCCCCGCGCGCCCGGGCGACACCAGCGCGCTCCTCCCCGAGCACGCTCCCCAGACCGGCGAGCCGTGGGATGACCTCCTCGCCGACGTGAACCGCCTCATCATGCCCGGCCTCACCCACTGGCAGCACCCGCGCTTCTTCGGCTACTTCCCCTGCAACACCACACCCCCCGCGATCCTCGCCGAGTTCCTCTCCGCCACCCTCAACGCCCAGGGCATGCTCTGGGCCACCTCACCCGTCTACACCGAACTCGAAACGCGCGTCCTCGACTGGCTCGTCCATCTCCTCGCTCTCCCCGAACGCTTCCTCTCCACGCACGCCACAGCCGACGGCGCGCGACCCGGCGGCGTCATCCAGGGCACAGCCTCCGAAGCCGCGCTCGTCTGCATGCTCGCGGCCCGCGACCGCGCCCGCGCCGCCCACAACGCCCCCATCGAACGACTCGTCGCCTACACCTCCGTACAAGCCCATTCCTCCATCGCCAAAGACGCCCGCATCGCAGGCCTCCTCCCCGACCATCTCCGCCTCATCCCCACCGACGCGCAGCACCGCATGCGCCCCGACGCGCTCGCACGCGCCATCGAACAAGACCTCGCGCAAAACCTCACCCCCTTCTTCGCCTGCGCCACCCTCGGCACAACCTCCTCGGCCTCCGTCGACCCGCTCGCCGAAATCGCCCCCATCACCAAACGTCACAACCTCTGGCTCCACGTCGACGCCGCATACGCCGGCTCAGCCTGCGTCTGCCCCGAGCACCGCTGGATCATCCAAGGCGCCGAGCACGCCGACTCCTTCAACTTCAACCCCCACAAGTGGCTCCTCACCACCTTCGATTGCTCCGCCCTCTTCCTCGCCGACCGCACTCCCGTGCTCAACGCACTCTCCATCACCCCCGAATACCTCCGCAACAAGGCCTCCGACTCCGGCGCCGTCATCGACTACCGCGATTGGCAGATCCCCCTCGGCCGCCGCTTCCGCGCACTCAAACTCTGGTGGGTCCTCCGCTCCTATGGCGTCGAAGGCCTCCAGGCGCACATCCGCCGTCACATCCAGCTCGCCGAACGCTTCGAATCCCTCCTCGCCACCGACGACCGCTTCGAACTCCCCTGCCCGCGCATGTTCTCGCTCGTCTGCTTCCGCATGAAAGGCGATGACGACCGCACCCGCGAACTCCACCGCAGACTCACCGACTCCCGCGAGACCGTGCTCACCCACACCACCCTGCCCGACGCGACCGGCGCCAGCCGCTACGTCCTCCGCATGGCCATCGGCGGCGTCTACACGCAGCAAACACACATCGACGAAACCTGGGCCCTCATCCGCCGCTGCGCCGACGCGCTCTGATCACCACTCCCCTCACAGCCCCTCAACCACCCTTGGCGCCCACTCGAACGCCTCCAGCAACGACGTCTCCACAGCAGGCAACGCCCAGTTGTCCTGATTGATGAAGAACACCTTCCCGTCCGGCGTCGGCTCCCGCAGCCGCTGCGCATGCCCGTCCGCCAGCAAGCGCGTTCCCGCCACCGGCATCGCATGCCCCCACCTCGTCAGCCGCACCTGCCGCACCGCATGCTCCCCGATGCCCAACGCGCCCAGCGCGTTCTTGATGTGCGGCGCACACCACGGCGCAATCCTCGGCAACGGATCGAGATCAAGCCCCACGAACGCACGCCCCTGAATCCAAGGCAGCGGCCAGTAGAACGTCAGCACGCTCCGATGCGATGTCCCGCGCAACGCAAACGACGCGTTCAACGCGTCCACCGGCCGGTGCCACTCCTCCAGCGTCACCTCGGGCGGATCAGGCAGCGACCCGTCCTCCACCAGGAACATGTCGTAGAAACTGTCCGGCAGCCCCGCGTCCAGCAGCACGTTCGCCACGATGTACGGGTTGTAGGTCACCTGCAGCGACGAGTTCAGCCGATCCGGGTCCGCCTTGAAATACTCCTCCATCGTGTGCCGACACACGAACTTCGGGCACGCCATCACCACCCGCTTCGCGCGGATGCTCCGCACGCTCCCGTCCGTGTACCCGCACGTCACCAGCACATCCCCGTCGTGCGGCCGCACGTCCAGCACCACCGTCTCCCGCCGCAGCCGCTCCTGACCCAGCGACGCAAGCAGCCGCGTCCAGATCGCCTGCGACATCGTCGCCACCCCGCCCGGCAGCACCCACAGCCCGTACAGCTCCGCCGCGACGAAGTTCCATCCCGCCGCCGCGGACACCTGCTCCCAACCCGCGTTGAACGACGAGAAGAAATACTGCTGAATCGCCGCCTCCAACAGCGCCGGCGCCGGCCCCCCGCACCGCGCCTCCACATCCTCCTTGAACGTCCGCGCGTCCAGCTCCAGGATCCACTCAAACCCCTTCTTCGGCAGCGGGATCTCCGGATACTCCTTCTCGGCAACGTGCTCCACGAGCGCGAGGTAGCGCTGGAAGTACGCCCGCTCCGCCCGCGACATCGTCCAATCACCCTTCCAGAACCCCTCGATCAGCGAACCCCCGACCTCCACCGGGTCCGGCCCCGGCGTGCCCTGCGTCACGCGCGCCAGCCGATCAAGACCCAGCTCCTTGTAGAAACTCGTCAGCGGCTCATCCGGCTCGATGAAGTACGCGCTCCCCAGCGAGTACGGCACGCCCCCCCACACCTCCCCCTGCGCATTCCCCCCGAACCTCGAGTTGTGCTCGATCAGCAGCGGCTTGCGATCACGCAGCAGATACGCCGTCGTCAGACCCGCAAGCCCGCCGCCGACGATCACGATGTCCTCCGACTCGCTCGCCTCAGGCGGCGGGTTCCCGTACCCGATCCACTCCGGCAACGACGGAAACGGCGGATGCCCCGGCCCGTGGAACCGATCCCCACTGAACCCCGTCCAGAACGGAAGCCCCTCGAACAACGCGTGGCTCGCCACGTCCGGACGAAAGTTGATCGGGCTCCCGCGCAGGAACAACTGCCCCGCGGCATCAAGCCCGGCCGCTCCCGTGTCGCGCATCGCCTGCGCAAACAACCTGCCCGAAGACGTGAGCGAAAACAGCGCTCCCCCTGACGCAGCAAGAAACTCACGCCGGTTGGGCATCCCGCGTCTCCTCTTCACCGGAACGCGCAATGTACCCCCGCTCTGCGTCAGATCAAACCAAAATGTTCTCTTTGCGACCCGGGCTCAATCGCGCCCGTCGTCCTCATCCCCGTGCTCGTCGTGCCACGACATCTGGATCGCCTCCAGGATCTTCTCGTTGCACGGGTGCCCCTCGTGCGCCACGAATCCCGGCAGCGCCTCCACCAGGCCGCGCAGCTGCGCGAACCCGATCTCCAGCGGCTCCATCTCCGGATGCCGCAGCGCAAGTTCCTCAGCAATCCGCTCGACGTTCAGCCAATGGAATGTGTCGTCTCGCATGGCTCGCAGCTCCCTGCCCCCGGCCGCCGATTCAGTGAGGCACTTCCTTCACCGCGTTGCGGTTCCACGACGGAACCCGCACCACGATCTCACCCTCCTTCACGATCTCACACTGGCACGAGAGACGCGAGTTGCGCTGCAACCCGGGCGCCTCCTCCACCCGATCCTCCTCCGCCTCCGTCGCCTCCGTCAGGCACTCCATCCCCTTCTCGACGTACACGTGGCACGTCGAGCACGCGCACACACCCCCGCACGCGTGCTCGATGTTGATCCCCGCATCCATCGCCGCCTCCAGCAGGCTCTCGCCCTTCGAGGCCAGGATCTCCCACTCCTTCTTGTCCGTCCCCGTCAGCCCCTCCGGGTCCTCGATGAGTATCCGGATCGGCACCACCTTGGGGCCGTGGTCGTGATCGTCTCGGCGCATGTGCATGGTTGAGGAGGTCTCCTGCGACTGTCAGCGCCCGCCGTGCGCGACGGGGGTGAGGGCAAGTGTAGGAGCAACGGAGCGTGGTTCGCTAGACTCCGACGGATGCCATCCCCGGACAACCCCGTCTGGATCACCGTCCTCGCCCCCGCGCACAACGAGGAGCAGAACGTCGAGCCCCTCGTCCGCGAGGTCGAGGCCGCCATCGCGCCCGCCGCGGCCGCGCGCAACCGCTCCTGGGAATTCATCCTCGTCGACGACGGCTCCACCGACGCCACCCGCGCCACCGCAGCCGCGCTCGCCTCCACCCGCCCCTGGCTCCGCGTCATCGCCATGACACGCACCCCGAAGGGCAAGGGCGCCGGCCAATCCGCGGCCTTCCACGCAGGCATCCGCGCCGCCCGCGGCGAACTCATCGCCACCCTCGACGCCGACCTCCAGAACGCCCCCGCAGACTTCCCCAAACTCATCGACCTCATCGAGCGCGAACACGCCGACCTCGCGCAGGGCGACCGATCCCGCGCACGCAAGGACAACCTCGTGCGACGCGTCGGCTCCGTCGTCGGAAGACTCTTCCGCCGCTGGCTGCTTGCCGACCAAGTCCGCGACACCGGCTGCTCCCTCCGAGTCATGAAGCGCGAATACGCACTCCTCCTCCCCCTCCAGTTCCGAGGCGCCCACCGCTTCATCCCCGTCACCATCGCGCGACTCGGCGGCCGCGTCGTCGAGATGGACGTCTCACACAGACCACGAACCGCAGGCGAAACCAAGTACGGGCTGGGCATCCTCCAGCGCGCCATCCCGGGTCTCCTCGACCTCTTCGTCATGCGATGGATGTTCAACCGGCGTCGATGGACCGACTCCGCCGAAGTCACAGCCACTTCCCACAACGTCGTCTCCTCCGCACGAGAACGCGCGGGAGCCAACGCCGGATGAAACGCGCACCCCTCTTCGCCATGGCCGCGCTCCTCGCCCTCGGCTTCTGGCTCGTCGCAGGCCCCCAACTCGTCGAAGGCCGCGCCGGCGCAACCCCAGGCTCCAGCGTCGAACGCATGGAGTTCTCAGGCCGCACGCTCCGCTACGAAGTCCTCCCCGATGCCCCCGAAGCCAAAACACACCGCTTCCTCACCACGTCCCCCGACCTCCCCACCGCCTTCATCACCGAACCGCAGTTCTGGGAAACCGTCAGAGGCGTCAACGCCGCCGCAAACCGACGACACCCCGTCCTCAAAGCCCTCAACGTCTCCTCATGGGCAAACGTCTGGTGGGTCGTCCTCGGCTTCGCCGGACAATCCGCCTTCTTCGGACGAATGCTCGTCCAGTGGGTCTCCAGCGAACGAGAAAAACGCTCGATCGTGCCACCGATCTTCTGGTGGCTCTCCCTCTGCGGCGGCGTCACCCTCTTCACCTACTTCGTCTGGAGACGCGACGTCGTCGGCGTCCTCGGACAATCCACCGGCGTCGTCATCTACGCCAGAAACCTCCGCCTTATCTACAAAGAGCGGGCCCGGGCCCTCAGAAGAGCCGCAAGAGCCGAATCCGCGCCCGCTTCCTCATGATTTCGGACTCAGGACACACGGGTGATCCGGCCGATAGACCGGGAATGCGGCTATACCTCGATGACGCGTTGCTCTCCGGAACCTCACCCCAGAATCTCACCGAGGCCCTCGACGCGGCCCGGCCCAAGGCCGCCGAACGCGGCCGCATCATCGTCGAGATCTGGACCGACGGCGCTCGTGTCGACAACGCCGAACTCGCCCGCCTCGCCTCCGAACAGGAACTCGACGCCTCCGAAGTGCGCCTCGTCACCGAGGACCCGCGCTCCGTCGTCAAGCAGGCGCTCACCGAGACCGCCGACTCCCTCGACTCCATGCGCGCCGTCCACCTCCAGGCCTCCGACCTCATCCAGTCCGGCAAGCCCGAAGACGCCGTCGAACTCGTCGGCAGCATCGCCACGGTCTGGGACGGCGTACGACGCACCATGGACGAGGGCGGAAAGCTCCTCGGCGTGAAATTCGAACAGATGGATGGCGCCCCCCAGGCCATCGCCTCCCTCACCACACGCCTCAGCGCCATGGCCGTCGCCATCGACCGCAAGGACTGGGTCTCACTCTCCGACGACCTGGCCGAAGGCCTCCCCGAGGAGGCCGAACGATGGGCCGTCCTCCTTCGAAACATGGCGGATCGGGTAGGCTGATCCTCTATGCCCGCACGACCTCGCTCGCGCGCCGACATGCCCTCTCCCTCCGAGGATAACCCGCCACTCGCGCCAGGCGCCCGTGGCGCCCGCATCGACTCCCTCATGGAGCGGGCCTCGCAAGCGCTCGTCCGCACCGACTACGCCGCCTGCGAAAAAAACGCCCGCGAAGCCCTCCGCATCGCCCACGCCGCCCGCGACTACGAACGCATGACACGCATCGTCCTCCCCCTCCTCGAGGCGCGCAGACAAAAGCGCCAGAAGGCCCAGGACGCCAAGCGCATCACCAGCGTCAATTCCATGGCCGAACTCGAGGGCAAGGAACTCAAGCCCGGCTGCTACCTCCTCAACCCCCCCGGATGCGTCGGCGTCGACGGCCGCGCGCTCCGCGCCCGCGCAGACGAGGAAGGCGTCCCCGTCATCGTCATCGTCCACGAGCCCATCACGCGCACCAAGGAATGGCCCATCGTCGCGCTCGGACCCACCACCATCCGCGCACGCGTCGAGCCCGCCAAAGCCAAGCCCACCGTCGACTGGTTCCTCAACGCCATCGACGCCCTCGGCGACGCCGCCCTCGCCTCCGTCGACGCCGCATCTCCCCCACAACGCGTCGATCAGCTCATGGCCTGCCTCGAAACCATCGGAGACCACGAAGGCCTCCACCGCGCGCTCGCCGACGAGTGCCACGACGCCATGCACTGGACGCCACCCCCGCGCAGCGCCAAACGCGCCGCGGCAAAGCAGCAGCCCCAAACCGACGCGGACGAGCCCGAAGCCGACGAGGATTGATCCTCCTCAGCTCCCGCGCCACATCCGCTCAACACGCTCACCAGTGCCGGTGATACCGCCTCGACGGACGCGCCGGCGGGCAGTCATACACCCTCCGCTCATAAACCGTCACGTGTCTCGGCTCCTCGTACGTCCGGTACGACCGCGCCTCGTACGCGCGCCACGCATTCCGCTCATTCCGCTCGTTCTGGTCGCCGATCACCGCGCCCGCCAACGCGCCCGACACCGCGCCGATCGCCGCGCCCGTGCCCGCCCCGCCGTACAGACTCCCGATGATCGCGCCCCCGCCCGCGCCGAGCGCCGCGCCTGAGAACGCGCCCTCAATCCCGTTCGAACACCCACCCAGCATCACCGCCGCGCCGAGCAACGCCACCGCTCCAGCCTTCTTCGCCATCACCGTCGATCGAGACATCGGTCTCCTCCTTCCGTCACGCTCCCATCTGACTCCCAAGCGCCTCCCCCGGTTCCGACGCGTTCCCCACACACGCGTGCCCGCCCCAGGCCCCGGGAACGCCCTCCAGACCCCCATCTTCCCCCCGCGAATCGCATAGACTCGGCCCCAGGCCCGATTCTTGCCGATGCTTGGCTCGGCGCGACCCAACGTGTTCTCGGAGGAACCATGCAGACGACGAGGCTCAACCGACCCTGGGTGATCAAGACGACGATCTATCTCGTCTGCATGCTCGCGCTCGGCCTCTGGGGCCTCGTCGACGGCCTCGTCGTCTACCCCAACCGCGGCAAACGCGCCGCCGAATTCCTCGAGATGCAGTACCTCGAGCAGTCACAGCGCTCCGGCTCCCTCCTCACCGCAGCCATCGACAACCCCCGCGACGAGTACAACCGTCTCCGCGACATCGAGCGCCAACTCGAACGTGAAGCCGACGAAGCAAGCAAGTCCGGTCGCACCGTCATCGCCGACCAGAAAACCACCGAGCTCGCAAGGCTCCGCTGGCTCACCCAGCTCGCCCGCGTCGGAATCCTCTCCCCGGCCCGCACACAGATGCGCTCCACCGACGGCGTCCCCGACCCCGCAAAGCGCCTCACCGAACTCCAGCAGGCTTGGGCCTCACGCACGCAGCCCAAGCCCCTCTCCTCCTTCGACATCCCCTCACAATGGGTCATCGCAGGCGTCGGCTTCGGCGCCGCAGGCTGGATCCTCTTCGTCCTCATCCGCGCCTCACGCAAGAAATACCGCTACGAGCCCGAAGCCATGCGCCTCACCCTCCCGGGCGGCCGCGTCATCGAGCCCAAGGACATCAAGGAAGTCGACCGCCGAAAGTGGGACAAGTTCTTCGTCTTCCTCCACCTCAAGGACTCCACCCCAGAGATCAAGCTCGATCTCCTCCGCTATTCCCCCCTCGAAGCCTGGATCCTCGAGATGGAAAAGCACACCGACGGCTACGTCCCCCCCGAGGAAGATGAGCCCCAGCCCGAACCCGCCCCGGCCGCCGACGCCACCACCTGACCGCGCCGCCGCGACCACGACTTTCCCAAGAACCCCCTCATGGAGACCACCGCCGCCGCCATCGTCATCGGCCTCGCAGGCCTGATCGGCGTCGCCGTCACCCTCCTGGGCCTCTCCGGCGCCTGGCTCATCGTCGCCGCCGCCCTCATCGTCGAGTGGCAGGCCCCGGGAACCTTCTCCTGGTGGACCCTCGCCGCCGCAGGCGCCCTCGCACTCCTCGGCGAAATCATCGAATTCGCCTCCGGCTCCATCGGCGCCACCAAAGCCGGTGGAACCAAACGCGCCGCCCTCGGCGCACTCTTCGGCGGCATCGTCGGCGGAATCCTCGCCACCCCCATCCTCCCCATCGTCGGCACCATCCTCGGCGCCGCAGCAGGCGCCGGCCTCGGCGCCGCGCTCGCCGACCGAACACGCGAAGCCCGCAAATGGAAGGAATCCGCCCGCGTCGCAGGCGGCGCCGCCGTCGGCAGACTCGTCGCCACCATCGTGAAGACCGCCCTCACCGCCCTCCAGGCCGTGGTTCTCTTCACCGCCGTATTTGTCCGATAGTCCCTACGCTAGCCACGTCTATTCACCGAGCATTCCCCTCAAACAGGAATCGATTCGGTCCTACAGTAATCTTGCCCCCCGACCCGCGAGGGCCTCCCTGAGCTCGGCCCGCCATGACGCGTTCGCCCTCCTCTGACAGACCCGTGACGGAGCACGATGCCTTGACCAACCCCACGCCCAACACGCGAGGAACGCTCACACGCATCCTCGACGCCCTCTCCAGCGTCTGGCTGGGCGTCACCTTCATGTTCCTCCTCTTCGTCTACATGTCCGTCGGCAGCGCCGGCTACGTCATCCGACAGTCCCGCTGGTTCGAGATGACCGAGTACGAATGGTTCCACTGGTGGCCCTTCGACGCCCTCATCGCCGCGCTCTGCATCAACCTCTCCATCGCCACCATCCGTCGCATCCCACTCCGCGTCGTCAACCTCGGCGTATGGATGATCCACGCCGGCATCATCATTCTCTGCATCGGCAGCGTCATCTACTTCTCACAGAAGATCGAAGGCGACACACCCGTCTTCCGACGCTCCATCGCCATCGAGTCCCCCGACCATCCCGCCCTCTCACTCGTCGCGCTCCCAGGCGCCCACATCACCGCAGGCGAAGGCGACTCCCAACGCCTCTACGAAGTCGTCTCCACCGACCCCTCCTGGCCCATCCTCTCCACCCCCGACGCCGGAACCCGCGCCTACGCCGTCACCGTCCGCGTCACCAAACCCGACGGCTCCTGGTTCCAACGACAACTCCTCGACGGCTACCCCCAGTACACCGAAGACATCCTCAACACCGGCCGCGCCGTCAACACCACCGGCAAGAAACTCGTCGACCCCGAACTCTCCATGCGCCTCGAACCCTGGGCGCAGCACGAATTCTTCCTCGCCCACACCTGGGCCCTCTATCTCCGCGAACTCACCCCCCAAGGCGCCGGCAATTGGGCCCAGCGCCCCCTCCACAACATGCCGCGCTACAACGACTACATCCCCTCCCGCGAAGACGTCTTCCTCGACGCATACGAAGCCGAGCGCCGCGCGCGCCTCGAACCCTCTCCCATCAACGTCCGCGCGCGCCGCGCCGAGCCCTCCGACCCCGCGCCCGAAGACGTCCGCGTCCGCGTCACCGGCTACCTCCGATACGCCGTCCTCAACGCCCGCTTCGAACAGGGCCCGCCCACCGGCCCCATGCTCCCCGTCGCCGACGTCACACTCAGCATGGTCGGCCAGGCCCCCATGCGCAGCCAGATCGTCGCCTCCCGCGCCCCAACCCCCGGCCAATCCCTCCCGCTCCGCTGGGTCGACGCCGAAGCCGACGTCCCCTCCGTCGCGCAATCCGTCTCCCCACTCCTCCGCTTCTCCTTCCCGGGCGGCGCCGCCACCGAAATCCCCGCAATCCCCGTCCCCTCAGGCGATCAAACCTTCACCCCCCTCACCGACTCCTCCGGCGCCGACACCGGCTGGTCCGTCCGCGTCCGTGAAGTCATCGACGACGTCCCCATGGCCGACGGCGCACACCTCTCCATCGCCGTCATCGACCTCGCATCAGCCGACACAAAGATCACGCGCTGGGTCGCCGACATCCCCGCATACACCCGCGACTTCCACGACGGCCCCGGCGATCACGGCGACCTCCGCGCCCCCAACACCGCACTCGACGTCACCTACCAGCCCGGCCGCCGCGCCACGCCCGTCACCCTCGTCGCAGCGCCCCGCGCAGGCCGGCAAGACCCCGCGCTCTTCGCCGTCGTCTCGCTCGGCTCCTCAGAGCCAACCGTCCGCGAACTCTCCGTCGGCAAGACCGTCGACCTCGGCCCCATGGCCACCCTCACCGTCAACGCCTTCTGGCCCCGCGCGCAACGCATCATCAAACCCGCCATCGTCCCCGTCTCCCAACGAGACCGCGACGCCGAATCCTTCTACTCCATGATCAAGGTCGAGATCGAGAGCGGAGGACGCACCGAGTCGCAGTGGGTCCCCTATCACCAGTACGTTTTCCCCGACGACTCCTACACCTACGGCTCGCGCTTCCGCTTCGAGCCCGCACGCTTCACCCTCGCCGACGGCCGCGTCATCGAAGCCATGTTCTCCCGCGAGCGCCGCCCACTCCCCGAGCCCGTCACGCTCTCCGACTTCCGACTCATCACCCACGTCGGCGGCTTCCAGGGCGACGTCTCCTCCATCCGCGACTGGGAAAGCGTCATCCGCTTCGCAGACCAGCCCGCCGACGACGCCATGTCCGTCCGCACCAACGCCCCCGCTTCCTACTCGGGCCTCCGCTTCTTCCAGGCCATGTGGGACCCGCCACAGCGAGCATCCGACGGCGCCGGCGTCACCAGCCCCGGACTCAACTTCACCGGCCTCGGCGTCGGCTCCCGCACCGGCGTCATGACACAGCTCGCAGGCTGCATCCTCTCCACCCTCGGCATGCTCTACGCCTTCTACGTCAAGCCCATCATCAAACGCCGACGCAAGGAAGCCGTGTACGCCGAAGTCCGCGCAGGCGCCCACGGCGAATCCGCTTCCGCACGACTCGCCGCGCGCAACCGCGCCGCCGAAATCATCGTCACAGGCAACGCGCAAGAGGAGGCCGTGCGATGACCAACGCACCCGCCAACGACACCATCCCCGACCGCCCCGTCCCCGCCTGGCGCAAAGGCCTCGCCCTCACCCTCGCCATCCTCCTCATCGGCTCCCTCGCCTGGATGACCGTCTCGCGCATGCGCCCAAGCGCCGCGCCCGACGGACTCTCCCCCTTCGAGCGCGAAGCCGATCTCTCACCACTCTCCCGAGTCGCCGTCCACCACCGAGGCCGTCTCAAGTCCTTCGACTCCTTCGCCTACTCCATCGTCCGCGCCTCAGCCGGCCCCGCCGCCGTGCGCGCGGGCCGCGCAGGCCACGCCTACCTCGACCTCCTCTTCCAGCCCGAAGCCACCGCAAACACCGACAGCGTCTGGGTCAAGAGCAAGGTCATCCGAGGCCTCATCTCCGACCGTCTCCAATCCCACCCGGGCTGGACCGAAGAACGCTCCAAGCGCTTCATCAAGACCGGCCTCATCGCCCCCTCCCTCCTCCAGAACGACCCCGCCGTCCGCGACCTCCTCGCGCGACTCGCGCAGGACATGGTCCGCTCCGCAAAGTTCGTCGAGCAGATCGACAACGCACTCACACTCCGACACCCCGACATCCTCGTCGACCTCCTCCGCATCCTCCCGCCACCCGCGCCCGCCTCCGACCCCAACACCCCCTGGACCTCAGTCGCCGCCCTCACCGCCGACGGCTCCGGCATCCCCCACAACGGCGCCCCCGAAGCCATCCCGGCAGCGGGCGCCCTCGCAGGCATGGACGCCAAAACCTCAGCAACGCTCATCGCAGCCTGGGCCGACCTCGCAAACGCCTGGCGCGCACAGGACGCCCCCAAAGCCTCCGACGCGGCCAAGCGCCTCGCCGACGCCCTCCCAGCCCTCAACCCCACCCTCTACCCGCAAGCCCAGAAACTCCAGTGGGAGAGCCGCTACTTCGCCCTCGGCAACTTCACCTGGGTCTGGCTCGTCTACATGGCCGGCGTCGTCTTCCTCCTCATGGCCGTCGTCTACCGCTGGTCCACCGCGCGCTGGATCGGCATCGCCTTCTTCCTTCTCGCCCTCGCCCTCCACACCGGCTCCATCGCGCTCCGCTGGCACGTCTCCGGACGCTGGCCAAACTCCAACATGTTCGAAGCCGTCACCACCGCAGCCTGGTTCGGCGCCGTCGCCTCACTCCTCCTCGAACTCCTCGCGCGCAAATCACCCATGCGCAACCTCTTCTTCCTCGGCGCCGCCGCCTGCTCCATGGCCGCCCTCATGGCCGCGCACTTCCTCCCGCTCCAACTCACCCCCGACATCGGCAACATGATGCCGATCTTGCACGACGTCTGGCTCTACATCCACACCAACGTCATCATCTTCTCCTACGTCCTCATCGCCATGGCCGCCGTCACCGCCCTCCTCTACCTCCTCCACCGTCTCGCCGGCGGCGAAGCCACCTACGCCAAAGTCGGCGGCGCCGGCAGCCTCATCCAGCGAGACGCCCGCAAGCCCCGCGCCGCCTTCGGCGAAGTCCTCGACGGCGCCACCATGCTCCTCATGGAGCTCTCCTTCGTCCTCCTCTGGGCAGGCATCGTCATGGGCGCCGTCTGGGCCGACCACTCCTGGGGCCGACCCTGGGGCTGGGACCCCAAGGAAGTCTTCGCCCTCAACACCTTCCTCATCTTCGCCATGCTCATCCACATCCGACTCAAGGTCCGCGACAAGGGCCTCTGGACCGCCGTCCTCGCCTCCATCGGCGCCGGCGTCATGATCTTCAACTGGACCGTCATCAACTTCGTCATCACCGGCCTCCACTCCTACGCCTGAGCGCCAGCGCACGAAAACGCCCGGCCGCGCGTGATCCGCGCGCCCGGGCGTGCCGAGGAGTCTCGTCGCACTCTCACGCGCTCACGGCGCGCTCACCACCCGCACCGTCACCGCAAGCCACCCATCCCCTTCCAGATCATCCACCACCGCGGCTACCACGGCCTCGCTCCCCACGTCAATCTCAGCATCAATCTGCCGCGTCCGCTGACGCAGCTGCTGCAGCGGCGCCGGCGCCGCCGCCCACACCGACAACCCCGAAGGCGGCCCCGACTGCCCGGGCGTGTCCGACAGAGACACCCGCGACATCCGCCCGCTGAAACGGATCACCGCGCGCCCCTCACGCACCGACGTCACCATGATCGATCCCTCGATCCCGCTCTGCGCCTCCTGCACGTCCGTCTGATACGCCGCGCTCTGCGAGCCCACCACCGGGATCAACGACCGCACGTACGTCACCTTCTCCACCGACGACACAGCCGACGGCCGACTCACCGAGGCCACCGTCCGCAGCGCATGCACCGGCGTCGTCTTCGACCACTCCCCGCTCGCCTTCGCCCCAGCCAGCGGCGGCGCCCCGCTCCCCCTCCGCGTCTCCACCTCCACCGACACCCGACCCGCCCCCGCGGCATCACGGATCGTCTGCAGCGCCTGCTGGAACCCCTTGTGCTGCTCCGCGCCGCCGCTCAGCGCCACGATCTGCTGCGAGATCTCCTCAAGCTGCATGCTCAGCACGTCCGCCAGCCGATCCAGCCGTGCCACGCCCGCAAGATCGCCGACGTCGTACAGCCGCACCTCGAACGACCCGTCATTGCTCCGATTGATCGCCGTCGCCGACGCGCCCTCCCCCGGCGCGCTCGACCGCTGATCCGCGCTCGCAAGCCCCGTCCCGCACATCGCCACCAGCATCCACGCCATCACCCGAGTCTGTGTGCTCCATCGCATCGTCATGTTCCTTTCTGCTGTCATCATGAGTCCCGTCATCCCGTCCGCGCGTTCCCGCCGCGCTCCGCATCCGTTTCGTCACTCCCCTCAGCGCTCCATCCGCGCGTACGACGCCACCCACGTCGCAAGCTCCGGACGCAGCGCAAGGTCCTCGCGCACACGCTCCCCCGCGCTCCGCGCCCCCACGTCCGGAGATCGCAACAACTCCCGCAGCCGATCGAACGCCGCGGGCCGCAGGTGCGGATTCCCCGCCCACACCCGCACCGCCTGCGCCTGACGATCCGCAGGCAACGACTCCAGAAACTCCCGCGCCAACTCCCCCGACCGAACCCGCTCCCCCAGCACGGCCATCACCTCGTCCGACATCGCTCCCGGATGACTCCGCGCCGCTTCAAACGCTTCCGCCAGCGATCCCTCACCCACCAACGACACCAAACGCGCCTCCACGCTCCCATCATCTCGCGACCGATGCGCCGTCTCCGTCCGCGCCCTCGGCGCCGCATCCATCCGCATCACCACAACCCCCTCCCGACGCATCACCTCATCAACCCCCTCCGTCACCACCGGCGCCACCGCCACCGCGCCCGCCCCATCCCCCTCAACGATGTTCCCCGCACCACCACCGCGCAACCCCCACCACGCCAACCCAGCGCCCGTCATCACGACAACCACCGCGGCCACCGTGCTCCACACACTGCTACCCCAACCCACCCGCGCGAATCGATGCACTCCGCGCACGCCTTCTCCACCGTGCCACCGATGTGCGGAGCAAATCAGTGCGTTGCTCTCCCTGCGCGCAGTGATCATCGCGGCCTCATCCACCGCCTCCCCCAACAACACCCCCCGCGCCATCGCATCCACGTCCCGCACCCGCGCCAGCCGCTCGCGCGCCCCGGGATCCTCGCGCAAACGCTCCGCCACGCGCTCCCGCTCCGCCCCCTCCAGCGCGCCGTCATGAAACGCCTCCAGGTCCGCTCGGCTCAATCGCTCCTCGCTCATTCCTCGTCCCTCCATTCCGCACCCAACGACTCCCGCAACTTCCCGCGCGCCGCATGCAACGCGCTCCGCACCCTCGGCGCCGTGGTCCCCAACGCCTCCGCAATCCCCTCGTACGACAACTCCTCCACCACCCGCAACGTCACCGCCGCCCGCTGCAACCCCGTCAACCCCTCGAGCGCCCCCTCGATCGCCCGTCTCGTCTCCGCGCCCTCCCCACTCCCGCCCGCCTCCTCCACACCCCTCGACCACGCCCACCGCGCCGCACGCGCAACCCTTCTCCGCGCCGACCTGCGCTCATCCAGGTACACCCGCACCAACACACTCCGCGCGTAGTGGTAGGGGGGCGGCTCGCGCACACCGGAACTCGAATCACCTCCCGGCACAACCCCCCCCGCCAGCAACTTCGCGATCGTCGTCTGCGTCAGGTCCGTTGCATCCGCTTCACGCCCCCGACCGACCAGCGCCCGCGCGAGCCGGTCCAGACGCGAAGCCAGCGTCGCCCACGCCTCGCTCCGCTCCCCCCGTGCCTCGCTCCGCTTGGCCATGCCCGCACTCACGCGCCCATGCCTCCGCGCCCGCAACAGCACGGGCTCCACTACCCATACGCCACGCCCCCCCCTCGCGCACACCCCCACCCGGGAAAACTTCACCCGTGCTCGTCCAGCTCCCCCCCGGGGTCGTGCGCACGTCCCCCGCACATGCGCAGATGCGCGCGCCGCGAGCACGCGCTCCCCCACATCCGCAGCGCACAGACGCCCTTTGTGCGCGAGACCACCCCGTAGCACGCCCTTTCGGCGCACCAGCCCCGTCACTCACCCTCCTCGGCCAACACACACAACTCCACCCTGCCACGAAGCTGCGCGCGCAACCCCAACCTGTCGCCATACGGCGCGCGCCGCGATGCGCTCTTAACCCAGCAGCCCCAGCACCTGATCCGAACGCATCCCGTCCGAGATCCCCAGCGTCCGCAGCGACGTCTCCGACTTGATCCGCCCCCGCATCAGGCTCACCACCTCCGCGGCAAAGTCCGCGTCCCGGATCTTCGACTCCGCCGCCGTCGTGTTCTCCAGCTCGATCGCCGCGCGATTCAGGAACGACCCCAGCAGATACTTCTGATACCCCCCGATGCTCGCGCGCGTGTTCGACACGAACTCGATCGCCTTCTTCACCGACTTCTGCGCGTTCTCAAGATCGCCATCCACAAGATTGAACGCGCCGCTCCCCGCGATGTCCGTCAGCGAAAACTCCTCGAACACCGGCTCACCCAGCGGGTCCTCACCCGTCTGCACCGGGATCACCCCCAGCCCCTCCACGCTCAACGCCGGCGTCGCGAAAGATCCCTCAGCCACCGCGAGCTGCACCCCCTCGGCGAGCACCTTCTTCCCGTTGAACGTCGTCGTCTGAATGATGTAGTCAATCGCCTGCAGAACCGCGTTCGCCTCTTCCTGATTCGCCTCGCGCTCCGCAAGCCCCGACCCGCCCTTGTTCGCGCTCTGCACGATCAATCCATCGAGGTGGATCAGCAACTCCCCGATCACCCCCAGCGGCCCCTCCACCACGTCCAGCACGTGCGACGCGCGCTCCGCCTGCTCGATCTCCTTCGCAAGCGTCACACGCCGCGCCCGCAGGTTGTCCGCCGCGATCAATCCCGACGGGTCATCCTTTCCCCGATTGATCCGATGCCCCGTCGAAAGCCGCTCCACCGCGGTCGAGATCGCGCGATCAGCGTCCTGCGACATCCGCAGCGCCATCATCGAAGTGATGTTGTGGACGGAGCTGATCTGCAACGGTCGTGCCTCACGAGGACGCCCGCGCGAAACCCGCGCGAGATCATCCCCCACGACCATCGACACGATCACGTCCGCAATCCAGCCGCTCCCCGGTTATCGGCCCCTCACGCCTCTCCAGGCGCCCTCGACCGAATCGTCGGCGGCAGCAGCCCCAGCAGAATGAACATCGACCCCGCCGCGAGCAGATACACCCGCGACCGATCCCCCGTCGCCCATCGCTGCAACACCGTGTCCGGCTGCACGCGGTACAGCACCGGCGCCGCGGGCGGCTCCAATCCGGGCCAGGGCGACAGGTCCTCTCCCGCCACCTCACCGGGCACCGTCAGCACCGTCCGGTCCGCCGGCGCCAATCCCAGATGCGTTGCGACCAACGCCACCGACAGCGTCTCATCCCCCCTCGATAGCGCGCTGCGGTACTGCGCGTGATTGCTCAACCGCTTCGTCGCCCGCGCCTCCGTCACCTGCGCCCGCGCCCGCTGCAGCTCAGCCTCCGACAGCTGATCGAACGCCGGGATCAAAACGGTCGCCGACAGCAACGCCATCCCAGCCAGCAGAAACAGCCAGCCGGGGTCCAGCACGAACAAGGGCTCTCGACGCGATCTCGCCATCAGCGCACACCGTCTCCGCGATTCCCCCGACACACCATCATCGTCCCTTCCTCCCCGACCCGTGCAACTCTCACCGCCGCACCAACGCCCTCCGCACGTCCCGCACGCTCAACCCCAGAAACGTCGCCCGCTCCCGCGCCCGCTCCGCCGCAACCCCCACCCCCTCCGACACCCACACCGTGGTTGTCGTCTCCACCTTCGCCCCCTTCAACGTCACCCGAAGCGTCGTCTCCACCCGCCCCGCCTCCACAACCCCCGACGCAAGCCGAACACGCGCCGACCCCGCCAGCCGCACCTCCTGCTCCGCCTCCCCCTCATCCCGCACCTCGTCCGGCCGATCGATCGGATGAATCCGCATCATCCCCTTCCACGTCTCCGCCTCACCCTGCGCCAGCTTCCTCGGCGCCACCAGCAGCGGCGGCTCAAACCGCGTGATCACCCCCTCCTCATGACTCACCGACTCCACCAGCACCGTCCCCCCCTCACCCTCCGCAAACGTCTCCTCCACCCACTTCTCCCCGTCCCGCGTCGACACCACCCTCCACCGTTCCCCCTCCCCCTCCTCCACGCGCCGCTCCACCACCTTCCCCTCACCCTCCAGCACGTCAAACCGCCCCGCCTGCGTCCTCTTCGTCGCCCACTCCTCCGCGCGCACCGCCCCCGTCTTCCCCTCCATCTCCTCCACCACCTGCGCCCAATCCTGCGGCGCCATCGCGCGCGTCGCGCACCCCACACTCATCCCCGCGACCAACCCCACTCCGACCAATCGCAGCATCGTCCGCATGCAGCGAGCGTACCCCACCCAGGCCCCCTCAGCCTCTCCACCCCACCCGCTATATTCCACCTCACATGATGCGCACGCCCGCGACATGCCGCGCGCTCGCCCTGAGCGCCCTCGCACTCTCTCTCCTCCTCACCGCCTGCGAAGACTCCGCACGCAAGAGCTACACCGGAGAGAGCATCTTCGAGGTCTTCTCACCCCCCACGCCGCAGGACGCCGTCCGCTGGGCCGCCGACCCCTACGACGCCGACCTCCGATACCGCGGCACACTCCTCCTCGCCAACGCCCCCTGGGGCGGCGAACGCCCCTACGTCGAGATGTACGAACTCGCGGCAAAGGACGGCGATCCAGGCGTCCGCGCCGTCGCCCTCCGCGCGCTCGCGAACCACGGCTCCCCCGAGCACGCCGCCATCGCCATCAACGCCCTCTCCGATCCCAACGACCTCGTCCGATGGGAAGCAGCCCGCGCGCTCCAACGCTTCTACGCGCCCGAAGCCGTCACCCCCCTCATCGAGCGCACCAACCCCGACCGCGAAGCCTCCGACGCCGTCCGCGCCTCCTCGGCCTGGGCGCTCGGCCAGTACGCCGAAACCCGCGTCGTCCAAACCCTCATCGCCGCGCTCTCCGAACGAGAACTCGCCGTCAACCAGGCCGCGCTCGCGTCACTCAAAACACTCACCGGTCAAGACCACGGCTACGACGCCAAAGCCTGGCTCGCGTGGACCCGCGACGCGGGCACATCCATGTTCAACAGCCGCGCCGAATACTCCTACCGCATCTTCGAACGAGACCGCTTCTGGTACGAGTGGATCCCCTTCATCCCGCCACCGCCAAACGAAACCGCCGGTCTCCCCATCGGCGCACCCGCGGCCAACGCCACGCCTCCCGCCCAAGGAGGCTGATCGTGCTCGCCATCCGCTCCGACGGCTCCCGACTCACCGCCGACGCCTCAACTCCCAACCCCGATCCCACGCCGGGACACGCCCTCCTCTCCCTCCGTCTCGCCACGCTCTCCCACGATGACCTGCGCGCCGCGCGCCCCGACTCCGGCTTCGTCGGCACGCTCGGTCATGAATGCATCGCCACCGTCGAACGTATCAGCCCCGACGAACGCACCCCCACCGACGCGCCCAAACGACTCAACAACGCACGCGTCCTCCTCCAGCCCTCCATCCCCTGCGCACGCTGCGAGCTCTGCCAACGAGGCCTCGCGGCCCACTGCCCGAGCGCCCTCCTCCCGGGCCGCAAAGGGCTCAACGGCTGTCTCTCCGAGCGCTTCACCGCCCCCATCCACGCGCTCACGCCCATCCCCGACGCGCTCGACGACGAGCGCGCCATCATGGCCTACGCGCTCGCCCGCGCGCTCCACCACGCCCGTGTCGCGGCGCTCTCTTCCACGGCATGGGCCACCGTCATGGGCGACGGGCCCGATGCGCTCCTCAGCGCGCAGGTCCTCTCGCGCGATCACCCCGCCACACGGCTCCTCGCGCGCGAAGAGTCCGCCATCGCGCTCTGCGCGAAATGGGGGCTCAAGCACCGAGACGCCTCCGAAGCCGGCCGCCGACAGGATCAGGACCTCGTCCTTCTCGCCTCGCGCACGCCCTCCGACTTCCCCCTCGCGCTCTCCTTCCTGAAACCCCGCGCCACGCTCCTCCTGGCCGAGCCCCCCTCTGCCCCCGTCTCCCTCGAAGACGCGCACGCGCGCGAGATCCGCATCCTCTCCTCACACGCGGCCTCGCTCGCCGACGCCATCCCCCTTCTCACCTCCGGCGCCGTCGACGTCGCGCCGCTCCTGGGCAAACGCTACCGCCTCCAGGACGCCCCCCTCGCGTTCCGCGATCTCGCTCAGGAACGCGGCCCGCGCAAGCCCGTCATTACTCCCTGATCCTCACAACGTCACCACCCCGCCCCACAACAGCGCGCCCATCACGATCGCGAGCGCGATCCGGTACCACCCGAAGACTCCGAGCCCGTGGCGCGTCAGAAACGACACGAGCCATCGCACCGCCACCGCAGCGCTCAACGCCGCGACCAACATCCCCACGATCACGCTCGTCATCCCAAGGGTCTCGAACATCGTCGCGCCGCCCGTCTCTCGCGCGTGCGACCAGTCCTTGTACAGGTCGTACACGCACGCCGCGCCCAGCGTCGGCAACCCCAGCAGGAACGAGAACTCCGCGGCCTCCTTCCGACGCAATCCCAGCATCGTCCCGCCCGCGATCGTCATCATCGACCGGCTCGTCCCCGGCCACATCGCCACCACCTGAAACAACCCCACGCCCAACGCGTGCTTCCACGTCATCGTCTCGATCGTCAGCCCGCTCTCCTCATGCCCAGCCGCGGCGAGCCGACGATCCCGCCGATCCAGCAGCAACATCCACACGCCCCCGACCGCCAACGCCGCCACCACCGGCCCCGGCGAGAACAACTCCTCCTTGATCGTGTCGTGCAGCAGCTTCCCAAGCGCCGCGGCAGGGATGAACGCCACGATCAGGTGCGACGCCAGCTTCAGGCCCGCGGCGTCCTTCCCGATCAGCCCACGAAGCATCTGCACGACCCGCTTCCAATACAGCCCCAGCACCGCAAGGATCGCGCCCCCCTGGATCACCACGTTGAACGCGTCCACCGCGCGCTTCGACCCCTCATCCTCCGTCAGCCCGAGCAGCGACGAAGCAAGGATCAGGTGCCCCGTCGAAGAGACGGGCAGATACTCCGTGATCCCTTCAACAAGCCCCAACACCACGGCGTCGAACAGCGTCATGCGCGCACACTACCAACCCGCGCGCACCGACGCCCGACCCCCACGATCCCGTCCCCTTCCCGCGATCAGGCCTGACGGATCCAGCGCAGCAGCGTCCGCCAGTTCGGCGGCTTCCCGTACATGAGCGCCCCCACCCGGAAGATCTTCGCGGCCGCCCACACCGACCCGAACACCGCCGCGAACCCGATCACCAGCGACGCCAGGATCTGCCACCCCGGCACCGGCTCGCCCGTCTGCCCCAGACGCAGCGCCATCACGAACGGCGTCGCGGGCGGGATCATGCTCGCCACCACGCTGAACGTCGAGTTCGGCTGCTTCAAAATCGGCATCCACAGCATCATCGGGATGATGAGCACCAGCATCACCACGCCCATCATGCTCTGCGCCTCGCGCATCTCGTTCACGGCGGAGCCGATCGCGGCCATCAGCGACGCGATCAGGAAGTACGCCATCACGAAGTACAACCCCAGCCACACGAACCGGTCCACCGGGATGAGCCCCAGGAACCCGAACTGCGACGCCGAGATCATCCCCACGCCCACGTACACCGCCAGGATCGTGAGCCCCACCGCGCCCTGACCCAGGATCTTCCCCGACATCAGTTGCATCGAGGACGCCGCGCTCAGCAGCACCTCCATCACGCGCGACGACTTCTCCTCGATCGTGGTCGTCAGCAGGTACTGCCCGCTCGAGAAGACCGAGATCCACAGCAGCATCATGAACGCCATCGGCACGAGGTACGCCGCGGCCTCGCCCGCCTTGCTCTCACCCCGCTCCGTCACCGTCGTCGTCGTACCCCTGGGGCGCGCCGTCAGGCCCTTCACCGTCTTCGCGTCCATCCCCGCCTCAACGAGCCGCGCATCCACGATCGCCTCGCGCACCGCGCTCTGCAGGCTCTCCATCAGCTCCATGCTGATCTTCGTGCCCTGATACACCTCGAACTCGCGCCCGTCCGAGTCCTTCTCGAACGCGTGCGCCAGCGCCAACGCGTCCCCCTTCAGCACCCGCGCCTTCCCCGACTCGATCACCGACGCCCAGTCCGCCCCCTCACTGGGCGAGACCCGCTCCACCTTCACGTTGTCCGGGCTCTCCGGCAGACGCGCCAGCGCGGCCTTCGCCCGCTGCTTCACCGCCTCCGGCAGGTTCCCGTCGTCCAGCTGCTCCTCCAACGATTTCTTCCGCGCCTCGTACCGCTCGCGCACGCCCGCGGGCTCGAACGCGCCCTCCAACGCCTGCGCGACCCGCTGCTCCGTCCCCGTGGCGTCCGCGACCAGCACCGTCCCCTCGAGGCTCTTGTCCCGCTGATTGAACATCGGCATCACGGCCAGCACGATCCCGATCAGCAGCGCCGGGAACGCGAACACGCCGAAGAAGAACGCCTTCGTCATCGCCGTGGACCGGTACTCCCGCACCGCCACGTCCATCACCTTCTGCATCGAATTACGCATCGGCGCCGAACTCCTGTGCCTCGCTCACGCTCGCACGCACCTGATCCTCGGAATCCCCCGGCTCCACCATCTCGATGAACACGTCCTCCAGCGTCACCGAGCGCAGCTCCACGCGCCGCACCTGCCCCTCTCCCGCGCGAGCCGCGCCCGCGAGCGCCGCCCCCTTGTCCGCCCCCTCCTGGAGCCGCAGCTCCAGCGTCCCCGTCTTCGCCGACTCGTCCACCCGCTGCACCCCCGCGATCCGCCCGAACACCGACGCGTCCAGCCTCGTCCCGTTGAGCGGCTCCACCACCACCGTCCGCGGGTCGAACCGCGTGCGGATCTGCTCCAGCGTCCCGTCGAGCACCTTCCGGCCCTTGTTGATCATCACCACCCGGTCGCACAGCTGCTCCGCCGAGTACAGCACGTGCGTCGAGAACAGGATCGTCTTGCCCCGCTCGTGCTCCTCCATGATCAGCCCGCGCAGCAGGCGCGCGTTCACCGGGTCCAGCCCCGAAAAAGGCTCGTCCAGAATGATCAGCTCCGGATCGTGGATCACCGTCGAGACGAACTGCACCTTCTGCTGCATCCCCTTCGACAGCTCCTGGCACTTCTTCTTCTTCACCTCCGGCAGCGCCACCCGCTCCAGCCACTCGTCGATCTTCTTCGACAGCCCCCGCGAGTCCACCCCCTTGAGCCGCGCCATGTACGACAGAAAGTCCCCGACCTTCATCGTGCGATAGACGCCCCGCTCCTCCGGCAGATACCCGATCCGGTCCTTGGCCTCCATGGCGGAGTCGTGGCCCAGCACGTGCACGCGCCCCTCATCCGCGAACAGGATCGACATCAGGATGCGGATCGACGTCGTCTTCCCGGCGCCGTTGGGCCCCAGAAACCCGCAGATGCACCCCGTCGGCACCGTCAGGTCGAAGTCCTGCACCGCCACCTTCGGGCCGAACGTCTTCGTCACCCCCTCCAGAACCACCGCTGCGCCATTGTCCGCCACGAGCAACCTCCGCATCAATTGCCACGCCGAGCCGCGCCGATCCTAACCCCAACCGACCTTCCCCGGCGTCTCGCCCCATCCTTCTTCCGATAAACCCCGCCACCGTTGCACACCCCCTATCCTTTCATCCCTTCATCCGGATATACGGATATAATGACGCCGACCACGCACAGGAGGCCGATAGACACCCCATGAACTCCCGCTTCGCATCCGAATCCGCCAAACGCGTCCTCGTCTTCGACGGCGCCATGGGCACCTCCATCCACAACTGCAACTGTGACCTCCACAAGGACTACCTCGGCAAGGAGAACTGCACCGAGGTTCTCGTCCTCACGCGCCCCGACGTCATCCAGTCCATCCACGAGTCCTTCCTCGAGGTCGGCGCCGACGTCGTCGAGACCGACACCTTCGGCGCCAACAAGCTCGTCTTTGCCGAGTTCGACCTCGTCGACAAGACCTACGAGATCAACAAACGCGCCGCCGAGATCGCGCGCGCCGCCTGCGACAAGCACTCCTCCCCCTCCAACCCCAAGTTCGTCGCGGGCTCCATGGGCCCCGGCACACGCCTCCTCACTCTGGGCCACACCACCTGGGACGACATGCTCGACTCCTACCTCGAGCAGGCCCGCGGCCTCATCGCGGGCGGCGCCGACTGCCTCGTCGTCGAAACCGCACAGGACATCCTCCAGGTCAAGTGCGCCATCAACGCCTGCCTCAAAGCCCTCCACCAGGCCGGTAAAACCACCAACGACATCCCCATCCTCGCCTCCGTCACCATCGAAACCACCGGGACCATGCTCCTCGGCACCGAGATCGCCGCGGCCGCAGAAGCCCTCCGCCCATTCCCCATCTTCTCCCTCGGCCTCAACTGCGCCACCGGCCCCACCGAGATGGCCGAGCACGTCCGCTGGCTCGCCCGACACTGGGACCGCCCCATCTCCGTCATGCCCAACGCAGGACTCCCCGTTCTCGTCGACGGAAAGACCGACTACCCCCTCAAGCCCAAGCCCTTCGCCGAAGCCCTCCTCCGATACGTCAACAACGACGGCGTCCGCATCGTCGGCGGCTGCTGCGGCACAACCCCCGAGCACATCCGTCTCCTCGCGCGGTCCGTCCAATCCGCCGCGCCCACGCCCCCCCCCAAGGAACACCCCGGGCCCGGCTGCTCCTCCCTCTACTCACCCGTCCCCTTCAAGCAGGACTCCTCCTTCCTCATCGTCGGCGAGCGCACCAACACCAACGGCTCCAAGAAGTTCCGCGACCTCCTCAACGACGAAGACTTCGAGGGCCTCGTCTCCATGGCCCGCGACGTCGTGCGCGACGGCTCCCACTGCATCGACGTCTGCGTCGACTACGTCGGGCGCGACGGCGTGCGCGACATGCGCGAGGTCGTCCAGCGCTTCGCGCGCCAGGTCGCCGTCCCCCTCATGCTCGACTCAACGCAGACCGACGTCCTCGAGGAAGGCCTCAAGCACGCGCCGGGCCGCTGCATCGTCAACTCCATGAACCTCGAGGACGGCGAGGAGAAACTCGCCCACATCTGCAGGCTCGCCGCCACCTACGGCGCCGCCGTCGTTGCGGGCACGATCGACGAAGACCCCGTCGAAGCGATGGCCAAGACCGCCGACCGCAAAATCGCCATCGCCAAGCGCATCCGCGACCTCGCCGTCAAGCACGGCCTGCGCGCCTCCGACATCCTCTTCGACCCCCTCGTCCTCCCCATCACCACCGGCGTCGAGGCCGACCGCCGACTCGCCCTCGAAACCATCGAGGGCATCCGGCGCATCTCCACCGAGCTCCCCGAGTGCCACACCGTCATCGGTCTCTCCAACGTCTCCTTCGGCCTCAAGCCCCACGCGCGCACCGTCCTCAACTCCGTCTTCCTCCACGAGTGCCTCGAAGCCGGCCTCACCGGCGCCATCGCCCACTACTCCAAGATCCTCCCGCGCACGCGCATCCCCGACGACCAGTGGAACGCCGCGCTCGACCTCATCTACGACCGACGCACCGCAGACAAAGACCCCCTCCTCACCTTCATCGCGCTCTTCCCCGATGACGCCGCCGGCGCCACCGAGAAGAAGAAGACCCTCGCAGACCTCCCCCTCGAAGAGCGCCTCCAGCGCCACATCATCGACGGCGAGCTCCGAGGCCTCCCCGACACCATCGACGCCGCGCTCAAGCTCTATCCACCCCTCGACATCATCAACAACCACCTCCTCGCGGGCATGAAGGTCGTCGGCGATCTCTTCGCCACCGGCGAGATGCAGCTCCCCTTCGTCCTCCAGTCCGCCGAAGTGATGAAGGCCGCCGTCAAGCGCCTCGAGCCCCACATGGAGAAGACCGAGGGCCAGACGCGCGGCTCCATCGTCCTCGCCACCGTGCAGGGCGACGTCCACGACATCGGCAAAAACCTCGTCGACATCATCCTCACCAACAACGGCTACACCGTCCACAACCTGGGCATCAAGCAGCCCCTCCAGAACATCCTCAACTCCCTCAAGGAAACCAACGCGCAGGCCGTCGGCATGTCCGGCCTCCTCGTCAAGTCCGTGGCCGTGATGCGCGACAACCTCGAGCAGATGGCCTCCCAGGGCCTCAACGTCCCCGTCGTGCTGGGCGGCGCCGCCCTCACGCGCCACTACTGCGAGACCGACCTCCGCTCCACCTACTCCTCCGGCCACGTCTACTTCGGCAAGGACGCCTTCGAAGGCCTCCGCGTCATGGACCACATCGTCACCGGACGCACGCACACCCTCGACGAGGAAATCCGCGCACGCCTCGACAAGCGCGCTGCCGCCGAGGAAACCATCTCCCGCTCCCGTGCACGACGCGAGGACGAACTCGAGGAGGCGCGCAAATCCGCGCCCGCGGCCACCGCGCTCCAGACCGCCCCCCGCTCCGTCTCCCCCGCAACCTCCATCCCCACCGCGCCCTTCTGGGGCTCCC
Source organism: Phycisphaerales bacterium (assembly GCA_050174775.1). GTDB lineage: Bacteria > Planctomycetota > Phycisphaerae > Phycisphaerales > UBA1924 > CAYPGJ01. The sequence goes on from JBFXJP010000003.1 coordinate 245,625, forward strand.
GCCTCGTCGACAACATCAGCCTCGACCTCGTCTACCCCTTCATCAACACCGTCGCGCTCTTCCGCGGCCAATGGCAGTTCAAGAAGGGCGCCATGAACGAAGCCGACTACCAACGCCAGATCGACGAGCAGGTCACGCCCCTCTTCGAGCGCCTCAAGAAGTCCTGCCGCGACGAGAGCGTCCTCAAGCCCGCCGTGGTCTACGGCTACTTCCCCTGCAACTCCGACGGCGACGACCTCGTCGTCTTCGATCCCCACGACCACGACCGCGAGGTCGAGCGCTTCTCCTTCCCCCGCCAGGACGGCCGCAAACGCCTCTGCATCTCCGACTTCTTCCTGCCGCGCTCCTCAGGCAAGCGCGACGTCCTCGCCATGCACTGCGTCACCGTCGGCGATGAAGCCTCACGCCGCGCCAAGCTCCTCTTCGAGTCCAACCAGTACGCCGAGTACCTCTACCTCCACGGCCTCGGCGTCGAAACCGCCGAAGCGCTCGCCGAACTCTGGCACAAACGCATCCGACAGGAACTCGACATCGCCAACGAAGACTCCCCCAACGTCCGCGAGCTCTTCACCCAGCACTACCAGGGCTCGCGCTACTCCTTCGGCTACCCCGCCTGCCCCGACATGGCCGACCAGGAAAAACTCTTCCGCCTCCTCCAGCCCGAACGCATCGGCTGCCGTCTCACCGAAAACTTCCAGATCGACCCCGAGCAGTCCACCAGCGCCATCATTGTCCACCACCCCGAAGCCAAGTACTTCGCGGTCTGACGTGCCGCGGGCGAGCCCGTGCCACCGATGTGCGAAGCACATCGGTGCGCTACGTCTTCGTCATGTGAGCGAGCCCGTGCCGTGCCCCGCCTGTTCACCCGTCCCACCGATGTGCGGAGCACATCGGTGCGTTGATCCGCGTGCAGCACGCGACGACAAACCGCGTCATGTGTGCTGTGTTCCACGGCCAAGCGTCCGCTCTGCCATGTGATCCTGTCTCTCCAAAGCAATTGCAAATCCAGCCTTGATCAAAGGATAAAAAAGTCTATAATTGCGCTCACGCGCCCGCAGCGCGCGAGCCACAAGGAGAGAGCCCGTGATGAACAACGAAACCCGCCACCCATTCCGCCTCACGAACCTCTGCCTCGCCTTCGCGCTCTGCACCGCAGCGCACGCCGCGCCCATCGACATCACCTACACCGGCGTCGTCGCCTCCATCGACAACATCTCCGCCTTCACCCCCACCTTCCTCTCCACCGCGCTCGTCGGCGACGCCGTCACCCTCTCCTTCCGCTTCGAGAGCACGACACCCGACGCGCACGCCAACCCCTCACTGGGCGACTACAGCGCGGGCCTGATCGGCTTCTCCATCAACATCGGAACGCACGGCTTCTCCACCAACTTCCCCGAGACGCGCACCCTCACCGTTGCCGACGGCCCCACCCAAGACATCCTCACCACCGAGATGACCTACCGCGTCGCCCTCCTCCCCGCAGGCAGCTTCTTCAGGATCGCCGCAAGCCTCACCGACAACGACGCCTCGGCATTCACCGGCGACGCCATCCCCTCCTCACTCAACTTCTCCGACTTCGAGTCCGCCCTGGGCAGCCTCTCCTTCTGGGACGGCGGCACGACGCAGACCGGCGAGATCACCTTCGACTGGTCAGACGCATCCATCGACCCCTTCTTCATCCCGCTCCCCACCATCCCCGGCCTCACCGCCGTCGCGTTCGCCGCGCTCGCGGCGCCGCGCTCACGCCGCGCACGCTGAGCATCACCCACCCGCCCGCGCTCCCCACCCGACTCCGCTCAATCTCACGTGTGGCATGGCCAAGCGTCCGCTCGGCCATGATTTCGCATGTGCTGGCATCGAGTGTGCCGCGGCCTGTTCAGCCGTGCCACCGATGTGCGCAGCACATCGGCGCGTTGCGTCGCGGTCATGCAGAGAGCGCGTGCTGGTGTTGAGTGTGTGCCGTGACCTACGCCGAAGGCGGGGGCCACGCCGCCCTCCGCGCAACACCTCTTCAGCAACCGCCGAACATCGCCCCGACATCCGCGCGCAAGACCGCGCCCCTCGCCCCTCAGTCGCCGATATCCAGCGATATGCGCCGACGGATGTTCGCTCGATGTTCGACACGCCCGCGCGCTCACGCCGACCCGCACGATCTGAGCCCCCTTTTCTCGCCATTACGCCTTGTGCTCCAGCCCATGCGCAGTAAGGTTCCGTTCGTGTTGGGCGAACGAGGAATCAACCCGACGGCTCAATCCCCCCCCGTGGCCCGCCCTCTCCGTCACCGCCGTTCGTAAAGGAGTTCCCGTGACCCCGACTCGTCTCGCTTCCATCGCGCTGTCCGCGGCCCTGCTCGCCCTCCCCGCCGGCGCGGCGCCCATCGCCATCACCCTCACCGGCTACGTGAACGCCGTCTTCTCTCCGCCCGCTCCCTTCGGCAGCGTGGCGACCAACGACGCCGCGACCTTCACGCTCTACATCGACGACGCGACCCCGGACGCCAATCCGTCACCCACGTTCGGCTTTTACGGCCTGGGCATCACGGGCTACTCGCTCACCGTCGGCGCCGGCAACATCTTCAGCAACTCGCTGAGCATGGGCTCCAGCGCCTTCCGTGTTCAGAATGCCGCAAACGACGCGCTCAGCATCGCCCTGCTGAGCCTCGGATCCTTCGGGTTCACCACCAATATTCACGGCGACGGCACGTTGTTCTCATCCGACGCCTTCCCCTCTGCCTCCGAACTCTCGGCCGCGATCGTCAACGGCGACTACGCCACAGGCACGCTTGGCGATGCGACACAGATCGAGGAATACGTTCACTTCAGATGGACGGACGTTTCGATGGTCAGCGTCGTGCCACTCCCCGCCCCTGCGCTCCTCGCCGCCGCAGGCCTCGCGCCGATCACGCTTGTCCGCCGACGACGCTAGACAACGTTCGTGCTTGCCTCACGAGTGATCGACCGACGAATCGATGCCCCGTGGACCGCATCTGCCGTCCCCGCTGTTCGTAAAGGAGTTCCCGTGACCACGACTCGCGTTGCTTCCTTTGCGCTGTCCGCGCTCCTGCTCGCCCTCCCCGCCGCCGCGGCCCCCGTCGCCATCATTTTCACCGGCCACGTGAGCGGCGTCGGCTTCCCGCCCGCTCCCTTCGGCAGCGTGGCAACCAACGACGCCGCGACCTTCACGCTCTACATCGACGACGCGACCCCGGACGCCCATCTGTCATCCTCGTTCGGCTTTTACGGCTTGGGCATCACGGGCTACTCGCTCACCATCGGCGCTGGCAACATCTTCAACAACTCGTTGAGCGAGGGCTCCCACGCCTTCCACATTCAGAATGCCGCAAACGACGCGCTCGACATCCATCTGACCGATGGACCCTTTGGGTTCCAGCTCACTCTCGTGGGGAACGGCTCGTTGTTCTCATCCGATGCCTTTCCCTCTCCCTCCGTTCTCTCGGCCGCGAACGCCAACGCCGCCTTCTCCATAGGCACGCTGAGCGATACGACGCTGGTCGATGAATATGTGCAGTTCAGATGGACGGACGCCTCGATGGTCAGTGTCATCCCTCTCCCCGCCCCTGCGCTCCTCGCCGCCGCGGCCCTCGCGCCGATCACACTCGTCCGCCGACGGCGCTAGCCGAGCCTCCTCGATAACGACGGTTCGTGCATCCTTCGCCGCGCCCCCGCAAGCCACGTTCTCTCGCTGTGTGGCATGGCCAAGCGTCCGCTTGGCCATGATGTCGCACGTGCTGACATCGAGTGTGCCGCGGCCTGTTCAGCCGTGCCACCGATGTGCGCAGCACATCGGTGCGTTGCTCGTGTTCGCGCTCAAGCGCACCGCTCGATCGCGCCCCCAACCACTCACTTCTTCGACGTCTTCTTCTTCCCTGCCTTCTTCTTCCCTGCCTTCTTCTTCACCACGCCCTTCTTCGAAACCTTCTTCTTTGGCGCTGCCTCCTTCTTCGCCGCAACCTTCTTCTTCAGCCCCGGCGCCTTCCCCGTCCGCTTGCCCTTCTCCCCCTCGCCGCGCTCCGCCAACGCCTTCACGTACGCGTCCACGTACCGCTTCACGCTCACCCGACCCACGGCCTCCCCGATCACCTCCAGCGGCACATCCTCCAGGCTCTTGAACCGGATGCAGCTCTTCCCCGCATCCAGCTTCTTCCCGCTCTTCTTCCACGCCGCCTCAAACCATGCGCGCTCGTTTGCGCTCCCGTAGATCGACATCAGATACACCGCCATGTAGTTCTTCTGCGACGCCAGCGCCGCGAACATCAGCGGCTGCTTCGGGTCGCAGTGATACCCCGCCGGGAACACCCGGTGCGGCACGTAGTACGCGATCATCCCGTACCCCATCCCCTCCTCAAACTCACCGTCGAGATTCTCGAGGATCACCCTCCGCACGCCCTCGATCGCCTCGCGCCGTTCCGCAGGCAACTCCTTCAGGTACGCCGCAACGCTGCTCGCTTCGCTCCGCATGACACACAGTGTACTTCCGCCCCCGGGCCACCTCTCCCATCGGCCCTCAAGGCTGATGGGAGAGGGCAGGGGGAGGGCTACTGCATCGCTTCTCGATCTATCCCGCCTCGGACGGTGAGTCGCGCGATCCGAAACCCGCGATCGCATCGAATCGGCCTCTCGTGCTCGCATCACCCCTCCGCGCCCCGCCCCCCGGGGGCGTGCGCGCGCCCCCCGGACATGACGAAATGCGCGCGCCACGGCCCCGCGCCCGCCGACCCCTTCCCTACACGTCCGCCCCCCGTGCGCACACCGCTTCGATATCGCCACCCCTCGTGCGCACCCAGACCGGCACTCGACCCCCTCGGCCGGCACACACGACTCCATCGCGCCACCAGATGGCGCACACACCCATGTCATGCCGCCACATGGCGCGCGCCATGTGGCGAAACCACCCCCGTTCTTCCCCCAAGAATGCCCTTGACTCGGAGTTAGTAAATGCTATCCTAAGTGTTAGCGATCACTAATCACGGAGACCCGCCATGCACTCCGACCCCGACCTCACCCAACGCCTCAGCGCCATCGAGTCACGCCTCTCCTCCCTCGAACGCATCGTGAACAACCTCGTCTCCGCCGCCGCGCGCAGCTCGCCCACTCCCTACCCCGCGCCGATCTCCGACGCCAAACGCCGCGCCATCTCCCACGTCACCGAGCGCGACGAGCCCGCGCGCGACGCGCGCCCCGAAACCGCGCGCGACACGCCGCGCGCCCGACCCGCCATCGAACAATTCATCGGCATGCGCGCCTTCGCCTACGCCGGCGCGCTCGTCGTCATCTTCGCCATCGCCCTCTTCCTCAAACTCGCCTACGACCGCGGCTGGCTACAGCTCCTCAACCCCGAACTCCGCTGCATCTCCGCCGCATCCCTCGGCGCCCTGCTCCTCCTCGCCGCCGAACTCACACGCCGACGCATCAACGCCATCGCCGCGGCCGGCCTCAACCTCGCTGGCCTCGGCTCCATCTACGCCGCCGCCTACGCCGCGAGCGCCATGTTCCAACTCCTCTCACCCCTCCACTCCCTCATCGCGCTCGCGCTCACCGCGATCCTCGGCATCGTCATCGGCGTCCGCGCACGACTCCCCCTCGTCTCCATCCTCGCCTCCCTCGCAGGCTACGCCGCGCCCCTCCTCCTCCACGACACCCTCGAAGCCCCGCTCACCATCCCCGTCTACCTCGTCGCGATCCTCCTCGCCTCCCTCACCGTCGCCTCCACACGACCCCGCGCCTACGTCCCGCTCCGACACATCGCGGCCACAGGCACGATGCTCCTGGGCGGCGTCTGGGCCCACCAGCAGGACCCCGCGCAACTCACCACCATCCTCGTGTTCCTCGCCGTCGTCTGGGCCCTGCTCCACGCCGACGCCGCGCGATTCTCCCTCCGCAACGACAAGCGCGATCTCGTCACGCCGCTCCTGGCCGCGCTCGTCTCGACAACCTGGGCCGCCGCGCTCGGCCTCGACGCCATCCGCCACGCCGCCGACCCCTCGCCTCTCATCGATCACGGCCGCTGGCCCGCATATCTCGCCGCGGCCTCTCTGCTCGTCGCGCTCCCGCTCGGCCGCTTCGCCGACGCGCTCCGCAACCCCTTCCGAGACGCGCGCTCACGCCTCGCCGTGCTCTGCTGGACACAGACACTCACCCTCTTCACCCTCTCCGTCGCGCTCGAGTCGGACGAATGGCCGCGCGAAGCCGCGTGGCTCATCCTCGCGCTCTCCCTCACCCTCGCGGCCCGCCTCCTCCGCGCACGCTTCCTCGAAGCCTGCGCGCTCGCCGTCCTCCTCCTCGTCTCCTGCACCTCACTGCTCGGCCCGTACAACTTCCGCCCCGACGCGCTTCGGGACATCCTGGGCTTCCACGTCAACCACTACACCGTCCTCAGCCTCGCCTCCGCCGCGGTCCTCATCCTCTTCGCCGTGCTCGCCCGCACCGATCACACCCTCTCCCGCGCCCTCGCCATCACCGCGGCCTGCTTCATCCTCCCCTTCACCGCGCTCTCCCTCGCCATCACCAACAAGAACCCCGACGGACAGCACGTCACGCTCCTCTGGCTCGCGCTCGCCGCGATCACCGCGCTCGCGCACCGGCTCATCCCCCGCCTGCACCTGCGCCTCCACGCGCTGATCTGGCTCTTCCCGACGTTCCTCGTCTGGCTCGTCGAAGCCATGCCGACCCCGTGGTTCGACTCTCAGGCGCCCATCTTCCTCCACCCCGCGCTCGGCTCGGCCCTGCTGATCTCCCTCCTCGCCGCGCTCCTCTCCCGCGCCTACTACCGCGACCATCTCGCGCGACCCGTGATCAACGACCACGCCGCCATCGGCGGCTCCATCATCCTCACCGTCATCGCGGGCGCGTTCGGCTCGCTCTTCGCCTTCAGCGTCACGTCCGCCGAGATCGCCCGCGTCGCCTCCATTCTCACCGACGATCCCCTGACCCGTGCGGCCGCGGTCTCCATCTACTGGGCCGTCCTCGCCGTCTCCCTCATCTCCCTCGGCTTCCTCCGACACATCCCCCTCGTCCGTCACGCCGGCCTGCTGCTCATGGCCGTCACCGCGGGCAAAGCCATCATCATCGACGCCTCGCTCACCGCCGACTGGGCGCGCGTCATCGCCGTGCTCACCATCGGCCTGCTCATGCTCGCCATCGCGCTCGCCTACGCGCGCCTCCACGCGCTCGCGGCCCGCTCGCCCTGACCCCCTCCGTGCAACGAAAAACGCCCGGCGTCGTGCGCCGGGCGCCGGGGGTCGATCGTCTCTCCGCTCCCGTCTCGCGCTTACGTCCCGAAGAAGCTCAGGACCTCGTTGAGATCCAGGAAGTCCACGACGTTGTCGCGATTCAGGTCGCCGCGCAGCGTGCTGCCGCTGCGACCGAAGTCCGAAAGGATGAAGTTCAGGTCGAGGAAGTCGATCACGCCGTCGCCGTTGGCGTCACCCTGGCGCCCCATCTTCAGCGTGATCGACGGCCCGCGCCCGAAGATGTCCTCCCCCGACCAGATCTGCAGCGCGCCCGTGAGATTCGGCGGCTCACCCGGCATGCCCGGGGGCGGGGGCGAGTTGTCCGCCGTGATCGCCACGAACACCTGGCCCTCGTTCAGCCACGCGCGCCACACCTGCGGGCTCAGCGTGCCGGGAAGGTCGATCGTGATCACGTCGTCCGTGTTCGTCGCGTTCGCGTCGCTGCCCGCCACGCGCCCCAGCGCGCTCACCGGCACCGGCGTGTTCAGGAAGATGTTCCACGAGCCCTCCGTGAACGGGCCGCTCAGGAACCGCACGTACACGTCCCCGCTCTCCGGAACCCACGTGTCCGACGCCAGCGTCAGCGTGATCCGCGCGCCGCCCCACCGGTACGACGAGGGGATCGTCCCCGTCTGCCAGCCGACGAACGCGTGCGAGTAGAAGTTGGCGCTCGGCTGCGAGCCGGGGAACCCGCCCGGATTCAGATCGTTGGGCGGCAGACCCCACGCGCTGAGGACGATGTTCGACGCGGGCTGCACCGCGGAGATGTACGCCCACACATCGTGTTGCGCGACGCCCAGCGTGATGTCGCTCGCCGCGCCGACCCCACACAACACGCCCGCTCCCAGCAGTGCCGCGAAACTGTGCCGCCTCATCGTCCGATCTCCTCTCTCGGCCATCGCGTGTGAGCGTAGGCCGGTCCGTTCAGGGTGTAGTTGCGAATCAGTCTCAACAAGACTACCCTACGGCACGCATCGATTCCCGTCAAACCGCACCCGTTCCGGCCTGACCGCAATGTCCACCAAAGCCCGCCACGCCTTCACACTCATCGAACTCCTCGTGGTGGTCGCCATCGTGGCGCTCCTGCTGGGCCTGCTCGTGCCCACGCTCTCCCGCGCCCGCTCGGCCGCGGCCCTCGCGGACGAGCTCGCCCGCTCCAAGCAGCTCATCACGGCCTATCTCCAGGCCGTCACCGACAACGCCGAGACGCTCCCCATCGGCTACCGCTCCTCACCCGCGCTCCCGGCGCGCGACGAGACCGGCGCCCCGATCAGCCTCGCCAACGGGTTCCAGTCCGCCGCGGCGTGCGGGCGCTATCCCTGGCGCATCGCGCCGTACTTCAACTACCGGTTCGAGATCCTCTACAAGCCCTCGGTCATCGAGCAGCTCCGCTCGCTCTCGCGCGACGAGTTCATCTACGGCGTGTCGGAGGGGCCGTCGCTCGGGCTCAACCAGCGGTTCCTCGGCGGGGACTACAACGAGTACGGCAACCCCAACCTCTCCGCGAATCAGGCCGCCACCCTCGAGCGCGCGTGGGGCGATGAGTGGTGCGTGCGCCGCATGGCGCAGGCGCGCCGACCGTCCAACCTCCTCGTCTTCGCCTCGGCCAACGACCACAAGCCCTACCAGTCCTTCAACACGGGCGAGATCGTCAAGCGCGACGGGTTCTTCCGCGTCAATTCCCCGTACCACCTCGAGCGCGAGTGGCAGACCGAGCCGCCGACGCCCAAGACCAGCGCGAACAAGCTCGGCGCCGTGCACTTCCGCCACCCCGGCGGGAAGGGCGGGCGCATCGCGGCGTCGTTCCTCGACGCGCACGCGGAGGCGCTCGACTGGGAGCAGGCCCAGGACATGCGCCGCTGGGCGAACACGGCGGACCGCCCGGACTTCGTGCTGCCCAGGCCCTGATTCCGCGCCCGCTCAGGGCCGGCACCCGCACACGCCGCCGAACGACGACAGAACGAGGTTGAGATCTTCAAAGCCCACCGTGCCGTCGCCGTCTACGTCGCCCGGCTGCAGCGTGGTCGCGCTCGTCTGGCCGTACGAGCCCAGCACCTCGTTCAGATCGGCGAAGTTCACGAGCCCGTCGCGCGTCGCGTCCCCCGGGCACGTCGGCTGACGCGAGACGCCCGCCAAACGCAGGTTGTCCATGTACGACCGGCTTGCCGACGAGCCCCCGGTCCCGTCGAAGATGATCGTGTCGAACGGCACGTCCACCGGCGGCGAGACGAAGCTCGTGATCGGCTCCGCCGGGCTCCCGTCCAGCCGGTCCAGATACCACGTCAGCGTCCCGTCCATCGCGCAGCGCATCTCGAGACGAAACCAGGCCGCCGTGGGCGCCGCGGCGCCGGTGTCCTTGAATCGCGTGATGTCTCCCGGCGTCAGGCATGGCTCCGTCGAGATGAAGTTCGGGGACGGGCCCCCGAACACGGGCGAGCCGCCGCACTCCCACAGCAGCGTGGTCGGGCCGCCCCACTGCAGAAGACCGAACCGCGTTCCCGAGCCCCCCGTCCCCAGGAACCGGAAGCTCGTGCTTGCGGCCAGGGACGACGTGAACAGCTCGGCCTGCGCGGACGCGTCGTGCGTCGCGTCAGCAAAGAGCCGGAACGGAAAGAGCATGCGCACGCCGCCGCTCGTCCCGTTCGCGCGCAGGTTGATGATCGCCACGTCCGATGCGCTCCCCGGTCGCAACGACGCGAGCGCGCTGTCCTGGAACAGCGCGCAGCCCAGCGTCCGGGGCTGCGCCGCCGCGCCCACACCGGGGGTGAGCCGGTCGAACGTCTCGAGCATCTCCACCGGCAGCCCCTCCGGGCGCGCGACGGCCGTGAGCGTCCAGACGATCGCCCAAGCCGCGCCCAGCCATCTCGTGATTCGCATCGCGCATCCCTCCTGGTCAAAGGCGTAACACCGACACGAGTTCCCGGATCCGCACGCGCCCGCCGCACTCACTTCATCGAACGACCGGACGCTCCTCGAGCGATCAGGGAACGCAGCCGCACGCGGTCCCGAAGGCTGAGAGCGTGATGTTGAGGTCGGCGAAGTTGATGACGCCGTCGGCGTTGACGTCCGCTTCGTGGGCGGTGCTCCCGTTGGTCGTGCCGTACGCGCCGAGGATCAGGTTGAGGTCGTCGAAGCCGACCACGCCGTCACGGTCGGCGTCGCCCGCGCAGACGGGGCCTCTCGAATGGCCGGAGAGGACGAAGTTGTCGATGAACATCTCGTTGCCTGCCGTCGTGCTGACCTGCTCGAAGCGGATGCGGGAGTGCTCGCCCCCGGGCGTCGGAATGACGGACCGGCGCAGCTCGACCGGCGGCGAGCCGTCCATCGGGTCGAACGTCCAGATGAGCGTGCCGTCGCTCATCGTGCGCAGCTCGAGGCTGTACCAGGCGCCCAGCGGGACGGTCGCGTGCGTGTTGATGTACTGTGCGGGCGTCGCGACGGAGGAGCAGACGTCCGAGACGAAGAACGTGGTGTACAGCGCGGGGGGGCCGCCCGTGCCCGCGCAGTCGAACTCGATCTGCAGGCCGCCCCACGACGCCGAGGAGACGGCGAACCCGGCGCCGACGCTGTCGACGCGCATCGTGGAGAACGCCACGAGGCTCGGCGTGAACATCTCGGCGCGCAGCACCGCATCGGTCGTTCCCTCGGCGAACACGCTGAACGGGAACGCGGATCGGAGCGCGATGTCCGCGCTGCTCGCCCCGGGGGTTGCCGACATCAGCAGGTCCGTCGTGCCGCCCGGGTGCGCCCGCACGAACCACCCGCCCGCCCACGACGGGCAGCCGGGGATGCGCGCCTGATTCGTGGCCGTGAGCCCGGGGGTGTACGGATCGAATGTTTCCACGAGATGCACCGGAAGACCGCTCGGGTGCGCGATCACTCCCGCGGACGCGGTGACGACAATGACAAGAGCCACTCCGTACCGACGCATGGTTGATCTCCCGAGAAGGTTGTTCGAATCCGCACGCGTGTCCATACAACGCTCCGCGTGCCCGTGTCAGTGTACTGGCGGTCCCCCGAAAACCATCGCGCCGACACGCAATACTTACTCAATGTAAGGTGCCTGTCCGATGCCCACCCCCAACCTCCTCGACGAACTGAAGTGGCGGGGCCTGCTCCATCAGGCCACCGACGAGCCCGCCCTGCGCGAGCACCTCAGCACGCCGCGCAACATCTACTGCGGCTTCGATCCCACGGCCGACTCCCTCACCATCGGCAACCTCGTGCCGATCATGCTGCTGCGCTTCGCGCAGCTCTGCGGACACAACCCCGTCGTGGTGGTAGGGGGGGCGACGGGCCTGATCGGGGATCCGTCGGGCAAGTCGGCCGAGCGGCAGTTGCGGACGCGCGAGGACATCGTGCACAACGTCAACGCGCAGCGGCCGATCTTCGCGCGCGTGCTGGGCGAGGGTGTGCCGATCCTCAACAACCTCGACTGGACGGAGGGGCTTTCGTTCCTCGACGCGCTGCGCGACGTGGGCAAGCACTTCTCGGTCAACGTGATGATCCAGAAGGACTCGGTGCGCGACCGCCTGCAGAACCGCGACCAGGGCATCTCGTACACCGAGTTCTCGTACCAGATCCTCCAGGCGTACGACTACCTCGTGCTGCGGCGCGAGCACGACGTCACGGTGCAGTGCGGCGGCTCGGACCAGTGGGGCAACATCGTGGCCGGTGCCGACCTCGTGCGCCGCGTGCTGAGCGAGACGGTGTACGCGTTCACGACCCCCCTCGTCACCAAGGCGGACGGCGGCAAGTTCGGCAAGACCGAGTCGGGCGCCGTGTGGCTCACCGCGCCGCGCACCTCCCCGTACGCCTTCTTCCAGTTCTGGCTGAACACGGACGACCGGGACCTCGATCGCTTCCTCAAGACGTTCACGACGTTCCCGCGCGAGCACGTCGAGCAACTGCTGGCGGATCACGCGAGCAACCCCGGCGCCCGGGCCGCGCACCGCGCGCTCGCCCAGCACGTAACCACCGTGCTCCACGGCCCCGAGGCGGCCGAGAAGGCCGACGCCGCGTCGCGAGCCCTCTTCTCCGGCGACATCGCGCACCTCGATCTCGCCACGCTCAACGAAGCGTTCGCGGCCGCGCCCGCCTCCACGCACGCGCGCAGCGACCTCGACACCCCCGCGGCCTCGCTCGTCGAGCTGCTCGTCTCCACCGGCCTCGCCAAGAGCAAGCGCGAGGCGCGCGAGTTTCTCGCGGCCAACGCGGTGACCATCAACGGCAGGCCCACGACGCCCGACCACACCCTGACGCCCGCCGACCTGCTCCATGATGAGGTCGCGCTGCTGCGCCGCGGCAAGAAGCACTGGCATCTGACGCGCTGGAGGTGATAACCCCGCCGTTCAAACCGGTCCTTTTCGTCATTTTTCTCTTGGCCTCCCCCCAACCCGCGCGCACAATACCCGACAGAGGAGTGAGATCGACCGTCCGCTGGGGCGAGAGAGCGTCCGACGCTCGTTGCGCGCCCAACCGCGCGCAGCGTCTTCCATATTCAGGAGACGCGACATGCCGAATGCAAGGGACATCCTCTCGACCAAGGCGCACCCCGCGCGCCTCATCTCCATCCTCGAATCCGCCACCGTCCTCGAGGCCTGCCGACGCATGAACGAGCATCACGTCGGCGCGCTCGTCGTCCTCGACGAGGCCGACGGGCTCAGCGGCCTCTTCAGCGAGCGCGACGTCCTGACGCGCGTGGTCGCGCCCGAGCGCAGCCCCGCCTCCACGCTCGTGCGCGACGTCATGACCACCGCGGTCATCGTCGCCGCGCCAGACACGCGCCTCCCCGAGCTCCGCGCGATCATGCGCGACAAGCGCGTCCGCCACATCCCCATCATGGACGAGGGCCACTGCCTGGGCCTCATCTCCATCGGCGACGTCAACGCCGCGGAGTCCGAGGACATGGCCCTCACCATCCGCTACCTCGAGCAGTACATCACCCCGGCGTGATCGCCCACGCCCGTGCCCGACCGCGCCGGCGCCCCCAGCCCGCTCACGTCTTCTTCCGGGCCGGGTCGATCTCGCGCAGGTACGCCCACGAGTAGAGCCCCGTCTCGTGGCCGTCGTTGAACCGGATCCGCAGCGCATAGTTCCCGACCAGCTCGGCGCTCTCCGCGCGCAGCGGCGCCCCGCTCGACGCCCGCGCCGCGCTCGCCGGCAGCACCGTGAGCGGGTTGCGCGCCTGCTCCTCGCGCAGCTTGCGCATCTCTGCGCTCGGCGACAGCTTCCGCAGCAGCCCCAGCGGATAGAACGACTCCGTCCCGTCCGCCCACTCCACCACGAGGCCTTCCTCTTTTTTCAGCTCCAGCCGTCTCGGCCCGTCCATCGCCGCGAAACCCCTTCCCCGCCAACGCGTCTAAGCCCACCGCTACACTGTCACCCCAACCCGCCCCTGACGGGCAGACAAGCGTACCCCGACGACGCCACGGAGACCCCGAATGCTCACCCGATTCGCCCTCACTGCCATCGCCATCCTCGCCCCCTCCGTCGCGCACGCACTCACACCCGTCGCGCACGTCGAGACCAAGGGCCACGGCGCCACCACCATGGTCCTCGTCCCAGGCTGGGCCTGCGACTGGACCGTCTGGGACGCCTTCATGGACCGCAACGCCGACCACTACACCATGCACGCCCTCACCCTCCCAGGGTTTGGTGGCACCGCTTCTCCCCCCCTCGACCCCGAGGCCAAGGGCACGCCCTGGATCGACAACGCGGCCCACGCCGTCGGCGCATTCCTCGACTCCAAGAACCTCACCGACGTCGTCCTCGTCGGCCACTCCATGGGCGGCCACCTCGCCTACCGCGTCGCCATCGAGCACCCCGACCGCGTGGCCAAGGTCATCTCCATCGACGGCTTCCCGGCCTTCCCCATCGGCGGGCCCAAGTCCCAGTTCACCCCCGAGCAGCGCACCACCCTCGTCGACTCCATGCTCGCCCCGCGGATGCGGGAACTCACCGACGAGCAGTGGGGGGGGCAGCAGAAGACCATGCTCAACTCGATGGTGACCGACCCCTCCAGGGCCGCGCAGCTTGCCGCGGTCTGTGCCACCACCGACAAGCAGACGGCCATCGAGTACTACCTGCAGCTGCTCAAGTCCGACGTCACGCCGCGCATGCCCGAGCTCAAGCAGCCCACCCTCGCCATCGCCGCGATCGACCCCTCCATGAACGTCACGGGCCAGGCCGACAACATGCGCATCATCTGGCGCCAGCAGGTCGAGTCCGCCCCGAACGCCAAGCTCGTCTTCTTCGAGGCCACGCGCCACTTCGTCATGGACGATCAGCCCGACGCGCTCGATGAGACCGTCTCGAACTTCCTCGCGGGCAAGCCCGTCCAGGACGTCGCCACGCCCCCGGCTCCCGTCATCGTGGCGCCCGCGACCGACGCCGCGCCCGCGGCCCCCGCCGCCAAAGACAAGCCCGAAGTCGAACCCAAGCCCCAGTGAGCCCTCCCGCCCACTTCGCCGACGCGCTCCTCAACGCCATCGACGCCGCGGGCGCCCCCGTCTGCGTCGGGCTCGACCCCGTCCTCGATCGTCTGCCCGCCGAACTCGCGCCGCGCGACGGCTCCCGAGAGAGCGCCGCGCGCGCCGTCCGTGACTTCTCCATTCACGTCCTCGACGCCGTGGCCGGCGTCGTCCCGGCCGTGAAGCCCCAGTCCGCGTGCTACGAACGCTTCGGCGCCCCGGGCCTGGCCGCGCTCGAAGAAGTCTGCCGCGCCGCGCGCGATCGAAACCTCCTCGTCATCCTCGACGTCAAACGCGGGGACATCGGCGTCACCGCCGACCACTACGCC
Organism: Phycisphaerales bacterium; assembly: GCA_050174775.1. Classification (GTDB taxonomy): domain Bacteria; phylum Planctomycetota; class Phycisphaerae; order Phycisphaerales; family UBA1924; genus CAYPGJ01. Next base: position 260,675 of record JBFXJP010000003.1, read on the forward strand.
CACGCCGCGTTCAACCCGCACAACTGCAACGCCCACGCGGCCACCGTCTCCCCCTACCTCGGCCTCGACACCCTCGATCCCTGGCTCGCCCCCACCTACAGCGATCGCGGCCTCTTCGTCCTCGTCCGCACCTCCAACCCACACTCCGACCTGCTCCAATCCCTCCCCACCGGCCCCGACAACACCCCCTACGCGCATCACCTCGCCTCGCTCCTCGCACAACGCGCCGAACAACACCTCGGCGCACGCGGCTTCTCCTCCCTCGGCGCCGTGGTCGCCGCCACCAAGCCCCACGACGCCGCGGCCCTCCGCGCCCTCATGCCCAAGCAACTCTTCCTCGTGCCCGGCTTCGGCGCCCAGGGCGGTGACGCCGAGTCCGTCCGCAACCTCTTCCTCCCCTCAGGGCACGGCGCCCTCATCACAGCCTCGCGCTCCGTCCTCTACCCCACCACCCCCTCCGACGCCCAGTGGCGCAATTCCATCCGCTCCGCCGCGCAAGAATTCGCACACACCATCCGCAACGTCGCCTCACGCTGATCCCGCAAGGGCGCCGCGACCGATCCCCGGGGGCGCAGCGATTGCGTGAAGCGCACGCGACATGCGCAGATTCCCCCACAACACGCCCCCCCTCCTCGTGCTCCTCGCGCTCGGCGCGTCCGCGCCCGTCCAGGCCCGCCCCTTCTCCACCTACTGCCACTACGCCCCCCTCGCGCTCTCCCGACAGTCCACACCCATGGCAAACGCCATGGTCGCATCCGCGCTCTCGCGCCACGCGGACCTCTTTCTCGTCGGCGCCAGGGGTGATTCCACGCGCGGGCCCTTCGCCGGCGCCGCGCACTTCCTCCGACTCAACCCCACAACCGCGGCCCTCGCCACCGAATCCTCCGTCTTTGCCTCCGACCCCTTCGACAACGACCTCTTCGGCTTCGCGGTCGCGCTGAGCGCCGACGTCGCGGTCATCTCCGCCCCATTCGACGACGACTCCTACTCCTCCTCAGGCTCCGTCTACGTCTTCGCGTTCGATGGCGTCGCATGGAACCAGACGCAGAAGCTCGTCGCGCCCGACCCGGGCCCCTTCCACTACTTCGGCCAGGCCCTCGCCCTCGACGAGACCCACCTGCTCGTCGGCGCGCGCCAGGCCAACGGCAACGCGGCCAACTCGGGCGCCGTCTACGTCTTCACGCGCAACACGCCCGCAGCCACATTCACCTACACACACAAGCTCTCCCCCGCCGCCTCGGCCGCGGTCGACAACTTCGGCGCCGCCATCGCCCTCACCGCTGCCCACGCCCTCATCGGCGCGCCCCTGCGCGATGACAACTTCCCCAACTCAGGCGCCGCGTACATCTACAACCGAAACGGCCCGCCCGGAGCCCCCTTCGTCGAGCACGCCAAACTGCTCGCCGACAACCCCGCGACCGGCTCGAACTTCGGGCAGGCCGTCGCGCTCCAGGGCGACGTCGCCCTCATCGGCGCGCCCTCACACAACATCACAACACCAGCCCCCGCCAAACCCTTCGCCGGCTCGGCCTACATCTTCCAACGCAACGCCACCACCGACGCCTGGACCCTCCTCAAGCGCCTCGAATCCCTCGCCCCGCTCGCCAACGAGCGCATGGGCGCCTCCGTCGCGATCCGACTCGACAGCGGCGCGAACTATCTCCCCGCCGCTGCGATCGGCGCGCCCGGCGCCGTGGGCTCCTCCACCATCCCGGGCGCCGTCTACGTCTTCTCCCTCAACCCCGCCAACTCTCTCTGGGAGCAGCGATGGAAACTCGTAGCCCCCACCGCAGCGAACAACGACACGCTCGCCGCCACCGTCGCGTTCTACGAGCACCTCGTCATCGCGGGCGCCCCGACCAACGACACACCCGCCTCCGAGGGCAGCCCGCTCAAGCCCGACGCGGGCGCCCTCTTCCCCTTCGACCTTCGCCCCTCCATGGGACGCGTCGACGTCAACCACGACGGCATCGTCAACGCCGCCGACCTCGAGCTCGTCACCAACGACTTCAACTGGGAAGGCGCCAAGCGCGCCGACCTCGTCCCCGACCTCATCGTCAACTTCCTCGACCTCCTCCCCTTCCTCGACGCCTACGGCCAGACCGGAAGCAACATCCCCGCAGACTTCAACCGCGACGGCGTCGTCAACTTCCTCGACCTCGTCTACATGCTCAGCGCCTTTGCGCGACACCACTCCCACTACCTCGACCCGACCACCGCCACCGACATCAACCAGAACGGCATCGTCGACCAGGCCGACCTCACCGCCGTCACCAACGAGCAGGGCCTCACCTGCTCGCAGTGAGCGCAACACCCGCGCTCCCACGCACGCGCCCCGAACATCCCGACGAGTGATTCCCCCTCATCACCCGCGCCGCCAGAGGCCCCTCCCTCGTCCGCGCGCGTGAATCCCCGCGCGAGCTTCCTTCCGCACTCGTCAGCGTGTACCCGTCGTGCAAGCGTCTCTCGCACACGAACTCACACCCCGCGCTCCCCCGCGCACCGGAGCAACGCCATGACTCACCGAGCCGCGCTCGCGCACGCTCTCCTGCTCACAGCCCTCACCATCCCCGCGCACGCCGGGGCGCCCACACCCATCGAAGACCCCATCCCCGGCCCCATCCCCCAAGGCGCCTTCCACCTCAACCTCCAACCCATCGCCACCGGCCTCACCGCGCCCAACTGGGCCACGCACGCGCCCGGAGCTTCCCTCGCCGACTATCTCTTCGTCGTCGATCAGCCCGGCTCTCTCTGGGCCGTGCACCTCCCCACAGGCGCCAAGTCCGTCTTCCTCAACGTCGCGCCCCACCTCGTCCCCCTGGGCGTCTTCGGCCCCAACTCCTTCGACGAGCGCGGGTTCCTCGGCGCCGCGTTCCACCCCAACTACGCCGTCAACGGCCTCCTCTACACCTACACCTCCGAACCCGCGACGCCCTCTCCCGACTTCTCCACCATGCCCGAGGGCGTGGCGCCGAACCACCAGGCCGTGATCCGCGAGTGGCGCGTGGCATCACCCACATCCATCCCCGATGCCAACAACCCCGCTTCCCTTCCAGATCCAGCCTCCTCGCGCGTGCTCCTCCGCGTTGACGAGCCCCAGTTCAATCACAACGCCGGCTGCATCGCCTTCGGACCCGACGCCATGCTCTACATCGCGTTCGGCGACGGCGGCGGCGCCGACGATCGCGATGGTCAGTCCTTCATCGGCGTTCCCATCGTCGGGCACGCCGAGGGCAACGGGCAGGACCCCTCCAACCCGCTCGGCTCCATCCTCCGCATCAACCCCCTCGCCAACTCCTCGTCCAACGGCCGCTACGGCATCCCCCTCGACAACCCCTTCACCGGCGAGAGCGCCGCCATCCCAGAGACCTACGCCTACGGCTTCCGCAACCCGTTCCGCTTCTCCTTCGACTTCAACACGCAGCGCCTCTACGTGGCGGACGTCGGACAGAACGACATCGAGGAAGTCGACATCGTCTTCCCCGGCGGCAACTACGGCTGGAACATGAAGGAAGGCTCCTTCTTCTTCGAGCACAACGGCAACGCGCCAGGCTTCGTGACGGACACCCCCAACCCCAACGCGCCCAACGACCTCATCGATCCCATCGCGCAGTACGACCACGACGAGGGCGTCGCCATCGTCGGCGGATTCGTCGCGCGCGGGAACCACGTCCCCGCCATCCACGGCCGCTACATCTTCGGTGAGTTCGCCAAGTCCTTCGCCAACGACGGACGACTCTTCTACCTCAACCCCCCCGCGAACCCCCTCGCCACCACCACCATCTTCGAGATCAATCCCATCTCCGGCCCCTTCGGCCGCTCCCTCCTGGGCTTCGGCCAGGACGCGCGCGGCAACGTCTACGCCCTCGCCAACTCCACCGGCATCCCCTTCCCCAACTCCTCCGGCACACACACCGGCGTCGTCCTCCGATTCATCACCCTCCCCGGCGACGCCAACGCCGACGGCGCCGTCACCTTCACCGACCTCAACCTCGTCCTCTCCAACTTCGGCGCACGCGGCCTGGGCATCCGAGGCGACGTCAACGAAGACACCTCCGTTAACTTCCTCGACCTCAACCTCGTCCTCTCCCACCTCACGCCCTGATTTTCCCTCTCCTGCTCCTCACCCTCGCGCACACGGATCTCACCGCGAGGGGGGACGCACACCGCCGCGAGACCTCATCGCCCCGCGGCGGTTTTTTCACCCCCGCAACTTCCCCTCCCCCTTTTCCAAACAGGGGCTTGGTTTCCCCGACCCTATCCGCTATCCTCCCCCTCAATAGGCGGCTCGCGCGACCGTCGCGCACATGCCCACCCCGATGCGCCCGCATATGCCAAGGCGCCCCAGTGAGGAGAGGTTTTCAGATGCGCAACCTGTTCGTTCCCGTCGTGTCCATCGTCGCCCTTGCCGGCGCCGCCTCCGCAAGCCACGTCGTCACCCACCGTGACACTCTCAACATCCCCTTCTCCGTCGGCTCCGGAAACTCCAACACCAACTTCTCCATCTCCCGTCTCACCGAGTCCAACTCCAACGTCGTCGAGCTCGGCATCAAGGCCAAGGAGCGCTTCTTCGGCGACGGCAACGTCGGCGGCGCCGGCGACACCTACGTCGTCCAGCCCGGCTACTCACCCGTCTCCGGCGTCAACCCCGCCCCCTCCTCCTACGCCTGGTGGAACTTCGACTTCTCCATCGACCTCGGCTCGCGCACCTTCTCCGACACCATCGTCAAGCTCACCATCACCAACACCACCAACGCCATGACCATGACCTACGACCTCTCCGCCTTCATCATTTCCCTCGGCGGCGGCTCGCTCTCCGTCGCGCAGGACTCCCAGAACCTCGCCTTCGCACCCTTCGCCGGCGACCTCGTCTTCAACCCCAACGCCCCCGGCATCTACCTCTTCTCCCTCAGCGCCGAAACCGTCGCCGACGGCGGCGATCCCCTCGGCTCCGCCAACATGACCGTCCAGGTCGTCCCCCTCCCCACCTCCGCCGGCCTCGCCTCCATCTCCCTCCTCGCCCTCGCCTCCCGCCGTCGCCGCCGCTGATCCCCCAGACAGAGGCATCACACGCTTCTCCCCGCGCGGGGCGCTCCACAGCGCTCCGCGTTTTCGTTCACCCCCTGTACCATCACCACCACAAGGAGACACACATGCCACGCGCCCTCACCGCCGCTCTCCTCGCCCTCGCACTCTCCTCCACCGCGCTCGCCACCTACATCCCCAAGCAACCCATCCACATCAACAAAGGCTCCGGCGACGTCAAGTACACCATCACCGGCAACAACACCCTCGGCCAGGTCAACGTCAACATCTCCGACAAGGGCGCCTTCCAGGGCTTCCGCGCCCAGGGAAAGAACGCCGACCGCGACGTCAACATCGATGTCTCCTCAGCGGGCCTCGGCGCCGGCTGGCTCATCAAAGGCAAAATCGGCCCCGACGAGGTCAACATCACCTGCAAGGAAGACGGCCCCTTCGCCAAGCACTGGATCGTCAAAGGCAAGCTCGGCGACCGAATGATCGAAGACGTCAAGGTCGACGCCGAGTGGGAGTTCGATCCCGCGGCCCAGGCCATCTTCGTCCTCTTCGACTGCTGCGACGAAAAGAAATAACTACGCCGCTCCCGCCTCAACCCCTCTCCCCTCGCGGGAGAGGGTGGTTCTTGCGAAGCAAGAACCGGGTGAGGGGGCAAACGAAGGAGCACACATGCCCACCGTCACCGTCTCCACCACCATCAACGCCCCACAGGCGCGCGTCTTCGAGGTCTTCACCGACCTCCGCTCCGCACCCCAATGCGTCTCCGGCATCAAATCACTCGACGTCCTCACCGACGGCCCCATCGGCCTCGCCACACGCTTCCGCGAAACACGCGTCATGTTCGGCAAGGAAGCCTCCGAAACCATGGAAATCACCGCCTTCAACCCCCCCAACTCCTACGAAGTCACCGCCGACTCCCACGGCTGTCACTACCACTCCCTCCTCACCTTCACTCCCCAAGGCCCCAACGCCACCACCGCCTCCATGACCTTCAACGCCACCGCCAAAACCATCCCCGCCAAACTCATGGGCGCACTCATGGGCTGGATGGTCAAAGGCGCCTGCCGCAAGGCCATGCAAAAAGACTTCGACGACCTCAAACGCGCCATCGAATCTGCGTACTGACTTGCCTTTGAAAGCTCCTCCCCCCTCGTGGGGGAGGTGGCTCGTGGCTTTGCACGAGCCGGTGGGGGGGACTTCCACCAACCCGCAGCGCATCCGCGCCTTCGCCCTACTCAAACCGCGCCAGCACAAACTTCGACTTGTGCGCCTCCACCTTGCTCCCGTCCGGACGCTTCCCCTGGTAGTAGTCCTTCGCGAACGGCGCGCTCTCCTCCTCCAGACCCTTCATCATCGACTCACGCCGCGCACGCGCGAACTCCAGGTGCGCACGCGCCAACTCCGCATCCTCCTCGATCCCCCGCATCCGCGCCCCGAACCCCTCCAGCATCCCCAGCGGCCAAGGCGTCACCACGCACACCACGTCCCCCTTCTTGAACCACACCGGCGCCCCGCGCCGCATCATCTTCCAGTTCATCGTGAACGTGTACGGCGCCCAGTCCGTCTCCACGATCCCCTCCAGCGCCACACAACTATCCCTCGGCTCATTCACCGGCCCGCGCGCCCACAACCCGTACCCCCTCGGCGTCCGAAACAACCAAGGCATCGAAAACGTCAGCACGCCCCCCCCGAAGTGACTCAACACCCCAAACCGCCCCGCGTCCTCCACGCCCCTCTCCGGCGTGATCCGAATGTCCTCCATCCCCATCCCTCCGTTCCACTCGGCCTTGAACCCGATCGGACACCGGATCGCCCACCCCGCCTGATTCGCCATCACCATCGGCAAGCACCGATACGGAATCCGATGCGGGAACGCGTCCATCCACTCCCGCCTCACCCCCGCCGGCTCGATCACCCAACCCTCCTCCGGCCGAATCCGATACGCCGTCAACTCCAGCTTCGTCCGCGCCTCGTCGCTCATGCACACATCGTAAGTGAACCGAGCCGCGCGCTCTAAAACCCCTCCCCCCTCGTGGGGGAGGTGGTTCGTGGCTTTGCACGAACCGGTGGGGGGGACTACCGCCTATCCCAGCGCACTTCGCGCGAGCGACCGCATCAAAAACTCCTCCCCCCTCGTGGGGGAGGTGGTTCGTGGCTTTGCACGAACCGGTGGGGGGGACTACCGCCTATCCCAGCGCACTTCGCGCGAGCGACCGCATCAAAAACTCCTCCCCCCTCGTGGGGGAGGTGGTTCGTGGCTTTGCACGAACCGGTGGGGGGGACTACCTGCTACCCCTCGCTCTCGCACGCGCGCCGAACAAACGCAACAACAGCATCCACGTCGCGCAACACATCATCATCCGCGACGCGCACGACGCGCCATCCATCCCGCGCGAGCCACGTATCGCGCTCGGCGTCGTCGCGCCCCTTCTCCCCCCGATGTGTCCGGCCGTCCAGCTCAACAATCACTTTGCGTTCATGACAACAGAAGTCGACGACGCACGCTCCGATGTTCGACTGCCGTCGGAATCTCGCGCCGATGCTTTCGTGCCGCAGCTTTGACCACAGCAGTCGCTCAGGAAACGTCATGCGCTTACGCAAGCCCTGCGCGCGTTCGATCATGTGCCGCCGAAACGATTCATTCACGCCGCGATTCTAAAGCCGGCGGAGCGAGTGCATCAAAAACCCCTCCCCCCTCGTGGGGGAGGTGGTTCGTGGCTTTGCACGAACCGGTGGGGGGGACTACCTGCAACCCCAATCGCCCATCGCGCGAGCGGCTGCTTCAGAAAACCCCTCCCCCCTCGCGGGGGAGGTGGTTCGTGGCTCTGCGCGAACCGGAGGGGGGCCGATCTACGGGGGTTGCAAGGGGGGCGCAGCCCCCATGCACTGCATGTTCCCGGGCTCCAAGGGCGCCGCTGCTCGCTCCCCCGCTCGCTCCGCTCCCGGGCGAGACTCGCAGCGCGATCAACAAACAATCACGCCGCGCGATCGCGCACTGAAAACCCCTCCCCCCTCGTGGGGGAGGATGTCGCGAAGCGACAGGTGGGGGGGACTACCACCAACCCCACGCGCTCATCGCGCGATGTTCCAAACGGGGGTTGCAAGGGGGGCGAAGCCCCCATGCACCGCATCAACTACAACTCTTGGATTGCCAGCGTCGCCCGATTATCGTGGCGCCAAATAAAGGAACCGATATGCACCTCGTCATCGCCTCACTTGCGCTCTCGGCCGCGCTCGCCACGCCTCCAAATCTCCTCATCAATGGCGGATTCGAGCAACCGCTGAACGACCAAGGCCTCGGCTTCTACACAACCATCCCCGGATGGACACTCGCCGAGGGCACTCACTTCGAACTGTGGTGGAACTACTCCGGTCCCGCCGCCGAGGGCCGACAGAACCTTGAACTCGATGGACATCAGCCCATCACGCTCCATCAGGACGTCAACGTCCTACCCGGACGCGGCTACGTCATTCGCTTCGCCTTCTCGCCCCGCGCCGGCACCGAAGACAATCAACTGGAAGTGCTATGGGACGGGATATCGTTAGACGTACTGAGCGCCAATGGCGTCGGTCTGACAGGGACGAACTGGACGTACCACGAATACGCCGTGTCGGCCTCAAGCGATACCGCTCGCCTTACCTTCCGCGCCCTGGACATCCCCGACACGTACGGCACCCTGCTTGATGACGTCTCCGTCACCCGCGCGTTCTGTCCCGGTGACGTCAACGGCGATTTCGTGGTCAACTTTTTCGACCTAAACGCTGTGCTCGCCGTCTTCGGCTCCCGCTTTGGCGAAATCCTCTACATCCCCCAAGCGGATCTGAACGGCGACGGCGCGATCGACTTTCTTGATCTCAACGTTGTGCTCTCATTCTTTGGCGATGTGTGTTAGCAATTAGTGCCCGGACGGGCTATCGGCGCGACCTACAAAGTGCCATCCGTAGATGCAGCCGATGGTGCGCGATCGGAATTTGCGAGGTAATAGCCTACACATGGTCGAGATTGCGTGATAGCTGTGCGTCCGAGTCGTGACCAAGCGTAAAGCCGAAGCGAGAAGACGCACATTGGGCGTCCCAGCGATGTATGACTCCATACACAAAGATAGCGGCACTTCTTGTTGTAGCAGAACACGCGATCGGTAGATCCGAGTCGGTGATGCCGCGCAAGGTAGCGCGTGGTGACAACGTAATCGAGGATTGGCGGTCTGGGTGTAGGGGTCGACCCTGTGAAGTCTGCTTCGGTAAATGGTGTGCAGATAGCTTTGTGAGTGCTCGCGGGCAAGAACTCTCGATACAGTGCGGCATGGAATCCTCTTACCCATCGCCATATAGATGCGACAAAGTCTGGACCTTCAACAAGTCCGAATCCAGCGATTTCGTCTCCACATTCAAAATCGTGAAGCGTAATGAGCTGGGGTGACCCCGCTAATGGTCTGCCTGTAAGAGGGGCGAGTAGTTGTCCAGTGCGTTGGTCCAATGACGATTGGTGCGTGTTGCAACGCTCATGCGCGTCCAGAATGAGCGGCCACGACTGCAGATCATCGCGCCCAAATACCGCGCGGGGTGGGACATGGTCCTTTGTGCGATTCTCGCTCTGACCAAACGTCTCGCCGCACAAATAGCAGAATGGCAGCGTAATCCGAGGTCGCGGCCTCTTGTCGTCGACTATTAGGCCACCCATAAAAAACCCGCGCCCCCTTCCGAGGACGCGGGTCTGTATCTCGTCTTCTCAATAATCCATGTCATCCATCCCGCCGCCCGCCGGCACGGCCTTCTTCTTCTCCTTGATCTCCGTGATCGCCGCGTCCGTCGTCAACAAAAGCCCAGCGATCGACGCCGCGTTCTGCAACGCCACGCGCTCCACCTTCGTCGGAACGATCACGCCCATCTCGATCATGTCGCCGTACTCGTGCGTCAAGGCGTTGAAGCCGAAGTTCGTCTTGTTCGACTCCTCCACCTTCGACGCCACGATCGAGCCGTCCAGCCCGCAGTTCTGAGCGATCTGCTTCACCGGCGCCGACAACGCACGATGCACGATGTCGATGCCCACGCGCTCATTACCACGCGCCTTCTCCTTCAGCTTCTCGAGCACCTTCCGCGCACGCAGCACGGCGACGCCGCCGCCCGGCAGGATGCCCTCTTCCACGGCCGCGCGGCACGCATGCAGCGCATCCTCCACGCGGGCCTTCTTCTCCTTCATCTCCACCTCGGTCGCGGCGCCCACGTTCACCTGCGCCACGCCGCCCGACAACTTCGCAAGACGCTCCTGCAGCTTCTCGCGGTCATACTCCGACGACGTCTCGTCAATCTGGTGACGAAGCTGACCGATCCGCCCCTGGATGTCCGAGCTCTTGCCCGCGCCCTCGATGATCGTCGTGTTGTCCTTGTCCACCACGATCTTCTTCGCGCGACCCAGATCGCTCAGCGTCAGCTTCTCGACGTCGATGCCCAGCTCCTCCATGATCGCGCGACCGCCCGTGAGGACCGCGATGTCCTCCATCATGGCCTTGCGACGATCACCGAAGCCCGGCGCCTTCACCGCGACCACCTTCAGCACGCCGCGCAGCTTGTTCACCACCAGCGTGGCCAACGCCTCGCTGTCGATGTCCTCCGCGATGATCAGCAGCGCCTTGCCCGTCTCCGCGATCTTGCTCAGGATCGGGATCAGGTCCTTGGCCGACGAAACTTTCTTCTCGTGGATGAGCACGTACGCGTCCTCGAGCACGCACTCCATCGTGGCCGGGTTGGTCACGAAGTGCGGGCTGAGGTAGCCCTTGTCGAACTGCATGCCCTCGAGCAGCTCAACCTCCGTCGAGAGCGACTTGCCCTCTTCGACGGTGATCACGCCGTCCTTGCCCACCTTGTCCATCGCCTCGGCAATGATCTTGCCGATCTCCTCGTCCTGGTTCGCCGAGCACGAGCCCACCTGCGCGATCTCCTTCGAAGAAGTCACCTTCTTCGACATGCGCTTCAGCTCATCAACCAGCGCCGTCACGGCCTGCTCCATCCCGCGACGGATCTGGTTCGCGTTCGCGCCCGCCGTCACGTTCTTCAGCCCCTCCTGGAACAGCGACTCGGCATAGATCGTCGCCGTGGTGGTGCCGTCGCCCGCGTCCTTCGACGCCTTCTGCGCGACTTCCTTCACCATCTGGGCGCCCAGATTCTCGTACGGATCGTCCAGCTCGATCTCCTTGGCAACCGTCACGCCGTCCTTGGTGACGGTCGGAGCGCCGAAGGACTTCTCGCACACGACCACCAGACCCGACGGGCCCAACGTCACCTTCACCGCTTTCGCGAGCTTCTGCACGCCACGCAGGATCCGCTCCCGCGCATCATTCTCAAACGCAATCTGCTTTGCAGCCATGGGTATCTCTTTCCTTCACAGTCCTAAGAAATCGTGGTGTATCTCGTCGTGAAGCGAGCTCAGGCGACCGTGCCGATCTTCAACGCCGCGACGCGCGCCGCGTCGAGGATGAACACCGCCTGTCCGTCCGTCACCTTCACGAGGTCGTCCTTCTCATGCGGGATCAAAATGGCCCGCTTCACCTTCAGCGCCGCGCCGTTCGCCACCTCGGCAAGCACGATCTCCAGATCGCGCTCCCCGTTCAGCTCCGCGAGCGCCTGACGCAGTTGATCGCTCGTCATGCCGCGCTCAGTCGACGATGGCGAGGATCTCGTCCTCATCCATGATCAGCAGGTCCTGGTTGTTCAGCTTCACCTCGGTCCCCGCGTACGAGTTGAACAGCACCTTGTCCCCGACCTTCACGCTCAGCGGGATGCGGTCCCCCGACTCCTCATTCACCTGCCCCGGACCCACCGCCAGCACCGAGCCCGACTTGGGCTTGTCCTTGGCCTTCTCCGGCAGATACAGACCCGACTCCGTCTTCTCCTCGGCGTCATCCCGCTTCACGATCACCTTCGACCCCAGCGGCTTGATGTTCACTTTCGTCCCCGACTTCGAGGGGGCCGGCGCCGTCGCTGTCTTTGCCATCGAACCTGCTCCTTTATCTGCTTCGTCTCAACTACGTGAATGCTCTGTATCAACCACGTTCCGGCGCACACCGCCGGGAACTACACCTACTCGGCCAAAACTTGAGGTTTCCCGCCGGGCCACATTCCTGAGTAATGCCGCTCCAAAATCCGCTGCATCACCCTCAGAATTGACTCGAGCGTCACCGGCGGGTCCATCGCGGCAAACACCCCCGCACGCAACGCGCAATGCAGGTCCCGCACGTCCTCCCGCGAACTCTTCCCCCGCTTCACCACCACCGTCGGCGGCGCAACCTGCTGCCGTGCAAGCAGATCCAGCACCCTCGCCCCGGCCTCCTCCTTCGCGCACACCCCGTCAAACGGCAGCCGCAGATCCACCACCGCCATGTGAATCCGCCGACCCCCGATGATCTCCGCGGCCTGCTTCGCACACCCCGCCCGGAAACTCCGAACCCCAAACGGCTCAAGGAGTTGCGGCAATCGGTCCGCCCACGAGTCCGTCTGCCACCCCGAATACGTCAGGAGCAGATTGAGCCTCGGATCACTCCCCCCAGGGGGAATGGGCTGCTCAGGGTGGGCTGGATGTCCGGGGACGGACCGCATCGTGCGCATCGCCGTGCAAGACCCGCGCCGCCTTCAAGCCCTGTGGGCATCCCCGCCGTGGCCGAAAAACCCCGCTTCTCCCCCCGAAAACCCGGTCTTTGCTCATCCAGGGGCGCGCGCGGGCGCCGATTTGGCAGGCCGGATCAGTGGTCCTTCAGCCCACGCCGAGACGCCTTCCGCTCCGACTTCTGTGATTTGGCTTTCAGCCGACGCTCTTTCGACGCCTTCGTCGGCTTGGTTTTGACCCGCGGTTTGGGCGGTGTAAGTGCCTTCAGCACAAGCCGTTGCAGCCGGTCCACGCACTCCGCCATGTTCATCCGCTGCGAGCGGTGCGCATCCGCGGCCAGGACGATCTCATCCGTATCCGTCAGCTTCGACCCCGCCAGTGCGCGCAAACGCCGACCCGCCGCGGGCGAAATCGGGATCTCCGAAACAAACACTCTCAACTGCGCCTGCGTGGCCCTTTTGTTGACGTTCTGGCCCCCAGGACCGCTCGACCGCACGAACGTGAACCGCAGCGCGCTCGACGGAATGACGCACCCCGCGCGCACGAACACGCCCTCCCCCTGCGCCTCCGAACCTGTGTTGTCCCGTTCCTCCGCCATCGTCTCCGCACGATACGCTTGCTCCCCGTTTCCCCTCCGCTCAGAAGGAGCCCAGATTGCGATATCTCTCGCCCATCCTTCTCCTCGCGGCCCTCTCCGCCACCTCCCACGCCCAGGCCCAGGAGCCCCCCCAGCCCGAAACGCCCGAGGTCACCGAAGAGCTCGCCGACTCCGAAGCGCCGGGCAAGCTCTCGGAGGGCAAGTGGTTATGGAATGACCGCCACCCCGCGCAGTGGGTCGTCCAGTTCGAGCCCAGCGCCTGGCTGATCGGGCTCGCGGGCGATGTCCGTGTCGGGGGTGGCACGCGTGTCGACCTCACCAGCGTCGGCGCCGACGACCCCGCCGTGGCCCCGGCGGGCGAACTCCATTTCCGTGGAGACATCTGGACCGTCTCCCTCTCCGGCTTCGCCGTCGGCATCGACGAATCCGAGCCCGCCGCGCTCGGTTTCACCGCCGGCGCCCTCACCGTCGGCGCGGGCGCGCCCGTGCGCACCGAATTCGACTACACCGGCCTCGAAGCCACGCTCGGCGCTCGGATCTGGGAACAACCCCTCGGCGATGAGCCCGCCGAGCAGGTGATGATGCGACTCCATCTGTACGGCGGCGCGCGCGCACACGTCGTCGATGTCCGCTTCTCCTCCGGCGGCGCGAGCGCGGAAGACTCCGTTACGTGGGTCCAGCCCCTTCTCGGCGCCAAGCTCGAACTCGAGCTCTGGGACGTCGGCTCCTTCGACGTCGCCCTCGACTACGGCCTCTGGCCGGGCGGCAGCAACGACATCAGCGGGCTCAACGTCATCGCGGGCTTCCAGTGGCGCCCCTGGGGCCACGTCGGCGTGCAGGTGGGCTACCGCCTCCAGGTTGTGGACGGGGAGGACGGGGACTTCGAGTGGGACGGTTCCGCCGCGGGCTTTTACGGCGGCGCCGTGATTCGTTTTTGAGGCAGAAAACGCATGCGGATCATCGCGGGTGAGTTCAAATCCAGGCCGATCTATTCACCCCCGGACGAGGGCACGCGCCCCATGCCGGACCGGGTGAAGGAGAGCGTCTTCTCGATCCTGCGCGGGCACTGCGAGGGCGCGCGCGTCGCGGACTTCTTCTCCGGGACCGGCACCGTGGGGCTCGAAGCGATCTCGCGCGGAGCTGTGGAGTGCGTGTTCGTCGAGAAGCGACGCGAGGTCGCGCGCATCCTCGAAGCCAACATCGAGATGCTGGGCGCCGGTGAGCGCGCGCAGGTGGTCGTCGGGGACGCTCTGGGGATCGGCGCGATCTCGCGCGTGACCCCCGGCACGCACCTCATTTTTATGGACCCGCCCTACGCCATGATGGAGGATCCGGCCCAGCGTCGGCGCGTCCTGAGCGCTGCGTCGAAGCTGGTGGAGAGGCTCGATCCGAAGGGGTATCTGCTGCTGCGGACGCCTTCTCCGCTGCTGGACACGGCGCCGTCGGGGGAGAAGTCCGAGGTGTCGCTGCGGATCGAGGGGGCGCGGGGCCCGGAGACGCACGACTACCGGGGGACGGCGGTGCACTTCTACGTGCGTGAGGATGCGCCGGGTGACGAGTCGGGCGGGGAGTAGACTGGGGGCGTGTCGAAGGCGCGCGAAGTTGCGGTGGGCGTGGTGCGTGCGCTGACGGGCGCGGGGCATCAGGCGTACTTTGCCGGTGGCTGCGTGCGTGACGAGCTGCTCGGGAGAGAGCCGGACGATTACGACGTGGCCACGAGCGCACACCCGGAGCAGGTGCGCGCGGTGTACCCCAAGGTGAACGAGGTCGGGGTGAGCTTCGGGGTGCTGCTGGTGAAGCAGAAGGGGGAGGTGGTCGAGGTCGCGACGTTCCGGGAGGAGGGGGTGTACAGCGACAAGAGGCGTCCGGACGAGGTGCGGTTCTCGACGGCCGAGGCGGATGCGCGCCGGCGCGACTTCACGATCAACGCGTTGTTCCTCGATCCGCTCTCGCCCGGTGATGACGGCGCGACGGTGAGCCCGCTGGGGGGGCGCGTGATCGACTTTGTGGGAGGGATCGAGGACCTGCGCGCGAAGCGTCTGCGCGCGGTGGGGAACGCGGGGCATCGGCTGGAGGAGGATCACCTGCGCGCGCTGCGGGGCGTGCGGCTCGCGGCGCGTCTGGGCTTCACGATCGAGGAGTCGACGGGCGCGGCCATGCGCGCGCGGGCGAGCGGTCTGGACGGTGTGAGCCGAGAGCGCGTGGGGGAGGAGATGCGCAAGATGCTCTCGCACCCGTCGCGCGCGGAGGCGGTGCGTGTGATGACGGCGTTGGGGCTGGATGCTCCGGCGTTGCAGGAGGAGCACGTGGAGTGTGAGGCTCAGGCGGTGGGGGGGCTGCCTGAGGGGGCGGACGTGGCGACCGCGCTGGGCGCGTGGGCGATCGATCGTGCGGGGCTGGAGGGGTGCGCGGGCGTGAGCGCGCGCTGGCGCGAAGCGCTGTGCCTGAGCAATGAGGAGACGGAGGCGTTGTCGAGCGCGCTGCGGGGCGTGGGCGTGCTCGAGAAGGAGTGGGGGGGGCTGGGGGTTGCGGGGCGGAAGCGTGCCGCGAGTTCCGCATGGTTCGGGCGGGCGCTGGCGATCGTGAACGCGCGGAACGGCGCGTGGGGGTTGCGCATCGAAGAGGATGTGGCGGAGTTGTCGGGCTCGTTCGGCGGGCTGGCGCCTGAGGCGTGGGTGAGCGGGGATGATCTGATCGCGATGGGGATGAAGCCCGGGCCGAGGTTCCGTGAGGTGCTGGAGGCCGTGTACGACGCGCAGCTGGAGGGGCGGGTGCGGACTCGGCAGGAGGCGTTGGAGGAGGCGCGTCGAAGGGGGATGTAAGGGCTTTCCAGCGGAACCTGTGAGGGGGGTGGTCGTATACTCAAGGTTGAGTGGGTTTCGCCCGGCGTGGGCGGGGTGAGGGCATTCGCGGCACGACTCGGCATTCTTGGAGGATCGACCGATGGCTCGACGGTTGGGGCGGATTGCGGCGGTGGCGTGTGCGAGCGCGGCGGTGATGTTGGCCGGGGGCGGCATCCACGGGAGTCGTGCGATCGCGCAGGACAAGCCGGGCGCGGGCGAGGCGGAGAAGGGGCTCGACCGCGTGACGTTCAAGAACGGTCGCGTGGTGGAGGGGCGGATCGTCGAGCAGAACGATCGCGAGTTGAAGATGGAGGTGGTGTTCGCGGGGATCTCCGCGGTGACGACGTACGCGCGGTCGGAGATTCTGACGATCGAGCGCGGAGTGGTGCGTGACGCGGGGGGCGAGCCCGCGGCCACGACCGCGACGCCCAGCGAGCCGGCGCCCGCGAGCGAGAGGACGACGGAGAGCGCTTCGTCTGGGGGCGGCGCGCGGGTGTACATGGTGGAGCTGAAGGGGGTGTTCGGGAAGGACGTGACGGAGACGCCGCTGCAGCGCGCGTTGGACGACGCGCAGTCCATGGACCCGGACGTGGTGGTGTTCAAGCTGGACCTGAAGCCCGCGGAGGAGATCGACTTCCCGGGGTTTGCGGTGGCGGAGCGGATCCGCGGGTTCGACGGGCTGTTCCTTGCCGAGAACATGACGCCGGTGTTCGAGCGGGCGATCCGTGAGGGTCGTCGGATCGTGTTCTGGGTGAAGCGCGCGGAGGCGGGCGCGGCGTTCCTCCCGCTGATCGGCCCGGAGATCTACTTCTCTCCGGACGGGCGTCTGGGGGGCATCGGCACGCTGCAGCGCTTCGACATGGGCGACAAGCGTGTGAACGAGAAGCAGATCTCGCTGCGTCTGGGCCATGCCGAGGGCATCGCGATCCAGGGCGGGTATGCGCCGGAGCTGGTGCGCGCGATGGCGCGGAGCGAGAACTGGCTCGCGGTGAGGTTCGAGGGCGGCGAGCCCAAGTACATGATGCGCGAGCCGACGAAGCAGGAGCAGGATGACGGCTGGATCGTGCTGAGCGATGACGGTGAGGGGAACAACAAGGACACGATGGAGATGGAGGTGCGCCGTCAGGGCAACGACGTGCTGAACCTCGACGCCAAGTGGGCGCGCGACCTGCGCGTGTCGAAGGGCACGGCCGGGACGCTGGAGGACCTCGTGTTCGAGATGAACCTCGGATCATCGCACACGGTGATCGAGGGCAAGGGCCAGGGGATTCTGGACGACTGGTCGAAGCGTGTGAACGCGGCCGAGGAGGAGATCCGCCGGCTGTTCCTGCGTCACCGGGACCTGCAGCCCCAGCAGGGCGAGGATCAGGCGCGCTATCTGGGGAAGAAGATGCAGTTGCTGCGCGAGATCAGCGGGATCCTGGGCGTGTACGCCGAGGTGTTCGACCGTGAGGGCGGGCAGCGTGCGCAGCTGGCGTCGCAGATCGAGGCGTATCGGGAGGAGATCCGCAAGCTGTCGCAGCGCGACCGTCGCGGTTGATCGGGATGAGGAGCGGGATCGAGATGACGATGAGGAGCCTTGCGATGGGACGAGCGTGGATTCGAGCGGCGGCGCTGGCGTTGGTGTGGGTGGCGGCCGGTGTTGCGTCGTTGTCGGGCGCGGAGGCGGTGGCGGACAAGCTGCACCTCAAGGACGGTCGGGTGATCGAGGGGACGGTGCAGCGCGAGGGCGACGGCTTCGTCTACTTCATCACGAAGATCGGGGGCATCGAGAAGGTCGAGCTGTTCCTGCGGGACGACATCCTGCGGGTGGAGAAGGACGGGGAGGCGCCGGCGCGGACCGACGTCAAGTCTTCGGACGCGCGCGCCGGCGACAAGCCCGCGAGCGGGCGGGCTGCGTCGAACGAGGGCGCTGCGGGCGACGGGGCGGTGCGTGTGGCGTTCATCTCGATGGGCGAGCCGCCCCTCGACATGGTCGGGCCGTACATGAACGCGAGCGCGCTGCGGGAGTCGATCAAGCGTCTGGAGCCCTCGAAGCCGGACATCGTGGTGCTGGTGTTCAACTCGGGCGGCGGCGCCGCGATCGAGGTGCAGAAGCTCTCCGACGTGGTGCAGAACGATCTCAAGCCGAAGTACCGGACGGTGGCGTGGATCCACTCGGCGATCTCGGCGGCCGCGATGACGGCGCACGCGTGCAACGAGATCTACTTCATGTCGAAGGGGAACTACGGGGCGTGCACGGCGTTCTCGATGCAGGGCGGTCGGGCCACGGCCGCGGAGGGGCGGTTCCTCGAGGAGCTGCTGTTCCAGATGGAGAAGATCTCGGCGCGCGGCGGGTACAACCCGCTCATCATGCGCGCGATGCAGATCGAGCAGGAGCTTTCCTGCGACATCGACGAGAACGGGGTGGTGCACTGGCGCGCGGACCTGAACGGCCAGCACGTGGTGAACCCCAAGGGCAAGATCCTGACGTTCAACTCGCGCGACGCGATCCGCTACAAGTTCGCCAAGGGCGTGGCGGACACCAAGCCGGAGCTGATGAGCCTGCTGGTGGGGGACAGCGAGTGGGTGGAGGTCGGCCAGGAGGCGGACCGCTACCAGGCGCAGCACCGCGAGTCGACGCACTCGGCGGAGCTGTCCCTCAATGATCTCTTCCGCAAGCTGAGCCAGGCGGTGCAGAGCGCGATCACGTCCGCGAGCAACGCGGAGGAGCGCGGCCGGCAGGTGGGGATCGCGCGCCGGTGGCTGGGCGAGATCCGGGCGCTCTCGCGTCGCTCGCCGGCGGTGCAGGAGTACTACCTGGGCGAGCGGTTCTTCACCTCGATGGAGGAGATGCTCTCGCGCATCGCGGCGGGCGAGGCCGTGAACCCCGCGGACTACGGCTTCGGGCAGGGCTGATCGGGTCGACCGGTATACTCGGAGCGTGAGCAGCACGTTGGCGCGATCGGTGACGGTGCATCCGACAGCGGAGGTGCATCCCTCGGCTGAGCTGGGCGAGGGTGTCGAGGTCGGCGCGCTCGCGTACGTGGGCGAAGGGTGCGTGGTGGGCGCCGGGACGCGTTTGCTGCGCGGCGTCGTGCTGCAGAAGTTCGTCGAGATGGGCGAGTCGAACGTGGTGGGGGAGTACTGCGTGCTTGGGGGGGACCCGCAGGATCGGGGCTACAACGACGCGCGCCCCGGGCGCGTGGTGATCGGCGCGCGGAACATCTTCCGAGAGCACGTGACGATCAGCCGGTCGACGGTGAAGGAGGGCGGCGAGGGGCGCGAGACGCGCATCGGCTCGGAGTGCATGTTCATGGCGGGCTCGCACGTGGGGCACAACGCGTGGGTGGAGGACAGCGTGGTGCTGGCGAACTCCGCGATGCTCGGCGGGCACGTGACGGTGGGGGCGCGGACGATGATCTCGGGGGCGTGCGGCGTGCACCAGTTCGTGCGCATCGGTGAGGGCGTGATGTTCCAGGGGACCGCGGGGATGAGCCAGCACGTTCCTCCGTTCCTCCTGGTGAGGCACATCAACGAGGTGGCGGGGCTGAACGTGGTCGGGCTGCGACGCGCGGGGGTGAGCGCGCCGGAGCGCGAGCAGGTGAAGGCGGTGTTCAGGGCGATCTATCGGGATCGTCCGGGCGCGCGCCTGGAGGATCGCCTCAGCGCGGCCGAGGCGATGGCCCCCACGGGCGCGGCGGAGCGCTTCGTGCGGTTCGTGCGCGCGACGGTGGAGGACAAGCCGCCGCACCGGCGCGGCATCGCGTCGCTGCGTTCGACGCGCGGGCGGAGCGGTGACGAGGTGGAGGCGTGAGCGGGGGGGATGGGCCGGGGAACGTTCCCGGGGGGCTTCCGGGCGCGCTCCCGGGGGAGATGGTGTGGCGCGAGAGCGCGGACGAGACGCTGGACACGCTGGCCGGGGAGATGATGGTGCACGCGATGTCGTGCGTGCGCGCGTTCGGCTCGTTCCACATGGCGCTCTCGGGCGGGTCGACGCCGATGCCGCTGTACCGGCGCCTGATGATCGGGCCGGAGTATCGCGAGTTTCCGTGGTCGCACACGCACCTGTGGATCGTGGACGAGCGCCGCGTGCCCTTCGAGGATGAGCGGTCGAACTTCGGGACGATCCGAGAGGTGCTGGTGGAGCACTCGGGCATCCCGAGCGCGCACGTGCACCCGATGGACGGCGAGCATGACGACGCGGACGTGCGATATGAGGCGGAATTGGTGCGCGAGCTGGCCGCGCGCGGGCGGGGCAAGGACCGGCTGGACTTCGTGCTGCTGGGGATGGGCGCCGACGGGCACACGGCCAGCCTGTTCCCCGGCTCGCCCGCGCTGACGGAGACGAGGCGGCTGGTGCGGTTCAACGACGGTCCGAAGGTGACGCCCCCGGCGCGCATCACGATGACGTTCCCGCTGATCAACAGCGCGCGGTTCATCGCGGTGCTTGTGACGGGGAGCGGGAAGCGCGAGACGCTGAAGAAGGTGGCGGCGCGCGAGGGGGGCGTGGAAGCGCTGCCGATCCTGGGGGTGCAGCCGCTCGGGGGCGCGCTCCGCTGGTACGTCGATGGGGAGGCGTGGGAGGGGTCAGGCGCGGATTCGAGCATCCCGCTCGCGTGAGGCGCCGCGCGCGGCGAGCGCGCGGATGAGCAGCGCGGCCAGCGCGGCGCCGACCAGATTGGAAACAAGGTCCCACCCGGTGTTCTCGTACCCGCCCACGTTCGTGTCGGGGATGAGACGCGTCGCGATGAACTCGATGACCTCGTTCACGGCGCCCAGGCCCATGCCGATGAGCGCGCACGCGAGGAGCGGGCCGAGCGTGGGGCGGAGCGTGTGGCGCGACGCGGCGCGGAGGGCGTGCCACGCCGCGAGCGTGGCGGTAAAGAAGCCGAAGGCGTGGACAAGCTGATCGAACTTGGGGATGAAGGGCGCCGGGCGGAGGTTGTAGAGGACGTAGGGGCCCTCCGGCGGATCGGTGACGGATGCAGGGATGGGGAGCGTGCCGCCGAACATGTGGAGCATGCCCCAGAGCGCGAGGCACCAGAGCACGGGGGTGGTGAAGCGGGTGCGCCGGTCGACCCAGAGCACGCCCGCGATGCAGAGGGCCATGGCCGCGGCGTAGAAGAGGAACTCGGTGTTGCCGCGACGCAGCGCGAGGGTGAGCGCGATGGCCATGTAGGCGGGGACGAAGATGGCGAGGGGGAGGAGGCGTTTCATCGAGAAGGATCATCGGCGCGCGGCGGGGCGCGTCAGGAGGACTCGTCGTTCTGCGCGCGGCGCATCGTGCGCGGGCGGGGGATGCCCAGCTTGTCCATGCGGGAGAGGAGGGTCTGGGGGTTGATGGCGAGCTTGGCGCCGGCGCCCTTGGGCCCGAAGACGCGGAAGTCGCACGTCTCGAGCGCGTGCATGATCTGGAGGCGCTGGAGCTGCTCCGCGGTGAGATCGAGGAGCACGTCGCGCGGGGCGCCGTCGGAGGAGGCGCGGGCGCGCCCCTCGGAGGTGTGCGCCGGCGCCTCGGGGAGCTGGATGTCGAGGTCACGCGCGTCGGGGTCGGCCAGGAGCGTGGCGCGTTCCACGGCGTTCTCGAGCTCGCGTACGTTGCCGGGCCAGGCGTACGCCACGAGCCGGCGCGCGGAGCGGTCGGAGACGGGCAGGATCGCGCGCCCCATGCGACGCGCGTGGCGCTCGTGGAAGAACTCGGCGAGCGAGGCGAGGTCCTCGCGCCGATCGCGCAGGGGGGGGACCTCGATGCGGAAGACATTGAGGCGGTAGAAAAGGTCTTCGCGGAATCGACCGCGTTCGACCTGTCGCGCGAGATCACGGTGGGTCGCAGCGATGAGGCGGACGTCGGAGGCGATGGTCTGCGTGCCGCCGACGCGCTCGAAGCGGCCGTTCTGGAGGACGCGCAGCAGCTTGGCCTGCGCCTGGAGGGAGAGCTCGGCGATCTCGTCGAGGAAGAGCGTGCCCTTGTCGGCGAGCTCGAACTTGCCGAGCCGCTGACGGTCTGCGCCTGTGAAGGCGCCTCGCTCGTGGCCGAAGAGCTCGGATTCGAGCAGCGTCTCGGGGAGAGCGGCGCAGTTGAGGGCGACGAAGGCCTCGGCAGCGCGCGGGGAGCGCGCGTGCACGAGGCGCGCGATGAGGTCCTTGCCCGAGCCCGTCTCGCCGTGGATGAGCACGGTGGCGCCGGAGGGCGCGACGCGCTCGGCCTGCTCGACCGCGCGCCGGATCGCGAGCGACTTGCCGACGATCACGGGGATCTCGGCGCCGGGCGAGAGCTCGCGCCGCAGCGCGCCGAGGCGCGCGCGCTCGCGCTCGGACTCGGCCAAACGGTCGCGCAGTCTGTCGATCTCCTGCTGGAGGGTGGAGCGAGCGGAAGCGTCGACGAAGATGATGAGCCAGCCGTCATTGGTGGCGCGCGCGAACGAGTCGAAGGGGGCGTCGACGTCATCACCGGCGAGGCGCGCGGGCACGGCGGGCGGGAGGGGTGCGGCGGCCGCGGCTTCGAGCCGAGCGTGCAGGCCCTCCCCTTCGAGGAAGAAGGAGCCCAGCGGGAGCGAGCCGGGGTCGCCGGTGGGGAAGAGACGGGCGCGGGCCGGGGGGTTGGCATCGCGGATGCGCCAGGCGTGGTCGACGGCCACGGCCGCGAGCGGGATGTGGGTCATGGGCTGCTCCACAGCGATGTATTGCGACTTATCGCTATACGGATGAAAACGACGAAATGCAGCAATTATTGCAACGATATATCACAGAAAATGGGGCAATCGCGGCTGGAAGGGCCGTTTTTCGGCTGTTCTTGCCGTTTGTGCGGTCTGGCACGGGAGTTGATTTACGGAGGGCGTCCCCGAGACGACCATCCGGAAGGGTGAGAAACGGAGTGGGAGAGAAAAGGGTGGGCGATCGTCCGGGGGGGAGAAAGTCCCGGATCTCGTGGGAGACTGCGAGATTCGGGATTGGAGAGGAGAAAGAGGCCCGTGGGGTCTGTGAGGCGGGCACAGCGAAGGGAGAGGACCGGGGGCCCCATCCACGGATGGGGAGAAAGGGCGGCGCGGGCCGGGTAACGGCCGACTCGGGCTGCTTGCAAGTGCGATGCGGCATCAGCAGGGAGAACGTGTTCCTCCCGGGCTGACGGGCGGTGGGGGATGCGCGTGATCGGGCGTACTGGGCATGCCCGTAGCGCGCGTCCCCCCCGCCCGATCTCCTTTTTGGCGGACTTTTTTCCGATTCGCCGTTCGTTTCCCGCCGAAACCACGCTTGCCTAACCGACGAAAGGAAGAGTGAGGGGGGTTGGGGGAAAACCCGGCCTGGGACGCGAGAGCGTCACGAGTCGTTTCTGCCACAGATCGCGCGTGTGCCCGATGGGGCGCACGCGCCGGACAGCGAGAGGGACACCAACCGGGCGTTCGCGGCTGCACAAGGGTCGCGAGCGCCCGTGCTCGCTTTTTGGGGCTGGCGCACGCCGCCCGGCACATGGCGGCGCGCCCGGTCTTGCCGAAGCGCGGAGGGTGGCGTACGGTGGTGCGATCGTCAATCATCCGTATATCCGGATGAATTGGAGAAGGACCCGCGCCCCCGCACGAGGGGCTTTGCCTGTTTGAAGGAGCGAGCATGCCTCGTCGCTTGTTCACGTCGGAGTCGGTGTCGATGGGCCACCCGGACAAGGTGGCGGACCAGATCAGTGATGCGATTCTCGACGCGATGCTCGCGCAGGACCCGGGAGCGCGGGTCGCCTGCGAAACCATGGTCTCCACCGGCATGGCCGTGGTCTCCGGAGAGGTCACGCTGCGTCGCGGGTGGATCGACGTCGATGAGATCGTCCGCAAGACCGTCGAGCGCATCGGCTACACCGACCCCGCCATGGCCTTCGACTTCGAGTCGATGGCCGTGCTCCAGTGCATCAAGAAGCAGTCCGCCGACATCGCGCGCGGCGTGGACGAGAAGGACGACAAGGGCCAGGTCAAGGAGCAGGGCGCCGGCGACCAGGGCATGATGTTCGGCTTCGCCTGCCGCGAAACCCCCGAGCTCATGCCCCTCCCCATCCAGCTCTCCCACCGACTGGTCGAGCGCCAGGCGGAAGTCCGTCGCAAGGGCACGATCCCCGGCCTGCGCCCCGACGCCAAGAGCCAGGTGACGGTCGAGTACGCCAGCCACGACGCAACCGCGGCGCCGAACCGCGTGCACACCGTCGTCATGTCCACCCAGCACGACAAGCGCTGGAACGACAAGCAGAGCGACCTCAAGCGCGAGATCGTCGAGCACGTCTTCAAGCCCGTGCTCGGCCCCTGGTGGAACGACAAGATCATCGTCCACGTGAACCCCACCGGCCGCTTCGAGATCGGCGGGCCCCACGGCGATTGCGGGCTCACCGGGCGCAAGATCATCGTCGACACCTACGGCGGTCGTGGCCGTCACGGCGGCGGCGCGTTCTCCGGCAAGGACCCCACCAAGGTCGATCGCTCCGCCGCGTACATGGCGCGGTACATCGCAAAGAACATCGTGGCCGCGGGCCTGGCCGACGTCTGCGAGGTCCAGCTCTCCTACGCCATCGGCGTTGCCGAGCCCACCAGCGTGCTTGTCGACTGCCAGGGCACGGCCAAGGTGGACGAGGAGGCGCTGAGCGAAGCCGTGCGCGAGACCTTCAAGCTCACCCCCCGCGGCATCATCGAGAGCCTCCGCCTCCGCACGCCGATCTACACCGACACCGCCACGCACGGGCACTTCGGCCGTCCCGCCGGCAAGCTGAAGGTCCCCGTCTATCAGGACGGGAGCGACACCCTTGTCGAGAAGGAGTTTGACACCTTCTCCTGGGAGAAGACCGACAAGGCCGAGGCGCTGCAGAAGGCCCTCTCCACGGCCGGCGCGGCGCGCTAAGGCCGCCTCTTCCGAGAAATCGAGCACGCACGCAGGGGCCGACGCACGCACGTCGGCCCCTGTTCGTTGCGCTGCGGGAACCGCTTTGGGGCCCTGTGCGCACGGGCGTTGACGGGGAACCGACCCTATTGCACAATCTGTCATGGCGGAAACGATCCATTGGGACGGCAAGTTTCTGGGGGAAGGCATCACCTTTGACGACGTGCTGCTCGTGCCGAGGCGCTCCAGCGTCCTCCCGCACGAGGCGGACACCTCCACGCGCCTCACGCGCCGGATCTCCCTGCGCATCCCGCTCATCTCGGCGCCGATGGACACCGTCACCGAAGCCGACCTGGCGATCGCGCTCGCGCAGGAGGGCGGGCTCGGGGTCATCCACAAGAACCTCTCCCCCGAAGCGCAGGCCCGGGAGGTTGCGCGCGTCAAGCGATCCGCCAACGGCGTCATCACCGACCCCATCACGCTCGGCCCCTCCGACACCGTCGCCACGGCGCGCGGCCTCATGGCCCAGCACAACGTCTCGGGCTTCCCCGTCACCGAGGACGGCGCCAGCGCGCTCCGCACCAAGGGCAAGGTCGTCGGCATCCTCACCTCTCGAGACCTCAAGTTCATCGAGAACGACACAACGCCCGTGCGCGACGTGATGACCCTGAAGGGCCTTGTCACGGCCGCGCCGGGCACCACGCTGGAACAGGCCGCGAGCATCCTCAATAAGAACAAGGTGGAGAAGCTCCTCCTCGTCGATGACTCCGGCGCGCTCGCCGGCCTCATCACCATGCGCGACATCGAGCGCCTCGCACGCTTCCCGCGCGCGAACCTCGACGATCGCGGCCGTCTCCGCTGCGGCGCCGCGGTCGGCGTCGGACAGCTCGAGCGCGTCGAAGCCCTCATCTCCGCCGGCGTCGACCTCGTCGTCGTCGACACGGCCCACGGCCACAGCGACAACGTCCTCAAGACCGTCCGTGACGTGAAGGGCAAGTGGGACATCGACGTCATCGCCGGCAACATCGCCACCCCCGAGGCCGCCAAGGACCTCATCGACGCGGGCGCCGACGCCGTGAAGGTCGGCATCGGCCCCGGCTCCATCTGCACCACGCGCATCGTCACCGGCGTCGGCGTCCCCCAGGTCTCCGCGGTCATGAACGTCTGCCGCGTTGCTGAGAAAGCCGACGTCCCCGTCATCGCCGACGGCGGCGTCCGCCAGTCCGGGGACATCGTCAAGGCCCTGGCCGCCGGCGCCAACGCCGTGATGATGGGCTCCATGTTCGCAGGGCTCGACGAATCCCCGGGCGAGACCGTCATCGTCCAGGGCCGGCGCTACAAGTCCTATCGCGGCATGGGCTCCGAGGGCGCCATGTTCGCAGGCTCCGCCGACCGGTACGGCCAGTCGGTCGCGCTCGAGGCCATCCGTGCACGGCGCGAGGCCGAGGAAAACGGCGACCGCCGCCGTGCCCGCCAGAACGACTCCCGCAAGTTTGTCCCGGAGGGCGTCGAGGGCCTCGTCCCCTATCGGGGCCGGCTCGCCGAGTTCACGTACCAGATGGTCGGGGGCGTGCGCAGCGCGATGGGCTACCTCGGCTGCCGCACCATCGACGAGCTCCGCGCCAACTCGCAGTTCATCCGCATCACCGCCGCGGGCATGACCGAGAGCCATCCCCACAACATCCGCATCACGAAGGAAGCGCCGAATTATTCGACCGGCGCGGTCGGCGAGTAAGCCCGGCTCCGCGCAACGCGAGCGTTGCGCACACGCCTCACACGCCCAGGATCATCCCGGTGATCCGGGACTCGTACACGATCTTCCCGTTCACGATCCCCTGGCAGTCCGAGATGAACCGCTTGGGGTGGAACTTCACCTCGCGCGCCACGATGTACAGCTCGTCCCCGGGCACCACCATCCCGCGGAACACCGTGTTCTCGATCCGCGTGAACCCCGCGAAGTTCCGGTGGTTGCAGCGAGCGAAGTACATGATCGACGCCAGCTGCGCCCCGGCCTCGATCATCAGCACCCCCGGCAGGATCGGCCGGCCCGGTATGTGCCCGTCGCACCAGAACTCATCGTCCCGCACCTTCTTGAGCGCCACCGCGGCCGTGTAGTCCGGACGGTGCCAGATCACCCGGTCCAGCAGCAGCATGTTCCCCTGGTGGGGGATGAAATCGTTGATCTTGTCGTGGGCGATCATCGTCCCCGACAGGTCCACCGACGCGAGGTCGATCAGCGGAACCGTGCCCGGACGCGCCGCCCCGCCCGCGCCGCCACCCTCACGCGGAGACGGCGCGTCGTTCGACTCGATCGTCTGCATGTCGGAGGCGTTGCGCGTCACGAGCCCTCGGTGGTGCGAAGCTCCAGGATCTTGTTGCGGATCGTCTGGGCGGTGTTCTTGATGTCCTGCATCGTCTTGCGGGCGCGGGTGCCGGCGGCCTTGTTGCCGCCCTCGGCCTTGCGGATGTCCTCTTCCGCCTCTGCGATGAGCGCCTTCAGCGTTTCAAATTCCTGCACGGCATGCTCCGGTTGTGGGTCCTCAGCGCTGGAAACGGCGGGAGGGCCCGGTGCGGGTGGGTCCGGCGGCGCCGAGGGCGCCTACGCCCCATATCTTCGCAGAATCAGGGGTATTGGCAAGGGGAGCGGCCCGGAGAGCCCTGCAGGGGGGTTTACTTCGTTCCGGGCCCGAACGTGATGGTGTTCTTGCCCAGGGCCTTCGACTCCATCGCCCGCCGGTCCGCCAGCTCCACCAGCCCCTCACCATCCGTGGCATCCCACGGAAACGTGGCCAGACCGCCCGAAATCGACAGGGCCCCGGGGGCCGAATGCCCCAGGTTCGGGAAGCACCGCTCCGCCGTCCGACGCTGGAACCGCGCCGCGATCTGTGCCACCGACAACGCATGGCGCGAACTCCCGGGCGCTGGCGCCGACCCCGGCTCGCGCGGCCCCTCCGGGTCGTAGAAAATCACCGCAAACTCGTCCCCACCAATGCGACACACCCGATCGCAAGGCCGCACCACCGACCGGATCAGGTTCGCCATCTCCCGCAGAATCTCATCACCCACGGCATGGCTGTGCCGGTCGTTGAACACCTTGAAGTCATCGATGTCGAACAGCAGCACCGACAGCTCCGCTCGGTTCGCCCGAGCATGATCCAGCGACGCCTCGAGGCGACGCTCGAAATACCGCCGGTTCCACAGCCCTGTCAGCGGATCGGTGAACGCGGCCTGACGCAGCTGCGCCTGCTGCTCCTGCAACAGCAGCCAGTGCGCCAGCCACGCCGCAGCGTCCTGCGCGGCCGAGGAATCCGCCCCCGTCACCAGACGCCCGAAGCGCCTCCCCCCATGCTCCACAGGCGCGCCCGCGGGCTTGGAACCCTGCGCCGCATCCGCGGAATCCCGCTGGAACGAGACGTCCTTGTCCCCCAGACGGCGACGCAGCTCCGCGATGCACGGCGCCAGCACGTCCGCGCCCGTGGTCACGGCCCGGAGAATCGCGATCTCTCCCGTGTCCGACGCGCTTGTTCCGCTCGCAGCCGATGCAGGGCGAGCAGGCGACGGCGCAGGCGATGACGGAGACGCCGTGATGGCACGCGCGGCGCCGTTGGTCTTGGCCCCCTGCAGCGTCCGGCGCAGCATCTCCACCGAAGCGTCCAGCGGCGCCGAGCCGTCGAACACACTCGCGGAAGAACGCGGCCCGGTCTCGCCCAGCGCGAGCACGCGCACGTCCTCATCCACGCGCCGCAATGCCGCACAAAAATCTGGCGTCTCCGGCTCGCTCACCGACCCCGGCCCCACCAGCACGATCGTCCGCCCGGGGGACTGCGCGTCGATCGGGCACGCCAGCTCGCCCACGGCGTCCAGCGGCTCGCGCGCACGGATGAACTCGATCGTGGGATCACGGCGCAGGGTCGTCTCGAGCGCAGGCGCCGCCCCCAGCTTCGCCACGAGAATCACCCGCAGATCAGCGCGCGACGGGGTGGCCTGGGATGGATCGGGAGAAGGCGTCACGAGTCGAGCCGCTCCGATCCCGTGGTCGGCGGCTCATCGTTCAGCAGCATCGCAAGCTCTTCGTCGGAGAGGAGAGACCCGCCGCTCTTCACCACCGGCGCGTCGGACGACTCCGCGGGCTCCGGGGCCGAATCGCCGGCAAGACGCAGCTTGGGCGGGCCCGACGGGCGCGCCGGCGCACTCTTGGCGGTCTGGCCGGGAGACGGGGTGTACGCGCGCAGCCGGTGGGCCGAGCGCTCGTCATACACCCACACCGGAGCGGAGGGGGCGTACTTGCTCATGGCGTCCACCATCGCGCGGACGCGCTCGGCGCCGAGCCCGCGCTCCGGATCGACCATCACCAGGGCCGCACGCTCCCCCGGAACCGCGCAGCACTCAGCGAGCGCGAGGTACGAGGAGCAGACCGGACGGGCCGTGACGCCCCGGTTCAGCAGGGCCTGGAGCAGGTCGCGAGGGGGCGTCGTGCCCTCCGCGTGCCACACCGCGCACCGGGCGGAACCGGGCTGAGGAGAGGTAGAAATGGAACTCATGCGCGCCACCAGTCGAGTGTATCACCGCCAGCTGTCAACGCCCTGCTCCGACGCAGAATGCGAATACTTGTGAGTGATACGTGTACGAATACGACCTGTTCTCACAAGGAGAGGAGACGTACGGCAGCTTCGTGTGCGCCGTGGGGCTTCCCCAATTTGCCAAAGGCCGTCTTCATACTCCTGCGACGCTCCGGCGCGCCCATGATCGACCCCAGAATCGGGCCGATAACCCCCGCGTTTACCGCCGGGTCGATCCGATCTTTTTCGATGATCACCGGCGCATCCCCCTCGTGCGCCAGCAGCACCTCGGCGTTGTGCCGCTGATGCTCGTCCCGGTGATACGGGTACGGCAGGAACACCGTCGGCGTGTGCGAGCACCACACCTCCGCCACCGTCCCCGCCCCGCACCGCGCCAACGCGAGGTCCGCCGCGCCCCACGCCCGACCGATCTCGCGCACGAACGGAACCACCCGCGCGCGCACCCCGGCCGACTCGTACGCGCGCTCCACCCGCTCATCCTCCCGCACACCCGTCTGGTGGAACACCTGCCACCCCCGAAAAATCTCCGGGTGATCCTCAGCCAGCACGATCATCAGCTCGTTGATCGAACGCGCCCCCTGCGATCCACCCGACACGAACAACGTCGGCAGCGATGCGTCCAGCCCCAGCGCCTCTCGGCACGCCTCCGCACTCCCGCTCGCCATCGCGTCCCCACGAACGATCGGCGTGATCCGTTCCCACGAGCTCGGCGCCAGCGGCGCAGGCGTCGTCAGCGTCAGGTCCGCGCGACGCGCAATCACCTTGTTCGCCTTCCCCGGCGCCGCATCCAGATTCACCAGCGCCACCGGCGCCCCCACCCGTCGCGCCGCGGCCACAGCAGGCGCCGCCACAAACCCGCCCATCGCCACCACCCTCACCCGCGACCCCTCACAAGACTCCATCGCGCGCTGCGCCGCCCGCACGGCCCTCGGCCACGCCCGGAGGAACCGCAGCAGCGCTCTCGGCCTCGTCCCGAACGGCGCCGCGGGGATCGGCGTGAACGCCACGCCCTCAGCCCCCAGAATCTCGGCGTCGATCGCGCGCGTCGAACACAGGAACAACGACCGAGACTCCGGCTCCAACGCGCGGAGCGCCTGCGCGATCGCCAGCGCAGGGTACAAGTGCCCGCCCGTGCCCCCGCCCGCAAAGATGAACGTCCGCCCGCTCACGCGGCCATCGACGACGAATCCGTCGTCAGCCGCAACATGGGCGCCTCGCTCGAAGCGTACGTCCCCGCATGGGACTCACGATCGAGCGCAATCAGCAGGCCGAGCGAGAACGCCGTCAGGATCCACCCCGTCCCGCCCGAGGAGAGCAGCGGCAACGCGATCCCCTTCGTCGGTCCAAGACCCGTCACGACGCCCAGGTTGATCACGGCCTGCCCGCCCAGCGTGGCCAGCACGCCCAACGCGATCAGCCGAGTCGCCATCGTCGGCGCGTTCCGCACGATCGTCGTCCCGGCCGCGAGGATGGCCAGGTACAGCGCGATCACCGTCGCGGCGCCCGCAATCCCCAGCTCCTCACAGATCACGGCAAACAGGAAGTCCGAGTGGTCCTCCGGCAGATACCCGAACTTCTGCAGCCCGAAGCCCAGCCCGCGACCGAAGCCCTGGCCGTTCGCCACGGCCAGCATCGACTGGATCATGTGGTACCCCGCCCCCTCAGGGTCCGCCCACGGGTCCAGGAACGCCTCCAGACGCTGCCTCCGGTAGTCCGACGAGAGCGCCGCAAACGCCAACGCCGCCATCGCAGGCGGCACGAACAACGCGAAGTGCCAGATCCGCGCGCCCGCGGCCACCAGCACCACGGCAGCCACGCCCAGCATCAGCACGCCCGTCCCCAGGTCCTCCTTGATGATGAACGCCGTCAGAATCCCCGTGATCGCCAACGCGGGAATCAACGCCCGGAACGAACGCATCCGCGCCGACGTCTGCCACGCCGCATACAGCCCCAGCAGAATCGGCAACGCCCACTTCGCGATCTCCGACGGCTGCAACGACCCCGCCACCGGGATCTGCACCCATCGCGCCGAGCCGTTCACCTCGCGCCCGACGCCCGGCACGTACACCAGCGCCAGCCCGAACAGCAACGCGAGCGTCGCAGCGATCAGCGGGGTGGGCACGGAGAGACGCGTCCGCTCCGGCGGCGGGCCCAGCCGACGCGGGTTCAGCAGCGAAAGCACCGGCAGCCTCGACGCCGCGATCATCGCGATGATCGCCAGTGTCATGTACGCCACCTGACGCGAGAGCACGATCGACTTGAACGTCACCACCCCCTCGGAGCCCAGCGGCGCCTCGGACACCGGCGACGATGCGAACTCCGACGGCGACCCGGCCTCCATCGTGGGAGCCGGCAGCGGCGCCGGCGGCTTCTCCCCCGTCGTCATCGACGCCGATTGCACCATCACCGCCCCGATGCAGAGCAGGGCGACCACGCACAACGCGATGAAATGGCCGGGTCGAGGCATGACGTAAGGCCCATTATCGTCAGTTCAGCGTCCCCGGGGGGAAAAGCCGCGACGGTTCGGACGCTGTCAGTGCCGGAAGTGCCGCACACCCGTGAGCAGGCACGTCACCCCACGGCTGTTGCACAGCTCGATCGTCTCCTGATCCCGCTTCGACCCCCCCGGATGCACGATCACCTTCACGCCCCCGTCGATCAGCAACTGGGGACCATCCGGGAACGGGAAGAACGCGTCCGACGCGGCCACCGCCCCCTTCGCAGTCGCCCCGGCCTTCTCCAACGCGATACGGCACGAAGCCACCCGGTCCATCTGCCCCGCCCCGCCACCGAACAGCCTCGTCCCCCCGCCCGCCTTCCCACCAATCGCCACGGCGTTCGACTTGAGGTGCTTCACCATCACCCACACCGCCGCAGCGTGCCCCAACTCCTCCTCCGACACCTTCGGCCCAGCCACGTGCTGCCATTGCTCCGTGGCCGCAAGCCGAGTGTCCCGATCCTGCACCAACATCCCCCCAGGCACCGACCGGTAGTCCAGCTTCCTGGCTCTGCTCGGCGCCCGGTCCCCGCACGCCAGCACACGGACGTTCTGCCAGCGAGCCTTCAGCAGCGCGAGCGCCTCCCCCTCATACGACGGCGCCACGATCACCTCAAGGAAGTGCTTCTCATCCGCAATGACCCGCGCAGCCGCGCCCGTGCACTCCGACGACATCGCCAGAATGCCCCCGTACGCCGCAAGCGGGTCCCCCGCAAACGCTTCACGCACCGCCCCTTCCGCCGACCCCTCCACCGACGCACCGCACGGGTTCGTGTGCTTGATGATCGCCGCGCAGTGCCGGCCAGCGAACGACTTCCGCAGGTCCTTCACCAGCTCCAGCGCGGCCGCCGCATCCAGAATGTTGTTGTACGACAGCGGCTTCCCGTGCAGCAGGTCCGCGTTCACCACCGTCGGACCCGTCGACGCCGGGTCGCGATACAGCGCCGCGTCCTGGTGCGGGTTCTCCCCGTACCGCAGATCGTCCGCCTTCGTGAACGCCAGACGCACCGTGTCCGGGAACGGACCCTTCGCGGCAGAGAGCGTCGCCCGCGCCAGATACGCCGCGATCGTCGCGTCATACTCAGCCGTCCGCGCGAACGTGGCCGCGGCCAGCTCCGCACGCAGCTTCCTCGGCGTCGACCCCGAATGCTCCCGCATCGCGTTGATCACCCGGTCGTAGTACTTGGGCGACGGCACGACGCACACGTGCGAGAAGTTCTTCGACCCCGAACGCAGCATCGACGGTCCCCCGATGTCGATCTGCTCGATCGCCTCGTGCTCCGCAACGTCCGGGTTCTCGATCGTCCGCTCGAACGGGTACAGGTTCACGCACAACAGATCGATCGTCTCGATCCCGTGCGCCTTCATCGCGCCCACGTGCTCCGCGTCATCCCGCAACCCCAGCAACCCCCCGTGCACCTTGGGGTGCAGCGTCTTCACCCTGCCCCCCAGCATCTCCGGGAACCCCGTCAGGTCCTCGATCCCCCGGACCTTCAGCCCCGCCTCAGCGAGCGCCCTGGCCGTCCCCCCCGTCGACACCAGCTCCACCCCGTGGGACGCCAACTCCCGCGCAAACGGAACCAGGTCCGTCTTGTCGGACACGGACAACAACGCTCGTCGTACAGGCACCAGGTCAGGCATCGCGCATGAGCATACAGCCCGATGCAAGCGCCCCCACCCGCGCCGCGCTCACCGCGCCGAAAACTTCGACACCCGACCCTCCCCCGTCACCGCATACAACGACCCGTCCACAAACGGCTCCGACACCAGCTTCGTCACCCCCTCCAGCGCCACCCGATCCACCACGTCGCCACGCTCCGGGTCCACCGACGCGGCCGCCGCGCCGTCCCACACGATCAGCCGACCGTTCCGCACCGCCACCACGCTCCCCCCCAGCCCCTTGTTCACCCACAGCACGTCCCCCGACGACGCGTCAAAGCACGTCAGCCCCTGCTCCGGGATCGTCACGTACAGCCGCCCCTCATGCAGCGCCGGCTGCTCCACGATCGGCCGCTCCGTCCGATGCCGCCAACGCTGCGCCCCCGTCCGCAACTCGATCGCGTACACCGACTGATCCGTCGACGCCAGGTACAGCATCTCCTCCGAAGCCACCGCCCGATTCGCCAGCCCCGAATAGATCTTCGTCCGCGAGATCGACGAACCCGTCTTCGGGTCCAGCACCAGCACCTCGCCCGTCTGCGACACGGCCGCGAGCGCATCCGTGTTGAAGTTCCCCGACCGACCCGCGAACACCGGCGCCGACGTCACCGGCCCGCTCAGCTTGTACGCCCACAGCTTGTAGTGCGACACCAGCGAGTGCCCAAGCACCTGCCCCGTCGTCGAGCCGAACACCGCAAGATCGCCCACCAGCACCGGCGCCGTGTCCACCACCACGGCCAAACGATGCCGCTCCAGCACCGCGCCCGTCTTCAGGTCCAGCACGAACAGCTCGTTGTCCGACGAGCAATACACCCGGTCGTTCCGCACCGCGTTCCCCGTGAACCGCGCCACCCGCTCATCCACCTGCGCAGACCACCGGTTCCGCCCCGTCCCGCTGTCCATCACCGTCAGCACGTTCGCCGAGTCTTGGAACACAAGCGTCTCCCCGAACGCGTCGAAGAACTTCGTCCCCGCCCGACGCGACACGATCGGAAACCCGCGCCACGACAACGAGTACCCCAGCGCCGCGTACTTCTCGTACTCCGTCTCCGGCGCCCTCTTCACCGGCGCCGCCGACACCGCGTTCGTCGCGCTCTCCCCCGCGCTCGCGCCGCTCTTGCTCGCGCACGCCGGCATCGCAAAGCCGCACGCCAGGGTCAGGATCAACGACGTCGCAACGCGAGTGCTCATGCAGGGCTCTTCCGAGTGTCCATGCCCGACCAGCGGCCGAGCGGGTGTTCGAGTTCGGTTCGGGTCGCAGTCCCGAGCGGGCGGCGAGTATCGACCGGCCCCCCCGAAGGGTCAAGGACGCGCCGCGCACGCCCACCCCGCCCCTCCCCCACGCCACATTCCCTACGAACGCCCCCGCGCACGGTTGCCGCCCGACCCCCACTCCGTTGCAAGTATCCTCGGCCACATGTTCACAGGCCTCGTCCAAGCCGTCGGAAAAGTCGAGTCCGCCGAAGAACGCCCCTTCGGCCTGCGCCTCACCCTCTCCACACGCGACCTCCCCCAATCCCTCGAACTCGGCGAATCCATCTCCATCTCCGGCGTCTGCCTCACCCTCGCCCACCACTCCCGCAACGCCGACCGCTCCACACTCTCCTTCGACGTCGTCCGCGAAACCCTCGCCAAAACCACACTCTCCCGCCTCACCCAGGGCTCGCACGTCAACCTCGAACGCGCCTGCCGCGCCGACACCCTCCTGGGCGGCCACATCGTCCAGGGCCACGTCGACGGCCTCGCCCGCGTCACCGAAGTCCACGACGATCCCCACGACTGGCGCCTCATCCTCCAACCCCCTCCACACGTCATGGAGTTCCTCGCGCCCAAGGGCAGTGTCTGCATCGACGGCGTCTCCCTCACCGTCGCCGACCTCTCCCCCGAACACTCCCGCCTCACCATCGCCCTCATCCCCACCACCCTCGACAAAACCACCCTCGCCACCCTCCGCGAAGGCGACGAAGTGAACATCGAAGCCGACTGCATCGCCAAGCAGGTCGTCTGGTGGCTCAAAAACTACGCGCCCCAGCCGCGCGCGTAACCCCCACCCACACTCACCGCTTCTCCGTCACCACCGGGTTGTGCCAGATCCGCCCATCCCGCGCGAGCAACGCGTCCGAACTCCTCGGCCCCCACGTCCCCGACTCATACGTCTCCACCGACTCCCGCAACCTCCCCGAATCCAAAAACGGCTGACACACCTTCCACGCTCCCTCCACCTCGTCCCGATGCTTGTAGAGCGTACGGTCCCCCCGCATCGCGTCCAACAGCAGCGGCCCGTACGCCTCCACCGGGTCGCTCTTGAACGCCTTCGCGTAATCCATGTCCATCTTCACCGAGTCGATCACCAGCTTGTGCCCCGGCACCTTCGCCTCGAACCGCAGCGACACCCCGTCGTCCGGCGCAATGTTGATCACGATCCGGTTCGGCGGACGCTCCCCCTTGAGCACCGCCGACGGAATCTCCCGAAACATCCACGTCGGCGGCTGCTTGAACTGCACCACGATCTCCGTCAGCTTCCGCGCCATCCGCTTCCCCGACCGCAGATAAAACGGCACGCCCGCCCAACGCCAGTTGTCGATCTCCACACGGATCGCGCAGAACGTGTCCGTCTTCCTCCCGGCCTCCACCCCCTTCTCCTCCACGTACGCCGGCTTCCCCTCGCCCGCGCTCCCATACCGCCCCAGCGCCGCGTGCTCGTGCGCCTCCTCCACCGACACCGGCGTGATCGCCTTGAACAGCTTGATCCGCTCCCGCGCCAACGCATCCGCGTCGTAATTCGACGGCGGCTCCATCGCGATCAGCGCCATCACTTCCAAGAGATGACTCTGGATCATGTCCCGCATCGCCCCCGCCCCATCGTAAAAATTCGCCGCGCGCGACCCCACGCCCACCGTCTCCGCGGCCGTCACCTGCACGTGATCCACGTGCTCCCGCGTCCACAACGGCTCAAAGATGCGGTTCGCAAACCGCATCACCAACACGTTCTGCACCAGCTCCTTCCCGAGGTAGTGATCGATCCGGAACGTCGCTTCCTCCTCGAACACACGCCCCAGCGCCCGGTTCAGCTCCTCCGCGCTCTCAAGATCCTCCCCGAACGGCTTCTCCACCACGATCCGCTGCCAGGGCATGCTCTCCCGATCCAGCGAGCACCACCGCCGACCTTCGGCAATCAATCCCGACGAACCCAGCGCATCGATGATCGGGATATACAACTGCGGCGCCACCGACAGATAGAACAACAGGTTCGTGTTCGGCGTCGGCACGCCGTGCTCCCGCGCAATCTCGCCCAGCCGCGACGTCAGCCCCGCGTACGACTCCGGGCTCGCCGCGTCCGCCGCGTGATAGTGCACCCGCCCCACAAACCCGCCCCACGCCTTCTCCTCGTACGCGGCCGAGAACTCCTTGGTCGCCTTGTGCAGCTCCTCACGAAACGCCTCGTCGCTCTTGGGCGTCCGCGACACCCCCACGATCGCGTACGCGCTCGGCAACAACCCCTGATGGTGTAGCTCGTACAGCGCGGGGATCAGCTTCCGGTGACACAAGTCGCCCGACGCGCCGAAGATCACGACGACACAAGGCTCAGGCTTCTCGCTCGGTCCGTTCTGGTGCATCCCGCCATCGTCACGCCCGCCCCCATCCCCGTCAACGCCGCACAGCCCGTCCCTCCCACGTGCTTCCGTTGGGGGTTCGTGTGCCGTGGCCTGCCGCGCAGCGGGGGGCCGCGTGTTCTTTGCTTCTTTCTCACCCGATCCGCGAATTCGCACCATGGCAACCCCTCCTCCCGCAAGCCGTTCCAACGGAGCGGCGAAGCGTGGAGGAGGATGTCGCGAAGCGACAGGTGGAGGGCGGCTTTCCTGCCTCATCCGAGGAGCCGCGACCGATCCGGGGGCCACCTCTCCCATTCGTGCTCTGACGAATGGGAGAGGGCAGGGTGAGGGCTCCATGGCCTCACTCTTCTCTTTTCCTATGCCTTTCCGTTCGCGTACCCCGTACACATAGCGCGTGTGCCGTGGCCTACCGCGCAGCGGGGGGCCACGTACTCGTTGCTTCTTGCCTCACCGGAGCCGCGCCCTTCCTTCTCCCTCACTGCCCGCTCGGCAGATACTCCAGCGGCCCCCCCAACCCCAGCGGCGCCCCCGTCTGCAGCCACACCAGCATCATCACCGCCCACGCGATCCCGAAGCACACCGTGTACGGCAGCATCATCGCCACCATCGTCCCGATCCCCGCCTTCGGCGCGAAACGCTGCATCACCACGATGATGATCACCATGTACGAGTTCAAAGGCGTGATCACGTTCGTGATCGAGTCCCCGATCCGGTATGACATCTGCGCCAGCTCCGGCGAGATCCCCACCAGCATCAGCATCGGAATGAAGATCGGCGCCAGGATCGCGTACTTCGCGCTCATCGACCCGATGAACAAGTTGAAAAACGCCGACAACGCGATGAACAACAAAATCAGCACGCCCCTCGGCATGTCCGCCGACGCCAGCGCCTCTCCCCCCGCCATCGCCAGCATCCGACCCAGATTCGAATAATTGAAATACGCGATGAACTGCGCCGCGAAGAACGCCAGCACCACCACCGGCGCCATCGCCTTCATCGAATCGTTCATCAGCGGGATCACGTCCGACACGCGCTTCACGCTGCCCGCCACCACCCCGTACGCCACCGCCGGCGCGAGAAACCCGAAGAAGATCATCGGGATGATCGACGCCGCCCACCTGGGCGACGCCGAGCTCGGCGCCTTCCCGAACAGCGGCCACCCCGGCATCGCCACGCACAACGCCCCGATCACAGCCACCACCACCAACGCGATCCCCGCGACCAGCAACCCGCGCTTCTCCTCTCGGCTCGGCCGCTCCCGCATCTCCGACACCGCGCCACGGCTCGGCCCGCCCTCCTCCTCGCCCTTCCCGCTCAGCCTCGGCTCAACGATCCGCGCCGTCACAAACCACCCCACGAACGTCAGCAAAAACGTCGACACGATCATGAAGTACCAGTTGCACGTCGGCAGCACCTCGTACCCCGGATCAAGCAGCCGCGCCGCCGACGTCGACAGCCCCGCGATCACCGGATCGCCACCCGAGATGAACAGGTTCGCGCTGAACCCCCCCGACACACCCGCAAACACCGCGGCAATCCCCACCAGCGGCGCACGACCCACCGACTTGTACAACGCGGCCGCCAGCGGCGGCAAAATGATGTACCCCGCGTCAGACCCCACCGACGACATCACCCCCAGAAATACCATCATCGGCGTCAACGCCTTCCTCGGCGTCACCAGCATCAAGCTCTTCAACGCCGCCGCGATCAGCCCCGTCCGCTCCGCCACACCGATCCCCAACATCCCGACGAGCACGATCCCCAGCGGCGGGAAGTTGATGAAGTTCGACACCATCGTCGAGATGCACCAATACAGCCCCGACGACGACAACAGACTCACCGGACGGATGTCCTCCCCCGTGTTCTCCAGCACCAGCGTTGGCTTCCCCGCCTCGTCCGTGCCGACGACCGGCCGCACCTCCGGCACCTCCCACCCCATCGACGCCCCCAGCGCCGACACACCCATCACGATCAGCGTCCCGATCACGAACAACACCGACGGGTCGGGCAGCTTGTTTCCCACCACCTCGATCAGGTCCAGCGGGTTCCACCGCTTCTTCCGCGCCGTCGCCGTGCCGCCGCTCGCCTGTTCCGCCATGTCGCTGCTCCGTGAGGCTCGAGAGTCCGAAGGAGCGGCGACGGTACACGCCAACACTGACCCCCGCGACCGAGCCGCGACCAATCCGGGGGGCCACCTCTCCCACTCGTGCCCCCGGGGGCGAATGGGAGAAGGCAGGGTGAGGGCTCCATGGCCTCCTTCTCCTCTTTCCCTCTGCCTTTGCATCCGCGCACCTCGCCTCGTCAATCCGGAGCGTGTTCCGCGTCTTCGTGTGCATAGCGAGACGCGACTGGAAAGGAGCGTCTACCTCATCTCGTTCTTCTCATGGCCTCGCCCACGCACCCCTCCCCCATCGTGTGAGCACGTCATTCGCGCATCACGCCCGACAAACGAGACGCGACTGTAAAGGAGCGTGGCTCGCCCTTCCTCTCCCGCTCGCGGCTCTGAGCGAGCGGAAGAGGACCGAGGTGAGGGCTCCACCGGGGGCGCATCGCTCCTTTGCTACATCGCCTCGTACTGAGGCAGACGGACGTGACCTCAGCATCGTCGGATGTCGGCCTTTCCGCTTTGCGCTCCCCGCCCCCATCGTGCGTGTGTCATGGCCTACCGCGCAGCGTGGGTCCGCGCGACTTCCTTCATCAAGCCGCGGAGCGGCGCAAGCCAATAGCCCCGGGCGTGAGCCCGGGGTTCGCGCGTCACTCTTCAATCTCCCGAGCCCCGGAGGGGCGACACTCCTCAACGCCTCGACAAACGAGCCGAGACCAATCCGGGGGCCACCTCTCCCATTCACGTTCTCGTGAATGGGAGAGGGCAGGGAGAGGGCTCCATGGCCTC
The DNA here is from genome assembly GCA_050174775.1 of Phycisphaerales bacterium. Classification (GTDB taxonomy): domain Bacteria; phylum Planctomycetota; class Phycisphaerae; order Phycisphaerales; family UBA1924; genus CAYPGJ01. The sequence goes on from JBFXJP010000003.1 coordinate 300,825, forward strand.
TCTCTTCTCTTTGACTATGCCTCACCGCTCGCGCACCCCGCCCGGTCAATCCGGAGCCCGTTCGCGCTCTTCGCGCCCATAGCGAGACGCGACCGGGAGGGAGCGTCTACCCCCTCTCCTTCTCCTCCCCGCCTCATCCCTTCAAACGCCCCCCCTCCCTCAAACCCCCACATCCTCCGCCTCTTCCTCCCGTGCCCACTCACTGAACCGCCGCAATCCCCCACCCTCAAACTCCTCCAGCGCCGCCATCACCTCTGACGGATCAGCCGCCAGCCTCACCCGCTCCCGCAGCGGCTTGCAGGGCCCAAGCCGCTTCCCGAACCACGTGATCCTTCTCCGAATCTGCATCATCGCATACCGCTCATCCCGGTACTCCACCATCAACGCCAAGTACCGCCGAACGATGTCCAGCTTCTCGTTCTCGCTCGGCTCAGGCGGAATCAAACCCGTCGTCTGCAACGCCCACGCATCCCGAAACAACCAAGGCGCCGAGAACGCCCCCCTCCCGATCATCACCCCCGCACACCCCGTCTCGCGCATCATCGACACCACATCACCCGCCTCGCGCACGTCACCATTCCCGATCACCGGCACGCTCGGCGCCACCGACCGCACCGCCTCCACCACGCGCCGAATCCCCTCCCGGTGACACTCCCCCGTGAACTTCTGCAGCGCATACCGCCCGTGCACCGTGATCATCGCGCACCCAGCGCGAACAAGATCAACCGCCAACCCCGGCGCCGCATCCCTTGAGTGATCCACCACGCCCCGCGCATCAATCGGATATTCCCACCCCAGCCGCAGCTTCGCCGTCACCGGAACCGCGCCACCCGACTCCTCCTCCACCGCGCGCACCACCTTCTCCACCATGCGCACCGTGCGGCACGGCTCGCACAGCAACTTCGATCCCCCGTCCTTCTTCGTCACCTTGTCGACCGGACACCCCATGTTGATGTCGATCACCGTGGCCCCATGCCGCACGGCCCACCGCGCCCCCTCAGCAAGAATGTCCCCGTCCCCCCCGTAGAGCTGCATCCCCACCGGCTGATCGAGATCGTTCGTCCGCGCAAGGTCGAGCGACGTCGCCGTGCCGCGCAGCAATCCCTGCGGCGAGAGCAGGTCCGTGCACGCCAGCCCCACCCCCCCGAGCGCGCGCACCACCACCCGAAACGCCAGGTCGCAATACCCGGCGACCGGCGCCAAAAGAAGGTTCGTCTCCAGACGAACCGGTCCGACCTGGAGGGGGGCGGGCGTCGTCAAGCAGCCCCATGGTATGACCACGATTCGGCGCACCCACCCGCGAACAACACCCCCGCGGCCAAAAGTCGGGACACCCGTCAAAACACCCTCGGGAACCCCGAAGCCCATCCCGCCGAAGGGGGTACCATCACCCGCGAAACGGAGGCCGCGTGACGAATCGAGCGATCGGACGAGTCGGAATATGGCTTCTGGGGGCTGCGGCGGCCGGAGCCGCGTGGGCGCAGGGCAACATGACCAGCGGCGCCGCCACCCAGGTCGAGGGCGTCAGCGTCCTCAACCTCTTCCGCCAGTCCTTCGACTTCTTCACCATCCTCATCATCGCCGGCTCCGTTGCCGCCGTCGCCATTATCGTCCGCTGTGCCATAGTCTTACGACGATCCGTCATCCTCCCCGACGCCTCCACCGCCACCATCCGCCAGTTCATCGCCGAGCGCCAGTGGCCCGAACTCCAACGCTTCGTCTCCGAAGATTCCAGCATGCTGTCCCGCGTCCTGCGCGAGACCCTGCCACGGCTACGCAACAATCCGGGCGTCGGCGCGGTCGGTGAAGCGGCTGACGACGCGGCCGACGCAGAAGCCACACGCCTCTCGCGCGAAGTTGAGTGGCTGGGCGTCCTCGGCAATCTCGGCCCCCTGCTCGGGCTGGTCGGCACCGTCTGGGGCATGATCATCGCGTTCACCGGCATCGGCTCGACCGGCGGCCAGGCCGCGGCGTCCATGCTCTCGATCGGCATCGCCAAAGCCCTCTTCCACACGTTCCTGGGCCTGCTCCTCGCGATCCCCAGCCTGCTGGCGTACGGGGTGTTCCGCGAGCGGCTCGACCGGCTGACGGCGGAAGGCGCGGCGCTCGCGTCGGACCTTGCCAAGGCCACTGCGATTGGCGTCTCGGGCGGGGCGCCCCCCGCCTCCCCGACCACGGGCGGCCCGAACGCGCAGGGGCGGACGAGCCCCACGGCGGCGGTGTGAGGAACGCGTCATGAGCGCACGGCGCCATCGGCGACGATCCAGGCAGCACGCGCACCACGCGACCAACGTCACGCCGCTCATCGACGTCGTGATGGTGCTCATCATCTTCTATCTCATGGTGGGCTCGTTCATCGCGTCGGACTTCGTCGATCTGCCCCTGCCGTTCTCGGTGAAGGGGGAGGTCTCGGAGAGCCCGGAGGTGTTCACGGTGAACCTCGCGCGTGTCGAGGGGGGTGACCGGGTGCAGATCATCGTCGGGGGTGAGGAGTGCGATCTGCCGCAGCTGGAGCGGGAGCTGCGCGAGGCGCTCGCGAAGGATCGCAAGCTGGGCGTGCAGCTGCGTGCGCAGCGGGACCTCCCGTATCGCGCGGTGGAGCCGGTGGTGCGCGCGATGGGCAAGGCGGGCGCCGGGATGATCCGGCTCGTGACGGAGCGGGCGTCATGAGCCGGCGTCGCACGCACAAGCGGGGCGCCTTCGGGCCCAACATGACGCCCATGGTGGACGTGGTCATGGTGATCCTGGTGTTCTTCATGGGCGCGATGGGGCTCGCGGCCGTGGAGCAGCACTTGCGGACGGGGGCGCCGAAGGAAGCGCGGGACCAGTCGTCGTCGGAGACGGCGCAGGAGAGCAAGGCTCAGGCGAAGGGCGAGGAGGCGACATCGCGCGCGGTGCTGCGTCTGCGTCGGGCCGGGGGGGTGACGGTGGTGAGCGGGCTGGGGATGGAGTCGGCGCCGCTGGCGGAGGTGGACCGGAAGCTGTCGGACTTTGCGCAGGCGGGTGCTGGTGACGGGCTGATTGTGATCGTGGCGCCGAGCGGGGACGTGCCGTACCAGGACGTGGTGATCGTGCACGATTCGTGCGCGAAGGCGGGGTTGCAGAACGTGCGTCTCGGGGTGATCGGGGAGTAGGTGAGGGCGTGGGCCGCGGCCCGCCGGTAGGATCGGCGCTGTGTATCAGGCGTTGCTGACCCGACGATACTTGCGCGCGAGGGTGATGCCGCTGCTGGCTGCGGTGGCGGTGGCGTTGTGCACGGCGATGGTGATCGTGGTGTGGTCGGTGATGGGTGGTTTCCTGTCGATGCTGCTCTCGTCGGGTCGCGCGTTGATGGGTGACGTGCTGATCTCGTGGCCGGTGGTGGGGATGGCGCATTACGAGGCGTTGCAGCGCGATCTCGAGTCGGACCCGCTGGTGGAGGCGACGACACACGTGATCGAGACGCCTGGGCTGGTCGCCACGCCCGACGGCAACATCTCGATGGTGCAGGTGATCGGGATCGACGGGCCGACGTACGACCGGGTGACGGGGTACGGGGATTCGATCTGGTGGAAGCCGCTGGCGAAGCCGCTGGCGAAGGACCATGCGCAGGCGGACCTGCGGCTCAAGATGAAGACGGACTGGTTGTCGCGCGCGGCGCTTGAGATGACGGCGCCCGGTGACGGGAGCGGGCCCGGGGCGCCAGCTGCGGTGCCGGGGATCGAGGTGGCGCGTTTGAACCGGCGGACGGCGGGCGGGTGGTACGAGCCGCGCGCGGTGCTGGGGAGGGACGAACTGACGCTGAGCGTGCTTCCGGTGAGCGAGCGGGGGGTGGCTGTGAATGTCGAGGCGCGCCGTTTCCCGATCGTGAACAACTTTCGGACGGGGTTGTTCGAGGTGGATGCGCGCACGGTGCTGGTGCGGTTCGACGCGCTGCAGGAGATGCTGCAGATGCAGGGCGCGCAGCGCGCGGTGCGCGATGTCGGGGAGGTTCCTTCCGCGCCGGGGTTCGGCGTGACGCGGCGCGCGGACGGGCGGGAGGCGTTCCTCGAGCCGAGCGGGCTGGAGGAGGACCCCGCTCGCGCCACGTCGGTGCTGGTGCGCGCCAAGCCCGGGGTGACGGCTCTGGCGCTCCGGCAGCGGTGCGAGCAGATCTACGCGTCGTTCGCGGCGGACCTGCCGGGCCGGGTTCCGCCGGCGGGCTCGATCGCGATCTACACGTGGGATGAACGGCCCAACGTCGCGGGGTTCATCCAGGCGGTTCGGAAGGAGATCGCGCTGGTGCTCTTTCTCTTCGGGTTCATCTCGATGACGGCGGTGTTCCTGGTGTTCGCGATCTTCTGGTCGATGGTGAGCGAGAAGACGAAGGACATCGGCGTGCTGCGCGCGATCGGCGCGAGCCGAGGGGGAGTGGCGTGGCTCTTCGTGCGGTACGGGATGGTGATCGGCGCGATCGGCTCGGCGTGCGGGGGCGTGCTGGCGGTGCTGGTGGTGAAGAACATCAATCCGATCCATGACTGGCTGGGGCGTGCGCTGGGGATCGTGGTGTGGGACCCGTCGGTGTACTACTTCACGCGGATCCCGAGCCAGGTGGAGCCGGAGCGCGCGGCCATGGTGCTGGTGGCCGGGGTGCTGGTGAGCGCGATCGGGGCGCTGGCGCCTGCGGTGAAGGCGGCGCGGATGGACCCGGTGAGGGCGTTGCGGTTCGAATGAGCGAGCACACCTCTCAGGTCGAGCATCGATCCGGCGAGCCGATCGTCGAGGCGGTCGACGTGCGGAAGACGTACCGGCTGGGGCGCATGGAGACACCGGTGCTGCGCGGGGCTTCGGTGCGCGTGATGAAGGGGGAGTGGGTGGCCGTGCTCGGGGCCTCGGGCTCGGGGAAGTCCACGCTGCTGCACCTGCTCGGCGGGTTGGACCGGCCTGATCGCGCGGCGCAGCGCTGCGTGTCGTGCGGGGCTGCGTCGTCGGGGGCAGGGGCGTGCGCGTGCGGGGGGAGGGTGGAGCGCGTGAGTGGGGGGGAGGTGCGGCACGAGGGCGTGTCGCTCGTGGGGATGGAGGCGCGCGGGCTGGATCGCGTGCGTCGGTTCGGGGTGGGGTTCGTCTTCCAGTTCTACCACCTGCTCCCCGAGTTGAACGTGGAGGAGAACGTGCTTGTCGCGACGATGAGCGCGCACGGGCGGGCCGGGTACGCGCGCGTGCGCGAGGAGGCGCGGGCGCGCGCGGCGTCGCTGCTCGAGGCGTTCGGGCTCGCGCATCGGCTGCGGCATCGGCCGACGGAGCTGTCGGGGGGGGAGCGTCAGCGGGTGGCGATCGCGCGGGCGCTCATCAACGAGCCTCCGGTGCTGCTGGCGGACGAGCCCACGGGGAATCTGGATCGCGTGACGGGGGCGTCGATCCTGGACGCTCTGGCGGCGCTGCACCGCGAGCGTGCGCAGACGATGGTGGTGGTGACGCACGATGAGACGGTGGCGGCGCGTGCGGACCGGGTGGTGCGCTTGCGCGACGGGCGTGTGGTCGAGGAGTGAGCGGGGCGCGCGGGCGCGAAGAAAAAGCCCGATCGGCGTGCCGACCGGGCTTTGTGCTCATCGTGGCTCGCGCGGAGCGCGAGGGTTCAGCGGCTTAGAGGCAGGACTGTCCGAACTGCGAGAGCACCTGGTTGAGGTGCGCGAAGCCGTAGGTCGTGCCGTAGCCGGAGAGGACGATGTTGAGATCGTTGAAGTTGACGATCTGATCGCCGGAGACGTCGCCGTCGAGGACGCAGGCGGGGCCCATGACGGAGACGGAGACGGAATCGCCGCCGACGCCGGGCTTGAAGAGGTTGATGGTGGCGGGGCGTGCGACGGGGGCGCCGTTGGAGGTGAAGCGGAAGTTGTAAAGTGTGCCCCAGCGGATGGCGTTGGCGTTGGGGTCGTTGGCGAAGGTGTTGGTGGCCCAGGTGATCTTGCCGCCGGTGTGGGTGGAGGCCCAGTCCGTGCCGTCGTAGTTGCGCTGGTTGCCGAACGAGCTCTGGTGGCCGTCCCAGGAGTGGTAGAAGATGTCGTGGAAGCCGATGTTGGTGAGGGTGGTGGGATCGGGCGCGCCGACGGAGAAGGCCTGCGCGGAGCGGTCGGAGTTCATGTTCTGGACGGCGTACTCGTAGGTCCAGGTGCCGTTGCCGTTGTTGGTGACCTTGTAGCCGATGATGAAGCGGCCGTCGTTGGGCGCGTCGGCGTTGACGATGGTGACGGTGGCGTCGTTGTCCTGCCAGGCCTGGATGGCGGCCTTCTGGCGCTGCGTGCTGCCGGAGAAGCTGACGCTGCTGACGGTGCCGAAGCTGGTGTTCCAGTTGGGGATAATGCGGCGGTAGGAGGCGTTGTTCATGTTGTTGCCGGCGGCGGCGTCGTCGTCATCGACGTACATGCCCTCGACGAAGTAGAGCGCGCCGGGGTTGTTGGTGGGGTTGAGGTCGCTGGCGTTGACGACGAGACGGCGGCTGAGGTTGCTGTCGATGGTGCGGAAGGTGAAGGGCCAGGGGTAGGAGGCGGTCCAGGCGTTGACTTCGTTGCGCGGCCCGAGGTTGCCCTGGTCGCCATTGAGGGAGGCGGAGTAGGGATCGGAGCATCCGACGCCGAGCCACTGCTCGCATCCGCCGCCGACGGGGCTGCAGGCGCCGCAGAGTCCCTGCTGCAGTGCGCAGAAGCCGTGCTTGAGGTGGGACATGCCGATCTGCTCGAAGCGACCGTTCATCAAGCGGAACATGTTCTGCGCGATGACGGGGTGAGCGTTGGTGTTCTGGAACCAAGTGAGGGGCACGGTGCCGAGGTTGCAGGAGGTGGTGCCGACGGAGAAGGCGAGCTGGCCGTTGATGGGTCCGGAGGAGGTGTAGTTTCCGATGCCGTTGAGGTCGCCGACGATGACGTCGGCGCCGACAGAGCGGCCGCAGTCGGTGCAGGGCCCGTCGGCGAGTGCGCCGGGGTTGAGGAGACGGTTGAGGTTGGGCTCGAGGATGGCGGCTTCGGCGAGGACCTTCTCGGCTTCGCCGTGTCGGCCGAGCTGCCGGAGCATGACGCCGAGCCGGATCATCGCGTGGACGTCCTCGCGGTTGGATTCGACGAGCTGCGTGAGGTCGTCGACGTATCCCTGATACGCCTGCGTGGTGGTCGCTGTGGTGTCTGCGAGCGCGAGAGAGGCGGGAACGAGCGCCAGCAGCGTGCCGGCGCGGAGGATGCGATTCTTCACGTGACTATCTCCTTTTGGTGCGACGAACAGCGACAGCCCCCACAAAGGCCGAAACGACACACTCAACTTACAGACCCTCGCGTCCGAAGCAATCGAGATTCGTGTATCTGCCGAGGCGCGGCGAGAAGTTAGTGAACACAATCCGAAATGTGTGGCGCATAAAAAAGCCCGGCCGAGGGGCCGGGCTGGTGATGCGGAGATGAGCGAGTGTCAGCTGCTCAGTTGCACTCGGCGCCGTAGTTGGAGAGGACGTTGTTGAGGTCGCCGAAGCCGTAGGTGGTGCCGTAGCCGGAGAGGACGATGTTGAGGTCTTCGAAGTTGACGATGTTGTTGCCGTTGACGTCGCCCTCGAGGAGGCACGCGGGGCCCATGAGCTGCGCGGTGGCCGAGCCGCCCGTGCGGAAGAGGCCGAGCGTCGCGTTGACGGGCACCGGGGGCTGGTTGGCGGTGAAGCGGAAGTTGTAGAGGGTGCTCCAGCGGAGTGCGTTGGAGTTGCCGACGGGGGTGACGGGGACCATGCTCCAGGTCATGTTGCCGCCGGAGTTGGTGGGGACCCAGTCGGTGCCGTCGTAGTTGTAGAACGAGCTGGAGGCGGGGCTGCCGTCGCCGTCGCCGGAGTGGTAGGCCACGTCCTTGAAGCCGACGTTGGTGAGGGTGGAGGCGCCGACGGGGATGGAGAAGGAAGAGGCGGAGGAGTGGGAGTTGAGGTTGAAGACGGCGTACTCGTAGGTCCAGGTGCCGTTGCCGTTATCGGTGACCTTGTAGCCGATGATGAAGCGGCCGACCTTGCCGGCGGTGAGGCCGCCGTCGCCGGGGACATCGACGTTGACGATGGTGACGCTGGGATCGAAGTCCTGCCAAGCCTGGATGGCGGGCTTCTCGCGGACGGTGGCAGCGGCGAAGGGGAGGCTCTGGGCCCAACCGCCGCCGTTCCAGCTCACGTTGAAGCGACGGTAGGAGGCGTTGTTGAGGCCGTTGCCCAGGGGCTGTGCGACGCCGGCGAACGCCGCGTCATGGGGAGAGATGTACTGGCCTTCGGCGATGTAGATCGCGCCGGAGTTGAGGGCGGGATCGAGGTCGGCCGGGTTGACCTGGATGCGCTTGGTGAGGGAGTTGGCGCCCGGGGGCGTCCACTGGCGCTGCGGGGAGGGCCAGGAGAAGGCGCCGGTGGAGGCGTTGACTTCCCAGCGGGGCCCGAGGTTGGTCTGCGAGCCGTTGAGGGAGGAGGAGTAGGGGTCGGAGCAGCCGACTCCGAGGACCGAGCCGCCCGCGCCGTTGCAGGAGCAGCAGAGGTTCTGGGTGAGTGCGGTGAAGCCGTGCTTGAGCCAGGAGAGGCCGATCTGCTCGATGCGGCCGTCCTTGATGCGGTAGAAGTTCTGGGCGATGACGGGGTGGTCGGTGGAGTTGGAGATCCAGTTGACGTTCTGGCTGCCGAGGTTGCAGGAGGTGGTGCCGATGGAGAAGGCCTGCATGCCGTTGACGGGGCCGCCGGAGGTGTAGGAGCCGATGGAGATGAGGTCGCCGACGATGATGTCGGGGCCGGTGTTGGGGGTGCAGCCGCCATCGATCTGGACGTTGAATTCGCGAGCCTCGGGGCCGAAGGCCTTGGCGCGGTTCTCCCATGTGGTGGCTTCGCTGATACGGCCCATGTCCCGGAGGACGGCGGCCATGCGGAGCATCGTGGTGGCGTCATTGGGGTCGTGCTCGAGAGCCGACGTGAGGGTCTGGAGGATTCCAGCCTCCCAGTTGTCAGCGGCGCACAGGGGGGACGTGAGGCTCGTGGCCGCGCCTGCGGCGAGGAGCGCGGCGATACCGTGCAGTCTGCTCATCTCGTGGGTTCCTCGTTCTGGGACTCTTCTCTTTCGGGCATCACACCGAACGTCTCCTCCGGACCCAACCGGAGGGGACTTTCCATACTACTACTGGAATTGGGACGAACAATAAGAATCGCGCAGACGCCAAAAAAATGCGGTGCGCATAACTGGTGTGGGGTGTCTGGTAGTCATGGTTTTTCCGAGGGTGTGCCCCTGACCTTGGGGGCGCCCAAATGGCAGCCGAACCTGCCAGGGTTGGGATGATCGACACGGAAGAGGGTTCGGGGGCTCAGCAGAGGGCGGTCAAACGCCGATCTGAGACCGTTCTGGCCTATTGCGCCTGGCGCCTCGCTCGCTTCTCGGAGCCTGTGCCTGTGCGCCAACCGTCGGCAGGGGAGCATCCTGTGCGGGCGGCGGACGAACAAGCGGTTACGGGGCGTTCGCCTACAGTGCCCCCGGAAGAGGAAGTTCAGGCAGGGAGAGTCAGAATGTTCGAACGCTTCACAGATCGGGCTCGCAAGGTGATGGCCCTGGCCAACCAGGAGGCCCAGCGTTTCAACCACGAATACATCGGGACCGAGCACATCCTGCTCGGGCTCGTGAAGGAAGGCTCCGGCGTCGGGGCGAACGTCCTCAAGAACCTCGATGTGGACCTGCGCAAGGTCCGCATGGAGGTCGAGAAGCTCGTGAAGGCCGGTCCTGAGATGGTGACGATGGGCAAGCTGCCCCACACCCCCCGGGCCAAGAAGGTCATCGAGTTTGCGATCGAGGAGGCCCGGAACCTCAATCACAACTACGTCGGCACGGAGCACCTGCTGCTCGGCCTCCTGCGCGAGCACGACGGCGTTGCGGCGCAGGTCCTCATGAACCTCGGGCTGAAGCTTGAGGAGGTGCGCGAGGAGGTGCTGAACCTTCTCGGCGCCGGGATGGAGGCCAACGACGAGGCGGGCGGCGGCGGCGAGCCGGGCGTGAAGTCCGAGTCGGGCGGTGGCCCGAGCGGGGAGCGTCGCGGCAAGTCGAAGACGCCGGCGCTCGACTCTTTCGGGCGCGACCTGACGGAGCTGGCCAAGGAGAGCCAGCTCGACCCGGTGATCGGGCGCGCGGGCGAGATCGAGCGCGTCGTGCAGATCCTGTGCCGGCGCACCAAGAACAATCCCGTCCTGCTCGGCGAGGCGGGCGTGGGCAAGACCGCCATCGTGGAGGGTCTGGCTCAGCTGATCGTCGGCCAGGACGTCCCGGAGATCCTGCGCGACAAGCGCCTCGTCGTGCTCGACCTGGCGATGATGGTCGCGGGGACGAAGTACCGCGGTCAGTTCGAGGAGCGGATCAAGGCCGTGATGTCCGAGGTGCGTCGCGCCAAGAACATCATCCTGTTCATCGACGAGCTGCACACGCTGGTGGGGGCGGGCGGGGCGGAGGGCGCGATCGACGCGTCGAACGTGCTGAAGCCCGCGCTGGCGCGCGGCGAGATCCAGTGCATCGGCGCCACGACGTTCGACGAGTACCGCAAGTACATCGAGAAGGACGCGGCGCTCTCTCGGCGTTTCCAGCCGATCACGGTGGAGCCGCCGACCAACGACCAGACGATCGAGATTCTCAAGGGTCTGCGCGATCGGTACGAGTCGCACCACCGGGTGCGGATCACGGACGACGCGATCAAGGCCGCGGTCGAGCTGTCGGGCCGGTACATCTCCGGTCGCGTGCAGCCGGACAAGTCGATCGACGTGATCGACGAGGCGGGGGCGCGCGTGCGGATCAAGTCGATGGCGAAGCCGCCGAACCTGGCGGAGCTGGAGGCGCAGATCGAGCGTCTGAGCGCGGACAAGGACGAGGCCGTGAAGGCCGCGGACTACGAGCGCGCCGCGGAGCTGCGCGATCAGGCGGAGCAGCTGCGTCGCTCGAAGGAGCAGGCGCAGCGCGAGTGGCGCGAGAAGCGCGCGTCCGAGTACGACGGGACGGTGGACGAGGAGGCGATCGCGGAGGTCGTCTCGAAGATGACGGGCGTGCCGCTGCAGCGGCTGGAGAGCGAGGAGGCGCAGCGCCTGCTCAAGCTCGAGGGCGAGCTGCACAAGCGCGTCGTGTCGCAGGAGGACGCGGTCAAGGCCGTGGCCCGCGCGATCCGTCGCGCCCGCGCCGGCCTGAAGGACCCGAAGCGTCCGATGGGCTCGTTCATCTTCGTGGGCCCCTCGGGCGTGGGAAAGACGCTGCTCTCCAAGGCGCTGGCCGAGTTCATGTTCGGTGACGAGGAAGCGCTCATCCAGCTCGACATGTCGGAGTACATGGAGAAGCACAACGTGTCGCGTCTGGTCGGCGCGCCTCCCGGGTACGTGGGGTACGAAGAGGGCGGCCAGCTCACCGAGCGCGTCCGCCGTCGGCCCTACTCGGTCATCCTGCTGGACGAGATCGAGAAGGCGCACCCGGACGTGTTCAACATGCTCCTCCAGATCATGGAGGAGGGGCGGCTCACCGACTCCTTCGGGCGCCACGTCGACTTCCGCAACACCATCCTCATCATGACGTCGAACATCGGGGCCGATCTCATCAAGGGCGGCGGCGGCTTCGGCTTCGCCAAGCGCGATGACACCGCCTCGTTCGACAACATCAAGACCGTGCTCCAGAAGGAGATCGAGCGCTACTTCCGTCCGGAGTTCATCAACCGGCTCGACGAGATCATCGTGTTCCGTCCGCTGACGAAGACCGACCTCTACACCATCGTCGAGTACGAGGTGGGCAAGGTCACGAAGCGTCTGCAGGAGCAGGGCATCATCCTCGAGCTCGATCAGCCCGCGAAGGACTTCCTCATCGAGAAGGGCTACAACCCCGACTTCGGCGCGCGGCCGCTGCGCCGGGCCATCGGGCAGTACGTCGAGGACCCGCTCTCCGAGTCGATCCTCACGGGCGAGTTCAAGGGCAAGGGCCGCATCAAGGTCACCCGCAAGGAGGGCCAGGAGCACCTGTTCTTCGAGGGGCTCGAGGCTCCGGAGAAGCCCGTCGAGGCAGAGGCCGCGGGCAGCACCACCTGACCCTTCCCCATCACACGCGCACATGCACGCCCCGCCCTTTTCGGCGGGGCGTTTTTCAATCCTGCGTCGTCCCGGCGTGCGCGCGTGCTATCCTCCGCGCCCATGCGCGACGTTTCCCACAAGCTGCAGCACGCCGTCGCGCTCCTTGAGGCCGGGCGATCCCACGACGCGCTCTCCGCCCTCATGCGCCTCCTGCCCTCGGCGCCCCGGGACCCCGTCGTCAACGGGCTGCTCGCGCAGGCGTGCATCTCCACGGGCAACCCCGAGCGCGGCGAGTACTACGCCCAGCAAGCGCTCAAGGCGGCGCCGGGCGAGCCCGGGCTCGTCATCACGCTCGCGTCCTCCTTCTCGACGCGCGACAAGCAGGAGGAGGCCTTTCAGATCCTCGACAAGGCCCACGCGCAGCGCCCCGAACACGAGCACCTTGCCTGCGCCTGGCTCGGCTCGCTCCAGCTCACCAAGCGATACAAGCGCGCGATCACGGAGGGCGAGGCGCTCGCGGCGCGCTTCCCCGACAACACGGAGGTCTGCTCACGCCTCGCGAGCGCGCTCGTGGAGATGGGCTACGCGCAGCGTGCCGCGGAGGTCGTTCGCGCCGGCCTGCGTCGCGCGCCCGATGAGCATCGGCTCGCCACCGAGCTGTGCACGATGCTCACCTACAGCGATCAGGCCGCGCCGCAGGAGGTGTTCGAGGCGCACCGCGCGTACGGCCGGCTCCTCCAGCGGCTCATCCCGCACACCCCGGCGCCGTTCGCGAACACGCCCGACCCCGACCGGCGCATCCGCGTCGCGATCATCTCGCCCGACTTCGGCTTCCACCCCGTCGGGCTCTTCCTCGAGCCGCTGCTCGCGCACCTCGACCGTTCGCGCGTCGATGTCTACCTCTATTCCACCAACCAGACCGAAGACTGGATGACGCAGCGCCTCCGCGCCCACGCCACGCAGTGGCGCCACCGCCCGGATCTCACGATCGCGCAGCATGCCGACCTCATGCGCGATGACGGCGTCGACGTGCTCTTCGACGTCAGCGGGCACACGCTCGGCTCGGCCTACCCGCTCTTCCGGCTGCGTCCGGCGCCCGTGCAGGTCTCGTGGCTCGGCTTCCCGAACACGAGCGGGCTCGAGGAGATGGATTGGCGCATCGTCGACTCCATCACCGATCCCGACACGCCCGAGGTCAACGCGCTCGCCAGCGAGCGGCTCTACCGGCTCGACCCGTGCTTCCTGTGCTACCGCGCGCCGGAAGCGGAGCACGATCCGGGCGTTGTCGAGGCGCCGTCCCTCGCGAGCGGCAAGCCGTTCACGTTCGGCTCGTTCAACTCGGTGTCGAAGATCGGCGATCGGACGCTCGCCCTCTGGGCGCGCATCCTCCGCGAGACCCCGGGCTCGCGCCTCCTGCTCAAGTACACGGCGTACGCGCACGAGGAGGGCCGCGCACTCATGCTCGAGCGTTTCGCGGAGCACGCCGTCGAAGCCGATCGCATCGAACTCCGGCCCGCCGACCGGGACTACCGCGCGTTCCTCGCGAACTACCACGACGTCGATCTCGCGCTGGACACGATGCCGTTCAACGGCGCGACGACGACGTGCGATGCGCTCTTCATGGGCGTGCCCGTGCTGTGTGCGCGCGGGGGTCGGTGCGCCGCACGCGTGGCCTCGAGCATCCTCCGCGCCGTGGGGCTCGATGAGCTCGTCGCGCAGGACGACGAGGGGTACGTCCGGACCGCCCGCGAGATCGCGACCGACCCCGAGCGTCTCCGCGCGCTCCGCGCCGGTCTGCGGGAGCGCTTCCTGGCGTCGCCCGCGGGCGACGCTCCCGCGTTCGCCGTGCGCTTCGAGGCCGGCGTGCGCGAGATGTGGCGCGAGTGGTGCGGGCGCGCCCGAACGAATGTCGGCGCGTCATGAGTGCGGCGGAACTCCAACGCGCTCGTGCGCTCCTCTCGCAGGGCAAGCCCGCGGAGGCGAAGCAGGCCGCGATGCGCGCGCTGGCGCGCTCGCCGCGGGACGCGCAGACGCACGGCCTCGCCTCGGTGCTCTTTGCCGCGCTGGGTGAGACGGAGCGTGCGTTGTTCTACGCGGAGCGGTCGGCGACACTGGCGCCGCACGATGCGCGGGCGGTCGCGACGCTGGGGGATGCGCTGTTGGCCGCGGGGCGCACCGCGGATGCGCTGCCGGTGCTCGATCGCGCGATCGAGCGTGATCCATCGTTCCTAGAGGCGCTGGTCTCGCGCACACACGCGCTCGCGGTGCTGCGCCGCTGGTCGGACGCCGAGGCCGCGGCGCGGGATGCGCTCGAGCTCCACCCGAACGAGCCGCGCCTGACGGGGAACCTGGCCGCGTGCCTCATCGAGACAGGCCACGCGCGGGGCGCGGTGGACCTGCTGCGCGCGGCGCGCGCCGTCCACCCGGACGATCTCCGCATCGCCACCGCGCTCGCTCAGGCCTGCACGTACGCGGACGGGCTGAGCGCGGAGGAGGTCTGGCTCGAGCACAAGGCGTACGGCGATCTGCTCGAGCGCCTCGCCCCGGCGCCGCCCGCCCCGCACGCCAACACGCCCGAGCCGGAGCGGACGATCCGTGTCGGGCTCCTGTCCTCCGATCTCCGCTGGCACCCCGTCGGGCTGTTCGTGGAGACACTGCTCCGCGCGCTCCCGCGCGACCGGCTGCACGTCGTGTGCTTCGCAACGTCCTCTGCAGAGGACGCGGTGACTCTGCGTCTCCGCGCGCTCTCCGACACATGGCAGCAGGTCGCGCACCTCTCCATCGGGGAACTCGCCGCGGCCATCCGCAAGGACGCCATCGACATCCTCGTCGATCTCGGCGGGCACACCGCGAGCAGCCGGCTTCCCGCGCTCCATCTCAAGCCGGCGCCCGTGCAGGCGAGCTGGCTGGGATACCTCAACACCACGGGGCTGCAGCGCATCGATCACCGGCTCGTCGACGCGCACACCGATCCGGCTGAGGCGCAGCATTGGAGCGCCGAAGCGCTCGTGCGGCTGGAGCCCGCCTTCCTCGCGTACACGCCGTCGAGCGATGCGCCCGAGACTCCACCGGCGCGCGACCCAGCGCAGCCCTTCACGTTCGGCTCGTTCAACGCGCTCTCCAAGTGCACGGACGCGACCGTCGAGCTGTGGAGCCGTGTGCTGAACGCGGCGCCGGGCTCGCGCCTTGTGCTGCGCCACACCGCGCTCGGCGTGCCGGAGGTGTGCGAGAAACTGCGCGCTCGCTTCGCGTCACACGGCATCGACCCGGCTCGTATCAGCACCGAGCCTCCCGTGCCCGATCATGCGGCTCTATTCAAGGCGTACGCGCACATCGACGTCGCTCTCGACCCGCTCCCCTTCAACGGCGGCACCACCACGTGCGAATCGCTCCTGGCGGGGCTGCCCGTCGTCACGCTCCCGGGCGAGCGGTCGTGCTCGCGCGTGGGGCTCAGCCTGCTCAGCGCGGCCGGCCTGAAGGAGTGCGTCGCGCGCGACGGGGCGCACTATGTCGAGATCGCCTCGGCCTTTGCGCGCGAGCCCGATCGTCTCGCCGCGCTCCGAGCCGAGCTTCCCGAGCGCATCCGCGCCTCGGCCCTGTGCGACGGCGAGCGGTTCGCCCTGTCCTTTGAGGGAGCGCTGCGGGAGATGTGGAGGGGGTGGTGTGCGAGGGGAGCGAACAGCGGAGGGGGTGAGCATGGCTGATCCGCGTTCGGCGATGTCCTCCGCTCGTGCGCTGCTCGCGCAGGGGCGTGACGAAGAGGCGCTGCCGCTGCTGCTCCGCGCCGTGCGAGCCGCGCCGCGCGACGCCGACGTGGCGATCGTGCTGTCGCTCGCGTTGAGCCGCTGCGCGCAGCCGGAGCAGGCGGAATATCACGCGCGACGGGCCGTGACGCTGGCGCCGAGCGTAGCGGGCGCGCACGCACGGCTCGGCGAGGTCCTCGCGGAGCAGCGTCGTCTGTCCGAGGCGTGCGAATCGCAGCGCGCGGCGTCGGCGCTCGCGCCAGATGACCCCGACATCCTCGCCGGCGCCTGCATGACCTTCCATCTGGCGGGGCTGTATCTCGACGCGATCCGCCTCGCGCGCGAGGGGCTCACGCGGGTTCCCGCGCACCCGCACCTGTCCGCGCGCCTCGCCGATTCGCTCTGCGTGATCGGGCGCATTGAGGAAGCGTGCCGCGTGCTCCGCGAGGCCCGCGCGCAGAACCCCGACGTGCATTTCCTCGCGACCGACCTGTGCGCCGCGTCGACGTTCGATCCGTCCATCGACGCCCGAGCATCACTCGAGCTGCACCGCGACTATGCACGCCTCGTGGCGAGGCTCTATCCCGACCCGCCCGCGCCCCGATGGGACGTTGCGCGCGATCCCGAAAAGGTCCTGCGCCTCGCCGTCGTCTCGCCCGATCTCCGAACGCACCCGGTCGCCACGTTCTTCGAGCCTCTTGCGCGCCACGCCGACCCGTCGCGTCTCCACATCACGTGCTACTACACCGGGCTCGCCGAGGACGACGTGTCGCGCCGGATCCGCTCGCTGGTGCACGCCTGGAAGCACGTGCCAGTGCGCTCCGCTTCAGCCGCTGCGCGTGCACTACACGACATGATCCGCGCAAACCGCACGGATATCCTGCTCGAGTGCTCCGGGCACAGCGAGCGCAACCTGCTCCCGCTGTGTCGCCTCCGACCCGCCCCAGTGCAGATCACCGGGCTGGGCTGGCCCAACATCACGGGGCTCCCGGAGGTCGGCTGGCGCATCACCGATGCTGTCGTCGACCCGGCGCACGCCGAGTCGCTCTCGAGCGAGCGTCCGCTGCGCCTGGACCCGTGCTTCCTGTGCTATCAGCCGTTTCCGGAGGCGCCGGAGCCCGGCCCGAGCCCCGCGGCGCGAGGGAAGGGCGTGACGTTCGGCTGCTTCAACGCCGGGGCGAAGCTCAACGACGCGGTGCTGCGAGCCTTCGCGCGCGTGCTGGAGCGCGTTCCGAACTCGACACTGCTGCTCAAGCACACGGTGTTCCGCGACGAGCAGGGCCGCGCCGTCATGATCGATCGTCTCCGCGAGGCGGGGGCGCCGACGGAGCGTGTCGAGATGCTCGGCCCGACGCCGCACCGCGAGCATCTCGCCGCGCATCAGCGCGTGGATGTCGCGCTCGACCCCTTCCCCTTCAACGGCGCCACGACCACGTGCGATGCGCTGTACATGGGCGTCCCGGTCGTCACGCTGCGGAGCGAGCGCATCGGCGCCCGTGTCGGGGAGAGCCTGCTCCAGACCGTCGGGATGACGGAGGGTGTGGCCGTGTCGGAGAACGAGTATGTCGAGCGCGCGGCGGCGCTCGCGTCGGACCCCGCGAGACTCGCCTCGCTCCGCGCGACGCTGCGGGATCGCGTGCTGGCCTCGCCGCTCTGCGACGGCCAGGCGTACGCGACGCGATTCGAGTCGGCGCTCCGCGCCGCGTGGCAGGGTTGGCTCGCCTCGCCCGAGGCCGCGCCGTGAACGCACATCAGGCGTTCGAGCGAGCACGCCGCCTCGTGTCGCAGGGATCGACGCACGAGGCGCGAACGGTCCTGCTCCGCGCGGCTGCCGGCGAGCCGAACAACCCGCGGATCGCGGGGTTGCTGGCGTACGTCCTCGCGCTGCTCGCCGAGCACGAGAAGGCGCACTACTACGGCACGCGGGCGGTCGTCGCGCTTCCGAACGACTTGGACCTGCGACGGAACCTCGCGTCGACCTGCATGCAACTCGGGCGGTACGACGAGGCGGTCGAACAGTACGAGGCGGCGTGCACCTCGCACCCGGACGATGAGCGTGCGCACGACGGGCTCTTGGCCGCGCTCGAAGCGTCGGGCAGGCGCCTCGACGCGGAGCGGAGAGCGCGCGAGGCGCTGCGAAGATTCCCGCATTCCGCGCTGATCCCCGCGAGGCTGGCGGACACGCTCGCTTCGACGGGGCGCGTGAACGAGGCCGTGACGGCGCTGCGCGACGCGGCGGCGCAGCACCCCGACGATCACGCGCTCGCGACCGACCTGTGCTCCGCGGCCCCGTACGACCAGACACTCACTCCGCAGCAGGCGTTCGAGCCGTTCCGTGCGTACGGAGAGCTGGTCCGCCGCATGGTCCCGAGCCCTGCGCCGCTCGCGCCTCCGCTGCTAGACCCATCGAAGCGGCTGCGCATCGGGTTCCTGTCGCCAGACCTGCGTTCGCACGCCGTGTCCACGTTTCTCGAGCCGCTGCTGAAGCACGTCGATCGCTCCGCGTTCGAGACCATCGCATACGCAACGGGCGCCCGTGAGGATGAGGTGACACGCCGACTCCGGGGTCTGGTGAGCGAATGGCGATCGCTCGCCGGCACGAGCCCGAACGCGCTCCCCCGCGCAATCGCGCAGGATCGGCCCGACGTGCTCGTAGATCTCTCAGGCCACAGCGCGGGGCACGCGCTCCCGATCTTTCAACTGCGCCTCGCGCCGGTGCAGATCACGTATCTCGGATGGCCCTCGACGACCGGCGTGCCGGAGATGGACTATCGGATCACGGACAGCGTGGCGGACCCGGAAGGATCCGAGCAATTCCATAGCGAGCGCCTCATCCGACTCGACCCCTGCGCGCTGTGCTACAGGCCGCATGACGACGCGCCGGACGTGCGCGAACGCGCCCTCGACCAGCCGCCCACGTTCGGCTCGTTCAACGCGCTGGCCAAGATGAACGACGAGGTCGTCGCGCTCTGGGCGCGCATCCTGCGCGAAGGCCCCGACGCTCGCCTCATCCTTAAGCACACCGCGCTCGTGCACGAGCAGGGACGAGCGATCATCGCGCGTCGATTCGCCGACGCCGGCGTTCAGGACGGACGACTGACGCTGCTCCCCCCGACGTCGCACGCCGAGCATCTGGGCGCGTACCACGACGTCGACGTTGCGCTCGATCCTTTCCCCTTCAACGGCGCGACGACGACGTGCGATGCGTTGTGGATGGGCGTTCCGGTGGTGACGCTCCCGGGGGCAACGTCCGCGTCGCGCGTCGCGTCGAGCATCCTCCGCGCCGCCGGGCTGACGGAGCTCGTTGCGACGAGTCCCGACGACTACGCGGCCAAGGCGTCGAGCGTGCTGCGCGACCGCGAGCGTCTGCGGGAGCTCCGCGCCTCCCTGCGCCGCCGGATCGCGCAGTCGCCGATCTGCGACGCGCCCGCGTTCGCGACCCGGTTCGGCGAAGCGGTCCGCCGCGCGTGGACGGAACGCTGTGCGCGCGGGGCGTGACGCCTCGAGCGTGCGCAAAAACAACGTCGCCCGGCCTCTCGACCGAGCGACGCGTGAGAATCACTCAAATCCCCCGGACCTCCAACGCCTCAGCTCAGCGACGACGACGAGCGCCGGCGAGACCGCCGAGCGCCAGCAGCGCCGCGGCGCCCGGAGCCGGGATCGGATCGCCGTTGATGGCGAACGAGCCCATCACCGTCACGCTCTGACCCGCGCCGACCTCGAGGTTCCACTGATACCCGCCCGTGAAGTCGCCGGGGCTGCCCGCGACCGTGTTGTTCAGGTTGTCGATCGCCGTGTTGGCGAGGAGCCCGCGCAGCGTCGCGAACGCCGTGGCCTGGAACGCGTTCGAGTTGAACCCGGCCCAGTTCACCGTGAAGGCGCCGTCGGAGATCGTGAACCAGTTGCCGTTGTGCGAGTACGTGTCCGTGCCCGACGACCCGTTCACGTCGAAATCGTTGTACGAGAACAGCGAGATGTTCATCGCCGACGAACCCGTGTTCGTGATCGTGTTCGTCTGGATCACGGCCGGGCCGTTCGCCCCGGCGAAGATCTGCCAGCGCTGCTGCGACGTGAAGGAGTACCCGCCCGTCGAGTTCGACACCGTGAAGTTGGCGCCGCCCGTGTCCAGGTTGCCCGTCGCATCGCCCACCCACGCGCCCGACGACGTCGGCCCGCCGGCCACGCTCGCGTTGCCGAACGTGTACTCGCGCGTGTCCACGTTGTTCACGCGGAACCACCACCACGACGCGAACATCTGGTCCGTGCCCGTCGTGCCCGTCGGACGGAAGTTCGCCGTGCTGTTGCCCGTCGACGTCAGCGACGTCGGCAGACCCGTGCCCGTGATCTCAAACAGCCCGTTGCCCGCGTTCGCGCCGCCCGGCGTGATGCGGAACTGCGCCATCGCCGCGCCGCTCAACACGAGCGCAGCCGCGCCAACACATACGTTCAACTTGCGCATGGACGTGTTTCCTCCAAAGATCTGTGTGCCGCCATCGCGACGGCCTCGTGGACTGTCTCTCAGCCCGACGCCAAATCTAACCCCAAAAAGGACAATGTCGACCCAAATCAAACCCAAATCTGGGGCCCCTATCCACACCCCCTCCACCTGACGCAAACACCCATTTCTGGGGCCGTATAACCACCCTCTCCCCCATACATTCACCCCCATGTATGCCCGTATCGCCTCATCACGAGCCTTCACGCTCGTCGAACTCCTCGTCGTCATCGCCGTCCTCGGCCTCATCTCCGGCGTCCTCGTCCCCTCCCTCTCCTCCGCCCGATCCTCCGCCCGCACCGCCGCCTGCGCCGCCCAGCAACGCCGCCTCCACCTCCCCACCTACATCGCCATGCAGGCCGACGACGACCGTCTCCCCGGCGTCAACACCACCAACGTTCACTACCTCAAGCTCCCGCGCACCAGCGAACTCCTGGGCGACACCTCCCCCTCCAAGCCCACCACCATCTTCGACTGGATCAGCCCCTCCCTCGGCCCCGTCACTCGCCTCTCCTCCAACCGCGCACGGCGCACGCAGCAGATCTTCAACGACTTCGCCTGCCCCTCCGCCACGCGCCGCAACGACACGCTCTACGGCTACGCGCCCGACGCCTCCGACTTCCAAACGATCCTTGCCACCGACGGCTTCCCCCAGATCTCCTACCTCTCTCCCGCGGCATTCCACCTCGCGGGCAAGTCCTTCGTACCGCTCGCCAAGTACCGCACGTACAACTGGAGCGGCCCCGCCGTGCCCCCCGCCGACTACTTCCCGCGCCTCGAGCGCATCGGCCCGCCCGCGCAGAAGGTCTTCCTCTCCGATGCCACCCGATACCTCGCCTCCACCTCGCGCCTCGACTTCGACATCTCCCCCTCGCCCAAATACTTCGGCTCCTTCCTCTCCTCCTCACCCATCTACCGCGCCTCGCGCGAGTTCGGCGTCGCCACCAACCTCCCCGAGTTCGCCGACGAGAACTACCTTGGCCTCGGCCCCACCGTCTACCCCCACAACCGCAACCTCACCTACCGCCACACGCGCCGCATCGTCGTCACCTGGTTCGACGGCCACGCCTCGACCATGACGGAATACCAGTCCAAGTCCGACGCTTCCCACTGGTTCCCCACCGGCTCCGTCTTCAACGCGCACACCACAGGCAACGCCACCGACGAGTCGCGCGCCTACCACCGGCACGACGAAGAACTCCGCTGACGCGCGCCGCGCCTCAGATCGGCAGATCGCCGAAGTCCTCATCCAGCCCGTCGTCGTCGCGCCCGCCACCATCCCTATGACCCATCACTGGCCCCGTCGGCGGACGCTGGCTCTGCGAGAAACTCCCGCCCGCCCCCGCCCCCGGAAGCGCCCCCGCCCCCGCCCCCGCCCCCGGAACAGCGCCCGCGTTCGCGCCTGCGCCCGACGCTCCCCCCGCTCGCCCCTGCTGGGGCCGGATCACCACCGAGTCCGGATCAAACCGCGTGTTCCCCGCGTGGTTCTGGAACCGCGTGATCGCCGAGTTCCACGTCAGGCTCACGTTCCCCGTCGGGCCGTTTCGCTGCTTGGCGATGATCAGCTCCGCGAGCCCGATCTTGTCCGGGTTCTCCATCGCCCACCCCTCATCGCCCACGTGGTAGTAGTCCTCACGGTGCAGCAGCATCACCACGTCCGCGTCCTGCTCGATCGAGCCCGATTCGCGCAGGTCGCTCATGCGGGGCCGGTGCCCCTCGCGCTGCTCCGCCCCGCGGTTCAGCTGCGACAGGCACACCACCGGGATGTTCAGCTCTCGTGCCAGCGCCTTGAGCCCGCGCGAGATCGCCGACACCTCCACCTGCCGGCTCTCGCGCGCCGCGCCGGGCGCCGACATCAGCTGCAGGTAGTCCACGAACACGCACTTCACCTTGTGCTGCGACACCATGCGCCGCATCCGCGCCCGCAACTGCAGCACCGACATGCCGGGCGTGTCGTCGATGAAGATCGGCGCCTCGCCCAACTCCCCGCACGCCCGGATCAGCTTCTGGAAGTGCTGATCGCCGATCTTGTTCGTCCGCAGCAGGTGCGCATCCACCCCCGAGCGCGCCGAGAGCAGACGCTGCGCCACGGCCTGCTTGCTCATTTCCATGCTGAAGAACGCCACCGCGGCGCGCTCCCCGTCCGTCGAACCGATCGTCCCCCCCAGCGCCACCTGCTCCGCAAGATTCAGCGCGAGCGTCGTCTTCCCCATCGACGGGCGAGCCGCGATGATCGTCATCTCGCCCGCCTGCAGGCCCGCCGTGAGCTGATCGAGGTCGTAGTACCCCGTGGTCAGCCCCGTGATCGTCCGCCCCTCGTTCGCCTCGAGCCGCTCCATCGTGGCGTGCAGCAGCTCCGCCAGCCGCTGCGCGTCCGACGTGTCCGTCGACTCCGCGATGTCGAACACCATCTGCTCCGCGACGTCCAGCACCTCCTTGGCGCCGTCCGGCCCGCGCTCCCCGGCGTGATACGCCTCGTAGAGGATCTGGCTCGC
This sequence comes from Phycisphaerales bacterium, assembly GCA_050174775.1. Taxonomy (GTDB): domain Bacteria; phylum Planctomycetota; class Phycisphaerae; order Phycisphaerales; family UBA1924; genus CAYPGJ01. The sequence continues at coordinate 323,577 of JBFXJP010000003.1, forward strand.
CGCGTCGATCAGCCGACGAAGCCGGTGCTTCTCCGCGACGATGCGCGCGTAGTGCGCCGCGTTCACGCTCCCGGGAGACTGCTCCGCCAGCCGGATCAGATAGTCCGGCCCGCCCACGCCCCCCGCGCCGTCGAGCATCCCCCGGTCTTTGAGCGACTGCGCGATCTGCACCAGATCCACCGCGTCGCGCCGCTCGTACACCTCCACGATCGCGTCGTAGATGGCCGCGTGCCGCTCGGTGTAGAAGGAGTCACCCGTCGTGATGATCGGGATCACGTCGGAGATGACGCGCGGGTCGAGCAGCATCGCGCCCAGGAGGCTCATCTCCGCCTCGACCGCGTGCGGCGGCTCCCGCTCGAACAGCTTCTGCATCCCCTCGCCCCCGCCGAACCGAGCGCCTCGGCCCCCGCCCTTCCCACCGAACCCCTGTCTCGATTCCAGCGTCGTCATCCGCCACAGTATTGACGCTCGAATAGTCCCAGGCCGCCACCGACAGGAAACCCCGATACGCTTCACACACCCATGTCCCGATTCTCCAAAGGCACCCAGTACCACACCGACCGCTTCCTCCCGGACCCCCTCCCCCCCGATCCGGTCCACATCCTCAAGGACTGGATCGACGAGGCGACCAGGAAGCAGATCGTCACCAACCCCAACGCCATCTCCCTCGCCACCTCCACCCCCGACGGCAGGCCCTCCGTCCGCATCGTCCTTGCCAAAGACGTCACCCCAGACGGCCGCCTCATCTTCTTCACCAACTACGAGTCCAGAAAAGGTCGCGAGCTCGCCGACAACCCGCGCGCCGCCGCGACGTTCTTCTGGGATGCCCTCAGCCTCCAGGCACGCATCGAGGGCCCCGTCACACTCCTCTCCGACAAGGAGTCCGACGAATACTTCGCCTCACGCTGGATCCTCTCGCGCCTCGGCGCCTGGGCCTCCGACCAGTCCCGACCCATCCATTCACGCGAAGCCATGCTCGATCGTGTCCTCCAGGTCGCGGCGAAGTTCTCCACCGCGCCCGACGGCTCCGGAGACGCCAACATCCCCCGCCCTCCCCACTGGGGCGGATACTCCATCTGGGCCGAGGCCATCGAACTCTGGATCGGCCAGCCCGGGCGCATCCACGACCGAGGCCTCTGGCAGCGCCACCTCGCCCCCGCGCCGCACGCCTTCACGCCCGGCGAGTGGACAGCCTCGCGCCTCCAGCCCTGAGCGCGACGCTCACATCTTCACGCGCTTCCCGAACCGCTCCGCGAGCGTTCGCGGCGCCCCGATGTCACCCACCACCACCTCCCCGACATAGTCCCACGATGCCTCGTCCACGAATCCCTGCTTGAGACCGACGAAGGTCACCGTCGTGTCCGCGCGCACCACCGCGCCCCGGTCGTCCTTCGCGCCCGCCGCGAGCAGCGGCCGACCGGTGTCGCAGTCGAGCCCCGACGGGATGTCCACGGCGATCACCACCGCGCCCCGCTCACCCTGCGCGTTGATCCACGACACCACCTCCGACAACTCCCCCTCGATCGGCCGATCCAGCCCCGTCCCGAAGAGCGCGTCGACGATGATGTCCGGCTCGCCGCGCGAACGCGCCATCCCCTCGAGGATCAGGTGCGCGCGCTCGCCCGCCAGCTCGATGATCGGAATCTCCATCCGATCCGCGATGTCCATGTGAATCACGGCGTCCCCGTGCACGTGCTCCGGCGCCGCGCAACGCACGATCACCACGCGCATGTTCCGGTGCGCCGCGTTGACGAGCCGTCGCGCGCACGCGAACCCGTCCCCACCGTTGTTCCCGCTCCCGCACACGATCACCACCAACGCATCGTCCGCGTCCGCCGCGGCGATCACCTCGCCTTCCACCGCGGCCGCGGCGTTCTCCATCAGCACCACCCCCGGCATCCCGAACTCCTGGATCGCCGCGCGGTCCACAGCCCGCACCGCCTCCCGAGAGAACACCAGCGTTTCACCCGATTCCATGTCTCGGCTCATCCGCTCAGTCTACGAACCCCCGCCCGTCCCCTACACTGCCCCGCCGCGCTCACACCATGCACCCAGCGATCGCCATCCCGCTCGCGCTCACCCTCGCGCTCGCCGTCGCGTGTCTCGTCTACTGGTCCGTTGCGCTCGTCCGTGTCTATCAGGCTCTCCGTCGCCTTCCCACCCTGCGCCACGGCGCCGCGCTCCCCCTCCCCGACCCCTCCCCGACCGTCTGCGCGGTCATCCCCGCGCACAACGAGGCGGGTCACATCGCCCAGCTCATCCGCACGCTCGCGGACCAGGACTACCCCGCACTCCACGTCGTGCTCGCCTGCGACCGCTGCACCGACAACACCGTCGCGCTCGCGCGCGAAGCGGTGACGCACGCCGGCGCCGCCGACCGCTTCACCATCCTCGAGATCACGTCCTGCCCCGACGACTGGGCAGGGAAGACCAACGCGATCTGGCAGGCCGTGCAGCGCGCCCCGCACGCCTCGTCCTCCGACCTGCTCCTCTTCGCCGACGCCGATACGCGCTTCGATCCCTCCTGTCTCCGCGCGGCCGTCGCGCTCCTCCACCACCGAAAGCTCGACCTTCTCTCCATCCTCAGCACCCTCTCCGCGCGCCACTGGTTCGAGCGCGTCATCCAGCCCGCCGCCTCGCTCGAACTCCTCCGCCAATACCCGATGCACTCCTCGAACCGGTATCCCAACCCGCGGCCCTTCGCGAACGGGCAGTTCCTGCTCTTCCGCGCGGAGGCGTACCGCGCCGTGGGCGGGCACGAGGCGGTGAAAGACGATCTGCTCGAGGACATCGCGCTCGCGCGCGCGATCGGCTTCTCCGACCGCAGGCCGGGCGTGCTGCTCGCCGCCGGACTGCTCACCTGCCACATGTACGAGTCGTTCCCCGATTTTCGACGCGGGTGGAAGCGCATCTACACCGAGGCCGCGAACCGCCGCGCCCCCCGTCTCGCGTCCCTGGCCTGGCGCGTCCGCTTCTCCAACTGCATCCTTCCCCTCGCCGCGCTCGCCACGCTCATTCTCTCCTGCATGGCGCCCTCGCGCGATCTCGGCGCCGACGTCCTCGACCTCGCAGCGCTCCTCGTCTCCTCACTCGCCCTCCTCGCCTACTTCACCGCGATGTTCTCCACCCTCCGCGCGCAGCGCGCGCCCCTCTGGGCCGCGTTCCTCCAACCCTTCGCGGCCCTCTCCGTGGCCTCCATCCTCTCCGAGGCCGCGCGAGACCTCCGCTCAGGCCGCGCCACCGCATGGGGCGGACGTAACTACGTCCTCCAGGACCGCGGCCACCGCCCGCCCACCTCGCGCATCCCAATAACGCCGCCGTTGTCCGAGCCCTGACCCCCCCGTACCCTCCACCGACGCACACACGCCGCCACGGAGGGCCACGCCTCGTGTCCACGCTCTTTTCCCAAGCCGAGTCCGACCACGTCGTCGAGTCAAAGCCCGCCGCGCCCGCGCGCGACGCCAACCCGCTCCCCTCCGCGCTCCGCCGCGCGGTCAAAGCCCTCTTCTCCAAGCAGCACGCCGACGGTCACTTCTGCGCCGAGCTCGAAGGCGACTCCATCCTCATCACCGAATACCTGCTGATGAAGGTGATCCTCGCCCACGACGTCGCGCCGCACGCGTCCGCCGAAGACCTCCGACGTTTCCCCAAAATGCTCACCTACCTCCGCCGACTCCAGCGCGAGGACGGCGGATGGGGCCAGTACCCCGGCTCGCAGGTCGATCTCTCCGCCACCGTCAAGGCGTACTTCACCCTCAAGCTCTTCGGTGAGAACCCCGAAGCGCCCCACATGACCAGGGCGCGCGACCTCATCCTCTCGATGGGCGGCGCCGAGTGCATCAACACCTTCTCGATGTTCTATCTCGCCTGTCTCGGACAAGTGACATGGAACGCGTGCCCGATCATCCCGCCGGAAGCGGCGCTCCTGCCGCGCTGGTTCCCCTTCCACCTCGACAAGGTCGCGGCGTGGACGAGGACCATGATCCTCCCACTCGCCATCTGCACCGCGCTCCGCCCCGCGCGCACCGTCCCCGAGCGATTCCGCATCGATGAACTCTTCCTCAACCCCAAGCGCAAGAACAGACTCTGCAAGGACTGGAACACCTCCAACCCCTTCGATCTCGCCAACGTCTTCATCCTGGTCGATCGCGCGGTGAAGATTGCGCAGCGGCTCCGCCTCTTCTTTCCCACACGAAAACGCGCCCTGCGGGTTGCCGAGGCCTGGATCCTCGAACGCATGACCGCGGAGACCACCGACGGGCTCGGCGCCATCTTCCCGCCCATGGTCTACGTCCAGATCGCGTTCCAGGCGATGGGCTACCCGCGCACGCACCCCGTCATCCAGCGCGCCGAGCACGAACTCGACCGCTTCATCATCGAAGAAGACGACCACGTCCGCATCCAGCCCTGCTTCTCCCCCGTCTGGGACTCCGGCATCGCGCTCTACGCCCTCACCGAGGCCGGCCTGACCGAAGCCAACGACGCCCGCGTCCGACGGTGCTGCAACTGGCTCCGCGAGCATGAAGTGAAAATGACCGGTGACTGGGTGCGCAACCTGCGGCCCCAGGACCGCCACCTCCGGCTCGGCGAGAACGCCGCGGCCTGGGCCTTCGAATACCGCAACGACTGGTACCCCGACGTCGACGACACCGCGATGGTGGCCAAGGCCCTCCGTCGCGCCGGCGACGGCGCCAACGAGCCCTACTCCTCAGGCGCCTCGCACTCCGCGCGCGCGACGCGCTGGCTGCTGGCGATGCAGAACGACGACGGGGGCTGGGCCGCGTTCGACCGCACGAAACATCGCGGTTGGATGGAAAAAGTGCCGTTTGCGGACCACAACGCGATGCAGGATCCCTCGTGCGCGGACATCACGGGGCGGACGATTGAGTCGCTGATCACGTGCGGGGTTCCGGCGACGCATCCGGCGGTCACGCGCGGGATCAACTACCTGCGGCGCGCGCAGCGGGGTGAGGGATGCTGGTGGGGGAGGTGGGGTTGCAACTTCATATACGGCACGTGGCAGGCGCTTGGGGGCCTGAATGCCGCGGGGATTCCGAGGGATGATCCGGCGGTGCAGCGGGCGATTCGGTGGTTGCGTGCGGCGCAGAATGAGGATGGGGGGTTTGGGGAGACGGCGGATTCGTACCTGGATGAGCGGCTGAAGGGGATCGGGCCGAGCACGCCGTCGCAGACGGCGTGGGGGCTGATGACGCTGCTGTACGGGGTGGGGGTGGAGGACGAGGCGGTGCAGCGCGCGGCCAAGTGGTTGATGGACAATCAGTTGGCTGAGGCGGCACCGGCGCGCGGGCCGGCGGGGGTGGATGCGCGGGAGGGGGGGAAGGAGGCTGTTGCGGGGTTCCTGGAGCGGTTGGGGACGCCGGCGCTGGTGTCGCATCCGGTGGCGGAGCCGGAGGGGTCGTGGCGCGAAGGTTGGTTTACGGGGACGGGGTTCCCGAAGGTGTTCTACCTGCGTTATCACCTTTACCGACACTACTTTCCGATCATGGCGCTGGCTCGGCTGGAGCGCGAGCGTCGGCGCGAATCCGTGGATCGGTGACTTTTGGCCGAGAGCGTGTTGTTGCGGGGCGTGTGCGCCGAAGTGGCGTGATATGCGGCGTTTGCGCACTGGCGCGAGACATGCGCACGGGGGCTAGTGTTGGGGCATGATGACGCTTGCTCTGTCGGTGTTGTGTGCCGCCGTGATGATGGGTCCGGGGGATGCGGGGGCGGTTCCGGGTGAGAGGCCTTCGATCGCGGACGGGGTGTGGCGCGCGTGGCTGGATCTGGAGTCATCGCCCGACGGGGAGTTGCCGTTTCAGATCCGGATCCGGCATCCGTTGACGGATGATCGTCCCGCGGGCATCGCGGCGTGGCTGGTGAACGGGACGGAGGAGATCGAGATCCCGGTGGTGCGGTGGGAGGGGGACGAGCTGCTGCTGAGCATGGATTACTACGACGCGCACCTTCGCGCGCGGGTGCGCGCGGACGGGAGGCGGATGGACGGGGTGTACACGAAGCAGCGGAGCGCGGGGCCGGTGTCGATGGGGTTCCATGCCGAGGCGGGCGAGGGGGGGACGGAGGGCGCACGGTTCCGGTCGAATCGCGAGCGCGTGCTGCAGAGCACGCAGGCGCTGCGCGGGAAGTGGCGCGTGACGTTCGAGGGTGGTGAGGAGGGGGTGCTGGTTCTGGACGGGACGGCCGAGCGGACGACGGGGACGATTCTGACGACGACGGGGGACTATCGGTATTTCGCCGGGGATTTTCCGGGTGAGGGTCTTCGTCTCTCGGCGTTCGACGGCGCGCACGCGTTCCTGGTGCACGCGCGTCTGCTGGAGGACGGGGGGATCCGCGGGGAGTTCTGGTCGGGGGACTGGCACCACGAGACGTTCGAGGGGAAGCGCGATGACGATGCGGAGCTGCGCGACGGGTTCTCGTTCACGAAGTCGATCGGGACGGGCAACGTCAACGAACTGAAGTACGTGGACATGCAGGGGAACGAGCGGAGTTTGAGTGAAGAGGCCTTGGGCGGGAACTCGAAGGCGCGGATCGTGTACGTGTTCGGGACGTGGTGCCCGAACTGCAAGGACGCGACGGCGTTTTTGAACGAGCTGCGCGCGACGCACAAGGATCGGGATTTTGAAGTTGTAGGGTTGGCGTTCGAGGTGACGGGGGACAAGGAGCGCGACCTCAAGCAGGTGCGGACGTATGTGGAGCGGGCGGGCGTGGAGTTTCCGGTGTTGTTGGCCGGGGTGGCGGAGAAGAAGAAGGCGGCGGAGGCCTTGCCGGTGATCGATGCGGTGAAGGCGTACCCGACGCTGCTGTTTGTTGATGGGAAGGGGAGGATCCGCGCGGCGTACGCGGGGTTCAGCGGGCCGGCGACGGGTGAGGAGCACGAGAAGCTGAAGAGGAGGATGACGGGGATGGTGGAGAGGTTGTTGGGGGAGTGAAGGCGGAAAGTGAAAAGTGAAAAGCGGAAATGAAGAGGGGAGAAGGGCACTAGGGACTAGGCATCAGGCACTAGGGGAAGGCAGCAAACTCACGGGCATTAGGCATCGGGGAGTGGGTGCTAGGGAATAGCGAGAGCTGCGGGCGGGCGGGGTGAGGGTGAGCGGTTAGGATCGGGGGATATGGAAGGGAATGTTGGGTCTTGGCGCGGCGGAGAGGAGGAACTGAAGAAGTTTCTTGCGCGCGCGAGGGAGGAGAGGTGGGAGGAACTGGCGATCGCTTTCGCGGATTGGCAACTGCGGGACGAGCGGTTTCCGCGAGAGCGTGTGTTTGTGTTTTCTGCGCGGCTGGGCGGCGTGCCGGCGGAGTTGCTTGCGCTCGCTTCGCTCACGCGGCTGATCTTCGTTGACCAGGGCATCGGCGCCGAGGGGGCGCGGGAGATCGCCAAGCTCGACAAACTCACCACGCTGGACCTCAGCGAGAACAGCATCGGCGACGAGGGGGCGCGGGAGATCGCCAAGCTCACCGGCCTCCACACGCTGGACCTCAGCAGCAACAGCATCGGCGACGAGGGGCCGCGGGAGATCGCCAAGCTCACCGGCCTCCACACGCTGGACCTCAGCGGCAACGAGATCGGCCCCGAGGGGACGCGCGAGATCGCCAAGCTCGCACAACTCACCAGCCTGGACCTCTGGAACAACAGCATCGGCCCTGAGGGGGCGCGCGAGATCGCCAAGCTCGCACAACTCACCAGCCTGAACCACAGCAGCAACAGCATCGGCCCCGAGGGGGCGCGCGAGATCGCCAAGCTCGCACAACTCACCAGCCTGAACCT
>JBFXJP010000004.1:0-323877 GCA_050174775.1 Phycisphaerales bacterium
ATGCCCTCATCCTCCCCCAACCCCATCATCGGCATCGACCTCGGCACCACCAACTCCCTCGCAACCTCTCCCAGTCGCTTCGACTGGGAGAGGGTAGGGTGAGGGCTCCATGGCCTCTTTCTTCTCTTCTTCTATGCCTCGAATGATCTCGCGCGCGAATCCACATCCATCTGCACCCAACACCGAGACACGATCAGCTCCAGACGATTGATCCCCTCTGATGACATCACCCCCCAACCCCATCATCGGCATCGACCTCGGCACCACAAACTCCCTCGTCGCCTACTCCGACTCCAAGGGTCCCCGCATCCTCGCGCCCTCAGACAACGACCAGCTTCTCCCCAGCGTCGTCCGCCTCGCCGAAGACGGCCGCACCCTCGAAGCCCTCGGCCAGCTCGCCCGCGACCACGCCACCACCTACCCCACACGCACCATCGCCTCCGTCAAACGACTCATGGGCCGCTCCATCGATGACGTGAAGGACGACCTCCCCTTCCTTTCCTACGAAGTCGCCCCCTCCCCCCAGAACGCCGCGCGCGTCAAGATCAACGACCACCTCATCACACCCCCCGAAATCTCCGCCCACATCCTCCGCGCCCTCCGCGACCGCGCCTCACAAGCCCTCAACACCGACGTCACCCGCGCCGTCATCACCGTCCCCGCCTACTTCGACGACGCCCAGCGACAGGCCACCCGCGACGCCGCGCGCATCGCCGGCCTCGAACCCGTCCGCATCGTCAACGAGCCCACCGCCGCCGCCCTCGCCTACGGCATCGGCGCACGACAAACCAAGCAACAAACCATCGCCGTCTACGACCTCGGCGGCGGGACCTTCGACATCTCCATCCTCCGCGTCACCCCTTCCACTAACGACAACGCAAACTCCAACGAACCAGCATTCTTCGAAGTCCTCTCCACCTCCGGCGACACGCATCTCGGCGGCGACGACGTCGACCAATCCCTCATCCAACTCCTCCTCTCCCATCTCCCCGACAACGCGCGCACCACAATCCTCTCCTCCCCTTCCTCTCGACAATCCCTCCGCCACGCCGCCGAGCGCGCCAAGATCGAGCTCTCCGACAAAGACACAATCCACGTCAGCCTGCGTCTCGACCAGCACCACGAGATCGAGCGCGACGTCACCCGCGCCGAACTCGAAGCGCTCCTCGCGCCCCTCATCGCGCGCACCCTCGACCGCTGCAAACAAGCCTGCCGCGACGCGACCATCAAGCCCGCCGATATCGACCGCGTCGTCATGGTCGGCGGCTCCACGCGCATCCCCGCCGTCCGCGCCGCCGTCGCGCAACTCTTCAACACCGAGCCCTACACCGCCATCAACCCCGACCTCGTCGTCGCGCTCGGCGCCTCCGTTCAGGCCTCAATCCTCGCAGGCCACCGCGCCGACGCGCTCCTCCTCGACGTCATTCCCCTCTCCCTCGGCCTCGAAACCATGGGCGGCGGCGTTGCCAAACTCCTCATGCGCAACCAGTCCGTCCCGGCACGCGCCGTCGAAACCTTCTCCACCAGCGTCGATGGTCAAACGTCCATCAAACTCTCCATCCTCCAAGGCGAGCGCGAAATGGCCGCGGACTGCCGCCCCCTCGCCACGCTCCACCTCTCCGGCATCCCCCCCATGCCCGCCGGCATCCCCGTCCTCGAGGTCGAGTTCCTCGTCGATGCCAACGGCGTCCTCAACGTCTCGGCCCACGAGAAGCGTTCCGGCAAGCGCGCCGCGCTCCAGGTCATCCCCGCCCACGGCCTCACGCGCGACGAGGTCGACCGCATTGAGCGCGACTCACTCACCCACGCGCGCGACGATATGACCCGTCACCGACTGGCCGATCTGGCCACCTCGGCACGCCTCGACGCCAAGTGGTGCGAGGACGCTCTGGCGCGCACAAAGGGTGTCCTCGACGACGCATATGTCGCGGAATTGCGCGCACGAATCGCGGAACTAAGGGCTCTCGGCCAAAAGTCGGAGAACGACTGGAAATCGGTCGATCCGAACGCATTCCAACGCGCCAAAGAGGCCCTCGACAGGGCCAGCATGCGCCTCCACGAAGCCGCAATCACACAGTCCTTGCGCACCACCGAGGGCGGTTAGTTCCAGTGAACGCCCTTGGGCGCCCTCGGATCAACCTGCAGGTCCGCGCGCCGGATCATCCCGGCCAGATGCTCTAACTCCCGCTCGATCAAGCGCATGCGCTCAGCCACCTCAGGCTCCGCAAGCGCCGCATACCGCTGCCTGGGCTCCTTCACCATCAGATGTGCCACCAGGTCCGCCACCACGTGCGTCGGCACGTCCGAGTCGTCCCGCAACAACAGGTCCGCCAGCCCTTGCGCAAGCGAATGCCCCTGCGGGTCGACGAACCTCGCAAGTGGCGGCAGGAGCAGGAGTTCCCGCAACCGCGCCCGCGCGCCGTTCTCCGTCCCCTCCTCCCCGACCCCCATCGGCGCCAGCATCCCCTGCCGGTACAAACACTCCTCGTCCGGCGGGATTTCCTCGAGAATTCTCGCTCGGCACACCCCCTGCAGCAGGATGTTGTACCGCCCGTCCGACAGCCGTTCGTGCTGCGCGATGTGCCCCACGCACACGCACGCCTTCACCGGCGGACGCGCGTGGTACTCCTCGCGCCACCGGTCGCCCTCGAACACGGCCATCGCGATCTGCCCCGATTCATCGAGCGCATCGCTCACCATCTGGCGATAGCGCGGCTCGAAGATGTGCAGCGGCACCACGGCGTGCGGGAAGAGCACGACCCCGTCGAGCGGGAAGATCGGCATCGGCTTGGAGAAATTGACCCGGATGGTTGGCGCGTCTTCGGACATGCGTGACGGAATCGTAGGCCCAGCGTCGCGCGCTACTGATCGAGCCGTTCACGCTTGAGCAGCGAGAGGTTGCGCGCGATGGCGGCGCACGCGCCGTCGTCCTTGCGCGCCGCGATCGCGCCCTCGATCACGGCGTGGCCCAGCCGGTCGATGAATCCGGGCCCCGCGCGGAGCAGGCGGTGCGAGCCCTCACGGATGCGCCCGGAGAACGTGCGGCTCCCGGGCTCGTCGGTGGGCAGGAGGAACCCGCCTCCCCCGTACAGCCCCGCAAACCCGAGCCCGCCCTGCGGATTCGGCACGAGGACGAGGTGCTGGATCGTCACGTTCGCGGCGTTCGCGTCGATGGGCGTGCGGCCCGCTTTGGGCGTGAGGAAATAGTGCAGGTGGACGATGTTGCCCGCGTGCGCGTCGAGGGCCGCGGGGTCTTCGGCGGTGAGGAGATCGATGGGCAGATCGCTCAGGTACACATCGGCCGTGTTCTGGTCGGGGGACGTGTAGACGGCGGTGAGCCAGTCGGGGGTGAGCGATGCCTGGTTCGAGCGGATCTCGATCGAGGCTGGCGCTGAGGAGAGGATGAGGGGGGAGCAGGAGGAGATTGTCGCGCCGGCGAGCGCGAGGGAGAGGATCGACGCTCGTCGTGGCCGGGGTGTGCTCACAGCGCGCGGGAGTGCGTCGGTGCGGGAGTGGGGGAGGAGCGTGGGCGGGAGGGCGCGACGGGAGCGTCGATGGAGAGGGTCTCGAGGGCGTTGCGCTCGACGATGGAGCGGATGGCCTCGCGCGGGATGCCCGGGAGGCCGGAGGCGCCCCGGAAGGAGTTGACGGTGTAGAGGCGCTCGATGGCGCGCTCGGGGGTTTCGAGGGGGAAGCCGGAGGCGAAGAGGAGCTTGTTCATGACGCCGCGCTCGTGGGCGTTGAGGAGCGTGGTGTAGAGGGCCCAGGTACGGCTGACGACGGAGGAGATCTCGGCGTAGACCTTCTCGTGCTTGGCGATGAGGACGAGGGTTTCGTCCTGGAAGGCCTGGCCGAGGTCGCCCAGGACGAGGGTGAGGTTGGGGACGGTGCGTGCCGCCTCGTCGAGGAGGGAGGGTCGAGCGAACTCGAGGACGCTCTGAGGGGCGGTGAGGCAGGGGTTGGCGACGAGGACGGGGAGCTTGCGGAGGGCGGCTCGCTCGAAGAGGGCGAGGGCGCGGTCATCGGTGGGGCGGATGCCCTGGTCGGCGGGGCAGAAGGTGAGCCCGGCCATGCCGAGTTCGACGGCGGCGTCGATGTCGTCAAGGGCCGAGTCGGCGGTGGCGTCGACGGGGGCGAAGCCGAGGCGGTACTCGGGGGCCTCGTTGACGGCTGCGGCGATGTGTTCGGAGGGGAGGTGGACGGCGAGGCGGTCGGACCGCCAGCCGACGAGGACGGCGGCGTCGACGAGGTGCATGGCGCGACGGTGGGCGTCGGAAGAGGCGTCCACGTCGGGCTTTGCTTTGAGACGCGCGCCGGCGGAGCCGATGGGGTCTCTGCCGGTGAAAAGGCGGGTCCGGATGTCAACGATCATGCGTGAACTCCGAGGGGCGCGAACGCGGGAGCCGACGGGCGCCCGGGGCATCAAGGCCCGGTGGTCGGTAGGGGGGGTAGGGGGCACGCGGGGCCTGACGGGCCTGCGCGTGGAGGGGAAAGGGTAGCAGGAAAGAGCATCGGCGTGTTGGGTGTGAGGGGGACACAGAATGGAGGGGGTGGTTGGGAAGAGGGTTCGTGGGGGTGGGGGAGACGGTTGCTTTGCGGGAGGGGGTCGCTACACTCTCCGTCCCCCTTCGCGCGACGTGCGCGTGGGCGGGAGACAGCCAAGACCGTACGAACCACCGCGTCCGCGTCCCTCCTTGGCCGGAGGACGCTTGCGGGGCGAACGCCCCGGGGCAGGTGGGAGGTGGAGCAGCATGGCCAAGAAAGAAGTCGTTAAGCGCTTCAAGATCATGGCGCCGGGTGGCAAGGCCACTCCCGCGCCGCCGCTGGGCCCCGCGCTGGGCGGCAACGGCGTGAACCCGGGTCAGTTCATCCAGCAGTTCAACGCGGCGACCGCGAAGCTGAACGGCAAGATCGTCGGCTGCGTGATCACGGTGTTCAACGACAAGTCGTTCACCTTCGAGATCAAGGCGTCGCCGGCGGCGGTGCTGATCAAGGAGGCGGCGAAGGTCGAGAAGGGCTCCGGGAAGCCGAACAGCGAGAAGGTCGGGAAGATCACCAAGGATCAGGTGAAGGCCATCGCGGCGGAGAAGAAGGCGGATCTCAACGCGCACACGGTTGAGGCGGCAATGCGGATCATCGAGGGCACGGCCCGTTCGATGGGCGTGACGGTGGAGGGCTGAGGCGATGGCGAAGAAGGATGCGACGCTGAAGCTGGCCCGGCGCATGCGCGAGAACGTGCAGAAGGCGCCGCAGGAGCCGCTGCCGGCCCCGGAGGCCGTGGCCGCGGTCAAGAAGTTCAAGGCGCCCAAGTTCGACCAGACGGTGAACGTGGTGATGCACCTGGGGATCGACGTGAAGCAGGCGGATCAGTCGATCCGCGGGTCGATCGCGCTGCCCAAGGGGATCGGCAAGAGCAAGCGTGTCGTGGCGTTCTGCGCCGTGGACAAGGCGAGGCTCGCGATGGAGGCGGGCGCGGTGAAGGCCGGCGGCGAGGAGCTGGTGGCCGAGATCGAGAAGGGGTGGATGGACTTCGACGTTGCGGTGGCGACGCCGGACATGATGCGAGTCGTGTCGAAGCTGGGCAAGGTGCTCGGCCCGAAGGGGCTGATGCCTTCTCCGAAGGCGGGCACGGTGACGCCGGACGTTGCGACGGCCGTGAAGGAGTACTCGGCGGGCAAGCTGGAGTACCGCAACGACAAGGGCGGGAACGTGCACGGCGTGATCGGGAAGATGTCGTTCTCCGAGGGCGATCTTGCGGAGAACCTGACGCACTTCATTCACGCGATCGAGCGGTCGAAGCCGTCGAGCGTGAAGGGGGTGTACATCAAGCGGATCGTGATCTCCGGCTGCATGACGCCGGGCGTGCAGGTCAAGTACTCGCCGGTTGTGGCGGAGTAAGCGAGGCGAACGATGTCGGCAACCACGAAGAAGTACATCATCCGGGATTACATGAGCCGGTTCGGGGACGCGCAGGACGCGTTGGTGCTGTCGATCCGCGGGGTTCCTGCGGGCGACAACAACCGGATGCGTCTGGCGCTGGGGCAGAAGGACATCCGCGTCACGGTCGTGCGGAACAACCTGGCGCGTCACGCGCTCAAGGAGACGCCGATCGGCCCGCTGGGCGATCTGTTCAAGGGCCCGACGGCGCTGGCGTACGGCGGGACGAGCGTCGTGGACGTGGCGCGCGAGGTGATGAAGTGGGCGGAGCAGTTGCAGCAGCTGGAGCTCCGCGGCGCGATCCTCGACGGCGAGGTGTTCGAGGGCAAGGACGGCGTGAAGCGTCTGAGCTCCTTCCCGACGCGCGTCGAGGCGCAGGCCAAGGTGGTCACGCTGGTGCTCTCGCCGGCGCAGAAGATCGTGGGCGCGGCCAAGGGGCCGGGCTCGAAGGTGCTCGGGATCGTGAAGACGATCGAGGAGAAGCTCGAGAAGGGCGAGGCGATCGCCAAGATCGGGTGAGTGGAAGCAGAAGACCAGAGACATCCGCTTTCGGACTGGCCCTCGGGTTAAAAGCCGAACGTTCGGCTCCTCTCCGGAACGCTTGTTGAGATAGCGAGACAGAACGATGAGCGACAAGGTTCAGAAGCTTGGTGACGAGATCGCATCGCTGACCCTGAAGGAGGCGGTGGACCTCGCGGAATACATGAAGACGACGTACGGCATCGAGCCCGCCGCGGGCGGCGCGGTGGTGATGGCGGGTCCTGCGGCTGGCGGCGGCGCTGCCGCGGCGGCCGAGGAGAAGACGTCGTTCGACGTCGTCCTGGCCAACTCGGGCGAGAAGAAGATCCAGGTGATCAAGGTCGTCCGCGAGGCGACGGGTCTGGGCCTCAAGGAGGCGAAGGACCTGGTCGACGGCGCTCCGAAGCCCGTGAAGACGGGCGTTCCGAAGGAGGAGGCTGAGAAGCTCAAGAAGGCTCTCGAGGAGCAGGGCGCGAAGGTCGAGCTCAAGTAAGAGCGCGATCCGGTCCTACCTCGACCGACAGCAGGCGAAACGGGGGCCGCTCCAACTGGGGGCGGCCCCTTTTTTCACCAAACCCGGCGCGTATTCCGAACAGGGGACGAACTGTTGGGGGAAAATGCGGGGTGGGGCGGGTTGCGGTCGTGCTTTCTGGGCCCTAGGATTGACGGCTTGTTGACAAAAGGGTGCGAGACGGTCCACGAACGGCATTAGGCGGGTGTTCCGAGGCGCTTTGACGGCAGACGTGCCAACTCTGCGGCTGTGATATCCATCGCGAGGGACTCGATGGCGACGATGAACGTGCGCAATTTCTCCAAACGCGGCGACGCGATTCCTGTTCCTGATCTGACGAGCCTGCAGCGGGACGGTTACGACCGGTTCCTGCAGCTTGTGTCTTCTCCGCAGGAGCGCGACACGAAGATCGGGCTGGAAGCGCTGCTGCGCGAGGTCTTTCCGATCAAGTCGTACGACGAGACGATGTCGCTGGAGTACCAGTACTACACGCTCGAGCAGCCGCGCTACACGCCGGACGAGTGCCGCGAGCTTCGCCTGACGTACGGCATGCCGTTCCGGGTGTGCCTGCGGCTTTCGCGCCAGAACCATCCGGACCTTCCGGAGGAAGAGATCTATCTGGGCGAGATCCCGATCATGATGGGCGGCGGCGAGTTCATCGTGAACGGCGCCGAGCGCGTGATCGTGTCGCAGCTGCACCGCTCTCCGGGCGTGGACTTCAGCGTGGCGTCGATGGAGGCGGATCGTCCGCTGCACTCGGCGCGCATCATCCCCGAGCGAGGCTCGTGGATCGAGCTGGAGGTGACGAAGAAGGACGTTCTGGCGATGCGGATCGACCAGAGCACGAAGATCGCGGCGACCACGTTCCTGCGCTGTCTTGACGAGTCGGTGTCGTCGACGGAGGCGCTGCTGAGCCTGTTCTACGCGGTGGAGGAGATCCCGGTCGAGAAGCTGCGTCCGGAGCACTGGGCGGCGGCGTCGATCGTGGACACGGAGACGGGCGAGGAGCTGATCTCGGTGGGCCGTCAGCTGGGCGAGGCCTTGGAGGCGATCCAGGCTTCGAAGCTGAAGAAGGTCCGGGTGATCCAGAACCCGTCGGACCCGCTGCTGCTGAACACGGTTGCCGAGGAGAAGCTGGAGCAGTTCCCGGGCGACACGGAGTACGAGCGGGCGCTGGTGAAGATCTACACGCGTCTTCGTCCGGGCAACCCGCCGCAGGTGGACAAGGCCAAGCAGCTCTTCAAGGAGAAGTTCTACGACGAGAACCGGTACCGGCTGGGCAAGGTGGGCCGCTTCCGCATCAACCGGAAGTTCGACCTGAGCGTGCCGGAGACGGAGATGTTCATCCGCGCGGAGGACTTCCTGCGCGTGATCCAGTACATCTTCGACCTGCGGAGCAAGCGTCCGGACCCGAAGACGGGGCGGGCGATCGCGCAGGTGGACGACATCGATCACCTGGGCAACCGTCGCCTGCGGACGCTGGACGAGCTGGCGTGCGAGGAGATCCGCAAGGGCTTCCTCAAGCTGCGCCGCACGGTGCAGGAGCGCATGAGCGTGAAGGACCCGGACGAGATCGCCAAGATCTCGGACCTGGTGAACAGCAAGGCGATCTCCTCGGCCATCGAGTTCTTCTTCGGCCGGTCGGAGCTGTCGCAGGTCGTCGATCAGACGAACCCGCTGTCGAGCCTGGTGCACGAGCGTCGTCTGTCGGCGCTGGGGCCGGGCGGTCTGAACCGCAAGCGCGCCGGCTTCGAGGTGCGCGACGTGCACATCTCGCACTACGGGCGCATCTGTCCGATCGAGACGCCTGAAGGCACGAACATCGGTCTGATCGCGTCGCTGGGGATCTACGCGTCGATCGACGAGTACGGGTTCCTTCGGACGGCGTACCGGCAGGTGAACGAGGGGAAGCTGACGGGCAAGGTGGTGCACCTGCGTGCGGACGAGGAGATGAAGGCCGTGCTGGCGCCGAGCGACACGCTCGACGCGGCGGGTCTGCTCAAGGGCGGGCACATCCTGGCGCGCGTGGACGGTGAGCTTGCCGAGGTGTCGGCGGGCCAGGTGGACTACGTCGACATTTCGCCCAAGCAGATCGTGGGCATCTCCGCGGCGTTGATCCCGTTCCTGGAGCACGACGACGCGAACCGCGCGCTGATGGGTTCGAACATGCAGCGACAGGCGGTGCCGCTGATCAAGGTCGATCCGCCGATCGTGGCGACGGGCCTGGAGCAGGACGTCGGTCGTCACTCGGGCATGGTGGCGCGGACGAGGCTCGGCGGGACGGTGACGTACGCGGACTCGGAGCGCGTGATCGTGGACAACGCGGAGGAGATCGTGCTCCGCAAGTTCGTCGGTCTGAACGAGCGGACGTGCCTGAATCAGCGTCCGGTGGTTCGCCCGGGCCAGAAGCTCAAGAAGGGCGATCTGGTGGCGGACGGCGCGTCGACCAAGCAGGGCGAGCTGGCGCTCGGGAAGAACGTGCTCGTCGCGTTCAACACGTTCGACGGCTACAACTTCGAGGACGCGATCGTGATCTCGGAGCGTCTGGTGAAGGACGACGCGTTCACGTCGATTCATATTGATTCGTTCGACGTGGAGATCCGCGAGACGAAGCTGGGGCGCGAGGAGTTCACGCGGGACATCCCGAACGTCTCGGAGAAGATGCTGCGGAACCTGGACGAGCACGGCGTGATCCGTCTGGGCGCGCGCGTGGGCCCCGGGGACATTCTCGTCGGCAAGGTCAGCCCCAAGAGCAAGAGCGAGCTGACGCCGGAAGAGAAGCTGCTGCACGCGATCTTCGGCCGGGCCGGCGAGGACGTGAAGAACGACTCGCTGGAGGTGCCGGCGGGCGTGGAGGGCATCGTGATCGGCGCGTCGCGGTTCTCGCGTCGCGTGCACATGACCGACGAGCAGAAGAAGCGGCTCAAGAAGGACATGGACGAGTACAGCGCGTCGATGGATGAGAAGGCCATCGCGCTGTTCCGTCAGATGGTGAACCAGATCAACGACGTGACGGGGACGCCGATGGTGGACCCGACGACGCGTCAGAAGGTGGGCGCGTCGGACATCCCGGACGTGCTGCTCGAGCAGATCGAGACGTTTGATCTCAAGTGGATCAAGGGCTCGAAGGAGTCGAGGGCGCAGGCGGAGGTGATCCACGGCCAGTTCTGGCCGCGTATCCAGGCCGTGCGTGTGGAGAAGGAGCGCAAGCTCAACCACATGAAGCGGGGCGATGAGCTGCCGTCGGGCGTGCTCGAGATGGTGCGCGTGTACCTGGCGACGAAGCGTCACCTGTCGGTGGGCGACAAGATGGCCGGCCGTCACGGGAACAAGGGCGTGATCGCCCGCATCGTGCCGGAAGAGGACATGCCGTTCATGGACGACGGCACGCCTGTGGACGTGCTGCTCAATCCGCTCGGCGTGCCGAGCCGCATGAACGTGGGCCAGCTGCTCGAGGTGCACCTCGGGTGGGCCGCGCGGGTGCTGGGCTTCCAGGCGGTGACGCCGGTGTTCGACGGGGCGAACGAGGAAGAGGTGCACTCGGCGATCGCGGAGGCGAACGCGCACGTGCGTTCGCGGACCGAGCATTACGAGAAGTCGGGCGAGGCGCCGAGGCATCGCGAGATGCTGGCGGTGATGCCGGCGGGCGGGAAGATCCAGCTGCACGACGGTCGCACGGGCGAGCCGTTCAAGCAGCGGACGACGGTGGGCTTCATGTACCTGTTGAAGCTGCACCACCTGGTGGACGACAAGATCCACGCTCGCGCGACTGGGCCGTACTCGCTCATCACGCAGCAACCTCTGGGCGGCAAGGCGCGGACGGGCGGCCAGCGGTTCGGCGAGATGGAAGTGTGGGCGCTCGAGGCGTACGGCGCTGCGTATGTGCTGCAGGAGCTGCTCACGGTGAAGTCCGACGACATCGAGGGCCGCACCAAGATCTACGAGTCGATGGTGAAGGGCCAGAACACGCTGGAGGCCGGCATGCCGGTGGCGTTCGACGTGCTGTGCAACGAGCTGAAGGGCCTGGGCCTGAACATCACGCTCGAGAAGCAACGCGCGGAGGGCGGGTCGCTGCTGTAAGGGCGGCGACCGGCGACGAGGCGCGGCGGGACTGGCGGAGCAAGCGGGGACGGGATCGAGAGACGGCGCGGCGGGCAGGCCGCGGGGAGTGAATCGACCATGGCAGAGAACGTGTACGACCGGATCAATGACTACGGCTCGGTGAAGATCACGCTTGCTTCCCCGAACGACATCCGGTCCTGGTCCTTCGGCGAGGTGAAGAAGCCGGAGACGATCAACTACCGCACGTACCGTCCGGAGAAGGACGGCCTGTTCTGCGAGCGGATCTTCGGGCCCGAGCGCGACTACGAGTGCGCGTGCGGCAAGTACAAGGGCACGAAGTACAAGGGCATCATCTGCGATCGCTGCGGCGTGAAGGTGACGCACTCGCGCGTGCGGCGCAAGCGGATGGGGCACATCAACCTCGCGGCGCCCGTCGTGCACATCTGGTTCTTCAAGAGCCTGCCGTCGCGTCTGGGCACGCTGCTGGGGATGAAGACGAGCGACATCGAGAAGATCGTCTACTTCCAGGACTACGTGGTGGTGGAGCCGGGGGACACGGACCTCACCTTCAAGCAGCTCCTGACGGAGGACGAGCACCGCCAGGCCGTGGAGAAGCACGGCAGCGCGTTCCGCTCGCTGATGGGCGCGGAGGCGATCCGTGAGCTGATCGAGCGGACGGACCTGGACATCGTGGCGCGCGATCTTCGTGAGGAGCTGCGCACGACGCGCAGCAAGCAGAAGACCAAGGAGCTGGCCAAGCGGCTCAAGCTGGTCGAGCAGATCCGGGGTTCGGAGAACGACCCGGCGTGGCTGGTGATGGACGTGGTTCCGGTGATCCCGCCGGACCTGCGCCCGCTGGTGCTGCTGGAGTCGGGCAACTTCGCCACGAGCGATTTGAATGACCTGTACCGGCGCATCATCAACCGGAACAACCGGCTGAAGAAGCTGATGGACCTCAACGCCCCCGAGGTCATCATCCGCAACGAGAAGCGGATGCTGCAGCAAGCCGTGGACGCGCTGTTCGACAACGGCCGGTGCCGCCGGCCGGTGCTGGGCTCGAGCAACCGCCCGCTCAAGTCGATCACGGACATGATCAAGGGCAAGCAGGGCCGCTTCCGCGAGAACCTGCTGGGCAAGCGCGTGGACTACTCCGCGCGTTCGGTCATCGTGGTCGGTCCGGAGCTCAAGCTGAATCAGTGCGGTCTTCCCAAGAAGATCGCCCTCGAGCTCTTCCAGCCCTTCATCATCCGTCGTCTCAAAGAGCACGGGCTCGCGGACACGATCAAGTCCGCCAAGCGCATGCTCGAGCGGCGCGACCCCGAGGTGTGGGACATCCTCGAAGAGGTGATCTACCAGCACCCGGTGCTCCTCAACCGTGCTCCGACGCTGCACCGGATGGGTATTCAGGCGTTCGAGCCGGTGCTCGTCGAGGGCAACGCGATCAAGATCCACCCGCTGGTGTGCACGGGGTTCAACGCCGACTTCGACGGCGACCAGATGGCCGTGCACCTCCCGCTGTCGGTGGAGGCGCAGGCCGAGGCGCACGTGCTGATGCTCAGCACGCACAACATCTTCTCTCCCGCGAACGGCAATCCGATCATCTCGCCGTCGCAGGACATCGTGCTGGGCGTGTACTTCCTGACGATCTCGCAGCCGGTGGACAAGCCGGAGAACGAGCTGCCGCGCTTCAAGGACCGGCGTGAGGCGATCCTGGCGTACGACCAGAAGAAGATCGGCCTGCACGACCCGATCGTGGTGCGGATGGACGGCTTCACGGAGCAGGTGGCGGACCAGAAGGGACGCGCCGAGAAGCTGCCCGCGAGCAAGCGCATCGTCACGACGGTGGGTCGCGTCCTGTTCGCGGACATCCTCGAGACGGGCATGCCGTTCTACAACTGCGCCCTGGGCAAGAAGGGCTGCGCGCGGGTGATCGACGACGCGTTCGCGTACTGCGGGCGCGGCCCGACCATCGACCTGCTCGACCGCATGAAGGAAACCGGCTTCAAGCAGAGCACGCTGGCCGGCCTCTCCATCGGCATCACCGACCTGCGCATCCCCGACGCCAAGAAGGAGCTGCTCGACCAGTCGCAGAAGCTGGCCGACCGCATCGAGAAGAACTACGAGCGCGGCATCATCACGGAGCGCGAGCGCTACAACCAGCTGCTCGACATCTGGGCGCACTGCCGCGAGCAGATCACCAAGAAGCTCATCGAGACGCTCAAGAACGACCGGCGCGAGCCCGCCACGGGCAAGTACGTGCCCATCGACGGCAAGACCGGCGCGTTCTACCTCAACCCCGTGTACCTCATGTCCGACTCGGGCGCACGCGGCAACGTGTCGCAGATGCAGCAGCTGGCCGGCATGCGCGGCCTCATGGCCAAGCCCTCGGGCGAGATCATCGAGACCCCTATCCGCGCCAACTTCCGAGAGGGCCTGCACGTCCTCGAGTACTTCTCCTCCACCCACGGCGCCCGAAAGGGTCTGGCCGACACCGCCCTCAAGACCGCCGACTCGGGCTACCTCACCCGGAAGCTCTGCGACGTGGCGCAGTCCGTCATCGTCACGGCCGACGACTGCGGCACGAAGCGCGGCATCCTCAAGCGCGCCATCTACAAGGGCGAGCAGGTCGACGTGCCGCTGCGTGAGCAGGTCACCGGGCGCGTGTCCCTCAACACGATCGCCAACCCCGTCACGGACGAGGTCATCGTCCGCGCGAGCGAGCTCATCACGCCGCTCGCGGCGCGCCGCATCGAGGACCTGGGCATCGACTCGGTCATGATCCGCTCGCCCCTCACCTGCGAGCAGCCTCTGGGCATCTGCGCCTGCTGCTACGGAATGGACATGTCCACCGGCCGCAAGGTCGAGGAGGGCATGGCGGTGGGCATCATCGCGGCCCAGTCCATCGGCGAGCCGGGCACGCAGCTGACCATGCGTACGTTCCACACCGGCGGCGTCGCCACGACGCGTCTGGTGGAGACGGACATCCGCGCCGCGCACGGCGGCATTGTCGAGCTGCGCGACTGCAACGAGGTGCCCACGGTCGATGACGAAGGCCACGAGGTGCTCACGGCCCTCAAGCGCAACGGCGAGATCGCGCTCATGGACTCCAAGGGGCGCGAGATCGAGAAGTACAAGGTGCCCTACGGCTCCTACATCCTGGTCAAGCCGGGGGAGGAGACGAAGAAGGCCCAGATCCTGGTCCGCTGGGACCCGCACCGGACGCCGATCCTCGCTGAGAAGCCCGGTCGCGTGAAGTTCGTCGACATCGAGATCGGCGAGACGGTGCGCGAGGAGTCGGGCGGCAAGGAGGGCGGCCCCGCGCTCGTGATCATCGAGCACAAGGGCGAGAAGCACCCCCAGATCGTGATCGAGGACACCGACGGCAAGATCCTGGACTTCCACTTCCTCCCGTCCAAGGCGCGCATCGAGGTGCGCGAGGGCCAGGAGATCAAGGCCGGCCAGATGCTCGCGCGTCAGCCGCGTCAGGTGGGCGGCACGCAGGACATTGTCGGTGGTCTGCCCCGCGTGACGGAGATCTTCGAGGCGCGCGAGCCGCGCGATCCGGCCGTCATGGCCGAGATCACGGGGCGCGTCGAGCTGCACTCCGACGTGCGCAAGGGCAAGATGACGATCCGCGTGATCTCGGACGGCGGGCTGGAGAAGGACCACCACGTCCCGCAGGACCGCCACCTGCTCGTCCACGCGGGCGACAGCGTCACCGCCGGCGATCCGCTCACCGACGGCCCGCTCGTGCCCCATGACATCCTCGCGATTAAGGGCGAGGAGGCGCTGTGGGCGTACATGCTGGACGAGGTGCAGAACGTCTATCGCACGCAGGGCGTGACGGTGAACGACAAGCACATCGAGGTCATCCTCTCCCAGATGCTCCGCAAGGTGCGCGTCGAGAACCCGGGCGACACCGATCTTCTGCCCCACGAGGTCGTGGACAAGTTCCACTTCCAGCAGAAGAACAAGGACGTGGCCGAGATGGGGCGCGTCGTCGAGACCGGCGACACCACGCTCCCGCTCAACGCGCTCGTGTCCAAGGCCGAGCTCAAGGAGGCCAACTCCAAGGCGGAGGCGGGCGGGAAGAACTCGGCCAAGGCCAAGCGCGCCAAGCCCGCCACGGGCCGCACGCTGCTCCTGGGCATCACCAAGGCCTCGCTGCAGTCCGAGTCGTTCCTGTCGGGCGCCTCGTTCCAGGAGACGACCAAGGTGCTCACCGAGGCGTCGCTCAAGGGCGCGTCGGACACGCTGGTCGGCCTCAAGGAGAACGTCCTGCTGGGCCACCTCATCCCTGCCGGCACCGGCTTCAGCATGCACCAGCGCGTGGTGCCCAAGCTGCTGGCCGAGCCGCCGGAGACGGTGCTCAAGAGCGAGGACGAGATGCTGCGTGAGGCGGCGGCCGCGGCCGAGGCGCTCGGCGCCCGGTCGGACGACCCCACCGGCGGCATCCCCATCCAGATGGGCGAGACGTTCATCGGCGAGAGCGCGACGACGACCAACAACTGACCCGGACGCCCGCACGGGCAGCCATCCCAGACCCTTCCAGCCCCGAGCCAGCTCGGGGCTTTTTTTGCATCCGTGATGGAGGAACCGGATGCTTGGCGCCGACGTATACTTTGTGTCACATAGTATAAGTGTTTACCTCACGGAGCCGAGGACATGCGGATCGAAACGGAGTTGATGCGAGGCGCGGGCCCCACGGCCGTGCTGAAGCTGCTCGAGCGGGGCGAGATGTACGGCTACGAGATCGTCGATGCCCTGAGCCGCAGAACAGAGGGGGTTCTGGCGATGGGCCAGTCCACGCTCTACCCGCTGCTCTACAACCTCGAAGCCAAGGGGCTGGTCTCGTCCCGCTGGCAGCAACCCGGGGAGGGTGGCGGGAAGGGGGACGAGGGCGCGTCGAGGCCTCGGAAGTACTACGCGCTGACGAGCAAGGGACGGAAGAAGCTGGCAATGGACGTTTCGCAGTGGGGGGCCCTGGCGGGCGCGTTGCGCTCGCTCGGCGTGCTGGACGGCAGCACGACACCCAGCGCGAGAGGAGCGCTGGCATGAGCCGCGTGGGTGACACGGCCGGGCCGCGGCCGGGAGGGCGAGGGTACTGGTCCCGTCTGATGGAGTCGCCGATGCGCGACGTGGTGCGTCTGCGCGCGACAGGGCGATGCGACGTCAAAGGGCAGGTGCACCGCGCGGGGCTGCCTGCCGAGGTGGAAGCGCTCGTGCTGCGGGTGGTCCGGAAAACGAGGCTCTGGCGGCTCGAGAAGGCGGACGTGGCGCGGGAGCTGGTCGCGCACTTCTCAGACGGGCTGGAGGCGGGTCGGACGGCACAGGAACTGATCGAGGCATTCGGTGACGAGACGAACGCGGCCAGGCTGATCCGGCGCGCCAAGCGCAGGAACCGGAGCACCGTGTGGCACGCGTGGCTCTGGACGCGTCGCGCCCTCGGCGCGCTCGTGCTCGTGATGCTCGCGGGCTACGGCTGGCTCGCGTACGTGTACTTCACGTCGAAGCCGGTGATCTCGCACGATTACTTCGCGGACATCAACGCCAAGGCCGCGTCGTGGGAGCCCGAGCAGCGGGCGTGGCCGCTGTACCGGGAGGCGATCCTGGCGATGCGGCCGTGGCCGGAGATGACGACGAAACAGTGCACGAGTCCGGTGACGTGCGAGACGCATCGTCCGGCGCTGACGAGCTGGCTTGCGGAGCACGCGACAGGCATGGCGCTGGTGCGCGAAGCGGCGAGCAGGCCTGGCATGGGGCTATGCGTGGCGTCGGGCGTGCAGGAGGAAGACCGGGACTTCTGGCTGAAACTCGAGGTGGTGACGGAGGAATCGCTGCAGGAGCCCCAGCACGAGCTGTTCGATGGGAGTGTGATCAGCACGCTTCTGCCGCACCTGGGGGAGATGAGACACCTGACCCGTCTGCTCGCGGCGGAGGCAGTGCTGGCGGCGGAGCGTGGGGATGGGGAACGCGCGGCGGGCTCTGTCGTAGCGATCGTGCGGACGGCCGAGCACACGAGAGAGATTCCCTTCCTCATCAATGATCTGGTCGGTGTTGCGCAGCTGGCGCTCGCGTGTGACACGGCGAGCCGCATGCTGCACGAGCATCACGACGCGTTTTCTGCGGCACAGCTGCGCGACATGGCGCACGCCCTCTCCGCGCACGACGGAGGAGGGCGGGTGCGCGTGAGTCTTGACGGGGAGAGGGCGAGCTTTCACGACTTCGTGCAGCGTGCGTATTCGGACGACGGCGATGGCAACGGGCGTCTCGTGGCGGTGCTGGACATGTTCGAGGAGGACAGTGTGTGGACGGGGCCTCGTCCGAGGTCGGTGACGAGCGCGGCCGTGGGCCCGCTGCTGATGGCCGCGAGCGCGCCGCGTCACGACCTGCTCGCGCGCTTCGATGCGCTGCTGGAGCGGTTTCGTGCGGCGGGCGAGCTCCCGCTGGTCGAGCGGCGAGCGGAGGTGGCGCGGGTTGAGAGCGAGTTCGGGCTGGATCGGCCGGACATCTGGGAGAGCAACCGGTACGCGCTGGTTCACCTGCTGACACCGTCGCTCACGACGGTGATCGCCGCCGGCGATCTCGCCACGATGCGCCGTGACGCCGCCCTCACGGCCATCGCGCTCGAACTCCACCGTCGCGAGCACGGGACGTACCCGGCCACGCTCACGGAACTGACGCCGAGGCACATGCCGAGCGTGCCGGAGGACCGGTTCGTCGGCAGGCCGATGGGGTACCGGCTGGACGAGCAAGGGATGCCGATCCTCTACAGCGTGGGCAACGATGGGGACGATGACGGCGGGCGGCTGTCGGAGGGGTTCAAGACCGCGCACGAGGCGAACGACGCCGCGGCCAAGTGGCAGGAGATCACGCGCGGCCCGACGCCCGACGGGGATTGGATCCTCTACCCGCACCTGCCGCGCGAAGCGCCCGTGCATCCGGAGGATGAGGAAGGCGATGAATAACGCCCGCGGGGGGGCGCGGGCGCTGCTCGAAGACGTTTGATCGTGAGGACGCTTACGCCCCGGCCATCGCGGGCTGCGCGAGCTTCCGCGGGTCGGTCCGAGCGATGATGTCGCTCACGCCCTGCTGGTTGAACCCCTTGAACCCGTCGTTGCGCTCCAGGTTCTCCAGGTGCGAGCCGATCGCACCGCTCTTCTTGAACTGCTCGGCCTGCTCCTTGGTGATCTGGCCTTTCTCCAGCAAGCGCGCGATCCGCTGCTCCGAGACGCACCAGCGCTCGCCCTCCGTGAATGCCTGCCGCAGATACGCGAAGGTGGTGAACGGCGCCATCGTCTTCACATGCGCCTCGTCCTCCAGCTGCTTCACGAGCAGATGCCAGTCGAACATGCACTCGAGGTGGTGCATGCCCGCCTGCAGCACCGCCTCCCCGTGCAGCCCGCACCAGAGTCCCACCGTGCCCAGCTCTTTCTTGGCCGGCAGACCGTCGTGCGCAAAGTCCCCCATGAGCTCCTCGGGCGACATGTCCACGTCGTTGAACGTCGTGATGCCGGTGACCGGTTGCTCCATCACCTGTGCGCCCCAGCCGGCCTCGGCGCCCGCGTAGAACCGCTCACGCGCCTTGAAGCCCAGCTTCTCCCAGAGACGGATGAGGCTCTTGAACTGCTCGCGCGAGCAGCGGTAGGTGTGGTGATCGTGGTTCGCCCACCCGAGCCCGAGGCTGTCCTGCCGCGCCTTCTGTGCGCGGGCGGCGCGGTTGCGGCGCTGCCAGTAGTCGCGCTCCGCCGCGAAGAACAGGTCACAGGTCCAGTCGACGCCGAGGTCCTTGATGGCGGCGTCGACGAGGGTGTCAATGAGCGCGAAGCCCTCGCTGTCGTTGGCAAAGTCGCGCTTGCGGGAGCGGAGCGCTTCGAGGTGCTTCTGCGCGAGAACGGCCTTCTGCGCGTCCGGCCTGGGCGTGGCGTACGAGCGGCAGCCGTGCCGCTCGATGGCCCAGAGTTCCTCCCCCTTGGCGCCGCGGAACGCGAGCACACGGCGCATCTGGCCGAAGGGCTCGCCGACGATCGGAGACTCCGAACCGAGCATCCATGTGGCGGCGAAGTCCGCCGCGGAGTCGACCTTGACGGCGATGCGGAGTGCGCCAGACCCGTCGAGCAGGATCTCGGGGAAGATGCCGTCGGGGTTGTGGTAGCACTCCTTGGCGCCTTCACGATTGATCGTGCGGAAACCGGCGTTCGCCAGGCGCGAACGCATCGCGTCCGTGGCCGGGGCGTGGATGTGGTCGATCCAGTCGAAGAAGCGCGTGGCGGACTGGGTGCGCATCTTCTCGGCAAGCTCCGCGGCCCTCGGGCAGCCGGCCAGAAACTCCCCGATGAGTTCGTTCACGAGCGCCTGCGCCTTGGGCTGAGGCTCCCATTTGAACTGCTCGAGCACACTCACGTTGTTCGCCGACATCGATCGCTCCCTATCCCGGAACCACAAAAGCGTCCGTCACGAAGATCGGACGGATATGTCCTCAATACTAGCCCCGGCCGCGCCGGGTGCAAGGCACACATAGTAGGGGGGGCGTCTCGACGATCACGACTTGCCCGGCTCGCCCTGCGCGAGGGAGTACGCCCGCGCGCCGTCGTACTCCGACAGCCACTCCACGTGGTTCCACCGGTGCTCGCGGCTCACCAGCGCGAGCAGGTCGAGCGCCTGACGCTGCTCCAGCGTCGCGCTCTCATCGCGCAGCTTGAACCGACACCGATAATGATCGACGCAGTCCGGAACGCGCCCGTCCGACGGGTACACCCGCGCTCCCCGGTTCGAGCACATCTTCAAACGGAACGGCGTGCCCTCCACGAGCAGCTCGAGCCGCTTCCCGAGCGCGTCCGGCGTGCCGTCCCACTCGACGAACACGTCCATCCCCAGGTCCCGGCGCGCCGTCGGTCGCACGAGCACCGCATCCCGCGTCACGCTCGGCAGCTTCAGCGGATGGTGCTCGCGCATCTTCATCCCCTGCGGCATGCGCCCCAGGTTCGCGATCACCGCATCGGCGAACTCGCGCGTCCCCGTGGCCACGCGCTCCCCCTCCACGTCCGCCGTGCGGCTCATGCCCTGCTGGAGTGTGAAGAACACCGAGTTCTCGACCGTCGCGCCCGCGGCGAACTGCCCCAGGTGCCGCAGCATCATGGCCGCCGACAGGATCATCGCCGTCGGGTTCGCGATGTTCTTCCCCGCGATCGTCGGCGCCGAGCCGTGCACCGCCTCGAACATCACCGCGTCGTTCCCGAAGTTCGCCGACGGCGCGAACCCCAGCCCCCCGACCAGCCCGCTCGTCAGGTCGCTCAGGATGTCTCCGTTCATGTTCGACGTCACGATGACCTCGAACTTCTCCGGCTGACGCACCAGCATGT
Organism: Phycisphaerales bacterium; assembly: GCA_050174775.1. GTDB lineage: Bacteria > Planctomycetota > Phycisphaerae > Phycisphaerales > UBA1924 > CAYPGJ01. Next base: position 20,392 of record JBFXJP010000004.1, read on the forward strand.
GCGCGCAGTTGTCGACGATGATGTGCTCGGCCCGGATGTCCGGATACTCCGCCGACACCGCCTCGAACGTGCGCTTCAGCAGCCCCTCCGTCATCTTCATGATGTTCGCCTTCGTCGCGCAGTGAACGCTCTTGCGTCCCTCCGCGCGCGCCAGCTCGAACGCCGCACGCACGATCTTCTCGCACCCTTTCCGCGACATCAGCTTCAGGCACTGCGCCACGCCCGGCGTCTGCATGTGCTCGATGCCCGCGTACAGGTCCTCGACGTTCTCCCGAACCACCACGAGGTCGATGCCGCGCCCCGAGAACGGCGTTGGCACGCCCGGCAGCTCGCGCACCGGCCGGATGTTCGCGTACAGCTCGAACATCTTCCGCAGCGTCACGTTCGCCGAGTTCTCCCCGAACCCCACCGGCGTCTCCAGCGGCCCCTTCAGCGCCACGCCCGTCCGCTGGATCGAGTCCATCGTCTCCCTCGGCACGCCCGTCTGATCCCCGCGCTTGAACACCACCGCGCCCGCCTCGCACCGCTCCCACTCGATCCCCGCGCCCACCGCCTCGAGCACGCGAACCGCGGCGCCCACCACTTCCGGGCCGATCCCGTCCCCCTCGATCAACGTCACACGCCGCTTCGCCTGGCCCGCCATGGTCCGCACTTCCTCGCTTCGGTTCATTCGTTCGCACACCCGCATCGCGCCGCGCGACGATCGCGCCCGCCGATGGGGGCAGGAATTGTATCGACCCCTCACGCGCGCCTCCGCGCTCGTTTCACCCTGCGCTTATCGGCCGTTTCGCGCCGCGCGCTGCTCGTCCAGCGCCACTTTCATCAGATACGCAAACACACCCAGCGCCTCGGGCGAATCCGGCGGCGCGTCGCTCGGCGTCGCGCGCGGCTCGTACGACCCGTCCGGACGCATCTCCCACGCCACGCGCCGGTCCGCCAGCAGCGCCTCCACGATCGACGCCAGCTTCCGACGCGCCCCGCCGTCGCGGATCGGCGTGATCGCCTCCACGCGCGTGTCCAGGTTCCGGTGCATCCAGTCCGACGACCCGATGTACCACTCCCCCTCGACAGGGTCCGCGCTCCCGTTCGCGAAGAAGTACATCCGCGAGTGCTCCAGGAACCGACCCACGTTCGAGATCACCCGGATGTTCTCGCTCAGACCCGGCGCGCCCGGACGCAGACAGCAGAACCCGCGCACGATCAGGTCGATCTTCACACCGGCCTGCGCAGCCTCGTACAGCTTCTCCGTCAGCGACACGTCCTCCATCGCGTTCATCTTCGCCACGATCCGCGCCGGTTTCCCCGCGCGCGCGTGCTCGATCTCCCGATCGATCATCTCCACGAACCGCTGACGCATCGTGGTCGGAGCCACCAGCAGCGCGGCGTAATCCCGCTTCCTCGACCGACCCGTCAGCAGGTTGAACAGCTCGACGATGTCCCCCGTGATCTCCGGGTCGCACGTCAGCAGCCCCAGGTCCGTGTACAGCTGCGCCGTCTGCGAGTTGTAGTTGCCCGTCCCGATGTGCCCGTAGCAACGCAGCCCGCCCGGCGCGTCCGACTCGCGCCGCACCACCAGCGCGATCTTCGCGTGCGTCTTCAGCGCGACAACCCCGTACGCCACGTGCACGCCAGCCTTCTCGAGCGCCTGCGCGCGCTGCACGTTCGCCGACTCCTCGAACCGCGCCCGAAGCTCGACCAGGCACGCCACCTGCTTGCCCGACTCCGCGGCCCGGATCAGCTCCGGGATGAACGGCGAATCCGCGCTCGTGCGGTAGATCGTCTGCTTGATCGCCACCACCTTCGGGTCGCGCGCCGCGGCCCGGATAAACCGCTCCACCGAAGCCGCGAAACTCTCGTACGGATGATGCACGAGCAGGTCCCCCTGCCGGATCACCTGGAAGATGTCCACGTCGTCATCCGCGAGACGCGCGGGAGCCACCGGCTCCCACACCTCTCGCTTCAGCTCCGGCAGGTTCACCCCGAACAGGTCGAACAGATCCCCGTACTCCAGCATCCCGCGCCGCTGGAACACCTCCTCCGCGCCCAGGTCCAGCTCGTCCATCACGAACGAGAGCACCTTCGGATCGGGACTCTCATGCACTTCGAGCCGCACCGGACGCGCGAACCGGCGCTGCTTGAGCGCCTCCGCAACCGTCTCGAGCAGATCGTCCGCGTCCTCGTCGTGCGTCACCTCGGCGTTCCGCGTCACGCGGAAGGGCATCACCGACAGGATCGTCATCCCGGGGAACAGGTCGTCGAGGTTGTTCTGGATCACCTCCTCGAGGTGCATCACGCGCAGCGGCCTCCCGGCGCGCGGCGGGTCCAGCGGCGCGCCCGGATCATCCACGCGCACCCATCTCGGCTTTAGTTCGGGGATCTTCACCCGCGCAAACAGCGGCTCGTCCCGGTCCGGGTGCGTCAGCAGCACGCCAAGGTTCTCGCTCAGGTTCGAGATGAACGGGAAGCGGTGCCCCGGGTCGACCGCGAGCGGGGTCAGGATGGGGAACACCGACGCGCGGTACCACCCCTCCACGCGCGCGCGCTCGTCGGGGCTCGCGTCGGCGAAACGCACCACCTCGATGCCGTGCCGCGCCAGCTCCGGCAGCAGATCACGCTCCCAGCACTCCGCCTGGATGCGCTGCAGATCGACGATCCGCTCGCGGATCGCGCGCAGCTGGTCGGCGAGCCCGAGCCCGCACGGAGAGCGCGGCGCCGCGCCCACGAGCATGTCGCGCCGCAGCACGCCCACGCGCTTCATGAAGAACTCATCGAGGTTCGACGAGAAGATCGCCAGAAACTTCAGCCGCTCGAGCAGCGGGGTGCGCTCGTCCAACGAGAGCGCCAGCACCCGGTAGTTGAATTCCAGCCACGAGAGGTCCCGGTTGAGGAAGCGCTCAGACGCGCCCATGGCGCCGCTCCGCGCGGGAGCGTCCGCCCCGCCCGCACTCTCGCTTGGAACGCTCACGCGCTGACCCTCACTCGCCCTCGACGCCGCACGCGTCATCGTCCCTCCCCTTCCGCGCGCCACAACGCGGCGCACCCCGGCGCCTCCGTCACGCGCGACCACAACACCCGCACGCCCTCTCGGCACGACGCCCGCGCCCACGCGGCAACATGCTCCCCGATGTGGCGTGCCACCAGCTCCGCGCTCGGGTTCTTGCCCGCGAACGCCGCGCTCGCGTTCAGGTCGTTGTTCCGCCACGGGCCCACGACCTCATCCACCGCGCCCTCCAGCGCGTGGAAGTCGCACACCAGTCCGTCATCATCCAGCGCCTCGGCGCCCACGCACACCGTCACATGCCAGTTATGCCCGTGCACCGGCTCACGCACACCGCCCACACGAATCGCGTGCGCAGCGCAGAACTCGGTCTCGACCGTCACTTCAAACATCAAGTCGCTCCGAAGCGGGCCCACACTCTAGCCCGCTCCCGTCCGAAAACCTCCCGACCGGATCGTCAAGATTCCTCATCCACTCCACTCTCCACCCGCTTTTTCCGGTCAACCCGCCGCCCGAACAGGTCGATAACCACCCCGACCCACGGAGTGCGCCCATGCCCCCTCTCAACCTCGCTTCCCTCAGACCCGGAGACGTTCTCCGTCAGGCCATCTACACACCACACGGCGCCAAGGTGCTGCCGCGCGGCGTCACGCTCACCACCGACCTCATCACCTCCCTGCGCCTCAGCCACTCGCGCCTCCTCCTCGGCTTCCCCACCAACCGACGCAACCCCGACCGGACCGACGCGCTGCCCGAGATAGATCTCGGACTCCAGGACGGCGACGACGCGCAGACAGCAGTGTTTTCGACCGTGGCCTGGCGCCGCTACCTCAAGCGCGCCGACGCCGTGGTGGCCGAGCGCGCCGTCCGGTGGCGCATGATCCCGCTCCGAACCTCCGACGCCATCGAGCCCTATATCGATGATCATGCCGACCCGGCGCACGATCACAGCCGACATCTCGCCGTCAGCATCGAGGGCGCGCGCCGACGGCCCGAGTGGACATCCCTCCACGCGGAAACCCTCGAATCCATCGCCGAGGGCCGCCGCATCGACCTCGCGCACGAGACGCTCCCCATCGTGGACGACATGATGCGTCACCTCCACGCCGCGCCCGCGCGCTTCCCAGCGCTCGCGCTCAAGCACGTCCGCGACGCGGACTATCTCCCCTCTCACGCGCTCGCCAACGCCATCTTCGCCGCGGCAATCGCAGCGCGACTGGGACACGACGAATCGCACATCCGGCTCGTGGTGCTCGCCGCGCTCTTCTGCGACGTCGGCATGGCCGCGCTCTCGCCCCAGCTCCTCGCCTCCGACCGCCCGCTCGACGAGGTCTCGCTCAATCGGGTCCGCCGACACCCGGCTCTCTCCGTGGCGATGCTCGCCGCGACCACGAACATCGATGAACGCGTGCTGCTGATCATCCACCAGCACCACGAGCGCGAGGACGGCTCGGGATACCCCCGCGCCCTCCGCGCTTCCTCTATCCACGATCTCGCAAAGGTGCTCGCGGTCGCCGACGTCTGCGCCGCAGCCACGGCCTACCGGCCATACCGCATCGTCCAGCACAAGCCCGCGCACGGGCTCGCCGAAGCCGTCCGCCTCGCCAACGCCGGCACGCTCGACCGCGCCACCACGCTCGCGCTCCTCGAAGCCGTGGGGCTCTATCCCGTCGGCTCCTACGTGCGCCTCTCCGATGCGACCAACGCGATCGTGCTCGCGGCAAACCCGTCCTGCGTGGACCGTCCGCTCGTGCAGCGGCTCGCGTCAGACGGCGCCCCCGAGGGTGAACCGATCGACCTCACGCAACAGCACGACGAGGGGCTGAGCGTGGTCGCACCGATCGATGAGCCGGCGCCGCCGTCCCGCCTGCACCACGCCGCCTGACGAACGCGCCGCGCCCTGAGTATGCTCGCCCCGATGTCCAACGCCCCCCTCATGCTCTCCGTCTCGGGCTGCCGAGGCATCGTCGGCGAATCACTCACACCCGACGTCGTTGCGCGATTCGCCGGATGCTTCATCGGATTCCTCAACGAGCGCCCCGCCGCCTCGAAGCGACCCCGCGTCGTCCTCGGCGGCGACGGCCGCAAGGGCGCGCTCTCCGTCCGTCACGCCGCCATCTCCGGGCTCGTTGCCGCAGGCGCCGACGTGATCGACCTCGCTGTCGCCACCACGCCCACCGTCGGCGTGATGGTCGATCACCTCAAGGCCGACGGCGGCATCGTCCTCACCGCCTCCCACAACCCGGCCCAATGGAACGGACTCAAGTGCCTCGTCGCCCATCCCAGCGGCGCCCACGCGCCCCCGGCGCACCTCGCATCGAAGATCATCGACCGCTTCCGCGCGGGCGCTCCCGCCCTCGCGTCGCACGACGGCCAGGGCTCGCTCGTCGAGGACGCGACCGCGGCGCGTGTGCACGTCGATCGTGTGCTGAAGGCCGTCGACCGCGTCGTCCCCGTTGAACGCATCCGTGCGAAGCAGTTCCGCGTGGCCGTGGACTGCGTGAACGCCTCCGGCGCCGAAGCGGCGAGACTGCTGCTCGACGCGCTCGCTTGCCGCACGACGTTCCTGAACGCCGACGGCTCGGGCGTGTTCCCGCACCCACCCGAGCCCACGCGCGAGAACCTGGCCTCGCTCTCCGACGCCGCCCGAAAGACCAACGCGGATGTCTGCTTCGCGCAGGACCCCGACGCCGACCGGCTCGCGATCCTCGACGAGCACGCCGACTACATCGGAGAGGAATACACCCTCGTGCTCGCGTGCAAAGCCGTGGGCGAGGGCAAAGCCAAGCCCGTCTTCGCGGCCAACCTCTCCACCTCGCGCATGCTCGACGATCTCGCGGCCACGCTCTCCGGACGCGTGCTCCGAACGCCCGTCGGTGAGGCCAACGTCGTCGCAGCCATGCTCGAACACAACTCCCTCATCGGCGGCGAGGGCAACGGTGGCGTGATCTGGCCAGACGTCTGCCTCATCCGCGATTCCATCGGCTCGATGGGCCTCGTCCTCGCGCTCATGACGCGCGAAGCCAAGCCACTCTCCGAGATGCTCAAAGCGTTCCCCGCCTACGTCATCGACAAGCGCAAGTGCCCTGTGCGCCCCGGGCTCGCAGCGGCAGCCTCCGACGCGCTCGCCGCACACTTCGCAGGCGCCCAACTCGACCGGCAGGACGGGCTGCGCATCGACCTCGACGCGGACGGCCGGAACGCGGCGTGGCTGCACGTTCGCGCGTCGAACACCGAGCCGATCCTCCGACTGATCGCCGAGGCCCGCACCGCGGACCGCGCCGCAACGCTCCTTGCCGACGCCGAGAAGGTCATCGCCTCCCTCTGACCGCACGCCTCAGCAGGATGTGCCGAACGCACTGAGCACCATGTTCAGGTCCGCGAAATTCACCGCGCCGTCCCGGTTCACATCCCCCGACAGGCACGAGCCGCTCTGGCCGAACGTCGACAGCACCGCGTTGAGATCCGGGAACGACACCATGTTGTCCCCCGTGGCGTCCCCGGCGCACCCACCGGCGCCGATCGTCACCCGCGCGAGCGGATCGCCCACCGGAACGATCCCCCACGACACGCCGGGCATGGCCGTGTAGGCCGCTTCCGCGAACGTCAGCCCCCACACGTACAGGTTCTGCGTGAGCATCTCGAGGTCCGGCACCGCGAACGTGAACGGCTCCGCGACCCCTCCCAGCGTGAACGTGCCGCCCGACGCGATGAAGTCCGTCACCTGGCCCTGACTGTTCCGGTAGACCTGGTCCACCATCCAGTTGCCGTTGAACGACTCGATCGAAACGAAGCACGATGCTGGGTGGAACGTGTACATCCGCGGATAGAACTGCCCCTGATCCGGGTCGAACCCGCACCCGCTGATCGCGTGGTTCACCCCGTACGTCCCGAACACCAGCAACGGACGCTGGTCCGGCAGCGACGCCATCGTCCGCCACGTGACCGTGGTGTCGTGCGTCACGCTGTACCCCGCGCCCTGCATGATCGAGCGGGTCCGCCCGAAATCGTCGAGCGCGGGGAAGAGCGTCCCGAGCCCGTCATCGTCGAGGTGCGTCGAGCACCCATACTCATCGAGCAGCATCTGCACGCCGCACGGGTCCACCCGCGGGTTGGCGGACCGGTTCAGGAGCGCCTGCACGTTCTGGAGCGCTGTGGCCGTGCCGCCAGACCCCGGCACGCTCGGCGCCGCGTCCAGCCGACACACGAGATAGATGTCTCCGCCGGTCGCGCTGTCCAGTCTCCACGCGCCCGGGGAGAAGTACGAGAAGTTCCGCTGCGTCGTGATTCCCGTGCGTGAGAAGTTCGTGATGGGCGTGCCGAGCACGCGGAAGAAGGGGTTGCGGATGACGCCGTTGAAGCGGTTGGGGAGGTTGGCGACGCCCGCAGATTCGAGGTTTTGGTGGAGGACGGCGAGTTCGGCTTCGAGAGAGGCCCAGGAGCTGGAGATGTCGAATTCGTTTGCGCCTTCGACGCGGGAGGGGAGGCCGCGGGTGGTGGCGATGGCGATGATGTGCTGTGAGAGCGGAACGCCTCCGGCCGTGCCGGAAAGGTAGGTGAGGAGCTTCGCGCGGATTCGTGCGAGGTAATCGGCGCGGGCGATGGTTCCGGGGGCCAGGAGGGTGTCGTTGAGGTCGAGCTCGCGCACAAGCGGGCGAGCGGCGACGTACATGTTGCGGACGGCCAGGGAGTCGGGGTTGGCGGAGTTGTAGAGCAGAAGTGTTCTGTCCGCAGTGAGTTGCGCGCGGGCGGAGCCGGCGAGCAGCATCGCGGCAAGCAGAGTGGCAACTTTTGGCCGTGGGGGCATATCTCTCGCTCCTGTGCGCACCTGTGGCGTGATATGGGGCGCGTTCCCTGTCGATTCAGGATAAACCGGGGCGGCTTTGGGGCAAGGGAATTCTTGTGCGGCGAGAAGGGAGAAGGGGGGGGCGGCGGGGCTCGGGGGCGATTTTTTCGGACAATGTGCGCATGGCTGAGATCGTGAGCGCGAGTGGTGGGGGGGTGCTGATCCGGGTGAAGGCCGTGCCCGGCGCGAAGCGGGACGAGATCAGCGGCGTGTTGGGTGACCGGCTGAAGGTTCGGGTGTCCGCGGCGCCTGAGGGGGGGAAGGCGAACGCGGCGATCTGCGCGGTGATCGCGGGAGCGCTCGGGGTCAGGGCGCGCGACGTGAGCGTCGTGCAGGGCGCGAGCGGCGCGGAGAAGGTTGTGGAAGCGCGGGGTGTGAGCGCGGAGGCGGCGCGGCGCGCGTTGGCGGGGTAGCGCGGGTCAGGCCGGGCTTGGGAGGAGGCCGGGTCCGGCGTCGTCGCCCTTGGCGGGTTTGCGCGCGGGCTTGTCGGAGGCGGGAGCGCCGCGTGACTTGCGGGCCTCGGCGTCGAGGAGGTCGGAGACGGTGGGCTTGCCCAGGTCTTCGCCGCGCATGAGTCGGTGGACCTCGTCGGCGGTGAGGGTCTCGTGCTTGAGGAGCGACTGTGCGACGCGTTCGACGCTGTCCCAGTTCTCGTTGAGGACGCGCTCGGCGTCGCGGTATGCCTCGTCGGCGAAGCGCTTCACTTCCTCGTCGATGATGCGCGCGGTCTCGTCGGAGTAGTCCTTGGGGGCCATGAACATGTCGCGGGTGTCGACGCCGGCGTAGCGGACGAAGCCGAGGCGCTCGGACATGCCCCACTCGAGGACCATGGCGCGGGCCATCATGGTGAGTTGTGTGATGTCCATCGCGGCGCCTGAGGAGACGTCGGTGGTACGTCGCTCTTCGGCGATGCGTCCGCCGCAGACGACGCGCATGGTGGCTTTGAGCCACTTGAGGTTGTAGCCGTGGCGGTCCTTCTCGGGGAGCGAGAAGGTGGCGCCCATGGCCTGTCCTCGCGGGAGGATGGTGACCTTGTGGAGCGGGTCGGCGCCCGGGATGAGGGCCTGGAGGACGGCGTGGCCGGCCTCGTGGTATGCGGTGGCGATGCGCTCTTCTTCCTCGACGACCTTGCTCTTGCGGGAGCGGCCGTACTTGACCTTGTCGCGCGCCTCTTCGAGGTCGGACTGCTCGATGTAGTCCTTGTTGAGGAGTGTGGCTGCGATCGCGGCTTCGTTGATGATGGCCGCGAGGTCGGCGCCTGAGAAGGTGGGAGTGGCCTTGGCGATGCGTTCGAGGTCGACGCTTGGGCCCATCTTCACCTTGCGTGCGTGGACCTTGAGGATTTCGAGTCGGCCCTTGATGTCGGGCATGGGGACGTCGACTCGGCGGTCGAAGCGGCCGGGGCGGAGGAGGGCGGGATCGAGGACGTCGGCGCGGTTGGTGGCTGCGATGACGATGACCTGATCGGCGGACTCGAAGCCGTCCATTTCGACGAGGATGGCGTTGAGGGTCTGCTCGCGCTCGTCGTGGCCGCCCGTGGTGAAGCCGGAGCCTCGTCTGCGGCCGACGGCGTCGATCTCGTCGAGGAAGATGATGCAGGGCGCGGAGTCCTTGGCCTGCTTGAAGAGGTCGCGGACGCGCGAGGCGCCGACGCCGACGAACATCTCGACGAAGTCGGAGCCGGAGATGGAGAAGAAGGGGACGTCGGCTTCGCCCGCGATGGCCTTGGCCAGGAGGGTCTTGCCGCAGCCGGGCTCGCCGACGAGGAGGACGCCGCGCGGGACGCGGGCGCCGAGGCGCATGAACTTCTTGGGGTTGCTGAGGAATTCGATGATCTCGCCGACTTCCTCCTTGGCCTCGTCGATGCCGGCGACGTCCTTGAGGGTGATGCCGGTGGATTCCTTGGCGAGCACGCGGTGTCGGGACTTGCCGAAGTTGCCGAGCATTCCGCCGCCGCCGGACATGGAGCGGATGCCCCGGAAGATGACGAACCAGAAGAAGAGGATGAGCGCGATGGTGAGGGTGAAGGGGTTGAGGAGGATCTGCCAGAAGAGGCCCGGGCCCGGGGAGTCGCGGAACTTGCCCTGGGTCATGTCGTCGACTTTGTTGAGGTAGAAGTCGCGCCCGGTGGGGTTGAAGGAGAACTTGACGGACTGTTCCTTGCCTGCGAGCTGCTTGAGGGCGAAGACGGCGGTGTCCTTGACGATGACGGAGTTGTCGACGATCTCGCCGTTGCGGTAGAGGGTTTCGAACTCTTTCCAGGAGACGACGGAGGAGGCCTGGTTTGCCTGCGAGCTGAACCAGAATGCGACCATGAGGCCGACGAGGATGATGGCGACCCAGCCGAACATGCCGCGCGAGGGGGGCTTGGGGGCGTTCTTGGGGTCGCCCTGTGGCTGCTGTCCCTGTCCTCTCCGGTTGTTGGAGGGGTTTTCGTCGGGAGCGCGGTTCTGCTTGGGTCGCTGCGGTGTCGGCATCTTGGCTTTGACGTCCCTGTGCGTGGGAGGTTGCGGGGATGGCCCGCGGGCCGCCCAATAAGTCTTTCGGTCAGAAGTGATAGTAGGTTCGCCCGGATGGGGGGATCGGAGTCGGGTCTCACCATCCGGACCGCATGGAGGCGACCACGGCCCGTGCCGCGGCGTCCACGGCAGCGGTTTCGCCGATCTCGACTCGTTCACCGACGCCGAGGGCCGGGACGAAGGACTCGACGACGCGCATGCCCTTCCGCGCGGCGAGGGTCTTGCCGGTGCGCCCGTTCTTCCAGGTGTAGTCGATGGTGAGTTCGACGGAGAGTTCCTCGGCGAGGCCCGAGACGCGCGCGGTGCTGAGCCTGCGGATCTCGACTCTGCGGAGCGTGCCGGTGAGGGTGGTGTCGGCTTCGCCCACGGGGACAACGCGCCATGGGGTGGCGCGCTGGATTTCCTTGACGAGGGATTCGGTGATGCGCGCTTCGAGGCCGTGGTGGAAGGTTTCGTTCTCCCACATCGGGGCCGCCACGGAGTGGATGGAGGTGTCGAAGGAGGAGGACCATGCGTATCCGGACTTGGGGTCGGATGCGCAGGCCGTGAGGGGCGCGAGGCAGAGGAGCGCGAGGAGTGTGCGGCGGCGCATCAGTTGGAGCCCTCTGGAGTCGCGGCGGGCTCGGGGTCTTTGGGGGCGGGAGTCCGCTCGGCGGGCGCGGGTGCTTCGGGCGCGGGTTCGGGCTTGGGCGCCCAGCCGTACTCTTCGATGATCTCGAGGGCGCGGGTGGTGGCCTGTGTGGAGGGGTAGCGCGCGATGAGTCGTTTGAGGGTGAGTCGTGCGCTGGGCTCGTCGTCGCGTCGGAGGTACCAGTTTGCCGTCTCGAGCATCTGGGCCGCGAGCGATTCGTTGAGTCGGACGACGAGCGCCTGATCGAGGCCCTGGCGCTCGGCTTCTTCGGGGTACTGCATCGCGTAGATGCGGACCTGCTCCTTGGCGTCGAGGAGGCCCGAGACGTCGTTCTGCGGGCCGCGGAACCGGCCGACGGAGGCGAAGACTCTGCGCTCCATGGCTTTTCTGCGGTTGGGCCCTTCGGGGTAGAGGGTGAGGTAGAGGGTGTACATCTCGCCGGCCATGACGAGGTCGCGGTCGCGGAAGTAGTAGTCGGCGAGCTCGATGCCTGCGCGTTCGGCGAGTTCGCTGCCCGGGAGCCGCTCCTGGATGCGGATGAAGATTTCCTCGGCGAGGGGGCCGCCGTTCTCGACGCGGAGGAATCCGAACCAGAGGGCCTTCTTGCCGTAGGCGTAGGCCTTGGCGATCTCGAATTCGCGTTCGAGCGCGGTGATGTATTCCTCGGACTGCGGGAATTTCTGGATGAGGGACTCGTAGTCGCGGAGGCCGCGGTCTTCGCGGTTCATCGCGGTGTGGGCGTCTCCGCGGAGGCGGAGTGCTTCGGGGACTTCGGGCTTTCCGGAGCGTTCGTTGGCTTCGAGCCAGCGGTCGAGGATGCCGCGTGCGGCGTCGGGTCGGTTGTCGGCGATGGCTTTGCGCGCTTCGGCGATGGTTGCGGCGTCGGAGCCGGGCTCGGGAGTGTGGGCCTGTGTCCAGGTTCCGTCGGGCTTGAGGATGTATTGGTCGGACTGGGCGCGTGCGGCGCCGGTGATCGCGAGTGAGAGGAGGATGGCGTGGATGAGCGCGAGTGGTCGTGGCATCGCGCGGGTGAGGATACCGGGTGTCAGTGCCGTCGTGGGTTTCGGGGCGTGCGGCCGTGGGAGGGGCGTCGCGGGCCGAGGGGTCCGTCGCGGTCGCGTCGCTCGGTCTGGGTGACGGGGTCGGAGGAGGTGGGTGTGTCGTCGGTGTGGTTGCCGGGGGCGTCGGCAACGTCGGAGGGAGTGTGGGGCGTGTCTGTGTCGGCGTCGGCTGCGCGGGCGAAGACGAGGCGGCCCGCGCTGGTCTGGAGCGCGCCGGTGACGACGACGCCGACTTCCTCTCCGATGAGTGTCGCGCCGTTTTCGACGACGATCATGGTGCCGTCTTCGAGGTAGCCGACGCCCTGGCCTGGTTGTTCTCCGGGCTTGACGACCTTGATGGAGAGGCTTTCGCCGGTGGAGACGGAGGGGCGGAGGGTGGCGGCGAGGGAGTTGAGGTTGACAACGGGGACGTCGTGGATGGCGGCGACGCGGGCGAGGCCGGAGTCGGTGGTGATGACGGCGCCGCCTTCTCTGCGCGCGAGGTCGATGACACGTTGATCGACGCTGACGCCGTCGACGTCGGATTCGTCGATGGCGACGACGAGGCGGGGCGAGCGTTGGAGTCGGCTGACGAGGTCGAGTCCTCTGCGTCCCTTGGCGCGTTTCGCGCGGTCGGAGACGTCTGCGAGGGTTTGGAGTTCTTGGATGACGAAGGAGGGGATGACGACGGGGGACTGGGAGAGGCCGCACTCGAGGGTTTCGAGGATGCGTCCGTCGATGAGCGCGGAGGTGTCGAGGATGAGCGGTCGGGCGCCGCGTCGTTGCTTGGAGAACTCGACGTAGGGGATGATGAGCCGGAAGTCGTCCTGTGTCTGGAGGACGACGGCGACGGCGAGGTAGCAGAGGACGGTGGAGAGGACGATTTTGACGGTGGGGACGATGGGGCTCTTGTCGAACTGGTAGCCCTGTGCGGCGAGGTCGATGAGGAAGGAGGTGGCGACGGAGGCGAGGACGCCGGCGAGCAGGCCCAGGAAGACGCCCGAGAGTGTGGAGATTTTTTTGCGGGGCGTGGCGAGGTCGATGGCGAGGACGACGAGGGAGAAGACGAGGGCGCCGCCGACGATGAGGGAGATGTCGAGGTTGGTGAAGGGTGAGCCTGTGGAGGAGGGGGCGCCGGCGTCGCGGTTGACCTTGAGGACGTAGAGGGCGGCGACGACCACGACGAGGACGACGAAGAAGACGCGGACGAGGAGGAGGGCGATGGACTTTGCGCTGGCGGGAGCGTCGTCGTGGTTGCGCGGCGAGCCGGGCATGTGGGGGAGTGTACGCGTGGGGGTGGGGGAGGGATCGTGTGCGTCGGGGGTGGAGGGGGCGTATGCTGGTTCCCCCGCCGAGGCGGGTTGACGGCCGGGACCGGTGCGCGGGTGGCCCGTGAACCTGGTCAGAGCCTGACCGCAGCAGCCATAAGCGGTCGTCATCCGGCGCCGCCGGACTCCTGGCCGTCAACCCCCTCGGTGGGTTCTTTTTTTGGGTGTTGCGTGAGTGAGCGCGCGCGTGGGAGGGGGGGGGCGGCGCGCGGGTCGGGTAGGATGGGGCGATCGTGTCGTACACCGCGCTTGCACGGAGGTATCGGAGCCGTCAGTTCGACGAGGTCGTCGGGCAGGAGCCGATCGCGCGCACGCTGCAGAACGCGATTGCGCGGGGTCGGGTGGGGCACGCGTATCTGTTCACGGGGTCGAGGGGTGTCGGCAAGACGACGATGGCGCGGTTGTTCGCCAAGGCGTTGAACGCGCCGGGGGACAGGCCGCAGGACGTTGCGGACGCGATCATGCAGGGTCGCGACACGGACGTGATCGAGATCGACGCGGCGTCGAACCGGGGCGTGGACGAGGCGCGGGACCTGATCGCGTCGTGCGTGTACCGGCCGATGCGGGGTGAGTTCAAGATCTACATCATCGACGAAGTTCACATGCTGACGATCGCGGCGTTCAACGCGCTCCTGAAGACGATGGAGGAACCGCCCAGCCATGTGAAGTTCATCTTGTGCACGACGGATGCGCACAAGGTTCCGGCGACGATTCAGTCGAGGTGTCAGCGGTTTGATTTCCGGAACATTCCGACGAAGCGGATCGCGGAGCATCTGGCCGAGGTGGTGAAGAAGGAGGGGTTGAAGGCCGAGGCTTCGGTGGTGATGAGCGTTGCGCGGCTGGGTCAGGGGTCGATGCGTGACGCGTTGTCGATTTTGGATCGGTTGCTGGCGTCGGGGGAGAAGTCGATCACGAGCAAGCTGCTGGAGGAGATGCTGGGGCTTGCGGACCGGGAGCTGGTGGATGGGTTGCTGGAGGCGGCGGCGGATGGGGATGCGCCGGGGGCGTTGACGCGTGCGGAGGAGCTGCTGACGCGGGGCGTGTCGGTGGATCAGTTGCTGGAGGCGTTGCTGGAGCGGCTTCGGGATGTGCTGGTGTTGTCGGCGTGTGGGGGCGAGACGGAGCTGGTGGAGGCCGAGGGGGAGGACCTGGAGCGTGCGCAGGGGTTGGCGGGGGGATTGGACCCTGGGGCGTGCACGCACATGATCGCGTTGTGCGAGAACGTGCGGTGGAGGGCGAAGGCGTCGTCGAGCCCGCGCGCGTTGCTGGATGCGATGTTGGTGCGGTTGGCGATGACGGAGCGGTTGAGCGCGCTGGCCGCGATGGTGGAGAGCGGTGAGGGTGAAGGGGCGCAGGTGGAGGTGAAGGGGGGCGTGCGGGGCGGGGGGGTGAGTAAGGAATCGCCTCCAAAAAAAGCAGAAGCGGCGCCCGGGGCGCCCGCTGAGACGCCCACCCCGGAAATCAGGCCCGAGTCGGGAGGTGACGCGGGGGCGGCGCCTTGCGCGCGGAGCGGGAGTGTGGAGGATGTGTGGCAGGCGGTGCGCGCGGGTGCGGTGACGGGTCGTGGGCGCGCGATGCTGGGGGAGTTGCGGTTGACCGGGTTTGATGGGGAGGTGGCGCGGGTGAGCGTGGCGTCGCGGCACACGATGCTGTACCTGGAGGAGAAGCAGAGGGGGTGGCTGGAGGAGTTGTTTGCGCGGGCGTGCCGGAAGCCGGTGCGGGTGGAGATGCGGTTAGAGGAGGGGGTTGAGGAGCAGGAAGTGGGGGAGGCGCCGGACCCGCGGGCCGCGGCGTTGCGTATCGGGCTGGTGCGGGAGGCGGTGGAGTTGTTCGACGCGCGGATCGTGTCGGCGAGCGTGATGGAAGAAGAAGCAGCGGACGTTGAGGACGAGGAATCGCCGGCGCAGGGCGGGGGCGAGGCGAGGGAGGCAGAGGCAGATGCTTGAGCAGTTCAAGGCGATGGGCGCGGTGGCGGGGCTGTTGAAGAATCGGGAGAAGCTGCGCGAGGCGTCGGATCGTGTGCGGGAGAAGATCGCGTCGATGCGGGTGGAGGGGAGCGCGGGGGGCGGGGCGGTGCGGGTGCGGCTCTCCGGGAGGTCGCGGGTGGAGTCGGTGACGCTGGAGGCGCCGCTGGCGTCGACGTTGGGGCAGGCTGGGGCGAAGGCGCACGCGGAGCGGTTGATCGCTGAGGCTGTGAATGACGCGCTGGGGAAGGCGGAGCAGATTCTGAAGGAGGAGCTGGCGCGCGAGGCGAAGGCGCTGGGGCTGGATGAGATTCCGGGGCTGCAGGAGGCGTTGACGGGCGGCGGATTGATCTGAGGAAGGGGTCGTAGGATTGGGATGTGAAGCGGACGACGATACAACGCGGCGCGGGGATGGGGCGGGGTTCGGGGTATCCCGAGCCGGTGGAGCGGTTGGTGAACGCGTTTGCGCGGTTGCCGGGGGTGGGGAAGCGGAGCGCGGAGCGGCTGGCGTTCTGGGTGCTGACGGCGCCTGCTGAGGAGGCGCTGGAGTTGGCGCGGGCGGTGGAGGCGGTGAAGCAGGACGTGCGGCACTGCTCGGTGTGCTTCAACCTGACGGACGCGGACCCGTGCGCGATCTGCGCGGATGCGCGTCGTGATCGGGGGCTGGTGCTGGTAGTGGAGCAGCCCAGGGATCTGATCGCGCTGGAGCAGACGTCGCTGCACCGGGGCGTGTATCACGTGCTGCTGGGGAGGCTGAGCCCGCTGGAGGGGGTGGGTCCGGAGGAGCTGACGATCGCGCGGCTGTTTGCGCGCGTGGAGGATGCGTCGAAGAACTCGGGGGGCGAGCCGGTGCGCGAGGTGGTGCTCGGGCTGAACCCCACGCTCGAGGGGGATGGGACTGCGCTGTATCTGTCGGAGGAATTGTCGAAGCGCGGGGTGGCTGTGACGCGGCTTGCGCGGGGCCTTCCTGCCGGGGGAACGCTCGAACATGCGAGCAAAGCGGTGCTTGCGGACGCCTTGGCCGGGAGGCAGCCTGTACGCTAAGGGATGGCGGCCTGTGTTAGCGGACGGGCGTGCTCGTGAAGCGTCCGTCGGCGCGGGCCGATGGGATCAGGGCCCGGATCGGGCGATGTAAGAGGGCGGAAGGAAGAGCGAGCGACGATGCGTTTCGACACCTCTCAGCACATGCGGATGGGCCAGCAGATGAAGCTGGCGCCGCGCATGATCCAGTCGATGGAGATCCTGCAGCTTGCGCTGCCGGCGCTGGAGGAGCGGATCGAGCAGGAGCTGGAGAACAACGCGACGCTGGAGATCGTGGAGCCGGGGAGCGGTCGGGCGGAGGCGAAGCGGGAGCTGGAGGAGCAGCGGCGCGACGAGGCTGAGGACCGGGCGCCGCTGGAGGTGGATGAGAGCGGGGGGGTGAGCGATTTTTCTCGTCTGGAGAGCTTCGAGTCGTCGTACTCGGAGGCGCTCGAGAACGAGTATTCCGCGTCGGGCCTGCGTCGGTTCGAGGAGTTGCGCGAGGCGTCGCGCGCGTCGTCGAGGCTGGCCGGGGAGCGCGACGGGAAGATGGACGCGATGGCGAACGCGCCGGGTCGGTCCGCCTCGGTCGCGGAGCAGCTGCTCGAGCAGTGGACGCTGGCGGACGTGGACGACCGGACGCGCGCGCTGGGACGGTTGCTGATCGAGAACATCGACGATGACGGGTATGTGCGGACACCGCTGGAGGTGATCGCGGATCGGGCGCCGGGTGAGGGGGAGGCGGCGGGCGCGAAGGTCGAGGAACTGGAACGCGCGCTCCGAGCGGTCCAGCTGATCCTCGACCCGCCCGGGCTGGGCGCGCGGGACACGCGCGAGTGCCTGTTGCTGCAGCTGGACGCTCTGGGCGAGGAGGAGCGGGTGGAGAATGAGGGGGTGGTGCGGCTGTTGATCGAGGAGCATCTCGACGACATCGTGCACAACCGGCTCCCGAAGGTGGCGCAGGCCACGGGGCTGTCGATCGAGGACATCAACGGGGCGTTGCGGTCGATGCGTCGGCTGAGCATCGCGCCGGGGCGCGCGCTCGTGCAGGAGGCGCCGTCGGCGATCGTGCCGGACGCGATCATCGAGTACAACGAGGATGAGGACCGGTACCTCGCGGTGCAGACGGATTCGCGTCTGCCCAACCTGCGGATCAACCGGGAGTATGCCGAGATGATCCGGGAGCGCGACGTGCCGAAGGACACGAAGCGGTTCATCCGGTCGAACCTGACGAACGCGGCGTGGCTGATCGACGCGATCGAGCAGCGTCGTCGGACGCTGCAGCGCGTGCTGAACGTGGTGGTGGAGGCGCAGCGGGATTTCTTCGAGCAGGGGCCGCAGGCGCTCAAGCCGCTGCCGATGACGCAGGTGGCGGATCAGCTGGGGATTCACGTGGCAACGGTGTCGCGCGCGGTGGCGGACAAGCACCTTCTGACGCCCAGGGGTGTGTACCCGCTTCGTCGGTTCTTCACGGGCGGCACGCAGACGGAGTCGGGTGAGGATGTTTCGTGGGAGGCGATCCGCGCGGCGCTCAAGGACGTGATCGACGGGGAGGACAAGAAGTCTCCGCTGAGCGATGACGCGATCGTTGCTGAATTGAAGAAGCGGGGGATCGAGATTGCGCGGCGGACGGTGGCCAAGTACCGCGCGCAGCTGGACATCCCGAGCGCGAAGCTGCGCAGGGTGTATTGAGGCGCGGTTACTTCGTGCCCGCGAGCCTGCGGACCTTCATGTCGAACTGACGGACCATGCTGGCGCGCATGGCGTAGACGATCCCGGTGTAGGCGGCCGCGGTGATCACGACGCCGACGGCGAGCATGATGCGCGCGGTGTTGAGGCTGCCGGAGACGACGGTGCCTTCGAGCGCCTGGGCGGGCTCGATGAGCGCGTGGATGAGCGAGGCTGGTGTGAAGGAGGCGAGGACGGGGCCGACGAAGGGCATGCCGCTGCCGGCCTGCCAGCCGCACATGGCGAGGATGCCGGCGACGCAGCCGACGACGCCGACGGTGGCGACGACGGAGGAGATGGCGCCCTTCGTCTGGACGCTCCAGTGGAGTCCGACCATGACGAGGAAGGCGAAGAAGGGGATGGTGGCGAGGGGGGCGAGGAGGACGCTTTCGGGGAGGAGGATGGGGGCGTTGACGGAGCCGGTGCCTGCGAGACGGGAGATGGTCATCTGCGCGCCGGAGCCGAGGCCGTCGAGCGCGACGTAGAGGCCTGCGAGGGTGATGGAGCCGAGGGGGACTGCGAGGAGCGGGGTGAGGAAGGTGATGAGCCCTCGGAGTTTTCCACCGAGGTAGGCCTTGGGGGTGATGGGTGTGGTGAGGAGGAGGTCGAGCGTTCCGTCCTCGCGTTCTCGGGAGACGGCGGTGGCGGACATATTGATGGCGATGAGCGCGATGACCATGAACTCGCTCCAGATGGTGGCCTGGAGCGCGAATTGGAAGGTTTCGGGTGTGATGTTTCCTGCGCGGTGCGCGAGGAGGAGTCCGACGGCCCAGAGGAGGCCGAGGGCGAGGAATGCGCCGCGTCCGATGACGCTCCAGAGCGTGCCTGCGCGGGCGAGTGCTTCGCGCCACGCGATGGGGTTGTGCCAGACGGCGCGGGGGGGGCGGTGGCGTTCGCCTGAGGAGCCGGGGCGGAAGACGCGGAAGACTCCGCCGACTCGTCCTTCGCTCACGGCCGCGAGGGTGCGCGCGCCGGCGGAGCCTGCGATGACAAGGAGGAGGCTGAGGATGCTCGACCAGAGGCACCAGGCCATGACGGGGGAGCCCAGCCACCAGCGGGAGAGCGGGTGCATGGTGGCGAGGGTGGAGGGTTGCGGTTTGGGGTAGGAGGTGGGGTTGAGGAGTGCTTCGAGGGCGAGGAAGGGGTTGGCGGCGGTGAGGGGGGTGACGCCGCCTGTGGTGGAGCGCCAGTAGAGGTCGATGGCCCAGGTCGCGGCCAGGTAGGAGACGACACAGATATAGAAGGTGAAGACGGAGCGTCGTCCGGCGATGCGGGAGACGGCGAGGGAGATGGCGATGGAGCCGACGAGGAGGGCGGCGCAGAGGGCGATGGCGTAGGAGGCGAAGATGGAGCGGGAGGGGACGCCGCCGAAGTAGAGGGTGACGGCGAAGAGTGGGAGGGAGGAGAAGAGGAGGGCGGCGACGAAGAAGAGGCGGCCGAGGAGGTTGCCGAGGACGATCTGGGAGGCGGAGAGGGGGGTGGTGAGGAGGACGTCCCAGGTGCGTGGTGAGGCTTCGTGGGCGATGGCGCCGGCCATGAAGACGGGTGCGAGGACGCAGATGAGGCCGATCTGGAGGTAGGAGACGTATTCGAAGGACTTGGCGCCTGCGGCGGCGAGGTCTCGATAGGAGATGTTGCCGGCTTGTGCGGAGAGGAGGAGGGACCAGAGGAGGACGGCGGTGAGGACGAAGAGGTAGCCGGTCCGGAGGTACATCTGGCGTGCGCGGCGTGAGCCGCCGCGGACGATGCGTCCGGCGACGGGGTTGCCGAGGCCGAGACGGTGCAGCCAGCGGAGGAAGAGGGGCATGGGGTTGGGATGGTATCGCTGGTTTTGACCCCGGCCCTCGGCGGCGAGTATTGTTGATTCATTCATACCCTCCCCGCCGGCGTTGGTCGGCGCGGCCTCCCGGCCCGTCAGGAAGGCGGGCCGATACCTGCCCTCGATGGAGTCGTCCTCGTGGCGACGCATCGGGCCCGGAGCGGCGGCGCTCCGGCACATAGATTGACCCGGCTTTACCGAGTTGCTCGGCTGTAGACCATCGCGAACCCAATTCTCGCGGAGCGCACGACGGACAGAGACGCGGCACAGGATGGAGAGAGCGTTGCGCGGGCCGTCGGGCCCTTCGTCGTGCGTGGGAGCAGCGCTACGGGTTGATCTTGAGGCAGTGTGAGCGCGTTTGTTGCGCGCTCGAGTGAGGACGCGACGTCGCTCCGCCCGGATGTCCGGCGGTTCACCGCGGCCCTGATCTGTGGGTCGCTCGCGAAGGAACGTCGCGATGTCCGTCCCTGTGCTTCTTTCGTTCGTCGCCCCGAGCCTCGCGCAGCAGAGCGGCTCCTCGAACCTGGTCGCATGGATCGTGGGGGGGCTCGTGGGTCTGGTGGTCGGGGGTGTGCTGGCGTTGAATGTTGTTCGGCTGGTGATCGGCAAGACGTTGTCGGGCGCGAAGGCCGAGGCTGAGCGGGTGGTGAGCCAGGCGCGGGCCGAGGGGGAGGCTGAGGCGCAGCGAGCGCGGGTGGAGGGTGAGAAGGCCGCGTTGGCGCAGCGGCAATCGATCGAGCAGGAGTCGGAGCGGAAGCGGGCCGCGATGCGGGAGGACGAGCAGCGGCTCAAGAAGCGGGAGGACCTGCTGGACCGGAAGCTGGAGACGCTGGCGTCGAAGGAGGAGGCGCTGCAGAAGAGCATCGACGGTCTGAAGGCCAAAGAGACCCGCATGACGGAGAAGGAGAGCAAGCTGGACGACGTCCTGCGTCGTCAGCAGGACGAGCTGCTGCGGATCGCGGACATGACGCGCGAGCAGGCCAAGGCGGAGCTGCTGATCAAGATCGAGGAGGATG
Source organism: Phycisphaerales bacterium (assembly GCA_050174775.1). GTDB lineage: Bacteria > Planctomycetota > Phycisphaerae > Phycisphaerales > UBA1924 > CAYPGJ01. The sequence goes on from JBFXJP010000004.1 coordinate 41,301, forward strand.
CGCGGCACGACGCGGCCAAGGTGGCGCGGAAGATCACGGAGGACGCGATCGCCGAGGCCAAGGAGAAGTCGCGCGAGATCACGCTGCAGGCGATTCAGCGGTACGCGGCCGAGCACACGTCGGAGAGCACGGTGCGATCGGTGGAGATCCCGTCGGACGACATGAAGGGGCGGATCATCGGTCGTGAGGGTCGGAACATCCGCGCGATCGAGAAGGCGACGGGGGTGGACATTCTGGTGGATGACACGCCGGGAGTGATCTCGGTGTCGTGCTTCGACAAGGTTCGGCAGGCGATCGCGGTGGAGGCGCTCCAGAAGCTGGTGGCGGACGGTCGTGTGCATCCGACGCGGATCGAGGAGGTGGTGGAGCAGGTCAAGCGGGAGATGCAGGAGAAGATCGAGAAGTACGGGCGCGACGCCGTGATGGAGGCGAATTTGCGGTCGATCCATCCGAAGGTGCGTGAGGCGATGGGGAGATTGCACTTCCGGTCGTCGTACGGGCAGAACGTTCTGGCGCACTCGCTGGAGGTGGCGTATCTGTCGCAGATCATCGCGGACCAGCTGGGGTTGGATGGGGCGCTGGCGCGTCGGTGCGGGTTCCTGCACGACATCGGCAAGGCGATGGACCACGAGATGGAGGGCGGTCACCCGAAGATCGGGATGGACTTTGCGAAGCAGTACGGGGAGAAGGAGCCGGTGCTGAACGCGATCGGGGGGCACCACGCGGATATCCCGGCGACGTCGTTCTACACGCCGATCGTGATGGCGGCGGACGCGGTGTCGGGGGCGCGGCCGGGGGCGAGACGGGAGTCGCTGGAGCGGTATATCCAGCGGCTCGAGGCGCTGCAGGACATCGCGCTGGGACAGAAGGGGGTGACGGAGGCGTACGCGATCCAGGCGGGGCGCGAGGTGCGCGTGATGGTGGACGCGGCCAAGGTGTCGGACGATGAGGCGTGGCTGGTGGCCAAGCGGATCGCGGACAAAGTTTCGGAGGAGATGACGTTCCCGGGGGAGATCAAGGTGACGGTGCTGCGGGAGACGAGGGCGATCGAGGTGGCGCGGTGATCGCGGCGATCACCACCCGCACGAGCCCTTTTTGTCCTTGCTGCGGCCGGCGTTGAGGATGCGCTCGGCGTCGTCGGGGGTCATGGAGCCCTCGGCGACGTAGGCGGCGATTTCGCGCCGGGCCTCTTCGCGTGCGCGGCCGACGATGGAGCCGCGGATGCCGTTGGCGATGGCGTGGACGATGGGGATGGTGCAGCCGAAGACGATGGCGATGACGGGGATGATGACCCCGCGCTGGATCATTTCTCGTAGGACGTCGTCCATGTGTGTGCTCCGCAAGAGTGTGGCGCGGCGGCGCCGTGATGGTGTCAGATTCGCTCGCCGGGTCGCGCGCGCATGAGTCGCTCGCCTTCCTCGGGGGTCATGGAGCCTTCGGCGATGTAGGCGGCGATTTCGCGTCGGCTTGCTTCGCGTGCGCGGACGGTGAAGATGTGCTTGAGGGTGCCGGAGATGATTCCGATGACGGCGACGCCGAGGCCCATGGCGATGATCATCAGGACGCCTTCGTCGTCGAGGGCGAGGATGGGGATCATGGTGGGTCGCTCCGTGCTCGTGGGCTGAGCGGTGTGGCGGGTGTGGGGAGAGCGTGGACGTCAAGCGCCCTCGTGATCCTGTATTCCGCGTTGGGCGCCGTCGATTTCGCGCATTCTACCCGGGCGCCGCGGGAGCCCACCCCCTATCCTCTTCGCCACTCCCGAGCGAGGGGCTTGGGGGCGGTGATGTTTGGGCGCAGGAGGCGGGACGCATGGCTCACGCAGGCGGCTTTCACGGACCCAGGTGCTGGGCGCTGTCGGCGCTGTGCGGGGTGCTGCTGGGAGTGCTGGTGGCGGTGTTTGTGCCGGCGGAGTGGGAGGAGAAGGGGGCCGCGTCGGGGCCGGTGACGAGCGCGGTGGAGGGGGAGGCAGCGGTGGGGGGGATGCCGCACGTGCTGGAGATCCTGCCGGACGGAACGAGGCGGGCGCTGCACGGGGCGTCGGTGGAGGAGGGGCACGAGGAGGGGGAAGACCCGCACGTGTCGCACGAGCCGGCGCGGAAGCCGGTGATCCCAGTGTTCCTGCTGGCGCCGTTCGGGCTGTTGTTGCTGTCGATCGCGCTCATGCCGTTCATCAGCGCGAAGTTCTGGCACGCGCACTACCCGGACTTCGCGTTTTTGCTGGGGGGGTTCGTCGCGGCGTACATGCTGTGGGCGTACGGGGGGTATGGGCAGTACAAGATGAGCCACGTCGCCATCGAGTACTACCAGTTCATGGCGCTGGTGGTGGGGCTGTACATCGTGTCGGGGGCGATCGTGATCGACGTGGGGGCCAAGGGCAGGCCGCTGGTGAACACGTTGCTGCTCGGGGTGGGCGCGGTGATCGCGAACGTGGTGGGGACGACGGGCGCGTCGATGCTGCTGATCCGGCCGTTCATGCGGATCAACCACGGGCGGCTCAGGCCGATCCACATCGTGTTCTTCATCTTCATCGTGTCGAACTGCGGGGGGTGCTTGACGCCGATCGGCGATCCGCCGCTGTATCTGGGGTTCATGCGCGGAGTGCCGTTCTTCTGGACGACGTTCCACCTGTGGAAGGAGTGGCTGTTCGTCTGCGGGCTGCTGCTCGCGTGCTTCTACGTGATCGATTCGCGGATCCCGCGGGCGGAGCCGGTGGTGGCGCCTGCGGATGCCGCCACGGCGCAGGGTTCGCGCCGGGTGGTGTCGATCACGGGGACGAACGGGATGCTGGGGCTGGCTGTGGTGGTGGGGGCGGTGTTCCTCGATCCGCTGCTGGCGCGTTACGCGGGGTATCACGGGGTTCCGGTGGGTCCGGCGCTGCAGATCATCACGGCGTTGGCGGTGTACCTCATCACCGACCGGGAGCTGTACACCCGGAACCGGTTCACGTTCGAGCCGGCCAAGGAGGTGGGCTTCCTGTTCGTGGGCATCTTCTGCACGATGGCGCCCGCACTGGCGTACCTCGCGGCCAACGGCTCGAAGCTGGGTCTGGAGTCTCCGACGCAGTACTTCTTCTTCACGGGGTTCCTGAGCGCCGCGCTGGACAACGCGCCGACGTACCTCACGTTCCTGCAGCTGGCGTTCTCGACGATCGGGCTGGAGGTGCAGCCTCAGACGGTGCTGCAGTTCATCGAGCGGTCGTACCTGATCGACCCGGGCACGCCCCGGGAGCTGCTGGTGCACGGGCCGACGCTGCTCGCCGCGATCTCGCTCGGGGCGGTGTTCTTCGGGGCGGGGACGTACATCGGGAACGGGCCGAACTTCATGGTGAAGTCGATCGCGGAGGCGTCGGGAGTGCGGATGCCGTCGTTCCTGGGGTACCTGAAGTACTCGGCCCTGATCCTGATCCCGGTGCTGGTGGCGGCGTGGGCCCTGTTTATCCGGGCCCACTGAGGCGCGTCCCCCGCGCGGGTCAGGAGCCGCTACACTTTCCGCCCGGCATCCGGAGAGGTGCCAGAGTGGTTGAATGGGCCGGTCTCGAAAACCGGTAGTGAGCATGCTCACTCGAGGGTTCGAATCCCTCCCTCTCCGCTTGAGACAGAAGAGCCGCGTTCGGTCGACCCGGACGCGGCTTTTTCATTGCTCAGGCAGCGTGCTCGTGCTGGGGGTGGCGCGGTGGCTTTACGCCGAGCTTCGTGCCGAACCACCGGATGACGACGTAGAAGACGGGCGTGAGGAAGAGGCCGAAGATCGTCACGCCCAGCATGCCGAAGACGACGACGGTGCCGAGCGCGCGGCGCATCTCGGCGCCGGCGCCGGTGGCGATGGCCAGGGGGATGACGCCCATGATGAACGCGAAGCTGGTCATGAGGATGGGGCGGAGGCGGAGTCGCGCAGCCTCGATCGCCGCGTCGAAGTACCCCTTGCCATGCTCCTCCTGCTGCTTTGCGAACTCGACGATGAGCACGGCGTTCTTGGCGCTCAGTCCGGCGAGCACCACGAATCCGATCTGGGTGAAGATGTTGTTCTCCATCCCGAGGAGCCAGACGCCGGCGATGCCGCAGAGAAGGCACATGGGGACGATGAGGATGATGGCGGTGGAGAGGGCGAAGCTCTCGTACTCGGCGGCATGGACGAGCCAGACGAAGAGGACGCAGAGGGGGAAGATGAGCAGGGCGGTGTTGCCGGCGGACTGCTCCTGGTACGCCAGTTCGGTCCACTCGAAGGCGTAGCCGCTCGGGAGGTTCTGGCGCGCGATGTCCTCCATGATGGTCATGGCCTGTCGGCTGCTGACGCCCGGCGCGCCGCTTCCGGCGATCTCGGCCGTGCGGTAGAGGTTGTAGCGTCCGATGCGGTCGGGCCCGGTGCGGTCCTCGAGGTCGAGGAGCGAGCCGAGCGGGACCATCTCGCCGGCGCGATTGCGTGTCTTGAGTTGCGAGACGGTGTCGACGGTGGCGCGGAAAGGTGCGTCCGCCTGCGCGGTGACTCGGTAGGTGCGGCCGAGGTAGTTGAAGTCGTTGACGTACAGGCTGCCCAGGTAGACCTGGAGCGCCTCGAAGACGTCGGTCACCTGGACGTCCTGCATCTTGACCTTGGAGCGGTTCACGTTGGCGTAGAGCTGCGGGACGCTGGCGCGGAAGGTGGAGAAGATGGAGCGGAGGTCGGGGTGCCTGCGCGCGGCCGCGATCACGGCATCGGTGGCCGCCTGGAGTTCCTGCGGCGTGGCCTGTCCGGTGCGGTCTTCGATCTGCATCTTGAAGCCGCCGGCGTTGCCGAGCCCGCGGACGGGGGGCGGCGCGAGCACGAGCGCGAAGCCTTCCTGCACCTGGCTGTACTCGCGCATCAGGCGGGCCGCGATCGCGCTGGAGGTCTGGTCCGGGTGGCCGACGCGTTTCTCGAAGTCCTTGAGGGGGAGGAACATCGTGCCCGCGTTGGTCTGGTTGGTGCGGTTGAGGATGGAGAAGCCGGAGATGGCGACGGTGTGGCCGACGCCGGGCGTGGCGCGGGCGATCTCCGCGAGCCGTGTCATGACGGGCTCGGTGCGGTCGATGGTGGCCGCGTCGGGCATCTGGAGATTGACGATCAGGTACCCGGCGTCCTGTGAGGGGATGAACCCGGTGGGCACGGCGCGGAACCCGAGCAACGTCAGAGCAAGGAAGCCGACGTAGACCAGGAGCACGAGTGCGCTGAGTCGTGCGACGCGGCGCAGCGTGCCCGCGTACACGGACGTCACGCCCTGGAGACTGCGGTTGAAGAGCCGGAAGAACCAGCCGAGGAGGGCGTTGAGGATGACGGTGAGCCAGTCCTGCCTGCCATGACGCGGCTTGAGGAGGATGGCGGCGAGCGCGGGGCTGAGGGTGAGGGAGTTGAGGGCGGAGAGGAGGGTGGAGAACGCGATGGTGAGGGCGAACTGGCGGTAGAACTGGCCGGTGATGCCGCTGATGAATGCGACGGGGATGAACACGGCGGAGAGGCCGAAGGCGATGGCGATCACGGCGCCGGTGACCTCGGTCATGGCCTTGTGCGCCGCTTCGCGCGGGGGGAGGCCCTCCTCGATCCAGCGCTCGATGTTCTCGACGACGACGATGGCGTCGTCCACAACGATGCCGACAGCGAGGACGATGCCGAAGAGGGAGAGGTTGTTGATCGAGAAGCCGAACGCGGCCATCACGGCGAACGTGCCCACGAGCGAGACGGGGATCGCAAGGAGTGGGATGAGGGAGGCACGCCAGGACTGGAGGAACACCATGACGACGAGGACGACGAGCGCGACCGCCTCGAGGAGGGTCTTGATGACGTCCTTGATGCTGTGGCGGACGAAGACGGTGGTGTCGTAGGGGATGGCGTAGGTGACGCCGGGGGGGAAGCTGCGCGAGAGCTCCTTCATTTTCGCGTAGACGGCGTTGGCGGTCTCCAGCGCGTTGGCGCCGGGCAGCAGGAAGACGCCGATGCCGACCGAGTTGTAGCCGTTGAAGCGGAAGCCGGTTCCGTAGTCCGCGGCGCCGAGCTCGACGCGCGCGACGTCGCGCAGGCGCGTGATCTCGCCCTGGGCGCCGGTTCGGACGATGATCTCGGCGAACTCCTGGGGCTGCGTGAGTCGGCCCAGCGCGCTGACGGTGTATTGGAAGTCCGACGTGCCGGGCGGGAGCGGGGGCCCGCCCACCACGCCCGCGGCCACCTGGATGTTCTGCTCCTGCACCGCGCGTACCACGTCGCCCGCGGTGAGCTCGCGCGCGGCCAGCTTCTCCGGGTCGAGCCAGATGCGCATCGAGTAGTCACGCGCGCCGAAGATCGTGAGGTCCCCCACCCCCGGCAGGCGCGCCAGCTCGTCTCGGATCTGCAGGGTGGCGTAGTTGCTCAGGTAGAGCGTGTCGCGGCTGCCGTCCGGGGAGTAGAGCCCGGTGGCGAGGATCAGGTCGGGGGAGGATTTGCGCACGGTGATGCCCAGGCGGCGCACATCCTCGGGCACCTGCGGCTCCGCGATGGCGACGCGGTTCTGCACCTGCACCTGCGCAATGTCGAGGTCCGTGCCGAGCCGGAATGTGACGGTGAGCGTCATCTCACCGTTGTTCGTGCACTGGCTGGACATGTAGAGCATGTCCTCGATGCCGTTGACCTGCTGCTCGATGGGCGTGGCGAGCGTGGATGCGACGACCTCGGCGCTGGCGCCGGGGTAGCGGGCGGTGACGACGACCGTGGGCGGGACGATCTCCGGGTACTGCGAGACGGGGAGCACGGCCGCGGCGATCGCGCCGACGATCACGATGACGATCGAGAGGACGGCGGCGAAGACGGGGCGGTCGATGAAGAAGTGGGCGAAGCTCATGGCGTCACGCCGCCCCCGGTCGGAGTGGAGGCGGGCGCGTCGGGGTCGGCCTGAGTGGGGTCTGCGGCGCCCGGTGTGCCCGGCGAGCCGAGCGAGACGTCATCCGGGGAGAGCGTTGTTTCCTGCGGGGCGACGGTGGCGCCGGGGCGGGCGTGCATGAGGCCATTGATGATGACGCGGTCGGCGGGGCCGATGCCGGACTTGATCGCGCGATACTTTCCGAAGAGGGCGCCGAGTTCGACGGGGCGCGTCTCGACGACGTTGTCGGCGTTGACTACGAGCAGACGACGCTGGTCGAGATCGCTCGTGACTGCGGCGTCGGGCACGAGGATCGCTTCGTAGCGTCCGCTGCCCGGGACGCGTACGAGCCCGAAGTAGCCGGGCAGCATCCATCCGTCGGGGTTGGGGAAGACGCCGCGAGCGCGGACCGTGCCTGTCGTGGGGCTCAGTCGGTTGTCGACGAAGTCGAGGGTGCCGGCGTGCGGGAAGCCGGTCTCGTCCGCGAGTCGGAGGTAGACGGGGATGCGTGTGCGGCGGGCGCTGCGCCTCGTGCCCGCCTCGGCCATCCGTTGGTACTTGAGGACGGACTGTTCATCCGCATCGACGTAGCAATAGATGGGGTCGACGGATGTGATCGTGGTGAGGAGTGTTGCCTGTCCGGCACCGCCGGTGATGAGGTTGCCCGGAGTGACGATCTTGCGGCTGACACGGCCTGAGATGGGCGCGCTGACGCGAGACCATTCGAGGTCGAGCTTGGCGCCGCGCACGGCGGACTCGCCCGCCGCGACCGCGGCCTCGGCCTCGAGCATGCCGCGTCGGGCGTCCTCGTGCTCGTTCTCCGATGCCGCCTGGTTGCGGAACGCCCGGTCGACCTGCCCGTAGAGGTGCGATGCGTAGGAGTGGCTCGCCTTGGCGCGTGTGAGCTCGGCCTCGGCACGTGCGAGCTCGACCTCGAAGGGGCGCGGGTCGATGACGAAGAGCAGGTCGCCGGCCTTGACGAGCGAGCCTTCCACGAAATCAGCGCTCTCGATGTAGCCGCTGACACGGGCGCGAACCTCGACCGTCTCCACGGCCTCGAGCCTGCCGGAGTAATCGTCCCACTCGACGACTTCACGGACGATGGGTTTCGCGACGGTGACGGCCGCGGGAGGGGGGGAAGGGGGTGGGGGCTGGCGTTTGCAGGCCGCGATGCTGATGGCGAGGAGGATCGCGAAGAGTAGTGGCGAGTCTGCTCGCTCTGGGCGCTGGCAAACGCGGAACGCCGCGGCGCGAGCGTTCTCAACCGCGCGGAGGGGCTGCGCTTTCATTGTGCTCTCACACGGGGGTGATGTGGTCGGAGCGTGTTCACTGTGGTGGGCGCGGCATGATACCGCTGGGTGTGTGTCGCGGAGGGACAGCGTCGATATTGAACAAACGATCCGGGCGTCAGGGTTGGAGACGGGATTTCAACAGACGTTCATACCTCGTGTGGAACTCTGTGGGTTTGTGCGGCGCGCCTGCCTGCATCTGGACAAAGATGTACGGTAATCACGGCGCGGACGCGCGGCGGATTGGATCGGTGCGACGGTGTATGCGCACGCGCAGGTGTTTGCCGGCGAACGCGCTGCGCACGTCGCACGGGTATCGAGGGTGCGCGTCAAGCGGGGCATGGCTGAACTTTTTTTCATGACATGCGCGCACTCTCTCGCGTATTCTCCTGCGATCGGCGTGCATGGCGCCGCCGGTTCTGTGTTGACGGTCTTGCGGCCGCGCTCTCGGAATGACGATGGACGCGCGGTCGCAACGGAGCACGCCATATGCGGATTCTGGTGATCGAGGACAACCCGAGGATGGCGGAGGGCATCCAGCGCGGCCTCCGCGAGAATGGTTACGCCGTGGACGTTTCCCACTCCGGCTTCGAGGGCGAGGAGCTGGCCGCGTCGGGGGAGTACGACGCGATCGTGCTCGACCTGATGCTGCCGGATCGGGACGGCGTCGAGGTGTGCCGGAACCTGCGTCGACGGTCGGTCAGCGCCCCGATCCTCATGCTCACCGCGCTCTCCAGCACCGAGGACAAGGTGGGGGGGCTGGACGCGGGCGCCGACGATTATCTCACCAAGCCTTTCGAGTTCGAGGAGCTGCTCGCTCGTCTCCGTGCGCACTTCCGACGCGGGGAGGCCAGCGAGGGGCGCGTGCTCCGATGCGAGGACCTCGAGCTCGACCTCTACACTCGCACCGCCAACCGCGGGGAGGTCGAGGTCGAGCTTTCCAACAAGGAGTTCGCGCTGCTCGAGTACCTGATGCGCAACCCCAACCGCGTGCTCAGCCGCATCCAGATCGGCGAGAAGGTCTGGGACACGAATCTCGAGCCGGGCAGCAACGTGATCGACGTCTACGTCTCGAGCCTCCGGAAGAAGCTCGATCGCGGCTTCGACCGCGAGCTCATCCACACCGTCAAAGGCGCCGGATACCGGTTCGGCGTGATGGACTGACGGATGCCCGCCGACGACGTCGAGCCCCGAGCCGCGCGCATCTCGCTCCGAACACGCCTGACGGTCTGGGTGATCGCGGTGTTCACGCTCATCCAGCTCGTCATCGGCGGGGCGTTCTGGTTCCATCAGCGGGACGTCTCGCGCACGCTCTTCGAGCGCCAGTTGCTCGAGCGCGCGCAGTACATGGCCGCGGAGGTTCGGTCGCGCCTGCCGTTGCTGACACGTCAGGAGCTGGCCGTGGTCGCGCAGGCGGAGCTGGGCTACGTGCAGTTCGATCGTTCGGGCGCCGATCTGGTGGACGCCACGGGCAAGACGGTGCTGCCCGGCGCGACGCGTTGGCCCGCGCTGTCGAGCCGGCTCGCGCCGCTGGCGATCGAGTCCGGGCGTCCGCAGCGCGCCGCGCTGGACGAGAAGGAGGCCGACGATCGGCTCTCCGACCGGGAGACGTCCCAGGCCGTGGCGCTGCGGATCCGGTCCGATGACGGCGCGAACTACGCGCTGATCGTGGTGACGAGCGACGCGTACCTGGTCGAGCAGCACGCGCTCATCACGCGCGTGCTCGTGATCGGCGGGCTCATCGGGCTGCTCGCGAGCGCGTTCAGCGGCTGGCTCATCGCGGGCATCGCGGTGGAGCCCATCCGGCGCCTCTCCGACGTGGCCGGCCAGCTGCGCCCGGAGACGATCGACAAGAAGCTCGTCATCGAGAGCCGCAACGCGGAGATCGCTGAGCTGACGCGCGAGCTGGACGCCGCGCGAGCCCGCATCCGCGCCGCGTTCGCCGCGCAGGAGCGGTTCCTCTCGAACATCTCCCACGAGTTGAAGACGCCCATCGCCACGCTCCTCCTCGAATCGCAGACGCTCGACCGCAGCGGCTTCCCGGAGAGCGCCGTCGAGTTCGTCGAGACCACCGAGGACGAGATGCGCAAGCTCGGCAAGCTCATCGAGAGCTTTCTCATGCTGACGCGCGTCCGCGACGGCAGCGGCCTTGCTCGTCTCCGAAGCTATCCGCCCAACGAGCTCGTCATGGACGCCGTCGTCGATTGCGCGGCCATGGCCGACCTCTACACCGTCCGCCTCGAGCCCACCCTGGCCGATCAGAACGACCCCGATGAATCGTGCGTCATCGGCGACCCGGACCTCCTGCGGACGATGCTCAACAACCTCATCCGCAACGCGATCCGCTTCACGCCTCGATCCGGGCGCGTGCTCGTCGTGGCCTCCTCCACCGGCTCACGCTTCACCATCGCGGTGCGCGACGGCGGCCCGGGCATCGCCCCCGAGATCATCGACACCATCTTCGATCGTCACGTCCGCGGGCAGGAGGAGCCCAAGCGCGGGCACGGTCACGGCCTGGGGCTCGCCATCGCCAAAGGCATAGCCGAGCTCCACGGCGGGGACATCGCGGCGCGCAACCTCCCCGGAGGCGGCGCCGAGTTCACCGTCGACCTTCCGATCCGCTCGCGAGCTTCCGTCACGGGAGAGGGGGCGTCCAACGGGCGTGCCGCACGCGATGGCTCTGCGCCAGAAGGCGACGGTTCGGCGTCGTAAAGAGAAAGGCCGCCCGTCCCGTTGCCGGTCCGAGCGGCCGCTGCTGAGCGAGTCCGATCATGTCGTCTGACGCGACCCTCAGCGTGTCGCGTCGCGCAGGTCCCGGATGCGGTCGTGCGCCTGCTTCACCCGTGCGTACTGGTCCTGGAGCACGCGGTTGAGCGGGTTGCCCGCGATCGGCGGGAGCGTGTCCTCGTAGGCGTGCTTGATGGCGTCCTCACCGCGCTCCGCCTCAGCCAGGATCGCGTGCTGATCGCCGTCGCGCACCGTGCCCACGATGTTGATCCACCAGCGGTGGATCTGGCCCTTGATGCTACCGGAGTCCGCGGCCTCTTCGTCGTTCATCCGCACGTACCGTCTCAGTTCCTCGGCGAACGCGCGCCGCTCACCGGCGATGCTCTTGAAGAGCTGCGCCGTCGGCGTGTGCTCGATCTGCTGCGCCGCCTTGTCGAACCCCTTCGCGCTGTCGATGTTGATGCGGATGAGATTCTGGAGGCTGCTGATGGTCTTGGGCTCCAGGGTGGTGATGGTCTCCATGAGTGATTCCTTTCGTCGTTGAGGTTCAGTGTGGTCGCGATCGAGGCCCCCGGCGGGCGTCGGGTCAGTCCTTCGCGTCCTCGGCCGCATCGTCGATGGCCTTGCCCAGTTCCTGCAGGTCCTCACCCGCGCCCTCCGTGGTGTTGCATCCGGCGAGCGTGACGGGGAGGGCGAGCGTGAGGGCGACGGCCGCGATGAGGGCCGCCAATGGCCTGATGTCCCGATCGGTGGAACGAGTCATGCGGGTGTCTCCCGGGACTGAGTGCGTGCCGCTCGCGCGTCAGACGGCCGAGGCGCCGCCGCGCCGGACGAGCCCGACGATCAGCGAGAGCAGGAACAGCACGAGAAAGATGAAGAACAGGATCTTCGCGATCGAGGCCGCGCCGGCCGCAATGCCGCCGAAGCCGAAGAGCGCCGCGACGATGGCGACGAGAAAGAACGCGAGGGCCCAACCAAGCATGATGCATCTCCTTTCGTTCGAGTTGGCGACGCGCGCCCGAGCCCGGCGCCGCGGTAGGTGTCAACCAGAGTCTCCGCCGATCGCGTGAGGGGCCGGTGATCGGGGCGTGAATCACGCCTCATCTGCGCAGGCCGCTCGTCGAGCGCGGAAACCGGGAAGCAGCCGCGATGCGCGTCCACACATCGCGGCCGCAGAGGGACAAGTGCGCGTCATCGACGCGCAACGCGTTGTTAGCGCGTTCTCGTCATCGAGCCGTGCTCACGGTGCAGCCGGCCCACATCGTACGAGCGGTAGAGCCGGTCGCACGCAGCGCGGTCGAGCGTCTTGAGATCGTCCGGCAGCTCCGGGCTGTTCAGGACCATCTCCTTGCTCGCGTCCAGACGGATCGTGTCGGGCGTCGAGAAGCTCATCGCCTCGAACGGCGCCAGGCGGTTGGTGTCCGCGATGCCCAGGAAGTTCTCATCCGGGTCGATCACGAAGAACGCCAGCTTGCCCGAGGAGCACTCAACGACCATGTCCGTCACATCGCCGCAGTCCACGCCGCGGCAGGAGACATCCTTCCCGTCGAGCTCGCTCAGGAGCGCGTACCCGTCACGGACCCGCGCCGCATCCGCGCCCGCGTCGCCCGTGGAGCGCACGCCCCAGGCCGGCCGCCCGCTGCCGTCGCGCAGGTTGATCTTCTGCCCGTCGACGTTGAACCACGACGCGACATACGTCGGCTCGCCGGCGCGAGAGACCTCGTACGCCATCAGCGTGACGTCCTTGTCGCGCGCCAGCGGCTGGTCTCTCGTCGTCACGTACCACGAGGGGCCGAGCACCACGCGCCGCACGCCCTGGTCCGTCTGCACCACGACCACCGTGTGGTCGTCGCGCAGCAGCTTGTCCTCGCGGTCGATGCTGATGATCTTGCCCTTGATGGTCGCCGTCCGCGACTTGTCCAGGCCGTCCGCGTAGGGATCACGCATCTCCTGCCGGTACTCGCGCTGGAGGTCCGTCAGGAAATCGCTGCTCTTGCCCGACGCCCACACGTCCCGATCGAACGGGCGCAGACGCTCGAGCTGCTCCTTGGTCTGGTCCAGCATCGGCTGGCCCTCCGCGCTGTTCCAGGAGAACGACGCGTACGGCACGGCCACCGTCCGACCGCCCAGGCCGATCATGTTGCTCGTGTCCACCACGGCGTACGGGGCGTACCCCGAGCCGAGGTCGATCACCAGATCGGAGATCGTGCCGATGCTCTCGCCCGAGCGGTTCACCACCGTCGTCCCGCGGAGCTTGTCCGCCGAAACGAAGTGCGTGGGGTAGTTGTTCTTGTCGGTGCGTGCGTGCGACGCGTCCCGGTGCGTGTCGCGCTGCGTCGTCCGATCGCGGTTCTGGTTGTTGGCGCGATCCTGCGCGGCGTTCGCCGAGAGCGTCAGGCCAGCGGAACCGGCGAGCAGCGAAGCGGTAATGGCAATAGTGCTGAGTCTCATGTGTTCAGGTCCTTTCTGGGCCGAGTCGTCTTCCGGATCGGTCCGGCCCCTTGTCCGACCCGTGAGAGACTTTCACCGCCCGCACTAAGGCCACGATGACCCGCGCATGAATTCACAATCATCCTTGCGTCATGCGTGCGCAAGCCGCCGAAACGCGCGTGAGCCCCGCGCGTCGGCGCTCGGGAACAGCATGAGTCGAGATTCATCCCGCGTTCAGCGCCGCCTCACCCGACGCCCCAATCCTTTCTCGCAGCGTCGCGCGGGCGACGCCTTCAACACAGTCATCTGAGAGAAAGGAAACCATAATGGCCGCCACCGAGACTCGCGCCGCAGCGTCGAAGAACTCCCACGCCACCGTCAAGGACATCACCGACGATGTCCGCCAGCTCAAGACCGACGTCGCCGACACCGTCACGCACGCCGCGGAGAAGGGCATCGAGGCCGTGAAGCACGGCGCCGACACCGCCATCAACGCGTCCAAGCGCGTGGCGGAGAAGGCCGGCGAAGCGCACGAGAGCATGTGCGAGTACGTCAAGAAGAATCCCACGACGTCGATCCTCATCGCGCTCGGCGTCGGCGCGGTCCTCTCCCGCATGCTCCCGCGCCGCTAATCCATGCTCTCGGAACTCCGAAACATGGCCGACGCGGCCGTCGGATGGATCGACGCCGAGTCATCCCTGCTGCTCAACAAGGCGGGGCGCGCCGCCGCGCGCCTCGCCTTGCTCGTGGTCGCAGCGATCGTCGGCGCCGGCGCCGCCTGCGGGCTGCTCGTGGCCGGCGGCATGCTCCTGGCCCGCGAGCTCGGGCCCGTGCCCGCCGTCCTCATCATCTCCGGCATCGCGCTCATCGCCGCTTCCACACTGGCGTGGTTCGCGCTCCGTTCGCTCAAACGCCTCCGCGCCTCCCCCGAGGCCGCGGCCCGTGAACGCGCGGCCCGCGAACAACTCAAGGAGCTCCTCCCGGGCGATGACGACAATCAAAGCGAGAAACAGGAGCGCCGAGGCTTCGACCCCGCCGACCTCCTGGCCGACGCGGGAAAGGCCGTCGCGCGATCACTGAGCGATCCGAAGCTCCTCACCGGCTCGATCTTTGCCGTTGTCTCGGTTCTCGGCGTCGGTCGAACCCTGCGTCTCGTCCGCACCGCGGCCGGCGCGCTCAGCAGCATCGCCATCGTCACCGACATGCTCAACCTCTCCGACCACGCCTCGCGCAACGGCACACCGCCCACCGGTGGAGGAATCCCTCCCAAGAGCCGCCCGCCCGGGCCCACCCCGCAAACCCCTATGGCCCAGCCCACACACCCATCTCCAACACAGGAACGCACATGACCACGACACGATTCCTCCCCGCTCTCGCGCCTCTGGCGCTGGTAACCGCGCTTGCCGGCTGCGGCACGATGCGCGTCGAGGGCACGATGAAGCTCGAAGGCCCTCTCACCCTCACCCAGGGCTCGTACATCAGCGACGCCACCTACGACCGTCTCGCCATCGGCGATGACAGCCAGTGGGCGCTCGCCATGTTCGGCAAGCCCGATCAGAAGACCATGCTTGCGGACGGCTCCGAAGTCTGGCGATGGACCTTCCAGCACATGCACACCGACCCGTCATTGCTCTCAATCGGCAAGGGCAAGGACAGCGACGAGCCCACGGAGCAGCCCGAGGTCCAGAACGTCCGGTTCATCAACACCTACGTCCACGTGCGCAGCGGCGAGGTCGTGGACAAATGGCGCGGCTGACCCGCACGGGCTGCGCGCAACACGAACGGAGAATCCCCATGTCGAAGAAGGCCTGGTCGAAGAAGGACGAACGTCAGTATGAGCACGTGAAGGACAGCGAGCGCGAGCAGGGCCGCTCTCTCGAGCGAGCCAAGGAGATCGCGGCCCGCACGGTCAACAAGCAGCGACGCAAGGAGGGCCGCACGAAGAACTCCGGGAGCGGCTCGCGCTCGAAGTAATCGCTCCGCTCGGGCGGGCTCTCCCTCCGAGCACATCACGTCAACGCACGGCGAGCGACCGGCGGGCGAGGGAGGACGCCCCGGCGCTCGCCGTCGTTTTTATCTCGCGGTCATGGCAGGCCCCGGTGTCCACAGCGGACTTCCGTGACGCAGCCCGTACTAAAAAGCGGCCCGGTCGGCCATATTCAGCCGCCGGGCCGCGCCCGCGTCGCAAGAACCAACCTGTCGTCGGCGATCACGAGCCCCGCGCTGGGTGTCTCGTGCCCTTGGTGGTCTCATCCTCCGACGTGCCCGTCTCGTCCTCCTCGACGCGAGGCTCGTCGGATTCGCCTTGCGGGCCGCAGCCGCAATCCTGGTCGCTCATCTCGCGACTGCGATGCTTCGGATCCTCGCGCTCGCCCGGTTTCTCCACTCCGGACGGCGAGCCGGGCTGCGTGCTCGGCTTCTCCTGCCGGTCTCTCCGCGCTTCGCGCGTCTCTTCCGGCTTCGTGCCCTTGTTCGTCGACGTCGTGTGTCTGGTCGTCATGATCTTTCTCCTATTCATGATGCGCGGGCGGATGTGCCTCACGCATGTCGAGAGAATGTTCCCGCGCCTCCCCCAAGGAACGGTGAAGCGCGCGTGATAACGCCCTCATCTCTCCCACTCGCGCACCGCACACCCAGACCGCCCGGGAATGAGAGCTTTTTCATGTGATCACCCCGCCCCCCACGCGTACGATCCAACGACCGCGTGATCCGGAATCCGCGTTGCTCGTGTAACGGTGACTTGATCTCAGACATCGAGTTCCGAGCGGCGCCCCGGACAGTCAACGGGTGATGACCATGAATGATCCTCTCCGCACATCGACACACGCCGCGGGCGCCGCGCTCGCAGGCTCCGATGAGGCGCCCTACGGCGAGTGGGGAGCGCGACAGTTCCTCGAAGCCGTCCCCGCGGCCATGTACGCCACCGACGCGCAAGGCCGCCTCACCATGTTCAACGACGCCGCCGTCGCCCTCTGGGGACGCCGGCCCGAGCCGGGCGAGCAGTGGTGCGGCTCCCTCCGCATCTACAAGCTCGACGGCTCCCCCCTCCCCCTCGACGAGTGCCCCATGGCCCTCGCGATCCGCGACGGCCGCGAGCAGTTCGGACACGAGGTCATCGTCGAGCGCCCCGACGGCTCACGCAGGCACGTCCTGCCCCACCCGCGCCCGCTCCACGACGCCTCCGGCAACGTCATCGGCGCCGTGAACATGCTCGTCGACATCACCGACCGTATCCGCGCCGAGTCCGCGCTCCGCGTCAGCGATGAGCGATACCGCGCCGTCGTCGAGTGTCAGTCCGAGATGATCTGCCGCTTCCGGCCCGAAGGCACGATCCTCTTCGTCAACCCGGCCTACGCCCGCACCCTCGCCCGCGACGCCGACGCTCTCGTCGGCCAGAGCTTCTGGCAGTTCATCGATGAGGAAGACAAGGAAAGCATCCGCGCCCAGCTCGACCGGATCACCCCCGACAACCCCATCGTCCGCATCGAGAACCGCTTCGAGACCGCCGACGGCCCGCGCTGGACGCTCTGGACCAACCGAGGCCTCGCCTTCGATCGCGACAACCGCGCAACCGAAGTCCAATCCACCGGCATCGACATCACCGACCGCAAGCAGGTTGAGCTCGCGCTCCGCGAGAGCGAAGAACGCTTCAGAACCCTCGCCGACAACATGCACCAGTTTGCGTGGATGGCCGATCCCGCAGGCTGGATCTTCTGGTACAACCGCCGCTGGTACGACTTCACCGGCACCACCCTCGAGCAGATGGAGGGCTGGGGCTGGAAGAAGGTCCACCACCCCGAACACGTTGACCGTGTCGAATCCTCCCTCCGACGATCGCTCGAAACCGGCGAGCCCTGGGAGGACATCTTCCCGCTCCGCGCCAAGGACGGCGAATACCGCTGGTTCCTCTCCCGCGCGCTCCCCATCCGCGACGCCAACGGCCAGATCACCCGCTGGTTCGGCACCAACACCGACATCACCGAGCGCCGCGAGATGGAGCAGCAGCTCGCCCAGCACAAGTCCCACCTCGAGACGCGCGTCGAGGAGCGCACCCGAGAACTCCGCGAGACCCACGAACGCCTCCGCATGTCCGAACGCATGGCCATGATGGGCTCCCTCTCTGCAGGGCTCGGCCACGACATGGGCAACCTCCTCCTCCCCGTCCGTGTCCGTCTCGAGTCCCTCGCGCAGCAGCCGCTCAGCGAGCAGGCCCGCGAGGACGTCGAAGCCATCCGCATCTCAGCCGAATACCTCCGCAGGCTCGCCAACGGCCTGCGCCTCCTCGCGCTCGACCCCGAACGCGCGCCCCCGGGAGAGGCCACCGACCTCGACGCATGGTGGGCCGATGCGCGGGGCGTGCTCAAGAGCGCACTCGCGCGCGGCATGACACTCGAAGCCGACTTCGACGCCCCCGACGCACACGTCGCCATCTCCCGCGCAGCCCTCACCCAAATCGTCTTCAACCTCGTCCAGAACGCCTCCGACGCCATGAGCGAGCGGGGCCACGGCCTTGTCACCATCAGCGCCCGACGCTCCGGCTCCTCCCTCCTCCTCAGCGTCACCGACAACGGGCCCGGCATGACACCCGAGGTCCGCGAGCGGTGCATGGAGCCCTACTTCTCCACCAAGACACGCGGCATCTCCACCGGTCTCGGCCTCGTCCTCGTCTACGGCCTCATGCGCGAAGCGCGCGGCGAAGTCGACATCAAGTCGGCCGCGGGCCACGGCACGACCATCACCCTCCGTCTCCAGCTCACCACACCCCCGGACAAGCCCGCGGACGCCAACGCCCCCCGCCGACGCGCCGTCGTCGACGTCAAGGACGCCCGCATCCGCTCCTTCATCTCCGGTGAGCTCCGCACGCTCCGCTTCGACACCGCGGACTTCAACGCACGCAACGGAGCCGACGACCTCTACGTCATCGACGATCCGGGCATGCTCCAGGACGTCCCCCAGGGCTCCCACGTGATGTACCTCGGAACCACCCCGCGCGCCGACGTTCGTGCGCTCGGCGATCGACCTTCCATCTCCACCATCCGGGAGACGCTCCGCGAGATGGCTCGCCCCGCGGTCACGATCCCTCGTCGTGACGGCGTTGCCCTCGCGCGGACCGCCCCGACAAATTGAGGCAGCAAGGAAAGATGGCGGACATCGACGACAAAATCAGCGTCCTCTGCGTCGAGGACAACCCCCACGTCGCGGAGGCCCTCCGCATCAAACTCACGCGCACGAGCCTGTTCGAGTGGAAAGGCTGGCTCCCCGCGGCGGACTCCCTCCACGAAGTCGCCGTCGAAGTCGAGCCTGAGATCATCCTCCTCGACCTCGACATGCCGGGCAAAGACCCCCTCGACGCGGCCTCCGAGTTCCTCGAATCCTACCCCTCCGCGCGCGTCATCGTCTTCAGCGGCCACGTCCGCCAGGACCTCATCGATCGCGCCCTCGAAGCCGGCGCCTGGGGATACGCCTCCAAGAACGACGGAGAAGACGAGCTCGTCAACGTCCTCATGTGCGTTCGCGCCGGAGAAGTTGCGCTCTCCCCCGAGGTCCGCTCCATCTACAACCGAAACTAAGCCACCCCGTTCAGGCGCCCTCCGGAGCGCCCAGCGCTTCCGGAAACACCACCTCCCCCGCGCTCACACGACGCAGCACCGTCAACAGGTCGCCCGGATCAGACAATTTGTCGATGTATCCCCACGCGCCCGCGTCGAACGCGCGCGCCAGCGTCTCTCTGTCTCGTTGACCGCTGTACACCACCACACGCACGTTCGGTCGCTCCGCGCGCAGCTCCTCGATCGCCCGGATCGGGTCCGACCCGGGCATCATCAGATCGATCACCACGATGCTCGGCTCACTCCGCGCCACCGCCTCACCTAACCCGTCCGCACGCGGCAGCGTCCCCACCAGCCGCACGTCCGGCGTCGAGCCGAGCATGCGCTCCCACGCCTGGCACAAACGTGCCTCGTCGTCCACCAGCAAAACCTTGATCATTCTCTCCCCTCGAGACGACCGACCTTGTTTCGACGTCCCCTGTCCCGACTCCCGAATCCCTCTCTGCATGATGAAATACGATACACCCAGCTCGCGGGTTTCTCCGAACATCCCAGGGAGCGCGCAAAGTTTGTCACCGCTCACGCACGCCCCAACGCGCAACTCCGTCTCGCGCACGTGCTTGAAGGCGTCATCCCCCTCGTTCCCGCGCGGATCGCACGCCTCACGCCGCACAACCCCAACGATCTGCGCGGCTCGTGCAACGCCATCCACTCGGTACCATGATCACGCACGGATCGTCTGGTGACGCGCCGGGGCGCGACCACGCCCCCGCAAACCCGCGTCAGGAGGACGCCAGCAACATGCCTCTCGATGTGCCAAACGACGCCTCGACAACCCCCACAAAGAAACTCGGCGCGTTCTCCGGCGTTTTCACGCCCTCGCTCCTCACCATCCTCGGCCTCATCCTCTTCCTCCGACTCGGCTACGTCGTCGGCAACGGCGGACTCCTCCAGTCCATCGCCATCCTCGCCATCGCCACCGCCATCTCACTCCTCACCTCCCTCTCCCTCTCCGCCATCGCCACCAACATCACCGTCAAAAAAGGCGGTGACTACTACCTCATCTCGCGAACTCTCGGCCCCGCGTTCGGCGGCGCCATCGGCGCTGTCCTCTTCCTCGCGCAAGCCATCTCCGTAGCCTTCTACTGCGTCGGCTTCGGTGAAGCCGCCTCCGCCATCATCGACCTCGACCACCCACGCGCCACCCAACTCCTGGCGGCCGGCGCCGTCGGCCTCCTCTTCTGCTTCGCATGGGCCGGCGCCGACTGGGCTTCCAAACTCCAGACCCTCATCCTCGTCATCCTCACCGCGGCCCTCGTCTCCTTCTTCCTCGGCGCCGCCGGGCTCTTCTCCATCCACGACTTCAACGCCGCAATCTCGCCCATCCAGCGCTCACCCGGCTTCTGGGTCCTCTTCGCCGTCTTCTTCCCGGCCGTCACCGGCTTCACCCAGGGCGTCAGCATGTCGGGCGATCTCAAGAACCCCGGCCGCGCCATCCCCGTCGGCATCCTCTCCGCCGTCGGCGTCTCCACACTCGTCTACCTCGCGCTCATCTTCCTCCTGGCCGGAACCGTCCCCCTCGAATCGCTCGCCACCGACATGGGCGCCGCGCGACGCATCTCCTCCGTCGGCTGGCTCTTCGACGCAGGCGTCATCGCCGCAACCATCTCCTCAGGCATGGCCTCCTTCCTCGGCGCCCCGCGCATCCTCCAGTCCCTCGCGCAGGACCGTATCGTCCTCGCCCTCACCCCGTTCGCCAAAGGCGCGGGCCCCTCCGAAAACCCACGACGCGCCACCGTCCTCACCCTGGGCATCGCACTGGCCGTCGTCGCCATCGGAGGACTCAACCTCATCGCAGGCCTCGTCTCCATGTTCTTCCTCGTCTCCTACGGACTCCTCAACTACGCCACCTACTACGAAGCACGATCCAAGAGCCCCTCCTTCCGCCCGCGCTTCCGCTTCTTCAACGCACACCTCTCCCTCCTCGGCGCCATCGGCTGCGCCGGCGTCATGGTCGCCATCGATCTCGCCTCCGGACTCGTCGCCCTCGTCATCCTCTTCGGCCTCTTCGAGTTCCTCCGCCGAACCGTCGGCCCCGTCGGCTGGGCCGACTCCACCCGCTCCTACCACCTGCACGAAGTCCGCAACCACCTCCTTGAGATCGCCTACGACCCAGCACACGCTCGCGACTGGCGCCCCCACATCCTTGCCTTCTCCGACTCACCCGACCGACGAGACCACCTCCTCCGATTCGCCTCCTGGATCTCCGCAGGAGCCGGCTTCACCACGGCCGTCCGCTTCATCAAGGGCGAAGGACCGCGCGTGCGCAGCGAGCGCATCGAAGCCGAGAAGACCCTCGCCAAAGAGCTCAAGGTCGGCGACTACGACGCCTTCCCGCTCGTCATCAACGGCCCCGACATCCTCGCCGCCTCGCGCATCATGCTCCAGTCCTACGGCGTCGGCCCCCTCCGCGCCAACACCATCCTCCTCAACTGGCTCGAGCAGGCCGAGTGGGACCGCGACGAGCACGCCGAGCGCCGCTACGGCGCCGCCCTCCGCGCCGCCCTCCGCCTGGGCAAGCACGTCCTCGTCCTCGAAGCCGAGGACGTCCAGTGGGAGCGCATCCACGCCACCCCCCACAAGGAACGGCGCATCGACATCTGGTGGTTCGATGACGATTCCTCGCGCCTCCTCCTCCTCCTCGCTTACCTCATGACCCGCAACGAGGACTGGGAGTACGCCACCCTCCGCGTCCTCGCGGCCGCCAAGCCCGACGAGCCCTCCGACCACACCCGCGAACGGCTCGAAGAGTTCCTCGACGACGCCCGCATCGACGCCGAAGCGGAAACCGTCCCCCTCGACGGCGCCGACGCCATCGTTCAGCACTCCGCCGACGCCACCATCGTCCTCTGCCCCTTCCGTGTCCGCCACGACCTCCCCTCCGACCCCTTCGGTGGCCTGCTCGAAGACCTCGTCTCCCGCCTCCCCGTCACCCTCCTCGCCATCGCGGCAGACGAGATCAACCTCTCACCAGAGCCCGACGAGGGCGTTGCCGCCGAGGAGCTCGAAGCCCTCGAACGCGCGAGGAAGGCCGAGGAGCTGGCGCGCCGCGCCGAGGAGGACGCCGACGAAGCCGCGGCCGAAGCCGAGCGAGAGATCGCCGAACGCTTCCAGGAATTCATGGCCAAACGCACCAGCGCCACCCAGGACGCCGAATTTAACGAGCAGGTCGAGAAGCTCCGCGAGGAAGCCTCGCGCTCCGCCCGGCGCGCCGCAAAGGCCCGCGCCAAGGCCGACACAGCCCGCAAGGAGGCCGGCGTCACCGAACAGCCCGAGCCCGCGGACGCCCAGCCCGCGGATATGGAATGACGTGGAGATATTCACAATGGACTACGTGCAGCGAGCGCGCGAAACCACCGTTCCCGAAACATGGATCGACTCCCTCGAAGACCCACAGGACCGCGAGCTCCTCCGCGCCGACCTCGAGCACGCCCGCGCCTACGTCGACGCCATGCCCTGGCGCACCGACGTCGTCGAGCGACGCTTCGCCTGCGGCATGCCCGGCGCCGTCTCCCTCTTCCTCTTCGCCTTCGATCCCCCCGTCGCCGACACCGACTCACTCCTCTGGATCATCAGCGGAGACATCCCCACGGCCCACATCAGCGTCGACCACGCCACGCAGGACCCTTTCGAGACCTTCGAGTGCTACTGCGAACTCATGACCGACTGGTGCGCCGCGGCCGCTTCCGGTGAGCACGACGCCCTCGCGCGCGTCTTCCCCATCGACTTGACGCCCTCGCCGCGCAACGCCGACATCCTGCGCCAACGCATCGACGCCATCCGCACGCGCATCCTCCCCATGCTCCGCGAGGGAGACGACTGGGGACGCTGCTACCTCTGACCCGCGCGCAGCGCCGCGCTCACGCCGTCCGCCGACGACGCCCCATCACGCCCGCCCCCAGCGCGAGCAGCGCCGCCGCGCCCGGCGCCGGAACCGCGCGAGCCGGCGCCGACTGTCCGAACGCGCCGAGCACGAAGTTCAGGTCCAGGAAGTTCACGACCCCGTTCTCATCCGCGTCCCCGGACAGGCTCATCCCGCTCATCCCGAAGTCGCCCAGCACGTTGTTCAGGTCGATGAAGTCCACGTGACCGTCACGGTTCGTGTCCGCCACGTGCCGCACGCCCACCGTGTACGCGCTCGACCCCGCCGACTTCCACCAACGCATCAGCGGATCGCTCAGCTCCGGCGTCACCACCTCCGCGAACGACCCCGTCTTCGTCGTGTACTCCATGATCGTGAACGCGTCGCCCCAGATCGGCTCGAACCCGCCCGCCAGCTGCACCTCCAGCGTGCCCGCCAGCGCCGCGTTCCCCGTCACCACCACCGAAGCCCCGCTCCCGTCCGCGGGCGCCCCCACACCCACCTCTACGCGCAGCGTGCCCGACCCGCTCTGCGAATACCCGCCGTTCAGCGTCAGCAGCGCCCCGCTCCGAACGTCCACCACGCCCGACGAGTTGAACCCGTTCGGCGTGCGGAACTCCCCGCTCTCCACCCGGAACGTGCCCGTGTTCTGCAGCACCGAGTTCGTCGTCACGTTCGTCGTGCCCGTGCCCCCCTTCACGAACGTCCCCGCGTTGAAGAAGTTCTCCGACACCGTCTGGAAGCTGAACGCCCGCCCGTCGTTCAGACGCAGCGTCCCGTTGTTCGAGGACAGCTGCGCGATCGCGTTGAAATTCGAGTTCGCCCCGTGCAGCTCGATCGTCGCGTTGTTCGCCACGTACCCCGTGTTCGACACCGACAGCGTCGCCCCGTCACGAACCTTCCACGTGCCCGCCGTGAGCGTCGTTCCCGCCGTCTGCTGCACCCCCCCGAGCAGAGACATCGTCCCGCCCGTCACGTCCACCGTCCCCGTGTTCGAGAACGCGATCCCCGGGTTCACCACGAACGTCGAGCCGCCCGACTTGATCAGCGTCCCCGCCACGGCGATCGAGTTGCTCCCCGCCACCGCGCCCGCCGTCGGCGCCGACACGTCCAGCACGCCCCCGGCATCGATGTTCAGCGACGCGTTCTGGAAGAACAGCGCGCCGCTCGACCACGTCCCGCTCCCGCCGATGTGCAGCGAGCGCGCCAGCGTCTTCGTGTCCCCGTTCATGTTCACGCTGCCGGACGTGTTGAGCGAACCGCCGCCCCCGATCGTCCCGCTCGCCCACACGAACGGGCCCGACACGTCGAACGACCCCGCCCCGTTCAGCGTGGCGAAGTTGTCCACCGTCAGCCCGCCCCACTCCTGATTCGCGTTCACCGTCATCGACCCCGTCCGCACCAGCACGCTCTCCGCGTCGAACGACGTCGAGATCGTGGCCGAACCGAACGTCAGACGCACCGGCCCCGACGCCGAGAACACCCCCTGCACGTCGTGGTTCCCGCCCGCGAACGTCACCCCGCCCTCACCCATGATCGTCGACGAGATCCCGTGCGTGTACGCCGCGCCCAACTGCAGCAGCGCGCCGTCCGCCACGTGAATCGTCCCCGAGTTCGTCCCGCCCCCGAACAGCGTCAACGTCCCCTCCAGCACGTTCGTCGTGCCCGAGTTGTCGAACGTGATCCCCGGGTTCACCGTCAGCTCGCTCCCCGACGTCTTGTTCAGCGTCCCCAGATTCTCGATCTTGTTCGTCCCCGCGATCGGCCCCGCCGTGCTCGCCGAGATGTCGAACGTCCCGCTCGCCAGGTTCCGCAGCGTCGCGTTCTGGAAGAACAGCGTCCCGCTGTTCCACGACCCCGCGCCACCGTTCTCGAGCACGCGCGCCAGCGTCTTCGTCCCGCCCGTTAGCGTCAGCCCGCCCATCGCGCTCAGCTTGCCCCCGCCCGTCACCTGCCCGTCCGACCACGACGTGGCCCCCGACACCGTGATGTCCCCCGTGCCCCCCAGCGACGGGAAGTTCGTCAGCGCCAGGCTCCCCCAGTCCTGGTTCGCGTTCACCGTCAGCGTCGAGTTGTTCACCAGCACGCCCGACGAATCAAAGCTCGATCCCACCGTCACGTTCGCCAGGAAAAGCTCCACGTTCCCCGTGGCCGTGAACCCGTCCGAGATCGAATGGTTGCTGAAGTGGAACCGCACGTTCCCCGCCCCCGAGATCGTCGACCCCACCCCGTGCGTGAAGTTCGTCCCGAAGAACAGCGTCGAGCCCGCGTTCACGTTGATCGCGCCCGTGTTGCTCCCCCCACCGAACACCTGCAGGCTCCCGCCCTGGATGTTCAGCGTCCCCGAATTGTTGATCGCCACCCCGTTGTTCAGGAACAGATCGCTCGACCCCGTCTTGTTGAACGTCCCCGCGTTGTTGATCGCGTTCGAGCTCCCGCCGATCGGCCCCAGGTTCGACCCCGCGGCCGTGAACGTCGCCCCCGCCATGTTCTCGAAGTTCGCGTTCTCGAAGAACCACGTCCCCCCCGTCCACTCCGCGTTCGCCGAGTGGTTCTCGATCGTCTTCCGCATGAACTTCGTCCCCGTCCCCGACATCGAGAACGAGCCACCGCTCCCGACGATGAACCGCCCCGACCCGTTCATCTCGCCGCCCGTCCACGACGTCGCCCCGTTCGCCGTGAAGTCACCCGCCCCCCCCAGCACACCGTCCGCCAGCGTGAACGTGTTCGAGATCATCGACGCCTGCGCCACGCTCAGGCTCGCCCCACCCGTCACCGTCAGCCGCTCCGCGCTCATCAGGCTCCGAATCGACTGCGCACCCTGGCTCACCGTCACCAGGATGTTCACCGCCGGACGATCGATCGTCACGTCGTCATTCACACCCGGCAGCCCCGGCGTCCAGTTCCCCGCAAGATGCCACTCACCACTCACGTCCACGCCCCACGTCACCACCGCGGCCTGACCCGCCGACGCCGCCATCAACGCAGCCAGCCCGACGCCCGTCAGCCCGACACAACGACCGCCGCTCGTGTGACGCATCTTCATCGCATCTCTCTCCTCAACGCCCCAAGCCTGTGCAAGCCCGATGACGCTCAACTTCACTCACCGCGCCGAACACGACGCAACAACGACGCGCGCCGCTCAACGCTCACCAATCTGTCAGGCTCGAGATGACTCCGGGGCTCCTACCCCTCATCCCGGGCCCTGTGCTGGCCACCATCTTGCCGCCCAATCCTCCTCAAGGGAAGCAAAAACCCGTCGCCTTCTTCAAAAAGTCTGTTCCGATAAGCACTTACGCCCATCACCCCACCACGTCCGCCACGCTTCCCACCACCGCGGCCTGCACCTGGTACACCCTCCGCACCGCCTCCGTCACCCGCTCCGCGCTCCTCGTCGGGCTCACATCACCCACCCGCGCCGCCCCATACCTCCGCTCCCCATCCACTCCCTCACCCCGCCCCGCGCGCATCACGCCGCCGCGCTCCACGACCCGCTCCCCCTCGCGCGCCCCGAGCCCGCACTCCACCGAATCCACCGCGCGCGCTCGCTCGATCTCCTCCACACCGCGCCGCAGATTCTCCCGCTCCAGATACGCCCAGTACGGCGGAACCCGCTCCCGGTCATGCCTCGCCTCATATCGATCCCGCCGGATGTCACCCGTCACCGCGCGAATGAGCGGCAGCGCCTCCCGCTCACGAACACACCACCCAGGCAGCGTCACCGGTGCGCACACGCCCCCGAGCCACCCGGACCAACCGAGATGTGCGCCTC
Organism: Phycisphaerales bacterium; assembly: GCA_050174775.1. Taxonomy (GTDB): domain Bacteria; phylum Planctomycetota; class Phycisphaerae; order Phycisphaerales; family UBA1924; genus CAYPGJ01. The sequence goes on from JBFXJP010000004.1 coordinate 67,831, forward strand.
CGATCTCCACGTGCCCCACAGAGGGACAACCACCGCGCCGCGCCCCCCCAAGGCCCGCAAAACCGCCCCCTCACGCCCCCCGCGGCCCCTTTTCCCCTCCCCCGACTCCCTTCCCGGAAGGCCGTCTGTGACGGCGCGCCGCGCGCACGCCTCACCGCGCGCTGATAATCCGCCTCACATGCTCCCCGTCTCCCGCCTCGACTATCACCTCCCCGAAGACCGCATCGCGCTCCGCCCCGCCGAGCCGCGCGACGCCGCGCGCCTCATGGTCATCTCCCGCTCCGACGAGTCCCTCCTCCATCACCTCCACATCCGCGATCTCCCCTCACTCCTCAACCCCCACGACCTCCTCATCTTCAACACAACCAAGGTTCTCCCCGCGCGTCTCCACGCGCGCTGGACCATCTCCCCCTCCGGTCAAGGCGGCGGCCGCGTCGAAGCCCTCTTCCTCCGCGAATCCGCCCCCTCCACCTGGTCCCTCCTCCTCTCCTCCAAGCGCCGGCTCCGCCCCGGCGCCACCCTCGAACTCCTCCACGAAGACGGCTCGCCCTCCTCCGTGATCCTCCAACTCCTCGCGCGCGAATCCGACACCGACGCGCCAAGAAGTGGGGGGGACGACGCAACGCAGCCCGCCTCATTCGCCTGGTCCGCGCGCCTCCTCCCGCCCCACGACACAACCCCCGCTCCCCAACTCCTCTCCTCCCTCGGCGCCACGCCCCTCCCCCCCTACATCCTCCGCGCCCGCGCGCATGCACACCTCTCCCTCCCCGACGCCCTCGACCGCGACTGGTACCAGACCGTCTTCGCGCAAACGCCCGGCTCCGTCGCAGCCCCCACGGCAGGCCTCCACTTCACACCCGAACTCCTCTCGACCCTCTCCTCCCGGAACGTCCACCGCGCACACGTCACCCTCCACGTCGGCCTCGCCACCTTCAAGCCCATCGAAGCCGACACCGTCGAATCCCACCCCATGCACGCCGAGTGGTGCGACGTCCCCCGCGCCACCCTCCACGCCATCTCCACCGCGCGCTCCCGCTCCGCCCGCGCCATCGCCGTCGGCACCACCACCGCGCGCGCCCTCGAGTCCGCTTCCCACAACCTCCTCACCCTCTCCCCCGACTCCTACTCCGGCCCCACGCGCATCCTCATCTCCCCGGGCCACTCCTGGTCCGCCTGCGACGCCCTCCTCACCAACTTCCACCTACCCCGCTCCACCCTCCTGGCCATGGTCGCCTCCCTCCTCCTCCCCCAATCCGACATCCACTCCGATTCCGCCCGAGACCACGCCCTCACCCGTCTCCTCCACCTCTACAAACTCGCCATCCGAGACGGCTACCGCTTCTACTCCTACGGCGACGCCATGCTCATCCTCCCCTGATTTCTCCCGCCACTTTTACGCGCCGCCATCCTCACCCCTCGCCGATAATCAACATCAACGAGGAGATCCCCTTTCATATGCGCCTCGACGAACTGCTCCATTCCGCCCACACCTCGATACTCCGAGGCCCAGACACCCCCATCACCTCCATCACCGAAGACTCACGCGCCGTCACACCGGGCGCCCTCTTCATCGCGCGTCACGGCCTCACCCACGACGCCGCCCGCTTCATCCCCGACGCCATCCGCGCCGGCGCCGCAGCCATCCTCACAGACCCACGCGCCGTCGCCTCCGTCCCGCCATCCACGCCCCTCGCCGTCTCACCCGACCTCCCCCTCGCCCTCGCCGTAGCCGCGGAAACCTTCTACGCACACCCCGCCCCCAAACTCTCCATCGCGGCCGTCACCGGCACCAACGGAAAAACCACCACCTCCTTCCTCCTCAAGCACATCCTCTCCTACTCAAGAACCACCGGACTCATCACCACAGTCCTCATCGACACCCACTCGGCCAAGCACAAGGCCGTCATGACCACCCCCAGCGCCATCGACATCTCCCGCTACCTCGCCGAGATGGTCCACGCCGGCTGCGCCTCCGCCGTCATCGAAACCTCCTCCCACGCCCTTCACCAGAAACGCGTCGCCGCAATACCCATCCGCGCCGCCATCTTCACCAACCTCACCGGCGACCACCTCGACTACCACAAGTCCATGGACGAATACGCCGCGGCCAAAGCCGTCCTCTTCGAATCACTCGACAAGCACGCCTCAGCCATCGTCAACATGGACGACCCCTGGTCGCTCCGCATGATCCAGGACTGCCCCGCCCACATCTACGCCTGTTCCCTCGGCGCCCCGCTCGACCGCTCCGCCTCCTGGTCCTTCTGCCACGCCCAATTCCTCTCCCCCCCCTCCGTCGCACCCCTCGTCGGCCTCACCGGCCCCTGGGGCGTCATCGACACCACGCTCCCGCTCGTCGGCGCGCACAACCTCATGAACGCGCTCCAGGCAGCAGCAGCAGCCTTCTCCCTCGGCGCCTCACCCTCCGACATCCAACGCGCGCTCGCCTCAGCCCCCGCGCCCCCGGGTCGGCTCGAACCCGTCCGCCGACGCGCAGACCACCCCGAACCCATCTCCGTCTTCGTCGATTACGCCCACACCGACGACGCACTCATCCGCGCCCTCTCCGCCCTCCGCCCACTCGTCCCCCAAGGCGCCTCCCTCCGAGTCGTCTTCGGCTGCGGCGGCGACCGAGACCGCACCAAGCGCCCGCGCATGGCCGCGGCAGCAGAGCAACACGCCGATCACATCGTCGTCACCTCCGACAACCCCCGCACCGAAGACCCGCAAGCCATCATCGACATGGTCCTTCAGGGTTTCTCCCCCCTGGCACGCGCCCGCGTCCTCACCGACCCCGACCGCGAACGCGCCATCCGAGCCGTCGTCGCCTCCGCGAACGAAGGGGATATCGTCCTCATCGCAGGAAAAGGACACGAGGACTACCAGATCCTCCCCGACGGCCACGGCGGAACCACACGCCGCCACTTCGACGACCGACTCGTCGCCCTCGACGCCCTCCACTCCCGTTTCTCACACACACACGCCGCACGGACCGCTCGCGCATGACCATCTTCGCACCCGAAGCATTCAAAGCAGCCGTGGCCGGGCAATGGATCGCCCGACCCGCCGCACATCCATCACAGATCACCGGCGTCTCCATCGACTCCCGCACCGTCAACCAGGGCGAAGCCTTCATCGCCCTCCGTGGCGACCGCTTCGACGCACACCACTTCATCCCTCAGGCCATCTCGCGCGGCGCCTCCCTCATCCTTCTCGAGCGCGACTCAGCCCTCCCCTCCCGTGACTCCCTCCCACCCAACCTCAGCGCCATCCGAGTACCCGACACGCGCAAAGCCCTCATGCGCCTCGCCCGCGCACACCGCCAGTCCCTCGACGGCACAAAGGTCATCGCCGTCACCGGATCCAACGGCAAGACCACCACCGTCCGCCTCATCGACGCAGCCCTCTCCTCCCGCTTCCGAGGCATCGCCTCCATCAAGTCCTTCAACAACGAGATCGGCGTCCCCCTCACCGTTCTCCGTGCGCGCAAGGGCGACAACTACCTCATCTGCGAAGTCGGCATGAACGCCCCCGGCGAAATCGCGCAGCTCGCCGAGATCGTCGAGCCAGACATCGCCGTCATCACCTCCATCGGCCGCGCACACATCGAAAACTTCGGCTCCGTCGACGGCATCGCCCTCGAGAAAGGCTCCCTCCTCCGCTTCCTCCGCCCCCAAGGCCTCGCCGTCATCCCCACCACCAACCCACGTCTCTCAGAACTCGCACGCAAAGCCCCCAACGTCGTCACCTTCGGCCGCGACGACGACGCAAACCTCCGCATCACCTCCTCCTCACACGTCCAGTCCGACAACCTCACCACACGACTCCGTGTCACCCTCAACAACCGGTTCACCCTCGACCTCCCACTCCTGGGCGAGCACAACGCCACCAACGCGGCAGCAGCCGTCGCCGTCGCGCGCCGGCTCGGCCTCGAAGAGGACGCCATCGCTTCCTCACTCGCCTCAGCCTCCCCCCCCGACATGCGCCTCCAGCACAAGCACATCAACGGCATCGACCTCTACAACGACGCCTACAACGCCAACCCCGACTCCTCCATAGCAGCCATCACCGCCTTCTCCTACCTCGCGGCCGACGCACCCCGACGCGTCGTCGTCCTCGCCGACATGCTCGAGCTGGGCGACCTCGCAGAGCAAGGCCACCGAGAAGTCGCCGACGCCATCCTCTCCGCACCGAACATCGACAAGGTCATCACCGTCGGCGAACACTCCCTCTACGCCGCGAACCGACTCCTCGAAAAATGGCCGCGCGAACGCGTCACCATGCTCTCCGAGTTCGACGCGGGCTCCGATCACGGCGCCTACCGCGCCCTCTCAGCCCTCCGCGCAGGCGACGCCGTCCTCCTCAAAGGCTCACGCGCCATGCGCCTCGAACGACTCGAGCAACTCCTGGCCGACCCGCCCCCAGGCGCGCCCCGCCCCTCCGCACACCCCCAGATACACACCCCGCAACGCCCCGCAGCGGACGCGCGCCTCTGACGCCCCCGCATTGACGCCGCCCCCTCCACACACCACCCTGTCACCGCGCCCCCGCCACGACCACTCCACACGCACACACATCCGCGAATGCTCTACAACCTCCTCGACATCTCACGCGAGTTCCTCGAGCGGAACAACGTCTACTTCCTCTTCATGCTCCTCGACCAGATCGTCTTCCGCGCACTCGGCGCCGCGCTCCTCTCCTTCACCATCGTCCTCGCCCTCGGCCCGCGCGTCATCAATACCCTCCGACGCATGAAAATCGGCGACGCCGGCCTCTCCGACGCCGCAGCGCTCGCCGCCTCCGCCGCCTCCAAGAAAAACACCCCCACCATGGGCGGCGTCCTCATCGCAGGCGCCATCCTCACCTCCACACTACTCCTCGCAGACCTCTCCTCCAGATACGTCCAACTCGCCGTCATCTGCCTCCTCTGGATGGCCGTCCTCGGTGGCTTCGACGACTGGCTCAAACTCACCGCCTCCTCCCGACCAGGCGGCTCGCGCCAAGGCCTCTACGCCTGGGAGAAACTCGTCTTCCAGCTCGGCCTCGCCTTCCTCCTGGGCTGGTTCACCTACAACCACGCAGACACAGCCGCCCCCAACGACCTCGCGCACGTCCTCAACCTCCCCTTCCAAAAGACCTTCAACCAGGGCCAGCCCTCCGATTCTCTCATCTACCTCACCCGCATCCCCTTCGTCATCATTGCCGTCCTCATGGTCGCCGGAATGTCCAACGCCGTGAACATCACCGACGGCATGGACGGGCTCGCCACCGGCATCTCCGCCGCCGTCTCCCTCGGCGTCATGCTCCTCGCCCTCATCGCGGGCTCCCAAACCACCGCGCAATCACTCCTCGTCCCCTACGTCGTCGGCGCCGAAGAACTCGCCGTCGTCTCAGGCGCCATCGCAGGCGCCTGCCTCGGCTTCCTCTGGTGGAACGCCTCCCCGGCCTCCGTCTTCATGGGCGACACCGGCGCCCTATGCCTGGGCGGCCTCCTGGGCTACATCGCCATCGCCATCCGGCAGGAAGCCGTCATACTCCTCATGTCCGGCGTCTTCATCCTCGAGATCGCCTCCGTCGCCCTCCAGGTCGGATACTTCCGCGCCTCCAAAGGCAAACGCATCTTCCGCTGCGCGCCCTACCATCACCACCTCCACATGGGCGGATGGACCGAGCAGAAGGTCGTCGTCCGACTCTGGATCATCACCGCCGTCCTCGTCGCGCTCGCCCTCGCCTCGCTCAAGGTCCGCTGAAAGCAACCAATGTCCACACGCGAGCAGCAGGACCTCCGGCGCACCCCCACCGGCAAGTCCGCCGAAACACTCTCCTCCGCAACGCCACCTCCCCCCGCGCGCACCCTCCGCACCGGCAAGCTCGCCGGCCTCTCCCTCTCCGCCTCCATCTGGGTCCTCTCCTGGCCCATCCTCGCCGAATCCTTCCTCAACTGGCTCGTCGGCGCCGTCGACACCGTCCTCTCCGCCGCCCACTCCGAGCCCGCCGCAGACGCCATCGCGGGCGCCGCATACATGGCCTGGTTCATGGCCCTCGTCGGCCAGGCCCTCGGCGTCGGCGCCACCGCACTCGTCTCACGATCCATCGGAAAAGGACGACTCGCCGTCGCCAACGCCGCGACCGCCCAATCCCTCCTCCTCGCCATCGCCCTCGGCCTCGCCACCTCCGTCCTCATCTTCTTCTCAGCCCCGCTCTTCGCATCCGCCCTCAACCTCCAGGGCGACGCCCGCACCCACTTCCTCACCTACCTCCGCATCCTCTGCATCGCCGTCCCCATGACCACCGTCCTCAACGCAGGCATCGCCTGCGCACGCGGCGCCGGCGACTCCCTACGCCCACTCCACATCATGCTCGTCGTCAACCTCGCGAACGTCTTCCTCTCCTGGGCGCTCTCGGGCGTCGACCCCTTCAAACCCTCACCCGACGCCGCACCCTCCGCCCAACCACTCTTCCAAAACCCCTTCCCCTTCAACCTCGGCGTCGCCGGTATCGCCTGGGGAACCTCACTCTCCTGGACCCTCGGCGCCATCCTCGTCCTCGTCCTCCTCTCACGAGGCTCCTCCGGCGTCAAACTCCTCTCACACCGTCTCAAGCCCCACTACCACACCACACGACGCATCCTCCGCGTCGGCTTCCCAAACTTCCTCGAAACCCTCGGCATGTTCGTCGGAAACTTCCTCGTCATCATGCTCGTCGGCGCCATGGGACGCGAAGGTCTCCTCGGCGCACACATCGTCGCCATCCGCATCGAAGCCATCTCCTTCATGCCCGGCTTCGCCGTCTCGCTCGCAGCCGCAACGCTCGTCGGCCAATGGCTCGGCGCCGGCAACCCCCACATCGCCTCCCGCGCCATCATCGCCACCTCCGCCCTCGCCTCTGCCTTCATGGGGGTCATGGGCATCGCCTTCCTCCTCTTCCCGCGCTACATCACCGCCCTCTTCACCCCGCAGGAAGCGCACCTCGAACTCACCCCGCAACTCCTCGTCATCACCGGCTTCGTCCAGATCCCCTTCGCCATCGGCATCGTCCTCCGCTCCGCGCTCCGAGGCGCCGGCGACGCCAAAGCCGTCATGTGGCTCACCTGGATCTCCACCTGGGCCATCCGACTCCCACTCGCATGGCTCTTCTCAGGCGTCGACATCCACCTCGGCTCCGTCACCATCCCCAACCCAAAACCGCTCGGCGAGCTCGGCCTCCCGGGCCTCTGGATCGGCCTCTGCGCCGAAATCGTCATCCGAGGCGCACTCTTCTCCTTCCGCTTCTTCCAGGGCAAATGGAAAACCGCGAAGGTCTGACCGACCCCCGCGGCTCACACGTCACATCAAGCTGTCGACGTCCTCACCCGCGCCGGCGCCGCGCCGCGCACATCCCCGCCAACACCACCGCGCTCAACGCGCCCCCCGGGCTCGGCACAAGCGTCACGCTCAGCACGAACGGCACGTGCCCGACACCCTCCCGGTACGCCATGCCCACGATCTGACCCGCGTTGTTGATGTCATACACCTCGCGCAGCTGCCACCCCGAATCATCCGGCAGCAGCCAGTTCAAATCCAACATCCCCGTGGCCTCCGTCCACAGGAACGGCCGCTCATTCCCCGACCGCCCGATCACCCATCTCTCGTTGTTGATGTCCTCCCCTGTGCTCACCGAATGACCCGCGAGCGCGCCGATCATCCGCGACGCCTCCCCCTCAAACGCCACGATCGCCAGATGATCGCTCGTCCCCGCCACGCTCGCATACCCGACCACGTCCCCCCGATCATTCAACGCGCGACCCGTCGTGTTCGCCCCGCCCGCGTGACGCACGATCCGCACGTCCCCCCCGGGCGTGTGCACCGCCGACGCCCACTGCGTGCTGTTGTAATCAAACTGCATCAGCGTCTGCCCGGTCTGATTCACCGAATACCCGAACCGCTGCACGCCGGGCCCCGGCAGCGCCACGAACCCGGCGCCCGGCTGATACTGCATCGCAATCGCGCTGTACGACGGCTGACCGTTCACACCGGTCGCCGCAGTCTGCCCGGCGTCGTTGTACCCGCGCACCGCGTTCGGCACCCCCGTCCCCTCGGCCAATACCTCAAGACCCGCTCCCGGCCTCCACGATGACAACGTCACAAGCCTCGTCCCGGGCGCTGTGACCCGCGATGTCGTGAACAAAAACTCGCCCCGCTCATTCAGCCCCGCCAGCGTCGAGTTCACTCCCGACGTGTCATACGCAAACGTCGTCCCGTCGCGATGACGCGTCCAGATGGTGTTGACGGAGGTTCCGTAGAACGACGCCACAACGTCCCCCGCGTCGTTGATGTACATCCGACTCGCATTCACACCCTCATACGGACCGATCGCCTCGATCGTCGCCCGCAACGTCGGCCCCCCCGCCCCAGCACACGCCCCGCTCGCAGCGACGACCACGCCCGCCAGCACGCTCTGCTTCATGTCGAGTCTCCTGTGCGATGTGCGCGCACGACCCCACGGCCGCGCAGCGCACGTCCGTTCTTCGTCCAGAACTCGAATCACACGGGAAATTCCACCCCCAACCCCCCTCGAGCCGCCCTTACGCCCCCACCAGCAGCCTCTCCCCCAGCCCGTCCGGCAGCCCCGCGGCCCGAATCTTCTCACGCACTCCCTCAACGTCATACGCCACCCGACGCACCTGCGCCGTACGCATCCCCGTATCCAACAACATCCACGACGCCTCCGGATTCCCGTCCCGCGGCTGACCCACCGACCCCGGATTGACCAGCACACGCCGATCGCTCGGCAGCGCGATCGTCGGACCGCTCGGCAGCGGATACCCGCGCACCTCACCCTCCCGAACCTCACCCTCCGGGCACGTGAACGCGCTCGGGATGTGCGTGTGCCCCACGGCCATCAACCCCGCATCCACACCACCAAAGCTCCGCGCCGCGCTCCCGTTCGTCGTCACATACTCCATCTCATGCTTCCCGAACGAAGCATGCGTCACCCACAACCCCATCACCTCGGCCCGCGCTCCCCACGACAACATCACTCGCTTCTGCGCCGCCGACAGCCGCGCATACGCAAACTCCGCCGACGCCCGCGCCCCCGCGTTGAACCTCCCCAAACCCTTCCGCGACAACGCCGCCTCGTCGTGATTCCCCCGAACCACCACGTCACACGACTCGCGCACCAGGTCCACGCACTCCCCCGGCTCAGGCCCGTACCCCACCACGTCCCCAAGGCACACCACCACGTCCGCCCCCACGCGCGAAACATCCTCCAGCGCGCTCCGAAGCGCGTCCAGATTCCCGTGCACATCCGATAAAAGCGCTATCCTCGCCATCGACGCTCCGCAAGAAGGGCCTCCTATCTCGGCCCGTAGCCACCCCGAACTGCACTAGAGAGACGCTCACCACCCCTTCTTCCGCCGCCCGCGCCGAACATTTCGCATACGACACGTCCGACACGCGTTATCCCCCTCCCAAAACTTCCCTTCCGTTGCCTCACCCGACCCGAGATCGCGCCGCCGCAACCCCTCCTCCCGCGAGCCCCTCCGGGGGCGAGTGTGGAGGAGGTGGTTCGTGGCCCCCGTGGGCCACGAACCGGTGGAGGGTGCATCCTCTTGCTTCACCCGAGCCTCATCACCACCCCGTCTTCACAGCCGTGCCACCGATCGGCCCCGCAAATCGGCTCGTGGCATCGCCTGCGAGCCATTGTCATCTCTCAAGCCCCGGAGGGGCGACACTGCCTCCTCTCCCAATGCGACAGCATTGGGAGAGGGTAGGGTGAGGGCTCCATGGCCTTTTTCTTCTCTTTCCCTATGCCTTGGTGTTCGCGCGCTGTCAGACGTCCGGCCTCGACCTCGTGCCACCGACGTGCTCTGCATGTCGATGCGCTTCGCTTTCGATCCTCTACCGGCGTCCTGTTCCACCGACCAGCAACGCACGTCGCTGCTCCCCCTTCTCCCCTCCGAGGGAGAAGGTGTCATCGCGAAGCGATGACGGATGAGGGGGCCTACATCTCCTCCCCCCCTCATCGCGCCACCCGCCCCATCATGTGTTCGCGTCACTCGCGCCACCCGCCCGACAATCGACACACGCCACCACCACCTCTCCCATTGGCTTTGACACGGGAGAGAGCAGATTCCGGCGGTGAGGGCTCCATGCCCTCTTGCTTCTCTCTCCCTATGCCTTTCCGCTTTCCGAGTGCCCTTCCCTTCCTCCCCTCTTCACACTCAGCTCACACCCTCTTTTTGCTTCGCACCGCTCCGTTCCCCTCGTACAATTATCCCAATCAAACACCCGGGAATCACTCCATGCGCATCCTGTCCCTGGCCCCGTTCCTCTCCGCCCTCCTCCTCTCCGCGCCCGCGCTCCCACGCGACTGCGACCCCCGATGGCTCCGCGGCGAAGGCATGATCGGCGTCGGCGATCTGAACATCCTTGCCAACAGCCACGTTCTCGCAACAACGATGTGGGATCCGGACGGCCCCGGGCCGCGCACACCCCTCCTCGTGCTCGGAGGGTACTTCACCATCGCCGGCGACCAGTTCGCCAACCACATCGCCACCTTCGATCCCGTCAAGCGTGAATGGGGCACGATCGCCGCGGGGTTTAACGACCATGTGCATGCTCTCCTTCCGTTGCCCAACGGCGAACTCATCGCCGCAGGCCGATTCACAAGAGCCGGCAGCACCGACACATCCCAAATAGCAAAGTGGAATGGCTCCGCATGGCTGCCGCTCTCCACGCAGCACAGCGCTGGCCACATCGTGCGATCACTCACCCTCATGCCCAACGGGGACATCATCGCGATCGGCACACTCCTGCCGGTCGGAAGCTCCTCATACCTGAAAATCGCGCGCTGGGACGGCGCCACATGGACCCCGATCAACCTGCCGGCCACCGGCTCTCCTCACGAGTCTCTTCTGCTTCCCAACGGCGATCTCGTCGTCACCGGCGACTTCACCCTCAGCCCCGGCCAGTACACCGCCGCCCTGCGCTCTGATGGCGAGCAATGGACGCCCTTCGGCCCCCCATTCGACGGCGGGGGACGCTCGCTCACCCTCACGCCAAACGGTGAACTGCTCATGGTCACCGCCGGCTATCCGAACCTCTACCGCGTGCATCGCTGGGACGGCGCAACATGGACTCAGCTGGGTGCGGACTTCATCGGCAGCATCGAAACAATACACGCCCTCGACGACGGCTCTCTCTATGCGGGCGGTAGATTCGAGCAACAGACCCAACAAAGTTTTTCCTACCTCGTCCGCTGGGACGGCGCCGCCTGGGTCGCTCTTGAGGAATCGCTCTCTGGACCTGTTTACTCATTGACCACGCTCCCCGACGAGCGTCTCCTCGTCGCGGGCGACTTCGACCACAACCAGATCACGTACCTCGACAGCATCGCGACGTGGGAGAACAACCGCTTCGCGCCCCTCGCCGACGGACTCAATCACCTGTTCAAGGTCCTGGCGCGCACCCCCGAGGGCCGCATCCTCGCCGCCAGCGGATCCTGGGGATCACCCCCCGACGGGCTAGGCCTCGCCGAATGGGACGGCGTCGAGTGGAAGAGACTCCCCGGCAAATTCAACGACAGCATCAGCGCGGCTCTGTACACCCCCGAGGGCCATCTCATCGTCGGCGGCTCGTTCACCTCCATCTCCGGCCTGCCCGCAAGCCGCATCGCGCGATGGAACGGTCAATCATGGTCGCCACTCGCCTCCGGCTGCAGCGGCAAGGTGAGTGCGCTCCTCAGATCTCCCGACGACCACATCATCGCCGCAGGCGCCTTCACCACCGCGGGCGGCGTTCCCGCCCGCAACATCGCCCGCTGGGACGGCGCGACCTGGTCCCCCATCGGACAGATCGCAAACGGCACAATCAATCGCCTCGCGCTCCTCCCCTCGAATGAGATCCTCGCCGTCGGAACCTTCACCTACGCCGACGAGGAGACCTGCAGCTACATCGCGCGATGGGACGGACAACGCTGGAACAAATACGGTCTCGGACTCCAAGCAGCTTCCAGCGGCGCCGGGAACACACTCCTCGTTGAGCCCGACGGCTCTTTCGTCGTCGGTGGGATCTTCGACTTCGCCGGAGGCGTCCCCGCGAAGAACATCGCACGATGGAGCGGATCAGCCTGGAGCGCGTTCGGCTCCGGCATGAACTCCACAGTCTCTGCGCTCTCACGCCTCACGACGGGCGAACTCGTCGCTTCCGGCTCATTCACCATCGCTGGAGGAGGCGCGGCCGCCGGCATCGCGCGCTGGACGGGCTCCGCCTGGATCTCCATGGCCTATGGCAGCGGATCAATCGTAACACTCATGCCCTCACTCGGGGGCGAATTGATGGCCAGCGGCTCGTTCCTTCGCATGACGGGCTTCCCCTCCGTCTATCGCGCACGCTGGACCGACACCAACATCCCCTGGGTCGCGCGCCACCCGCAACCCCAATCCATCGACCCATCCGAATCCGCCTCCTTCTCAGCATGGCCCGCCACCGGCTACGCCAACCTCCAAGCCTCCTGGCAACTCGAGACCGCGCCCCACTCCAACATCTACGCCGACCTCATCGACGGACCCATTCCGAACTCCAACGGCGCCGTCGCATCCATCACGCCGCTCCTCCCCTCATACCGTCCCGGCGCCACCACACTCACCATCTCCAACATCACCCCCGCGCTCCATCACCGACGCGTCCGCGCACTCATCAACAACGCCTGCGGCGTATCCATCTCCAACCCCGCACTCCTCACCCTCAACAACGCCCCCTGCCCAGGCGACGCCAACGGCGATAACACCGTCAACTTCCTCGACCTCAACCTCGTCCTCTCCTCCTACGGCGCCTCCGTCCCACCCGGAACCCTCGGCGATTTGAACTCCGACGGCGCCGTCGACTTCCTCGACCTCAACATCCTCCTCTCCTACTTCGGCACAACCTGCTGAACACCAGCGACGTATTCCCCTGTTGCCTCAGCCCCGCCGACGGTCTGCTCTCGCTTCGTGCCGCCGAAGTGCGTTACAACGCGCTGCTCCTCCTGCTTCAGCCGCATCCAGGGTATTGAGCCGCGGAGCGGCGCAAGCCAATAGCCCCGGGCGTGAGCCCGGGGTGAGCGAGCGATTGTCTTTTCTTGAGCCCGGGAGGGGCGACACTCCTCAATGCTTCGAGAAGCGCGCCCCGATCCGTGCCGCCTCTCCCATTCGGCTCTGCGAATGGGAGAGGGTAGGGTGAGGGCTCCATGCCCTCTTGCTTCTCTCTCCCTCTTGCCTCTCTGCTTTTTTGTTGCCTAGTGCCTAGTGCCTAACGCCCTTCTCTCACGCCTCCGCCTTCTCCTCCGCAGGCGCCTCGGCCGCAGGCTTCTCACCGCCCGCATCTTTCTCATTCGCCGTGGTCATCTACAGGTACTCATCACTTATGCTATTGCCAATTGAAAGCGGCAGTGCAGTGTTCCTGTTGGGGCGCCGAGAGTGGAGGGTTTATGACGTTCTGGAATGCAGCACGATGGGACAATCATCGTCGTACTGTTCTGGCTCCGATTCTGCTTAGGATGGCTAACGGAACAGCCACGGACATCGATTATCGATTGTTCTTTGTTGAGATCAGGCAGCACATCAAAGACGCGCGGATTCGTAAGTTGTTTCATGCGTCTGCGCATAGCCTGGGGCTAGAGGCCGACCGATTTGAATTTACAACGGAACTAGAGCGGACGGTGCTCGGGGCTCGAATCCAGATCGAAGCTCCAAAGGAGAGCGTGTTCGGCAGTTGGCTCTCAAAAGACGCCTTTGCTGCTTGTTGCAAGGTGGCGAAGGGCGGGGCGCACGCGCTACGTCGTGTATACAGAGAGTCGTCTGGTGGCTACGTTCTGCGAGACGGCTTGCTGAAGCCTCCGGCCGAGGTGTACCAGTACCAGCAGTTCTCTGTCAGGCCGATCCATGCTGACAGTTTGATAGATCAGGTCAGGATGGCCGTGTCGGCAGCGTCGCTCGGATTGCAGTCTCAGCCTGATGCATTTATTTTCGCCCTGAAGTACGACCTGTGCTTGGCTCTGTCTAGCACGTTGATCGGCATCGGTTTCGAAACGTGTTGGGGACAGACGGTAGAGATAGGAGCGGGGCTTGATGGCAACGAGTTGAAGGTAGTAGGCATGTTCTCTGTGACACCGTTTGGCCAGACCGATGCGCTGCGTGTAGTGTTTCCGATACTTTGTACTGGTTGTCCCATAAACTCTGCTATGTCAGAGAGTGTGCGTCAGGAGATCGACGTATCGCAGAGCACAGGTCCCCATGCGCCACTATTGCGTCTTATGCGCTCCGGGGATGGCGTGTTGCAGCTTGTTCTATCGTATCCCGAGACACAAGCGTCGTTGCTTGTGATTGATTCGATCGCGGAGGACTGTCGTCACATCGAGCCAGAGCTGCGTCCAATCACGGTTCGATTGGACACAAACATGCGTGCTAGAAGTGGGAGAGGCGCGACTCTGCTTGGCCCCCTCACGCCTCCGCCTTCTCCTCCGCAGGCGCCTCGGCCGCAGGCTTCTCACCGCCCGCATCCTTCTCCTTCGCCGCGGCCTCCTTCGCCTCCTTGCGCTTGATCGCCTCGATCTTCGTCTTGTCCGGCGCCAGGATCAGGCTCACGCGCTTGCCGAAGCTCCGAGGCGGAACCTCCACCTTCGCAACATCCAGCAGCGACTCCACGATGTCCCGCAGCATCTTCTCGCCCAGATCACGGTGCATCATCTCGCGACCGCGGAACACCTGCACCATCTGCACCTTGTGGCCTTCCAGCAAGAACCGGCGAGCCTGCTCGACGCGGATCGACACGTCGTGCGGGTCGATCTTGATCGAGCGCCCGAGCCGAACCTCCTTCAGCTCCTGCGCCTTGTTCTTGGTCTTGGCCTTCTCTTCCTTGGACTGCTCATACTTGAACTTGCCGTAGTCCATGATGCGGCAGACCGGCGGCCGCGCGTCCGGCGAAATCTCCACGAGGTCCATGCCCCGCTCGTCCGCCATCCGCAGCGCGTCCGGAGTCTCCACCACACCGATCTGCTCGTTGTCCGGTCCGATCAACCGGATCGGCGAGATCCGGATCATGTGGTTGATCCGCGTCCGCTTCACCGGGGGGCCCGAATCTCTCGAAAACCTGCTGATGAGCTATCTCCTTCTGACATTCCTCAAAGACACTGCCCGCGAGGACACACCGCCCGCGCGAGCCTCATGCTCGCCCCGTCAACCCGTTCGCTTCACTCGCACGCGCCCCGTCCCCCTCATGCGCGAGCGCCCGCGCGCCCCGTCGCCCGCCGCATCAACTCCATCCTCAACTCTTCATTCCAGATGCTGCGCAACAACAGGCCTCGCGCCCCGGGGTCGTCCTCACGAAGGCACGGCACACGCCGAACCTCCCCTCAGACTACCCCCCCAATCCACCCCCGACAAGACCCTTCCCTCCCTTCCGCCCAAGCAACCAAGGCGCCAACCCGCCCCCAACATTTTTTTCGCAATCTCCCACTTTCCCACCCTCCCGCATACCAACTCCGATCCAGCGCACACACCCCCGCACTGCGCCTCCTCGGCCAATTGTTGAGGAATCGCGCCGCGCACAAGCCCCGTCACTACCCCCCTCCATCACCGCCATTCGGCGCACAAACACCGCCCCTCCACCCCGATCCCCTCAGGTACGCCGATTGCGGAGACGCCCCCCATGCTGATCCCCGACTTCGGCTCCTCCGGCGCAGTCCCGGCCCTCAAGATGGCCGCGTCCTTCGCCGCACAGCGCCAGGACATCCTGGCCCACAACGTCGCCAACATCTCCACCCCCGACTTCCGCCCCCTCGACGCCCCCGTGGCTGAGTTCCAGGAAACCCTCTCCAAAGCCATCGACCGCCGCCGCTCCTCCACCTCCAACCCCTCCGGGCGCGAGTTCAGCTGGAGCGAATCGAGCCACATCCGCCGCGACTACCACGGCCGCATGCGCGTCGTCGCCTCCGAGCCCTCCGACAACGTCCTGTTCCACGACCGCAACAACCGCGACGTCGAGCGTCTCATGCAGGATGTCGCGGAAAACGTCGTAGCCTTCCGGCTCGCCACCGATCTTCTGAAGTCCCGCAACGACCTGATCCGCACGGCAATCGCCGGGCGAGTCGCCTGATCTGAGGAGCCACACGCATGTACGGCGCACTCGATATCTCGGTCAGCGGCATGGTGGCGCAGCGCGTCCGCATGGAGGCGATCTCGGCGAATCTCGCCGGCGCCGAGGCCGTGCGCGACGCCAACAACGAGATCAACCCCTTCCGCCGCCGCTTCGTGCACATCGCGGCGGGCGACCCCACGGCCCGGAGCGACTCGGGCAAGCAGCTGGGCGTGCACGTCTCGGCGATCGAGCTGGACCCCGCCCCGCCGCGCCTCACCTGGAACCCCACCCACCACGACGCGTACCCCCAGGGGCACCCCATGGCCGGGTTCGTTCCCAAGCCGAACATCGACCCCACGATCGAGCAGATCAACGCCCTCGAGGCTTCGAGGGCCTACGAAGCCAACATCGCGGCCGCGGAGGCCACCAAGACCATGATGGCGCAGGCGCTGCGCCTGATCGCGTAAGACCTGCGCGAGGACGAGAGATGAAGTTGCGCGGCCTGTCCGGCCGAAGTGTAGAGTGAGCGAACGAGATGGCAGACCCTCTTGGACTCATCGGTGGAAGCGGCGGCGTCGGGCCGGTACGGCCCGGGCTGACGCCCGCGGGCGGCAAGCCGGCGGACCCCAACGCGCCGACGTTCCGCGACGCGATGCTCGCGCAGATCAACCACATCAACAAGCTGCAGCAGGACACCGAGGCCGCGATGGAGGACCTGGTCTCCGGCAAGCGGACGGACGTGGAGAGCGTGCTGATGGCGACGCAGGAGGCGGACAACGCGTTCCGGATGCTCCTGCAGGTCCGGAACCGGGTGATGGAAGCGTACGACGAGCTGAAGCAGATCCGGGTGTAAGGGCTGGGCGGGCGCGGTTCGCGGCCCGGGGGCAGGGCTGATTCAAGTGGGCGAGGGCGGAATCCCGACAATGGGATTGGGTTCGGTCGCGCAGTGATCGCGCGTCCGTGGCCCGTGGAGGCGCATGGAGTGCGCCGGAGTGAACAGCCCGCCCGTTGAGGGCCGGGGCATGGAGGCCTGGGCGTTATGGATCAGCTGAGGCGGATCCTCAAGCAGATCGCGGCATCGTTGTCGAAGCTGACGATTGCGCAGCGGCTGCTCATCGTGAGCCTGGTCGCCATCATGGCGATGACCCTGACGCTGGTGGCGCTGTACTCGGCCGAGCCGACGATGAAGCCTGTGGCGCCCGGGGCGGGGGCGAAGGACCAGGCGCGCATCTCGGAATACCTCGACCGGCAGGGCGTGAAGTACAAGATGGTGAGCGGGCAGGTGGTGGTCCCGGTGGACCAGGCCGCGGTGCTCCGGTCGCGTCTGTTCGAGGAGGGCGTGCAGCTCGACGACAGCGCGGTGATGTTCAACACGCTGCTCTCCCAGCAGTCGTGGACGATGTCCCGCACGCAGGTCGCGCTCAGCGAGATGATCGCGCTGCAGAACGAGCTCTCCAACATCGTCGCCCGGTTCCGCGGCGTGCGGCGCGCCAACGTGATCATCGACGCGCCCTCGTCCAGCGGGCTCGGGACCGCGGTGCGCCGCCCCACGGCCTCGGCCACGGTCTTCACGAGCGACGGCCGGCCCATCGACCAGAACACCGTCGACTCCATCGCCCACCTCATCGCGGGCGCCAAGGCCGGGCTCGAGGTCCAGAACGTCCGCATCATCGACGGCACCCACAACAAGCAGTACCGCGCCCGCGCCGAGGACACCGCGATCGCGAGCACCTATCTCGAGCACGCGGCCAAGGTGGAGGACCGGGTGCGCGACAAGCTCCTCGACCTCCTGCAGTACATCGGGGGCGCGATCGTCGCGGTGAACGCCCAGGTCGACGTTACGCGCAAGGAGAGCCAGACCAACCGCGTGCTCGACATCGGCAAGGGGTCGGTCACGGCGCCGACCAAGGAGACGTCGAGTGAGCGGACGCAGGGGGAGATGGCGAGCGCTGCGGAGGCCGGGGTGCGGAGCAACGTGGGGCTCGACATCAACCGGTCGGGCGGCGCCGGCACATCGTCGCGCGACAAGCAGAGCGAAGCGGAGATGCAGACCGAGTTCGGGCGCACCGTGGAGACGGTGGTGGACCCGCGCGGGATGCCGACGAAGATCAACGCGACGATCGGCGTGCCGAGGTCGTACTTTGTGGCGCTGTGGAAGCGGGCGCAGGGGGCGCAGGGCGCGAACACGGAGCCGACGGATCAGGACATCGACCCGTTCATCAAGAGCGAGACGGATCGCATCCGCGCGGACGTGCGTCCGCTGGTGGAGTCGTCCGGCGAGGGCGGCGCGGTCGGGGGGGACGTGGTGGTGTCGATGTTCCCCGACGTGGTCGCGAGCGCGGGGATGGCGATCGCGGGGATCGGCGGGGCAGGGGCCGGCGGGGTGGGCGGGCTGTTCGCCATGGGCGGGATGGTCAAGAACGTCGCGCTGGGCGCGCTCGCGGTGCTCGCGCTGGGCATGATGCTGCTGATGGTCCGAAAGACGGGCAAGGCTGACCCGATCCCGTCCGCGCAGGAGATCGTGGGGGCCCCGCCCATCCTGCAGAAGCAGTCCGACCTGATCGGCGAGGCGGACGAGGCGGAGTCGGCGCTCGCGGGCATCGAGCTGACGGACGAGACGATCAAGCACCAGAAGCTGCTCGAGCAGGTGACGGAGATGGTGCGGTCGAAGCCGGACGAGACGGCGACGCTGCTGAACCGGTGGATCACGGCGGACGGTTGAGGAGGTTGATGACGGATGGCACGCAAGCCTGGGGAGAAGCTCCCCGACAGTCCTGAAGAGCTGGATGGGCTGACGAAGGCGGCGATCATTCTGCTCAGCGTCGACGCGATGACGGCCGGGACGGTGCTCAAGCAGCTCCCGGCGGAGGCGGTCGAGCAGGTGACGCGCGAGCTGGCGGGGCTGGGGCGCGTGCCGACGGCGTTGCGCGACCAGGTCGTGGAGGAGTTCTACAACCTGACAATCGCGGCGCAGCACATGGCCGAGGGCGGGCTGGAGTACGCCAAGGTGCTGCTCAAGCAGTCGATGGACCCCAAGGCCGCGGAGAAGATGCTGGGGCAGATCCAGACGCAGGTGCGCAAGGCGCCGTTCTCGTTCCTGCAGAAGGCCGAGAGCGAGAACCTGCTGACGTTCATCCAGGAGGAGCACCCGCAGACGATCGCGCTGATCGTGTGCCACCTGCCGCACCACAAGGCGTCGGAGATCGTGAGCGGTCTGCCCGCGCAGAAGCAGGTGGAGGTGATCAAGCGCGTGGCGAACATGGAGCAGACGAACCCGGAGGTGATCCGTGAGGTGGAGAAGGCGCTGGAGATGCGTCTCTCGAACCTGATCGGGCAGTCGATGGAGCGGGCGGGCGGCGTGGAGGCCGTGGCCGAGATCCTGAACCTGGTCGATCGCGGCACGGAGAAGCAGATCATGGAGGGTCTGGAGGTCGAGGACCAGGACCTGGTGGAGCAGATCCGGCGTCTGATGTTCGTGTTCGAGGACATCCTGCAGGTGGACGACAAGGGCATCCAGTCGGTGCTCAAGGAAGTGGACAACGACGAGCTCTCGCTGGCGCTCAAGACGGCGTCGGAGGATCTCAAGAAGAAGATCTTCGGGAACATGTCGGAGCGCGCGGCGCAGCTCATCAAGGAGGACATGGAGTTCATGGGCCCGGTGCGCGTGAGCGACGTGGAGTCGGCGCAGCAGCGGATCGTGGACATCGTGCGTCGTCTGGAGGACGCGGGCGAGATCGTGATCGCGGGGCGCGGCGAAGAGGGTCTGATCGTCTGAGGAGAGGTGGATGGGGCTCATCCGACGAGCGGACGCGGGAACGATGGTGCGGGATGCCGTGGTGCTCGACCTGGGCGATCTGTCGCGCCAGGGGGAGGAGATCCTCTCGCGCTCGCGTCAGCAGGCGCAGCAGATCGTGGCTGAGGCGCACCGGGAGCGCGAGAGGCTGATCGCGGACGCGGCGGAGGTGGGGCGGAAGGCGGGGCACGCCGAGGGTCACGCGCAGGGTCGGATCGAGGGGCGAGAGGCCGCGCTGGAGGCGGACGCGGAGGAGATCTCTCGTCTGGTCGGTGTGTGGGAAGAGGCCGCGGTGCGGTTCGAGGCGCAGCGTGACCGGCTGATGGGCGAGCTGCGGACGGATGTGCTGCGTCTGGCGTTGGCGATTGCGGAGCGTGTGGTGAAGCGGGTGGTGGAGATCGACGAGGGGCTGGCGGCGCGCGAGGTGGAGTCGGCGCTCGAGCTGGTCGCGGCCAACTCGCGCGCGGTGGTGGCGGTGCACCCGGACGACCGGACGAACGTGGAGGGCATCGTGGGGGGGATCCTGCGTCGGTTCGGGCGGGCGGGGCACGTGGAGGTGGTCGAGGATGAGACGGTGACGCGCGGCGGGTGTGTGATCCGCTCGGCGCGCGGGAGCGTGGATGCGCGGGTGGAGACGCAGCTGGAGCGGATCGCGCAGGCGGTGCTGGGCCAGTCGCGCGACGCGGAGCCCGCGTCGTGAGCGCGGTGTCGTGGGCGTTCGACGCGGTGGAGCGGGTGCAGCCCCTGGGGGTGACGGGGTCGGTGGCGGCGCTCAAGGGGTTGACGGTGCTGGTGGACGATCTGCCGCTGGCGGTGGGCTCGTTCGTGCGGATCGGGGAGGGTGAGGGCTCACGCGCGGGGGAGGTGGTCGGGTTCGACGGGGAGCGCGCGATCGTGATGCTGCTGGGCTCGACGGCCGGGATCCGCGCGGGCGAGCCGGTGCGCGGGGAGCAGTCGGCCGGGGTGGTGCGCGCGGGGCGCGGGCTCTTGGGGCGCGTGGTGAACGCGTTGTGCGAACCGATCGACGGGAAGGGCCCGATCGGGAACGTCTCGCCGACGGCGCTGCTTCCGGCGCCGATCGGCCCGATGCAGCGACGCAGGATCAAGGAGCCGCTGCCCACGGGGGTGCGCGCGGTGGACCTGATGACCACGGTGGGCAAGGGTCAGCGCGTGGGGGTGTTCGCGGGGCCGGGCGTGGGCAAGTCGACGCTGCTGGGGACGATCGCCAAGCGGACGCGCGCGGACGTGAGCGTGATCGCGCTGGTGGGGGAGCGCGGTCGTGAAGTGCGCGATTTCGTGGAGGCGTCGCTCGGGGAGGAGGGGCTCGCGCGGAGCGTGGTGGTGGTGGCGACGAGCGATGAGAGCCCGCTGATGCGCATCCGCGCGGCGCTCGCGGCCGCGGCGGTGGCGGAGCGGTTCCGTGACGACGGGGCGGACGTGATGCTGATGATGGACTCGGTGACGCGTTTGGCGCAGGCGCAGCGTCAGGTGGGGCTGTCGGTGGGGGAGCCGCCGGCCACGAAGGGGTACACGCCGAGCGTGTTCGCGATGATGCCGGTGCTGCTGGAGCGTGCGGGCGCGGTGGAGGGTGGGGGATCGGTGACGGGGTTCTACACGATCCTCGTGGAGGGTGACGACATGACCGAGCCGGTGTCGGACGCGGCGCGCGGCATCCTGGACGGGCACATAGTGCTCTCGCGCAAGCTGGCGCACCGCGGGCATTACCCGGCCATCGACGTGCTCGACTCGGTGAGCCGCGTGGCGGACGAGGTGTGCGACCCGGGGCACACGGCGGCGCGTCGTCAGTTGCAGCGTCTGGTCGCGGCGCACCGGGAGGTGGAGGAGCTGGTGCAGATCGGGGCGTATGCGCGGGGCTCGAACCCGGTGGCGGACGTGGCGATCGCGCTGAAGGGGAAGATCGACGCGTTGCTCCAGCAGGGTTCGGGGGACGTGGAATCGTTCGAGGATGCGCGGAAGCGGCTCGTGGCGTTGGCCGTGGAAGCGGGCGGCATGCTGCAGAAGGCGAGGTGATCGGTGGCGAAGTTCAGGTTCAATCTGGAGGCGGTGCTGACGCAGCGGCGCGCGAAGGAGCAGGAGAAGCAGCGTGTAGTGGGGGAGCTGGAGCGGGATCGGCTCACGCTGGAGGGTCGGTTGCGGACGTGGAACGAGTCGCTGCGCGCGGGGCGCGAGGAGATGCGCGAGGCGCTGGGTTCGCCCGGCGGGGGGCCGGTGTCGGTGGGGGATGTTCGACTGCACGCCGCGGCGTCGCTGCGGATGGTTGCGGAGGCGGAGCGGCTCGCGGTGGCGTTGGCGGGGCTGTACCGGAAGATCGAGCGTGCGCGCGGTGAGTTGCTGGACGCGGCGCGATCGCGGCGCGCGGTGGAGCTGCTGAAGGAGCGCCGGTACGAGGAGTGGAAGCGCGAGCAGGACAAGCGTGAGGCGGAGGCGGTGGACGAGATCGCGGTGATGCGCGCGTCGAGGCGTGAGGAGCGCGTGGCATGAGGACGATCTGGACGATCCTGTCGGTGGTGGCGGTGGCGAACCTGCTGGGATTCGGCGCGTTCCTGGGGTGGCTGGGCGCGACGGGCCGGCTGAACGGGGAGCGGGTCGGGGAGATCCGGGAGATGCTGCGCGAGACGGTGGCGGAGCAGAAGGCGCGGGAGCAGAAGGAGGCGGAGGCCGCGGAGGCGGCGCGGCTCGCGGCCGAGGAGGAGGCGCGGAAGAAGGAGGCGCCGCTGTCGGCGTCGGAATCGCTGCAGATCGCGGGGCAGAGCGACGAGCTGCGTCGGCAGGCGCTGGAGCGGATGCGGCGGGAATCGGAGGACCTGCGTCGGACGCTGTCGCGCGAGCGCGACGAGGTGGACAAGGCGCTGGCGCGTCTGGGTGAGGAGCGGGCGGCATTCGACGAGATGCGCAAGCGGATCGCGGAGCAGGAGGGGAGCGAGCAGTTCGAGAAGGCCCTGCGTCTGTACGAGTCGCTCAAGCCGGACCAGGCCAAGGCCGCGATGCAAGCCCTGATCGACAAGGGGGAGATCGAGCAGGTGGTGAGCTACCTGAACGCGATGCAGGCGCGGTCGGCGACGAAGGTGCTGGCGGAGTTCACCGATCCGATGGTGGCAGCGGACTTGCTGGAGCGTCTCCGGACGCGCGGGCTCGAGGCCCGTAGCGCGAAGGAGATGACCAGTGGGGCCAACCCCGGCTGAGCAACTGTTTTCGATCGGAGCGACGGCGGCCAAGGCGCGGATGGAGCCCGCGCGCCGCGTTGTTTCCGCGGCTGCGGCGGGCCCGGAGGGCCGGCGCGAGGGTGTGGAGCGCTTTTCCAAGTCGCTGGAGCGCGCGTCGAGCGTGCCCGAGGCGCGGGCGCGCGGCCGGGAGGATCGCGGTCCGGGGGTGACAAGCCAGGTCGACGAGCGTGCGCAGGTTGAGGCGCCCGAGGCGCAGGAAGCGCGTGTGGGGGCGCAGGAATCGGAGAGGAGAGAGGGCGATCGTTCGCGCGAGAAGGACGGCACGGAGGCCGTCCGGGCGCGCGATGGGGGGGACGTGCGCGAGCGGGAGGATGTCGGGGAGGGCGAGGAAGCGACCGCGCCGACGGATGGGTCTGGGGAAGTCGTGAACGAGACGGGCGAGACGGTCGAAGCGGTTCGCGCGAGCGTTGAGCCGGTGATCGACGTGGAGGGGGAGATCCCGCTGGAGGGCGTGAAGCCGCCGGTGGAAGGGGTGAAGATCGAGCAGGCTCCGCAGACGCGCGAGGAGGCTCAGGGCGAGGCGCAGCGCCACGCGGCGCTCGCGGCGGGCTCAGCGTCATCACGCTCCGTCGAGAAGCAGCCGGAGGGTGAGACGCGCACGGCGGCGCGCGTCAGCGTGGCGCGCGAGACGAGGGCGTCCGCGCCGGCGAGCATCGCCGTCAACGAAACATCCGAGTCGGAAGGGGCGCACGCGCTCGCCGGCTCGCACGTCGATGCGGACGTGGAGGTCTCGGCGGAGGCGTCGCGCGAGATCCTTCGTCTCGCGGCCGAGGCTGGCGCTCGCGCGGGGGAATCCGAGGAAAACCCGCAGGAAGCAGGGGCGAATCGGGAGCGAGGGAGCGCTTCCGCTGCTGTCGAGCGAGCCGAGGGGCGCGCCGCGCTGGACCGGCTCATCGACGCGGGCCGTCCTGTGGTGGAGCGTCCGAGCGAGCAGGCCCCGCAGCGCGCGCCGGACGGTGTGAAGAGCGCCGAGCCCGCAACGCACGCTGCGTCGGTGGCGTCTCCCGAGGGGGCATCCGCCAACTCCGGCGAACCGAAGCAGCAGGGTCAGGACGCCAAGCGCGACGCGCGATCGACCACGGCCCGCGCCATCGATGCCACGCACGTCTCCTCGAAGCGCCCCGACGACAAGCCCGAACTTCACGCGGCGCCCAAGCCGGGGGCGGATCCGTCCCTCGGCCTGAGCGCGACGCACGAGCCGACGATCAAGCCGGCGCACGCCGGGGCGAAGGGGACGGCGCAGGTGCAGGCCGCGTACGACGGCGCGAACGTGGAGGCCGCGGCGTCGCGCGGGCTGATGGCCGCGGTGCAGCAGAAGGGCGGCGCGGTGACGGTGCGTCTGGACCCCGAGTCGCTGGGGTCGATGCGCATCCGGATGGAGCTGAGCGGGGGTGTGGTGCGCGCGACGATCGAGGTGACGAACCCCGAGGCACGCGACTTGCTGGGATCGAAGCTTGACTCGCTCCGTTCCTCGCTGGAGGCGAAGGGGCTGGGCGTGGAGAGGCTGCAGGTGCAGCTGACGAGCGCGGGGCAGGGAGGCTCCGCGAACAACGACTCGTCGTCGGGAGAAGGGCGATGGCACGGAAGCCGATCGTCTCCCGATGCGGGCGACGGACGAACCAGGGGCGACGCCGGCGGAGGCCGGGACGGTCGCGAGGGAGAGCCGCGGGACCGACGGGAGTCGGGGTTCGCGGGCGCGCTCGGCGGAGCCTGGCGCGAGGAGTGGATGCGCGTCGGAGTTGATGCGCTGGTGTGAGTGGTCCGCGGCGCGCGGAGGCGCGGGGGCGGCGGACGGAGCGAACGCGCATCACGCGCGGAGGTGGTTTCATGGCTGACGTCACTGGTGTCGGTGGAACGAGCGGTTCGTCGTCGACGGCGTCGCGCGCGTCGGGGTTCAACTCCCTGTCCAGCGCGGACTTCATCAAGATCATGACGACGGAGCTCTCCCGTCAGGATCCGCTGAGCCCCACGGACTCCAAGGCCATCCTCGACCAGATCTCCAGCATCCGGTCGATCGAGTCCAACATCTCGCTCAAGGATTCGATCCAGTCGATGGTGCAGCAGAACGAGTTCGCCTCCGCCGGCGCGCTCATCGGCAAGGTCGTGTACGCCCTCGACGACGACGCGGTCGAACGCATCGGCGTCATCCAGGGCGTGTCGAACACCCGAGAGGGCGCGCGGGTCATCTTCAAGACCGGCCACAGCGCCTTCGTCCGCAACATCCTCCAGATCGCCGAGAACACGCCGACCGCGGGCTCCGCCACATGAGCCCCGCGGGAGGCCCCAGCACCAGCGCCGACACGCTGCTGCGCCGTCTCGGCGCGGTGTCGCGCGGCGTCACGCCCGGCGGCGCATCCGGCGCGCCGGTCGGCGGCGCTTCCTTCGAAACACTCCTCGAGCAGGCGCGCGCGGGGCGCGTCGAGACCGGCAGAGACGTCCGGCTCGGCGACGGCGTGCGAGTTGCGCTCTCCGACGCGCAGATGCGGCGCGTGTCCGCCGCGGTCGACGCGGCCGAGGCCTCCGGCGCCGTGCGCGCCCTGGTCATCGTCGACGGCAACGCGCTCACGGTCGACGTCGGTTCCCGCACGATTCTGGGTTGCTGCGATGCGCACAGCGCGGGCGTGATCGCCGGCGTCGACGCCGTCGTCACCACCGGACCCGCTGAAGAGGGGGATGTCGTGTCCGCGGCGCCGCTTTCGCTGGGCAGGTTGCCCGCGAACGCCGGCCTGGTCCGGGCGCTCGGGGCGTAAGAACGATCGGACGGGAGAGAGTGACGGGGGCGCGAGAGCAGGAGGCTCCGCGCGAGGGAGCGAGAAGAGGCTGGTGACGCGGAGCGTGGGCCGGCATGTGTGAAGCCGCATGTGAAGGAGCGCGCGGGCTGAGACGCCCGAGAGCGCAGGAGCATCTGCTATGGCGTCAACCACCGCCCTGCTGACGGGACTCTCCGGGCTGATCGGCAACTCCCGCCGGCTCGACGTGATCGGCAACAACATCGCCAACGTCAACACCACCGCGTACAAGTCCAACCGGATGCTGTTCGCGCCGACCTTCAGCCGCACGCTCTCCGCGGGCACCAGCCCGGGCGGCGCGTCCGGCGGCACCAACCCCACCCAGGTCGGCCTGGGCGTCAGCATCGCCGGCACGCAGCGCAACTTCACCAACGGCGCCATCGCCGCCACCGGCGTCTCCACCGACCTCGCCATCGAGGGCAACGGGCTCTTCGTGGTCGACCGCGCGGGACAGCAGCTCTACACGCGCTCCGGCGCCTTCCAGCTCTCCGCGCAGCGGGACCTCGTCACCATCACCGGCGAACGCGTCCTCGGCTTCGGCGTCGACGAGAACTTCAACGTCGTCGAAGGACAGCGCGTCCCCATCAACATCCCCATCGGCTCGCTCACGCTGGCCGAGGCCACGCAGAACGTCAACTTCGCGGGCAACCTCAACGCCGGCGGCGCCCTGCCCACGATGGGCTCCACCACGATCTTCGATCAGCTGTTCGTCACCACGCTCGGCGCCCCCATGGTCGGCGCCGATCTGCTCTCCAACCTGCAGGACCCCGCCGCGGCGCCCGGCACGGCCCTTTTCCCCGGACCCTTCCCCTACACCTTCCAGCTCAGCGGCGCACAGCGCGGCGGCGCCTCCATCCCGCCCGCGTCGTACTCCGTCACCGCCGCCTCCACCGTCAACGACCTCATCGACTTCGTCAACCAGACGCTCGGCATCGTCCCCGGCGTGCTGAACCCCGACGGCTCCACCTCCGGCGCGCAGATCAACGGCGCCGGGCAGCTCCAGATCATCGGCAACACCGGCTCCGCCAACAACATCGTCATCGACAACACCGACGTCACGCTCATCGACTCCACCGGCACGACGATGACGCCGCCGCGCTTCACGTTCACCCAGGCCGCGACCGCGGACGGTGAGAGCGTGCGCACGTCCTTCACCGTGTTCGACTCCCTCGGGCGCGCGCTGACCATCGACGTCACGATGGTGCTCGATGCGCAGACCGCCACGGGGACGACGTGGACGTACTTCGTCGATTCTCCGGACAACGTCTCGACCGCGATCCCCGGGCTCAACATCGCCAGCGGCACCGTCGACTTCGACACCTCCGGTCGGCTCATCACCAGCTCGCCCGTGTCGATCTCGATCGGACGCGAGAACACCGGCGCCGTGGACCCGCTCACGATCGCGCTCAACTTCTCGTCCGGCGCCAACGCCGTGACCGCGCTGGCGAGCGCGAACCAGACGCAGGGCTCGACCATCGCGGCCGTCTTCCAGGACGGCTCGGAGCTGGGCGTGCTCGCGTCGTTCTCGGTGGGCGGCAACGGCATCATCACGGGCGCCTTCTCGAACGGGCTGACGCGCACGATCGGGCAGATGGTCGTGGCGACGTTCACCAACGCGGAAGGGCTCGTGGACATCGGCAACAACCTGTTCACGGTGGGCCCGAACTCGGGCACCCCCCTGATCACCACGCCGCAGAACTTCGGCGCAGGCCGCATCGTCGGCGGCGCGCTGGAGCAGTCCAACGTCGACCTGGGCCAGGAGTTCATCGACCTGGTGCAGACCTCGACGGGGTACTCGGCCGCGGCCCGCGTGATCACCACGACGGACCAGCTCCTGCAGCAGCTGATCGCGCTGGGCCGATAAGCCGCACTTTCTCACGCCGGGCGTAAACCGGGCCGGGCACGGGGACGATGAAGAGGGCGTGGCTCCCGGTTCGCGCGCTCCCCTTCGGTGGCGTCGCGCGCCGGCGTCATCGAGGAGATGCCCATGGCCGAGAAGGCGCCCAAGCCCGAAAAAGACGCGACGAAAGCCGACGCGGGAGCCGAGGGAGGCGAGAAGAAGAAGCTCCCGATCAAGGCGCTCGCGGTGGTCGGCGTCATCGTGCTGCTCGAGGCGGTGGCGGTGATCGGCGTGGCGATGCGCTCCGGCCCGAGCAAGGCGAGCGCCGCCGATGCCGCGCACGCCGAGGGCGACCATGGCGCTGCCAAGGACGATGGGCACGGCGCAAAAAAGGACGACGGGCACGGGGCCAAGAAGGATGACGGGCACGCCGCCAAGAAAGACGACGGCCACGGGGCCAAGAAGGATGACGGCCACGGCGCGAAGAAGGACGACGGGCACGGCGCCAAGAAGGACTCGGGCGGGCATGGCGGCGGAGACAAGCCCGAGGGGCCCGCGCTCGGACCCGAGGACATCGCCGAGACCCTCGTCGTCAAGGACAAGTTCCCCAACAACCAGACCGGGCGCGCCTGGCTCTGGGACGTCGAGGTCTACGTGCAGGTGCGCAACAAGCGCCTCGATCTGGTCACGGCCACGCTCACGACGCGCTCTGCCGAGGTGAAGACGGGCATCGCGCGGATCTGGCGGACCGGGCAGCACGCGTACTTCAACGAGCCGGGGCTCGAGACCCTGACCCGTCAGGTGCGCGAGTTCCTCAACGGCATCGTCGGGCAGGGCGCCGACGGGCAGCCGATGATCGAGCGCGTGCTGATCCCGCGCTGCGTCGGCTTCCCGACCGAGTTCTGATTCGGCGTTTGTCCGGGCGCGACGGATCGTGCGCGAGAAACTTGGAGTTATAGGGCGGTGGCGAGCCGATGGAACCCGTCGGCGGATTGCGCACGCGCGGAGCGCGGGGCGTCGCCGCTGTGTGCCGCGGGGCGCGCAGCGTTTCTCGCGGAGAGCGAAGGGCTAGGGATGGCCGAGCAGGAAGACGCGCCGCAAGGCGCAGACAACCCGACCCCGGATCAGACCAGCGGCGCCGGCGCTGAGGATGCGCTCCGCGCGGCCGAGGGGTCCGTCGAGAAACTCAAGCAGGAACAAGCCTCGTCCCCGCCCACGGCGTCCGCCGGGGTGTCCGAGAAGGCCAGCGCGGCGCTCGCGGCAGCCAAGGCCGCGCTCGCGGCCGCGAAGTCCGCCCAGGGCGGCGCTTCTCCGATGGAAGCCGCGATGGCGGCCATGGCCGGTGGCGGTGGCGGCGCGTCCGGCGGAGCATCCGGGGGCGCGACCTCTGCTACGGGCTCGCCCGTCTCACTCCCCAATCTCCAGCCCGGCTCCGGCAAGCCGGCCGCGCTCCCCAGCGAGCTCGACCTGCTCGCCGACGTCAACCTGAACGTCAAGATCGAGCTCGGGCGCACGCGCATGCTCGTGGAGGACGTCCTGCGTCTCAACGAGGGCTCGGTGGTCGAGCTGGACAAGCTCGCCGGCGACCCGGTCGACGTGTTCGTCAACGAGCGCCACGTCGCGCGCGGGGAGGTGCTGGTGGTGAACGACTCGTTCTGCATCCGGATCTCGGAGATCCTCGACGCCGAAGCCAAGGAGAACTCGTAGACCACGGACGCCCAACGCCCGCGTGAACTCGCGAGCGTGCACATCCTCACCCACGGAGCGGCGGAGCCCGCTCCGGCCACAGCCACGGATGGCGATTTGGCCCAGCACTCACTCATCTCGGGACGGAGAACACTGCTTTGCGCGCTGGCGCTTGGCATGTGCGGCATGCTCGCGCGCGCAGAAGGGGGGCCCGGGGGTGGTTCCGGCGGAGGAGCGGTGGCGAACCCGCTCCGCGCCACCGAGATCCAGCCGGTCAGCCCTGTCGCGCCGCAGCAGACGACGAACAACGCGAGCTCGCCCGTCGTGGAGTACGGGCCCGCGATGCCGCAGGCCGAGCGGCCGACCGAGGCTTCCGTGGCTGCGCCGCAGACGCAGGCGCCCGTCGCGCAGCCGACAACGCAGAGCGGTGTGGAGCGCAAGCCGCTCGGTGAGCCCGGCGCCGCGCGTCTCGGCGAAGCCAATCAGGACACGCGTCCGCTGCGGCGCGAGGCCAGCGCCGAGGCCAAGAGCAGCGGGGGCCTCGGGCTCACGAGCGGAGCATCCCGGACGGTCGGTGCATTGGCCGCGGTCGTCGGGCTCATCCTGGTCGTCCGGTGGTTCGTGCGACGCATGTCGCAGCGAGTGGGGGGGCTGGCAGGCCAGCTCGGCGCCGGCGGGCGCGCGCCCTCCGGTGTGCTCGAGGTGCTGGGCCGTTACCCCGTCGGAAAGGGCCAGTCCCTCGTCCTCCTGCGTCTGGACCGGCGCGTCCTGCTGCTCTCGCAGTCCTCACAGGGATTCGCGACGCTCACCGAGATCGAAGACCCGCAGGAAGTCGCGTCGCTCGTGGTGAAGACCGCGGACGATGAGAGCGCTTCGCTCGCGGCCCGCTTCCGCTCGATCCTCTCGTCCTTCGAGCGCGATCCGAGTCTTGCCGGGGAGGTGGAGACGGTTGACGCGGGCGGACCGACGACGCTGCGTCTGGCGCGCCAGCGCCGCGCCGAGGTGATCGAAGTGACGGACACGCAGGCCGCGAAACTCTCCCCGGTCGCGTCGGTGCGCCGTCGTCTCGCGTTGCTGCGTTCGGACGAGGAGGCGGCGTGAGACGGTGGGCCGTGCTGATCCTGACGTTCGTGATGAGCGCGCTCGCGGGCGCGCCGGCGAACGCGCAGGCGATGCACGGGCCTCCGACCGAAGCGCCCCGCGGCTCGCTCGTCCCGGGGGGCGCGTTCGGCTCCGGGGGAGGGCTCAGCGGCCTCAACCCCGTGAGCGTCCTCGAGAGCGCCGGCGACGCCCTCCCCGGCGGGGGCGGCCTCACGGGCGCGATGAACGTCCTGGTCCTCCTCACCGTCCTCTCTCTCGCGCCCGCGATCATGATCATGTGCACGTCCTTCGTGCGCATCGTCGTCGTGCTCGCGCTCCTCAAGCAGGCCCTCGGCACCCAGACCCTTCCCCCCTCTCAGGTCATCGTCGGTCTCGCCCTCTTCATGACCTTCGTCGTCATGGGCCCCACCATCGACCGCGTCTACACCGACGCCATCGCGCCCTACCAGCGCGGCGAGATCGCCAGCCAGATCGACATGTGGGACCGCGCCAAGGGCCCGCTCCGCGAGTTCATGTTCGACCAGATCGAGGCCACCGGGAACTGGTCCAGCCTCTACATGATGCTCGAGGCCCGCGGCGTCGACGTCTCCGAGCCGGAGCGGCTCACGCGCGCCGACGTCGACACCTTCGCGCTCATCCCGGCCTACATGCTCTCCGAGCTCAAGACCGCCTTCCTCATGGGCTTCCGCGTCTATCTCCCCTTCCTCGTCATCGACATGGTCATCGCCAGCCTCCTCATCTCCATGAGCATGATGATGCTCCCCCCCGTCCTCGTCTCGCTCCCCTTCAAGATCCTCCTCTTCGTCCTCGTCGACGGCTGGGACCTCGTCGTCGGCAGCCTCATGCGATCCTTCGCCGTTCGTCCAGGCCCCGGCGCGGAAGAAGCCCTCGGCGCCGCGGCCCGCTTGCTGGGAGGCGGTTGAGCATGGATCAGGCGATGGACCAGAGCATGCTCGATGCCGTGCGCCTCGCGCTCCTTGTCTCCATCAAGGTCGCTGCGCCCATCCTCGCGGCCGGCCTCCTCGTCGGCCTCGTCATCAGCCTCGTGCAGGCCGTCACCCAGATCCAGGAACAGACGCTCGTCTTCGTCCCCAAGATCGTCGCCATGGGCGCCGTCGCGGCCCTCCTCCTCCACTGGATCGTCCAGCGCCTCATCGAGTTCGCCGCGGAAATGTTCAACCTCACCCTCATGTGACTGAAGCCTCATCGCGCCTCACCCCGACCATGCCCCTCGTCTACGACCATTTCCTCCCCCACATCCCCCCCTTCCTGGTCGTCCTTGCGCGCATCGGCGGTCTCTTCGTCTTCGCGCCCGTCCTCGGCTCGCCCGCGATCCCCATGCGCATCAAGGCCCTCCTCGCCGTCGCGCTCACGATGGCCATCTACCCCACCCTCGACCTCCACCGCGCCGCACAACTCCAACTCACACTCGCCGACATGGCCCCCGTCATGGCCTCCGAAGCCCTCGTCGGTCTCGCACTCGGGCTCGTCGCGGGCCTCCCCATGCTCTCCGTCCAGGTCGGCGGCCTTCTCATGGGCCAGCAGATGGGCCTCGGCCTCGCCACCATCTTCAACCCCGCCATCGACTCCGAAGGCGACGTCGTCGGCCAGATCCTCTTCTTCTCCGCCCTCGCCCTCTTCCTCGCCGCCGGCGGACTCGAATCCCTCTTCAAAGCCGTCCTCATCTCCTTCAACACCCTCCCCCTCGGCGGATTCAGCGCCGCAGACTCCCCCGTCGCCCTCATCACCGGGCTCGTCACCTCCGGCTTCGAGCTCGCCGTCCGCGTCGCCGCCCCCGTCTTCGCCATCCTCTTCGTCGAGACCGTCGCCTCAGGCCTCATCATGAAGACCGCCCCCCAGCTCAACATCCTCTCCCTCGGCTTCCCCATCCGCATCATGCTCGCGCTCGTCGTCGTCTACGGCTCACTCACCGCCATCCACGAGGCCTCCGGCGATGAACTCGCCCACGCCATCCGTCAAGGCTTCGAGTGGGTCGCCTCCCTCGGCTCCGCACACCCAACGCCGCAGGCAGGAGGCTGACCATGCCCGAAGACCTCGGCGAACGCAGCGAAGCGCCAACCAGCAAGCGACTCTCCGACGCGCGCGAAAAGGGACAGCTCGCCAAGAGCACCGACCTCTCCTCAGCCCTCCTCCTCCTCTCCGCCGTCGGCGCCATCATCATGCTCAGCGGGCCCGTCATCGACGGCATCGGGCAGACCGTCCGCTCCGAGCTCGAGCGCGGCCTCACCGACCTCGCCTCCGACGACGCCTCCGTCATCTCCGCATTCGCCACACTCTTCGGACGCATCGGCATCATCATCGCGCCCATGCTCCTCCTCTTCGCCCTCGCGGCCTATCTCTCCCACTTCGTCCAGATCGGCTGGCTCCTCACCACCAAGCCACTCGAGCCCCAGCTCTCACGCCTCAACGTCCTCAAGGGCATCGCCAAGCTCTTCTCCAAACGCTCCCTCGCGCGCGCCGTCATCAACGTCCTCAAGGTCGCCATCATCGCCGCCGTCACCGCCTCCATCTGCAAGAACGCGCTCCCACTCATCGCGGCGCTCCCCCTCCTCGACCCCTCGCAGGCCGTCATCGCCGTCTCCGGCATCATCCTCAAGCTCACACTCTGGCTCCTCCTCGTCCTCCTCTTCCTCGGCGTCGTCGACCTCCTCTATCAACGCTGGCAGCACACCGAAGACCTCAAGATGACCCGACAGGAGGTCAAGGACGAGCGCAAGTCCACCGAGGGCGACCCGGAGGTCAAGGCCCGCCGCATGCGCATCGCGCGCCAGATCGCACTCCAGCGACTCCGCTCCGACGTCCCCAAGGCCGACGTCATCGTCACCAACCCCACGCACTTCGCCGTCGCCCTCAAGTACGACCCCAAGACCATGCGCGCCCCGCGCGTCGTCGCCAAAGGCGCCGACTTCCTCGCGCTCCAGATCCGCAACATCGCCGCTTCCCACGGCGTGCCCATCGTCGAGCGTCCCCCCCTCGCCCGCGCCCTCTACTACAACGTCGAGGTCGGACGCGAAGTCCCTTACGAGCAGTACGAAGCCGTGGCCGAAGTGCTCGCCTACGTCTACCGGCTTGAAGGGAGACAGGCGGTCTGATGGCAACGGCCCCCGCATATCAAGGCCCCGCCTGGGCGCAGGGCATCATCCGTCACAAGGGCATCTTCGCGCCCATCGGCTTCCTGCTGATGATCGGCGTGATCGTCGTCCCCCTGCCCCCCGTCCTCATGGACGTGCTGCTGGCGGGCAACATCACCCTCTCCGCGCTCGTCCTCCTCACCGTCATCTACCTCCGAGAGCCCCTCGACTTCTCCGTCTTCCCAGCCCTCCTCCTCGCCGTCACCCTCCTCCGGCTCACCCTCAACATCGCCACCACCAGGCTCATCCTCAGCGCCGAAGCCACCAGCCCCGAAGAGGCGCGCTACGTCGCTGGACACGTCGTCGAGGCCTTCGGCGCCTTCGTCGCCGGAAACTCCCTCGCCGTCGGCATCATCCTCTTCGTCATCATCATCGTCGTGCAGTTCGTCGTCATCACCAAGGGCGCCACCCGAATCTCCGAAGTGGCGGCACGATTCACACTCGACGCCATGCCCGGCAAGCAGATGGCCATCGACGCCGATCTCAACGCCGGAATGATCAACGAGCAGCAGGCGCGATCACGACGCGAACGCCTCTCCCAGGAAGCCGACTTCTTCGGCGCCATGGACGGCGCCTCCAAGTTCGTCCGCGGCGACGCCATCGCCGGCATCATCATCACCCTCATCAACATCACCGGCGGCTTCGCCATCGGCGCCATGCAGAAAGGCTGGGGCATCGCGGAGTCCGCCGACGTCTTCACCCGACTCACCATCGGCGACGGCCTCTCCTCACAGCTCCCCGCCCTCATCGTCTCCATCGCGGCAGGCCTCCTCGTCACGCGCTCCGGAGGCAGCGGAGTCTCCCTGGGCGATGACCTCGCCCGACAGGTCGTCGGCCGCCCCATCTCCCTCTTCATCACCGCGGGCTTCCTCGCCTCCCTCTCCGTCACCCCGCTCCCCATGGCCCCGCTCCTCCTCGCCGCCACCGTCCTGACCGTCACCGGCCTCGTCATGCGACGCACCGAGCAGGCCGCCAAGCGATCCAACGAAGACGCCGCCAAGAGCGAGGAAGCCAAGGCCAAGCCCGAAGCCCCCAAGGTCGAGACGCTCCTCAAGGTCGACACGCTCGAACTCGAAGTCGGCTACGGCCTCGTCCCCCTCGTCGACGCGGGGCAGGGCGGCGATCTCCTCGACCGCATCTCCGCCATCCGAAGACAACTCGCGATGGAGTACGGGCTGGTCATGCCCCCCGTCCGCATCCGAGACAACATGTCTCTCGAGCCCAGCATCTACCGCGTCAAGATCCGTGGCGCGTCCGTGGCCGAGGGACAGACCCATCCCGGTCGCTACCTGGCGATCGACTCAGGCCTCGCCTCCGGGCCCATCGACGGTCTCGAGACGCGCGAGCCCGCATTCGGCCTCAACGCCTACTGGATCGACGCTTCCGCCAAGCCCCGCGCCGAAGCGCTCAACTACACCGTGGTCGACGCTTCCTCCGTCCTGGCCACCCACCTCACCGAGGTCGTCCGCTCCCACGCCGACGAACTCCTCACGAGGGAAGAGGTCAACAACCTCCTCGCGCAGCTCAAGGAAAAATCCCCCAAGCTCGTCGACGAGATCATCCCCGCCGTCATCAAGGTCGGAGAACTCCAGAAGATCCTCCAGTCCCTCCTCAGGGAGCGCGTCCCCATCCGCGACCTCGAGACCATCCTCGAAACACTCGCCGACTGGCGACCCAAGACGCAGGACCCCGACGTCCTCGTCGAGTACGTCCGCAACGCGCTCCGCAGAGTCATCTGCCAGCAGCACGCCACGCCGCCCGAGCACAACGCGGGAGACTTCACCGGCCGACACCGCGAATCCAGGCCGCGCATCGTGTGCGTCACGCTCGATCCCGGCTTCGAGGACCTCATCGCCGGCTACATCGACCGCACCAACGGCACCGCCGTCACCATGCCCCCCAAAGTGGCCAACCAGACCGCGCGCCGAATCATCGACGCCCTCAAGCCCGTCACCACCGCAGGTCATCAACCCGTCGTCGTCGCATCGCCCCAGGTGCGCGGCGTCGTCCGTCAGATCGTCGAACCCCACTTGCCAAGCATCGTTGTCCTTGGGTACAACGAGATCGTTCCCGAAGTGGACGTCGAATCGCTCGGGCTTGTCGCTCCCCCGTCGGAGATGCAGCCCGCGTCAGCCGCATGATCCACACACGCCCAGGGGCGCGCGCCCCGAGGCGCTCAACCATCGGGACGCGTCGGCAGGAGGCCGGCGCGACGCAGGCCACGGAGGGCACGCGTGCTCCTGAAGACCTATAGAGCCCGCACCATCGCCGACGCCCTCGCCCGCATCAAGCAGGACCTGGGCCGCGACGCCGTCATCCTCCACACGCGCTCCCTCAAGGTCGGCTCCCTCTTCGGCTTCGGCGGCCGAACCATGGTCGAGATCACCGCCTCCTCCGGCGTGAACGTCGCGCCCCAGCGCCGTGCGCCCGAGCCCGCGCGCGTCCCCGTGCACGCCGACGCCCTCAAACGCGCCTACGCGCAGGCCGCGCCCACTCCCACTCCCACTCCCGTCCTCGCCCCCGAGCCCGTTCCCGCTCCCAGGCCGGCGCCCAAGCCCGCCCCGCGCGCGATCGAGCCCCCCGCGCCGCCACGCTCCATCACCGACCTCGTCACCACAGCCCCCTTCGCCCCCCAGTCCGCCAACGGGCACGCGGCCATCGAGCAGGAACTCTCCGCGATCAAGTCCCTCGTCTCCCGCGTCCTCGCCTCCTCCACAGGCCCACGCGCCGCGCTCATGCCCGAAGCGCTCCAGCACCACTACCTCCGACTCATCGAGGCCGAGGTCGCCTCAGATCTCGCCGACGAAGTCATCGCCGCCGTACGCGACGACCTCTCACAGGGCGAATGCGCGGACACCGACGCCGTCCGCCGAGCCGTGCTCCGCCGGGTCGCGGCCTACATCCCCGTCTGCGACGAGCCCCGCGTCCCGGCCCCCGAGCGCCAGCAGGACGGTCGCCCCCGCACCATCGCGCTCATCGGACCCACAGGCGTCGGCAAGACCACGACGCTCGCCAAGCTCGCAGCCACCTATCGCCTCCGCCACGCGCGCTCCGTCGGCCTCGTCACCGCCGACACCTACCGCATCGCCGCCGTCGATCAGCTCCGCACCTACGCCAACATCATCGGCCTCCCCGTCCGCGTCGCCTCCACCCCGCGCGAGATGAAGGACGCCTGCGCCTCCTTCAACGACCGCGACATCGTCCTCATCGACACCGCAGGCCGCTCCCCCTCCGACGCCTCGCGCCTCGACGAGCTCCGTGAGCACCTCGAGGCCGCGAAGCCCCACGAAACCCACCTCGTCCTCTCCGCCACTTCCGGCGAAAAAGCGCTCCTCGCGGCCGTCGAGCGCTTCGCTCCCCTCGCGCCCGACCGCGTCATCCTCACCAAGCTCGACGAGGCCGTCTCCTTCGGCGTGCTCCTCAACGTCCTCAGACGCGTCGACCGCCGCCTCTCGTTCGTCACGACAGGCCAGGAAGTCCCCGACCACATCGAGTCCGGCAAGCCCGACCGTCTCGCCCGACTCATCCTCGACGGAGCCGCGTCATGACCGGCGCCGCCTTCTCACCCTCCCCCCTCGCGCCCCTCGCGGGCGATCAGGCCAACGCGCTGCGACGCCTCGTCGAAGCAGGCCAGCGCGCCGGCGCACAGGTCCACTCCCCCGCCGCGCTCACCATCGCCGTCGCCTCAGGAAAGGGCGGCGTCGGCAAGACCAACCTCTGCGTGAACCTCGCGGCCATCTTCGCGCAGTCAGGCCTTCGAGTCACCCTTCTCGACGGTGATCTCGGCCTGGCCAACGCCGACGTTCTCTGCAACGTCGTGGCCCGCAGACACTTGGGACACGTCGTCGAAGGGCGCTGCACACTCGAGGAGGTCGGCGTTGAAGCGCCGGGAGGCTTCAAGCTCATCCCGGGCGCCGGCGGCGTCGCCGCGCTCGCAGACCTCCCCGAACGAGACCTCCGCACAATCCTGTCGAGCCTCGGACGCATCGAACGCGCCACCGACGTCCTCCTCATCGATTGCGGCGCCGGCGCGGGCCGCACCGTCATGTCCTTCCTCTCAGCTGCCGACGCCTCCCTCATCGTCACCACACCCGAGCCCACCGCGCTCACCGACGCCTACGCCCTCATCAAGCTGTTCCACAACGAGGGGGGGCTCGCGGCCACGGCGGACATCGCGCTCGCCATCAACATGGCCACATCCCCCGAAGACGGGCGCAAGGCGCACACACGCATCAACAGCGTCGCGGAGCGCTTTCTCGGGCGTTCCGCCCCGTTGGCGGGGGTCATCCCGTGGGACCCCCACGTCGGCGCCGCCGTTCGTGCGCGTTCCCCGTTCGTTCTTGCGCACCCCGCGTGCGCGGCCTCCAGAGCCCTCCGCGACGTCGCCAGAGCCATGCGGCCCCTCACGCCTCCCGCACGAGACGCACGCGCCCCCTCCGGACTGGCAAGACGATTGCTGGCCCGCATCCTCGGCGCAACCGGCGCAGGCTGATCCACATCGGCGATTTCGTGCGCCGAGCGGCTCAAGCCGCGACGCCCACCCGTCGATGAGACGGGGCTGATCGCGCACCGCGGAGGATTCGGACGGTGAACAAGGGAACGCCCACAAGGATTTTCGGGGCCTGCATGGGCCTCGCGGCGTTCTTCATCGCCGTCCTCTGCGGATTGGCCGTGGACAACCCCGCAGACGTCATCCTCTCGCGCGCCATCCTCGCCATGGGCGCCAGCTGCATCCTCGGCTCCATCCTCGGCGCCGTCGCCGAACGCGCCGTCAACGAGCAGCTCCAGACGCGAGCCAGACTCCTTGCCGCTCGCGCCGCCGCGAAGGCCGCCGCGCGCAAGCGTGTTGTTGAAGACGACGAAGAACCCATCCTCGTGTAGGAAATTTTTCACGTGCGCCCGCCGCATCGTCTTGACGAGGCGCGCCGGGCTCTGGATACTGCAAGGCGGCAATCGACGCCACGGACCGGCGTCGCTCAGGTCAAGGAGAGGACCACATGCCGATCGCCAAAGCGAACTCGCAAAGCGCGCCACGAAAAACCAGCGCCAAAGCGAAAACCGCAAACCCCAAGTCCGATCCAGCGAAGACGCTGCCCCCGCGCCGTCTCGCCGACGTCCCCGTCCGCGAACTCTGGGAGGAGTACGCCGACAACCGCAACGTCGACATCCGAAACCACTTCATGGAGCGCTTCCTCCCGCTCGTCCGCTACAACGCCGAGCGCATCCACACCCGCCTCCCCGACGAGGTTGACGTCGAGGACCTCATGTCCGCCGGCCTCTTCGGCCTCATCGACGCCATCAACTCCTTCGACCTCTCCCGCGGCGTCAAGTTCGAAACCTTCTGCGCGCCGCGCATCCGAGGCGCCATCCTCGACCACCTCCGCTCCATGGACTGGGTCCCCCGACTCGTCCGCCAACGCACCGCCGCCGTCGAACGCGCCCGCAACGCCATCCAGATGGAGACCGGCCACCAGCCCACCGAGGCGCAAATCGCCGGCCGTCTCGGCATCGACGAAAAAGAGTTCGACAAGGTCCGCCACGACGCCAAGCCCGTCGGCATGTCCTCCCTCAACCGCCGCTTCTTCAACTCCGACTCCTCCCGCGAAGTCCGCGAGATCGACGTCGTCCGCGACGACGCCCAGGACACCCCCCTCGCCGACGCACAACGCACCGACCTCAAGGACCTCATCACCAAGGGCCTCTCCCGCGCCGAACGCCTCATCGTCATCCTCTACTACTACGAGGAAATGACGATGAAGGAGATCGGCCGCACCCTCGACCTCTCCGAGTCCCGCGTCTCCCAGATGCACTCCTCCATCCTCGCCCGCCTCAAGGCCCACATGCAGCAACGCGAGCCCGAGTTCGAGCCCGCCGCCTTCTGATATAATCCACCCAGTAACGAGCCACCCCCCTAGAGGCCCTGCGCGACATCCGCGCGGGCCTCTCCTTTTGCGCGTATCAATACACCCCCCATGCCTCACACCGCCCACATCGCCCTCGGCGCCAACCTCGCAAACCGCGAGGAAACCCTCTCCCGCGCCCTCCAGCTCCTCTCCACCTCCCCCTCCATCAGACTCGTCATCCCCTCCTCTCTCCACGAAACACCCGCACTCACCCTCCCAAACTCGCCACCGCAGCCTCCCTACCTCAACGCCGCCGCCACCCTCCGAACCTCCCTCGGTCCGCACGCACTCCTCCACCTCCTCCTCACCATCGAACGCTCCCTCGGCCGCGTCCGCGCCGACGAACCCCTCTGGTCCCCGCGCACCATCGACCTCGACATCCTCCTCTACGACTCCCTCACCCTCACCCTCCCCTCCCTCACCATCCCGCACCCGCGCATGCACGAGCGACGCTTCGTCCTCGCCCCCCTCGCCGAAATCGCCCCCGACGCGCGACATCCCACCCTCAACCGCACCATCTCCGAACTCCTCGCCGATCTCCCACCCAACGCCCCCTGACCCCGCGCGCCGCGCAACGATCAGAGCGCACACTCCCCGGGGGCCGGGGGCCGGGGGCCGGGGGCCGCGCCTCACTCCACGTTCAACCCCTCCAGATACCGCGCCAGCTCCCCGCGCGCCTGCGCCGCGCGATTCACCGCCTCCGCGCTCTCCTTCCGTAGCGCCTCCATCCGCGTCTCCTGCTCATTCAGCGTCCGCATGTACCGCGCATACAACTCCGACGCGCGATCGATCGCCCCCATGTTCTGACGCACTCGGCTCTGATCCGACGCGATCCCGTCCATCTCCACCTGCACACGCCTCGCCTGCGCCTCGGCCTCATTCACCCGCCCCTGGATCTCCCCGGCCTTCCGCACCGCATCCACCACAGCCTGCGACGCCTTCCCGTTCTTCGCATACCCCAGCACCGTCGGCAGATCGACGCTCGTCACGCCCAGTCGCGTCCAGTTCGTCCGCTCCTCCACCACCTCCAGCTTCTCCTGCTCCGCGGCCCCCAGCTTCACCTCAAACCGCCGCAGCCCTTCACTCTCGCTCCTCCACTCCTTCGGGCTCGTCACCTCCCACCCCTCGCGCTTCTCCTGCTCCACCAACACCGTCCGCCCCTCTCTCCCGTCCCGATTCGTGAACGCGTACTTCGTCGTCAGCCGAGACTTCGACTCCTGCATCACCGTCCCGTTGCTGATCTTCAGCCGGACCACATCTTCCCTCGCGTCCGACTCCATCGTCGCGCGCACATCCATGTCCACGGCGTACGCCAGCAACCGCTTCTGACCCCTCGACGTGAACCCGATCTGCGCATCACCCAGATACCCGCTCCCATCCAACACGCTGATCGGCCCCGGCGCCAGCTCGAACCCGCTCGAGTTCGTCAGCTCCACCCCGCGCATCGGATGCTGCGAATTGTCCCCGGGGCTGTAAATCGACACGCGCTCCGCCTCGATCCCCCCGTTCATCACCGGCAGCATCGCGCTCCGTTGGCGCTCGATCGTCACCGGCGCCCCGATCTCATACCGGAACGCCTCGCCCCGCTCACTCGCGCTCGCCATCCCCTCCGTCGACGTGTCCACCCCCTGCGACAAATACCGCCCCATGTCCGACTCGCTGTTGCGCATCTCCCCCGATGCGTCCAGCATGCGCCTCGCCCGGCTCATCGCGGCCATCTCAGGCGCCGCGGCCGGCGCCGAGCCCGCCTTCCCCGCCGCACGATCCGTCGACATCCCCAACGCGTCCTCATACACCCGCCCGCGCACCGCCATCGCCGTCGGCACCGGAATCAACGGCCGCGCCACGAACAGCGGCTCGTGCAGGTCCATCCGGAACCCCACCGGGTTCCCGCTCGCCAGCGCCAAGCGCACCCCCTCCCAATCCTCATCCGTCGTGTTCTCCACGATCGCCCACCCCTGCAGCGTCGTCTTCCCCCCCGTCCCCTCCGGCAGCACCAGCCGATACGACGTCTTCCACACCGGGCTCTCCACCACGTACCCGATCGCCACGTCCCGCGCGCCATTCCCCGAGAACGACAGGTCCACCGTCGCGCTCCGCTCATCACGCGACTCGGCCACCGCGCCCAGCGCCAGCCGCAACTCCTCCGCCAGCTTCTCGTCCATCACCTCGAACGACGTGATCCGCTGCACCCCGATCGTCCGCACCCCCGACCCCGTCAGCACGCTCACGTACGACTCCCAGATCACCCCCTCGCCCCGCGCGTTCGACCCCGACACGCCAACCTGACGCTGCTCCGTCCCCAGCACCGTCCCGTCGATCGGCCCCTCCGTCGTGGCCACCCGCACCCGCGCGCCGCGCAGCTGCTGCAGCAGCTCCACCACCGACGGATTCGTCGAGATGTCGATCCCGAAACTCCCCAGCCGACGCGCCAGCGGATCCTTGCTCCCGTACCGCACCGCGCGCACCGTCCCGCCCCCGCCGTCCAGCGCAACCAGCGACTTCAGAATGTCGTTCACCTGCTCCTTCTCGAAGCGCAGCGAAACCTCAGCCTCGCCATCCACCCGCCCCGCGCGCTCCACGTACGCCACCCCGCTCCGATACAGCGTCACGCTCTTCACTGGCAACGAAGCCCCCGCGCCCCACGCGCTCACACTCACGGCCATGCCCGCCACCAACGCGCCCAACCACACACCACGTACGCCGCTCCGCTTCGCGCTCATCTGTGCTCCCTTTCCGTGCTCTGCCCACGCGCGGCATCGCGCGTGACCGACATACAGACCCCCTCACCGCCCCTCCGGTTCGCCCCGACCGCCCAACATTCTGCGACGGGCACTTATAGTCTCCCCCGAAAGACGCCCCGATGCACACCACCCAACTCGCACCAAACCAATCCCCTCCCCTCTCCAACCCGCCCGCGCTCGATCCGCGCGACGCCTCCGACGCGCTCCGACATCTCGCCAACGCCATCCAGGGCGAGGTCCGACTCTCCCTCCACGACCGCCTCCTCTACTCCACCGACGCCTCCCTCTATCAGGTCGAACCGCTCGCGGCCGTCATCCCCGCAAACGTCGACGACGCCGAACGCGCCGCGCGCGTCTGCTTCGAACGCAAACTCCCCCTCCTCCCGCGCGGCGGCGGCACCTCCCTCGCCGGCCAATGCACCAACCGCGCCGTCGTCCTCGACCTCTCACCCAACTGCCGCGCCATCCGCGACGTCAACATCTCCGAGCGCACGTGCGCCGTCGAGCCGGGCGTCTACGTCGAGGAACTCAACAACGAACTCACGCGCACGAGCACCGGCCTCTTCTTCGCGCCGGACCCCGCAACCGTCCGCCAGGCCGCCATCGGCGGCTGCATCGGCAACAACGCCGCAGGCGCACGCTCCATCCTCTACGGACGCACCTCCGAGAATCTCCGTGCCGTCGACGCGCTCCTCCCCACGGGCGAACGCCTCACCCTCGACCACGGCGCAGCGACACGCGACCCCCGCGTGCGCAAACTCACACAACAAGTCCTCGACGTCATCCTGCCCATCGCGCCCCTCATCAAAGAGCGCTTCCCCAGGACCGTGCGCCGCAACGCCGGCTACAACCTCGACCTCATCCTCCAGCAGTGCGAAGGAGCAGGGGCCTACACCGGCGGCTCGGGCATCGAGAACATCAACCTCGCGCATCTCATCTGCGGCGCCGAAGGCACCCTCGCACTCACGCTCGCCGCCACACTCAAACTCCACCCCACACCCAAAGCCAAAGGCCTCGCCGTCCTCTCCTTCGCAACCCTCGACGAGGCCATCGACGCCGTCCTCCCCATCCTCGAAACCAGACCCAGCGCCGTTGAACTCCTCGACGACCTCGTCGTCTCCCTCGCACGCGCCAATCCCGAAGCCAGCGTCCACGCCAAGCTCCTCCCGCTGCTCCCCTCAGGCGCCCCCGTGAACGCCGTTCTCTACGTCGAGTACTTCGCCGACGACGCCGAAACCCTCGACCACCGCTTCGTCGCGCTGAAGAAGGCCGTCCCCGACGCGGCCCACGCCTACTACGTCGACCCAGCCGCCATGCTCCGCGCATGGCGTCTCCGCCAATCAGGCGAGCCCCTTCTCCACGGCCTGCCCGGCGAGCGCAAGCCCATCACCTTCATCGAAGACAACGCCATCCCCCCCGAACGCCTCTCCGAATTCGTCAAAACACTCCGCGCCATCGTCGAAGCACACGGCACGCGCGCCGCCTTCTACGCGCACGCCTCCGTCGGCGTCCTCCACGTCCGTCCCCTCCTCTCCACTAAGGACCCCGACGACCTCCGCAAGGTCCGCGAGATCGCAACCCAGGCCGCCGAACTCGCCCGCTCCCTCGGCGGCGTCATGTCCGGAGAGCACGGCGACGGCCGCGTCCGCACCCCCTTCCTCGAATCCTTCTACGGCCCCGAGATCATGCGCGCCTTCCGCGCGATCAAGCATATCTTCGACCCCCACAACCTCCTCAACCCCGGCAACATCGTCGAGCCCCGACCCATCGAGACCATCACCGCGCGCCTCAGGGTCGACACCGCCCCCCACGACGCCGCCCCGAATCCCGTCCGCGTCCCCGACGTCCGCACCTTCTACGAATACGCCGACCAGCACGGCTTCGA
This sequence comes from Phycisphaerales bacterium, assembly GCA_050174775.1. Taxonomy (GTDB): domain Bacteria; phylum Planctomycetota; class Phycisphaerae; order Phycisphaerales; family UBA1924; genus CAYPGJ01. Next base: position 112,063 of record JBFXJP010000004.1, read on the forward strand.
CCACGCCGTCGAGATGTGCAACGGCGCCGGCGTCTGCCGAAAACGCTCCGGCGGAACCATGTGCCCCTCCTATCAAGTCCTGCAGGACGAACGTCACGCCACGCGAGGACGCGCAAACGCCCTCCGTCTCGCCATCACCGGACAGCTGGGCCACGAACGCCCCGCGTGGAACGACCCTGACACCCTCGACACGCTCGACCTCTGCCTCTCCTGCAAGGCCTGCAAGTCCGAGTGCCCCTCCAACGTCGACGTCGCTCGCCTCAAATCCGAATACGTCGCGCAGTCCTACGAAGTCGGCCGCCCGCCCTCACTGGCCGCCCGCGCCATCGCGCACGTCCGCTTCCTCAACCGTCTCGCCTCGCGCACGCCCAAACTCGCCAACGCGCTCTCCAACAACCCCCTCGCGCGCCCGCTCATCAACCGACTGATGGATGTCTCCTCGCGCCGCTCCCTCCCCCCCTTCGGCCCCTCCCTCGAAAAATGGCACTCCGCACGCCCACGAAAGACCGCCGCATTCACACACTCCCCCGACGAGCCGCGCACCAAGACCGTCGCCCTCTTCGCAGACTGCTTCTGCGCCTTCGGCGAGTCCAACGTCGGCCGCGCCGCGATAGAACTCCTCGAAGCCTTCGGCTACCGAGTCCTCATCCCCAAGTCCGGCTGCTGCGCACGACCCGCCATCTCCACCGGACAACTCCGCACGGCGATCGCGCAGGCCGATCAGACCATCTCCGCGCTCGACCGCTTCTCCCGGGCAAACCCCGGCTGCGCGTTCCTCTTCCTCGAGCCCTCCTGCCTCTCGGCCGTGAAGGATGACTGGCAGGACCTCCGCCTCGCCGCGCCCAAATCACTCCGCAGGGACATCGCGGACCGCGCCTTCCTCATCGAAGACTTCATCGAAAAGCACTGGGACGATCATCCGAAGCGCCCCGCGTTCAAGGCCCCGCAGAGCCCCGTCCTCCTTCACGCGCACTGTCATCAGAAAGCCCTCTGGGGCGCCGAGTCCTCCGCGGCCATCCTGCGCCGTATCGCAGGCCCCAACCTCCAGACCCTCGACACCGGCTGCTGCGGCATGGCCGGCGCCTTCGGCTTCCCCGAGCACCGCTTCGACCTCTCAATGGCCGTCGGCGAACGCACCCTCTTTCCCAAACTCCGCGAGGCGCCCGAACAGGCTCACATCGCAATCCCCGGAACCTCCTGCCGCCATCAGACCCTCGACGCGGTAGGACTCCATGCGAAACATCCCGTCGAACTCCTGCGCGACTGGCTCACGCCCACCGATACCTGACCCGAAAGGCCTCCCATGACCACCAACTCCGCCGACAAAAAGGCGTACATCTGGGGCGGTGTCCCCGCACACAACCCCTGGCTCCTCCACAAGACCCGCTTCGTCGTCGGCGACCCCGTCGCCTACCTCTCGATTCCGAACGGCGCCGCGAAGCCCGAAACCTTCTTCATCCTGCGGGAAATCGAACTCGACCGCGCCAAGAAGCAGGCCGACGCCACGCACGTCCACGGGTACTCCGACTTCACGCCCAGCTCCGGCCTCTCCGGAGACCGCGAAACCGCCACGGCCCAATCCGCCGCGGAATGCCTCACGCGCAAAGGCGTCAAGGAAGTCTGGACCGACCGCTCACTCCCCATGCTCTTCACCCACGTCCTCGAGAGCGCGGGCGTCAAGGTCCGCTGCGATCCCGAACTCGGCGTCCTCGAACGCCGCAGCAAGACACCCAAGGAAGTCGAGGCACTCCGCGCGGCGCAATCCATGACCGAACGCGCCATCAAAATGGCCTGCGAGATGATCGCACGTGCCAAGGCCGACGCTTCCGGCATCCTCCAGCACGACGGCGCCCCCCTCACCAGCGAACGCGTGAAGTCCGCCATCAACATCTTCCTCCTGGAAAACGGCTTCTCCACCTCCGACTCCATCGTGGCCGGCGGTCCCCAGGGCGGTGACTGCCACGAGCGCGGCTCGGGCCCCCTCCGCACCGGACAACCCGTCATCGTCGACGTCTTCCCCATGGACCCCAAAACCCACTACTTCGGCGACTGCACCCGCACCGTCGTCCACGGCATCATCCCCCCCGAGATCGCCGAGATGCACAGCGCCGTGGTCGAAGCCAAACGCGCCGCCATCAACGCCACGCGCGTCGGCGCCACCGGACAACAAGTCCACGAAGCCGCGTGCGCCGTCTTCAAGAAGCACGCTTTCGCCACGGGTCTCCCGCCGCGCAACACCCCCGGCAAACCCGGAACCACCTTCGCGCACGGCACAGGTCACGGCGTCGGACTCGATGTCCACGAACCTCCTCTCCTCGCCGAGGGCGGACCCGCGCTCGTCGAGGGCGACTGTCTCACCATCGAACCCGGCCTCTACTCCCACACGCTCGGCGGGATCCGCATCGAGGACATGGTCATCGTCCGTGCGCACGCCGTCGACAATCTCAACACCCTCCCGGAAGGTCTCACATGGGCATGATCCGTGCGCACCAAGCCGTCGTTGCAACCCTGGGTATCACGGCCTTGGTGCGCGCGCAGCCCGGCGATAGGGGGGGCACGGCCAACTCTTTCGATGTGCGCCCGGGTTTCAAAATAACCCTCGCCGCGGACAACATCCGGGGCGCACGCTTCCTCGAATTCGATGACGCCGGCACGCTCTACCTCTCCATCCCCACCTCCGGAACCATCCTCTCCCTCAAGGACGCCAACGCCGACGGCGTGTACCAACCCGAAGAACGACAAGACTTTGTGACGGGCTACGAGTCCGTCCACGGCCTCTGCTGGCAGGACGGCTGGCTCTGGTTCGCCCAGACCGGCGCCATCCACCGCGCACGCGACACCAACGCCGACGGCAAGGCCGACGAAACCGAGACCATCATCCCCCAGGGCCGCCTCCCCTCCGGAGGAGGCCACTGGTGGCGCTCCCTCCTTGTCACCGACGCCTTCATCTACACCTCCATCGGCGATTCCGGCAACATCACCGACGAGCGCAACTCCGAGCGCCAGAAGATCTTCCGATTCAGGAAGGACGGGTCCGCAAAGGTCGAATTCGCCTCCGGCATCCGCAACACCGAGAAGCTCCGCCTGCGCCCGGGCACCAACGAGGTCTGGGGCGTCGACCACGGCTCCGACTGGTTCGGACGCGAGTACGGAGAGGGCCGGCGGGGCCAGCCCATCACCGACCGTAACCCCCCGGACGAGTTCAACTTATATCTCGAGGGCCACTTCTACGGACACCCCTTCATCACCGGAAACCGTGTCCCCAGGCTCGAGTTCCGGGGCAAGGAAGACCTCGTCGGCCTCGCCGAGCAGACCACCCCCCCCGAATGGCTCTTCGGCGCCCACTGGGCCGCCAACGGCTGGACGTTCGTAACCACCGACGCGGTGGGCGCTTCCGGCGACGCCTTCGTGGCCACCCACGGCTCCTGGAACTCCTCCGTCCGGGTCGGCTACAGCGTCGAGCGGGTCCTCTTCGACCCCGTCACCGGCAAGCCGTTCGGCATGCAGCGGATCGTCTCCTGCCTGCCTCCGGGTGGGGGCCGGCCGCTCGCCAGGCCTGTGGATTGCGCGGAAGCCCCGGACGGGACGGTGCTGTTCAGCTGCGATTCGACCGGCCGGATCTACCGGATCAGTCGCGCGGAATAAGGAAAGGGTGACCGAGGGGACTCGAACCCCCGACCCCCTGGACCACAACCAGGTGCTCTAACCAGCTGAGCTACGGCCACCGTCGGGAGGGCTGAATGTAGGTCGGGAGGGGCGTTGACGTCAATCGGTCGTGGGTGGGAGGCTTGAGGCGGTGGGGGGGATGGGTATGCTGGTGGGCTTTCCCCGCGCCGGGGCGTCAGGCGGGGGTCGCAACCTGAAGAGGCGAGAGTTTCCCGAGCCATGAGCCTGAATCTGTCCTCGTCGAATGTGAGCAAGAACCTGAGCGTGCCGCAGCTGATCGAGGCGGCGATCTCGCGCAAGGAGGGGTACCTCGCGTCGAACGGCGCGTTGGTGGTGTCGACGGGGGACCGGACGGGTCGGAGCCCGAAGGACAAGCTGCTCGAGGATGCGCCGGCGATTCACGACAAGATCTGGTGGGGGAACGTGAACATCGCGATGACGAGCGCGCAGTTCGACGCGGTGGAGAGAATCGCCGAGGAGCATCTGGCGTCGCGCGACCGGTTGTTCGTGTCGGACGGGGTTGTCGGCGCGGACCCGAAGAACCGGCTGACGGTGCGGACGATCGCGGAGCAGGCGTGGCACGCGTTGTTCATCAAGACGCTGTTCATGCGGCCGAGCAAGGCGGAGCTGACGGAGTTCACGCCGGACTGGACGATTTTGAACGCGGGCAAGCGCAAGATCACGCCGGCTGAGGCGGAGAAGCTGGGGATCGGCAAGACCGGCGTGGTGATCGCGCAGTCGCTCACGCGGAAGAAGGTGGTCATTCTCGGCACCGAGTACGCGGGCGAGATGAAGAAGAGCCTCTTCTACGCGATGAACTACGGGATGCCCGAGAAGGGCGTGTTCCCGATGCACTGCTCGGCGAACGTGGACATGAAGGACCCGAGCAACGTCGCGCTCTTCTTCGGCCTCTCCGGCACGGGGAAGACGACGCTCTCGGCCGATCCGCAGCGCGGGCTCATCGGGGACGACGAGCACGGCTGGTCGGACACGGGCGTGTTCAACTTCGAGGGGGGCTGCTACGCCAAGTGCATCCGGCTGACGCGCGAGGGCGAGCCGATGATCTGGGACGCGATCCGGTTCGGGTCGGTCCTCGAGAACGTGGTGTGCGATTCGGATTCGCGCGTTCCGGACTATGACCGGGACAAGCCGACGGAGAACACGCGCGCGACGTATCCGCTGGAGCACATCCCCAACGCGGTGCTGCCGAGCGTGGCGGGTCATCCGAAGAACGTGGTGTTCCTGACGGCGGACGCGTTCGGCGTGCTTCCTCCGGTGAGCAAGCTGACGCGCGAGCAGGCGATGTACTACTTCATCAACGGGTACACGTCGAAGCTCGCGGGCACGGAGGCGGGCGTGACGGAGCCGCAGCCGAACTTCTCGCCGTGCTTCGGGGGTCCGTTCCTCGCGCGTTCGCCGAAGGTGTACGCCGAGATGCTCTCGCAGAAGATCGCGAAGCATGGCGCGAACGTGTGGCTGCTGAACACGGGTTGGTCGGGCGGGCCGTACGGCGTGGGCAGTCGGTTCAAGCTGCCGTACACGCGCGCGATGGTGCACGCGATTCTGGATGGCTCGCTCGCGGGCGCGACGTTCACTCCTGATCCGATCTTCGGGCTCGGCATTCCTTCGAAGGTGAAGGGCGTGCCGGACGAGGTGTTGCAGCCGCGCAACACGTGGTCGGACAAGGGCGCGTACGACGCGAAGGCGAAGGAGCTGGCGTCGAAGTTCCGCGAGAACGACAAGAAGTTCGAGATGCCGGACGCGGTTCGGGCGGCCGGACCGAGGGGCTGATCGCGCGAGGGGGGCGGGCGATCGGCGGTGCGTGAGGGCGAGGGGCGCAGCCCCGGGGGGTGTCGTGCACGCGTGGAGGGGGAGGTGGGGAGGCGTTCTCGGCTCTTGTCCGCGGGGGGATGCGGTGGCACACTGAGTGGACGCGGCGTCGGGCTTCGGCCGCGAGGAGCACGCGGCGGCGATGGAGGGCGACCCTCGGAATCACGTGACGATGTTGCTCGCGCGGATCCACGAGGGGGACTCGCGGGCCGCGGGTGAATTATTGCCGGTGGTGTATGACGAGCTGCGTCGCTTGGCGAAGTCGCGGCTGGCGAAGGAGCGCGGGCAGCAGACGCTTGATCCGACGGCGCTGGTGCACGAGGCGTATCTGCGACTGGTGGGGGATGGGGACGCGTCGTGGAGCGGGCGCGGGCATTTCTTCGGGGCCGCGGCGATAGCCATGCGTCGGATCCTGGTGGAGCGAGCGCGTGCGCGGAACCGGCTCAAGCGTGGTGGAGGCGCCGCGCGGGTGGAGCTGACGGAGCAGGCGCTGGTGAGCGAGCCGCCGGCGGACGAGTTGCTTGCGTTGGATGAGGCGCTGGATCGGTTGTCGGCGATGGATGCGCGAAAAGGTCAGGTGGTGATGCTCCGATACTTCGCGGGGCTGGGGGTGGAGGAGACGGCGAAAACGCTGGGTGTTTCGGAAGCGACGGTGAAGAACGACTGGGCGTTTGCGCGGGCGTGGCTGCATCGGGAGTTGTCGAAGGGTGAGACGAGCGGGGCGGAGGGGGCTACGCGGTGAGCCCGCACACGCGCGCGAGGCTTGTGGAGGAGGTGTTCCTCGCCGCGTTGGAGGCCGGGCCGGAGCGGATGCAGGAGGTGTTGGGCGAGCGGTGCGGTGATGATGAGGCGTTGCGGCGCGAGGTGGAGGAGTTGCTTGGGCATCACGATGGCGCACGGGGGATGTTGGATGCGCCGGTGGTGTCGCTGACCGGGGGGCTGAGCCGAGACGCCGGGTACGAGGGGCTGTTTCCCGCGGGGACGATGGTGGGCGGGCACCGGGTGGTGCGTCAGATCGGGGCGGGGGGGATGGGCGTGGTGTATCTGGCGGAGCAGGAGAAGCCGAAGCGGACGGTGGTGCTGAAGATCATCCGTCCGTTGCTGGCGACGCCGACGATGTTGCGGCGGTTTGAGCGCGAGGCGGAGACGTTGGGGCGGTTGCAGCACCCGGGGATCGCGCAGGTGTACGAGGCGGGGATGGCGGAGACGGTGGTGGGGTCGCTGCCGTTCATCGCCATGGAGTACGTGGACGGCGAGCCGCTGACGACGTACGTAGAGACGCGGGCGATGGGCGTGCGGGAGCGGATCGAGCTGATGGCGCGCGTGTGTGAAGCGGTGCAGCACGCGCACCAGCGCGGCGTGATTCATCGCGACCTGAAGCCGGGCAACATCCTGGTGGAGGAGGGGGGACGGCCGAAGATCCTGGATTTCGGGATTGCGCGGGCCGCGGCGCAGGATGAGCAGGCGACGACGCTGCTGACGGACGCGGGGCTGTTGCTGGGGACGCTTCCGTACATGAGCCCGGAGCAGGTGGCGGGGGACCCGGACGCGATCGACACGCGTTCGGACGTGTATTCGCTCGGGGTGATTCTGTATGAGGCGCTGACGGGGAGGCTGCCGTACGACGTGGGCAGCCGGTCGATGCTGGACGCGGCGCGGATCATCCGGGAGCAGTCGCCGATGCGGCTGAGCACGGTGAACCGTACGCTGCGCGGGGAGGTGGAGGTGATCGTCGGTCGCGCGCTGGAGAAGGACCGGACGCGCCGGTATCAGTCGGCCATGGCGCTGGGGGAGGACCTGCGCCGGCATCTGCGCGGTGAGCCGATCGAGGCGAAGCGGGACTCGGCGTTGTACGTGATCCGCAAGCAGTTGGCGCGGCACCACGTCGCGGCGTCGGCGGCTGCGGTGGTGCTGCTGGCGCTGATCGCGTTCGGCGTGACGTCTGCGGCGCAGGCGCGGACGAACCGGGGGTTGGCGCGCGGGGAGCGTCAGGCGCGGATCGCGGCGGACCAGGCGCGCTTGCGCGCTGATGCGGAGTCGGAGCGTTTGCGGAGGGGGCTGTATTTCAGCCGCATCGGGTTCGCGCAGGCCGCGTACATGGCGCACGACACGGAGAAGATGCGCGCGGTGCTGGATGAGTGTCCGGAGGACCTGCGGGGGTGGGAGTGGGGGTACCTGACGGAGCTTGTGGAAGACAGCATGACGACCGTGATGCCGCGGACGCGGTTCACGGGGCTGCGGATGAGCGTAGCGGAGGGTGTGAACGAGGTGTACCTGGCGAATGCGCACGGGGAGGCGCTGCGCTGCGACGCGTTGACGGGAGAGACGCTGGAAACGCGAGCGGTGGGGACGCCTCCCTACACGATGGCGTCGCACGACGGGACGAGGCTGCTGTCGACGGAGTCGACGCCGGGCGGGGGGGCGCTGACGAGGTGTTCGGTGTCGGACGCGAGGACGGGGGAACGATTGTGGGAGCGTGACGTGAACGTGGGGGCGTTGCGGTGGGCGACGCTGGACCGGGCGGGCGCGCGTGTGGCGTGTGTGGGGTTGAGCGGGGGGTATGTGCTCGATGCGGGGAGCGGGGAGGAGTTGTTCCGTTTGGGTGGGGAGGAGCCGCACTTCCACTGTGTGGCGTTCAGTCCCGGCGGGGAGCTGATCGTCACGGGTGATTGGTCGGGCGCGGTGGTGGCGTGGAGCGCGGCGACGGGCGAGCGACTGCGCGAGCTGGGTCGGCATGAGAGCGTGGTGCGAGCGCTGTCGTTCTCGTCGGACGGGTCGCTGGTGGCGTCGGCGTCTTGGGATTCGACTGCTGCGGTGTGGGAGGTGGCGGGGGCGGAACGTGCGGTGTCGGTGGTGCGCGCGCACAAGAACAAGGTGTGGAGCGTGGCGTTGAGCCCGGACGGGAAGTGGCTCGCATCGGCGGGGACGGATTCGTCGATCGTTCTGTCGGACCCGGAGACGGGGAGGACGGAGCGGGTGCTGCACGGGAGCGGGCACACGGTGGTGTACCTGGCGTTCGACGCGACGGGCTCGAGGCTGATCTCGCATGCGCGGGACGGGTCGGTTCGATGGTGGCGTGTGCCCCCGCCGGAATCGCCGAAGCGGATCCGGGTGCGGGAGATGGCGATGTCGCTCGGCACGGACGGCGCGGGGGAGCGGCTGATCATCGGCGGGAGCCGCGGCGAGGCGGAGGTGTGGGATGTGCACACGATGCGACGGATCGCGACGCTGGAAGGGCATCAGGAGGAGGTGTGGGTCGCACAGCTGAGCGCGGACGGGAGGCGTGCGTACACGGCGGACTGGGGGGGGGTGGTGCGGAGGTGGGATGTGGAGAGCGGGGCGTGCACGGGGACGCTGCGCGTGCTGCGAGATCGTGCGCATCGCGGCGAGTTGAGCGCGGACGGTTCGCGGCTGGTCTTTGCGGCGCGGAGCGGGCACCTGTGCGTAGTGAACGTGGAGGAGATGTCGCTCGAGCTGGAGATCGAGGCGCATCGCGGGGAGTGTTGGGGCTCGTCATGGTCGCCGGACGGGCTGCGGATCGCGTCGTCGGGCGAGGACGCGAAGATCCGGGTGTGGGATGCGCGGGACGGGTCGTTGTTGCGGGAGATGGACGGGGGTGAGCCCGCGGTGTGGACGGTGCGGTGGATGCCGAACGGGGGGTTGCTGGCGGGGGGCGAGTCGGGCGTGATCCGCTGGTGGAACCCGGACGACGGGTCGTTGGTGCGGGTGATGTCGGGGCATCGCGGGGCGGTCTATGGGTTGGGGGTGCAGAGGGAGGAGGAGCGGATCGCGTCGGGGAGCTTCGACAACAACGTGAAGATCTGGGACGCGACGACGGGGTTGGACGTGCTGACGCTGCAGGGCCACATCCTGTCGGTGACGGCCGTGGTGTTCGACCCGAGGGGGGATTGGCTGGCGTCGGCGAACCAGGACGGGTACGTGATGCTGTGGGGCTTGCGGGAGGAGGGGGCGCGCGTGAAAACGCCCGAGCCGGAGGGCTCGGGCGCTGTGGGGCGTACGGAGAGGGAGTGAGGATCAGCAGTTCACGCCGAAGTTGCTGAGGACGATGTTGAGGTCGAGGAAGTTCACGATCTGATCGTTGTTGACGTCGCCGATGAGTCCGAAGCCGGTCTGGCCGAAGGTGGAGAGGACGGCGTTGAGGTCGATGAAGTTGACCACGGCGTCGCCGTTGGTGTCGCCCGGGCAGGAGGGGACGAACTCGTAGGCGCCGCGGTCGACGTGGGGGGCGGGGCCGGTGCCGATGTTGGTAGAGGTGATGGACTCGACACGGCGGAGTTGTTTGTCGAGGTCGTGGGGGTAATTCTCGGAGGTGTTGCCGTTCTGATTGACGTCGGCGATATCGGCGGGGAGTTCGTTGACGGATCCAGCGTCGATGGCGAGCGAGCCGTTCTGGAGGCGGCAGTTGTCGTCGGTGGTGCCGAAGGTGTTGTCGGCGCCGTTCGCGTCGACGAAGGAGGGATCGAAGTCGTTGCACTTGAATCCGTTGAAGGTGTCGAGGCCCTGGACGGTGGTGTGGCTCATGACGTACGTGGAGCCGGAGCCCTGGTTGAGTGAGAGCTGCTGGAATTCGAGGGGGCCGCCGAAGCCGCCTTCGTTGCCCCAGAGGATGGAGCTCATGAGGGAGAGGTCGGCGCCGGAGTTCATGCCGATGCCGCCGACACCGAGGCCGCTGGTGTTTGCGGAGAAGGTGGAGAACCGGACGTCGGCGTCGGCGCCTTCGCCGGTGCAGTTGATGGCGCCGGCGTTGGAGGAGCCGCGGTTTCCGGAGAAGAAGCAGTTGTGGACGTCGGCGGGGCTGTTGGAGAGGTGGAGGCCGCCGCCCTCGCCGGCGGCGTAGTTGCCGATGAGCTGGACGTTGTAGAGGCCGAGGCGGGCGGTTCCCTTGTGGGCGATGCCGCCGCCGACACCGTTGGTGACATCGTTGTTGTAGACGAGGCAGTTGATGAGTTTGGGGGCGCCGCCGTTGGAGTAGATGGCGCCGCCCTCGTTGGTGGCGGAGTTGGAGATGAACTTTGTGTTGCGGAAGGTGAGGAAGCCGTTGTTGATCTTGACGCCGCCACCGAGTCCGCCGGAGGCGCCCCCGGCGTTGTTGAAGCCGCTGGCGATGGTGAAGCCGTCGATGAGGGTGGTGGAGCCGGTGTTGGAGGCGTCGACAACGGTGTAGGAGTTGTCGGTGGAGGCGGAGCCGCCGATGGAGCCGGACATGGCGGTGATGAAGAACTCCGGGGTCGCGCGCTGCGCGAGGGTGAGTTCAGAGCCGGAGAAGCCGCCGTAGAGGTGGAGCCGGCTGGGGATGGTGAAGGTGGCGTTGCGGTCAGAGCCGGTGGTGGGGCGGTAGAAGCCCTGCTTGGTCCAGATCTCGAAGGCTCGGCCGCCGGCGCGCTGGGCGACGTTGAGCGCGGTTTGGAGGTCGTCGTAGGCGCCGGACCAGGAGGCGCCGTCCTGTCCGATGGATGGGGTTTTGTTGACGTAGAGGCGGATGCGTTCGTCGGTGGTGAGCTTGCGGATCTGCATGCCGGAGACGCCGGCGATGGTGGAGGGGTCGCCCGGGTTGAAGCGAGAGACGGTGATGGTGACGGAGGAGCCGGGGAAGAGGGTGAAGCCATGGGCGGCGAAGGCGACGCCGGGGATCATCTCGTTGCCCAGGATCTTGCCGTTGACGGACTGGGTGGAGATGCCGGAGGAGTTGGCGATGGTGACCTGTGAGGCGTCGATGGTTCCGGTGTCCCAGCCGTAGGTGTAGATGACGTAGTCACCGCCGGCGAGGTTGTTGAGCGTGAAGGTCATCGAGTTGCCGGCGACGCTGTGGAGGCGGATGCCGTCGTCGAACAACTTGCCGTAGTCGCCCGTGCCGGGGGTGGAGATGTTGGCCATCGCGCCGACGGAGGGCTTGGTGAGGGTGACGGACGAGGAGCCGCTGTTGAGAGTGAGGAGAGAGACGGTCTGTGAGCCGCCGAGTGTGACGGAGTTCCACGTGCCGGGCTGCTGCGCGGCGCCGGGGAAGAGGGCGTTGGGCACGCCGGCGCCGACGCCAGTGGTGGCGTTGAAATCGATGTTGAAGGACTGTGCGAGTGCGGTCGCGGAACAGAGCGAGCCGGTGGCGAGGATGAGGCCGAGGCGATAGCGCATGATTTGCTCCTGCCCTGCGTGGGGGCGTGATACGTCGTGAGATGAGGATGGGGGGGTGGTCGGGCCCGATCCGATTCGGGAGAGCCCCATCCCTGCATGGGGGTAGTGCGACGTCGGGGCGCGGGGGGGCTAACGCGGCGCGGATTTTTTGGTTCGTAGAGGAGCGGATCGTGGCGGGCGCGAGCGCCGGGAACCTCGGCGCGCCGGTTCGGTACGCTATCCCGTTCGGATCAGAGACTTTGCGCGTGGGGGTCCGGACGCGTGTCGTCCGGGTCGTCGCGCGGGTGATTGAGGGTTGAAGCCGATGCGCGCACCTGTGTCCGTTTTCTCGTGGGCTCTGTTCGTGGGGTTGGGGTTGGCGGCGCTGCCCGTGTCGGCACAGGAGGGGGCTGGGGCGGAGAAACCCGCCGAGGGCGCGAAGGAGGAGAAGAAGAAGGAGTCGTGGGACGTGAACAACCCGCCGTACGAGCGGTTCACGAACACGATCGACACGGACGAGGGGACGTGGATGTGCGTGGACGTTTCTCCGGACGGGGAGGAGATCGTTTTCGATCTGCTGGGCGATCTGTACGTGATGCCGATCGACGGGGGCGAGGCCAAGGCGATCACGTCGGGGATGGCGTGGGACATGCAGCCCAGGTTCAGCCCGGACGGGAAGCAGATTGCGTTCACCTCGGACCGGTCGGGGAAGGACGGCAAGGCCGGGGACAACATCTGGGTGATCGATCGGGACGGGTCGAGCGCGCGCCAGATCACGGCGGAGTCCTTCCGGCTGGTGAGCGGGGCGAGCTGGTCGCCGGACGGTGAGTTCATCGTGGCGCGGAAGCACTTCACGTCGCGCCGGTCGCTCGGCGCCGGGGAGATGTGGCTGTATCACCGCACGGGCGTGGAAGGGGGCTCGTCGGCGGGCTTGCAGCTGACGGAGAAGCCGACGGAGCAGAAGGACGTCAACGAGCCGATCTTCTCGCCTGACGGCAAGTACCTGTACTACTCGGAGGATGCATCGCCCGGGCAAAACTTCGAGTACGACAAGGACTCGAACGGGCAGATCTACATCGTGAACCGGCTCGAGCTGGCCACGGGCGAGAAGGAGCGGTACATCACGGGCCCGGGGGGCGCGTGCCGGCCGATGCCCTCTCCGGACGGGAAGACGATCGCGTTCGTGCGCCGCATCCACGGCAAGACCGGGTTGCACCTGTTCGACATCGCCACGGGAGGCGTGACGCCGGTCTACGACGACCTCGAGCGCGACATGCAGGAGGCGTGGGCGATCCACGGGGTGTACCCGACATTCGCGTGGACCCCGGACAGCAAGTCGATCGTGTTCTGGTCGCGCGGGAAGATCCGGCGCTACGACCTGATGCTGAGGGAGGCGCGCGTGATCCCCTTCCACGTGAAGGACTCGCGCGAGGTGAGCAAGGCGGTGCGCTTTGCGCAGGAGGCCGCGCCGGAGACGTTCGACGTCCGGATGCTCCGGTGGGTGCAGGTCTCTCCGACAGGTGATCGCGCGGTGTATACGGCCCTGGGTCGTCTGTACGGGCGTGCGCTCCCCACGGGCGAGCCGAAGCGCCTCACGTCCCAGGACAAGGACTTCGAGCTGTACCCCTCCTTCTCGCGCGACGGGCGCTACGTGACATACGTCACGTGGAACGACGACGCGCTCGGGAGCGTGCGCGTGCTCGATCTGCGCTCGGGGGAATCGTGGGCCGTGACGCACGAGCCGGGGCACTACATCGAGCCCGTGATCGCTCCGGACAACGAGACGGTGGTGTACGTGAAGGTGGGGGGCGGGTACCTGACGTCCCCGCTCTGGTCGCGCGACCGTGGCGTGTACATGGCGCCGTTCCAGTCGGACAAGAAGCAGAAGCCGGAGCGGATCACGAAGGACGGCCGCCGGCCGCAGTTCGGGGCGTCGTCGGACCGGGTGTACGTGATCCGGAGCGATTCGGGCAAGGACGCGGACAACCTGCAGCTCGCGTCTGTAGGACTGCGCGGCGCCGACAAGGGCGAGGAGCGGACGCACTTCACGAGCACGTGGGCGACGGACTACACGCTGTCGCCGGACGGGAAGTGGGTGGGGTTCGTCGAGCGGTACCGGGTGTACGTGGCGCCGTTCGTGCAGACGGGCAAGGCGGTGAAGGTCGGGCCCAAGGAGAACTCCTTCCCGATCGCGCGTGCGTCGAAGGAGGCCGGGGACTTCATTCACTTCTCGGGAGACTCGAAGCGGCTGCACTGGTCCCTGGGCCCGACGCTGCACACGCGCGACCTGACGGACACCTTCGCATTCCTCGACGGGGCGCCGGAGAAGCTGCCGGACGGGCCGACGTCGTCGGTGGAGATCGGGTTCGAGGCGTCGCACGACAAGCCCTCTGGGTCGATCGCGCTCGTGGGCGCGAGAGTGATCACGATGCGCAACGCGATGACGGGCGAGCAGGAGGTGCTCGAGGACGCGACGGTGGTGATCGAGGGGAACCGGATCACGGGCGTGGGCCCGCGCGACGGGACGGAGATCCCGGCCGGGGCGCACGTGGTCGAGTGTGAGGGGCGCGTGGTCTACCCGGGTCTGGTCGACGTGCACGCGCACGGCGCCCAGGGGACCAACGGCATCATCCCCGGGCAGAACTGGCTGAACTTCGTGCAGCTGTCGCTCGGAGTGACGACGGTGCATGATCCGTCGAACGACACGGAGACGATCTTCAGCGCGTCGGAGATGGTGAAGGCGGGCGTAGCGCGCGGGCCGAGGACGTTCTCGACGGGGACGATCCTGTACGGCGCCGCGGGGTCGTTCAAGGCGGAGATCGATTCGCTGGAGGACGCGACGTTCCACCTCTCACGGATGAAGGCGGTGGGGGCGTTCTCGGTGAAGTCGTACAACCAGCCGAGGCGTGATCAGCGGCAGCAGGTGCTGGCCGCGGCGCGGGAGCTGAACATGCTGGTGGTGCCGGAGGGCGGCTCGACGTTCGCGCACAACCTGACGATGATCGCGGACGGGCATACCGGGATCGAGCACACGTTCCCCGTGGAGATCGTCTACAAGGACGTGCTGCAGCTCTGGAAGGGGACGGAGGTCGGGTACACCCCGACCCTCGACGTGGCGTACGGGGGGCTGGGGGGCGAGAACTACTGGTACATGGAGTCGGACCTGTTCGCGCACCCGCGCCTCACGGCGTATATCCCGCCCAACATCCTCAACCCGCGCGCGCGCCGCCGCATGATGGCGCCGGTGGAGGACTTCAATCACATCCGGGAGGCGCGGATCACAAAGCAGGCGATCGAGAACGGGATCACGGTGCAGGCGGGCGGGCACGGGCAGCTGCCGGGCATCAACACCCACTGGGAGGTGTGGTCGTTCGTGCAGGGCGGGATGACGAACTTCGAGGCGCTGCGCTCAGGAACGATCCACGGGGCGTTCTACATCGGGATGGACAAGGACCTGGGGTCGATCGAGGCCGGGAAGCTCGCGGACCTCGTCATTCTCGCGCCGGGCAAGGACCCGATCGCCAACATCCGCGACACGGAGTTCACGGAGTGGGTGGTGGCGAACGGTCGGCTGTACGACGCAAAGTCGATGGATGAGCTGGCGCCCAGCGCGGGCGAGCGGGGCGAGTTCTTCTGGGAGAAGCCCGGCGCGCGGGTGACGGTGGGCGAGCCGCCGGAGCACGCGGGCTGCGAGGCGTGCGGTCGGCCGGCGCTCGGGAGCGGGATGGTGGCGCCTTGAACGGCGTGCTCGTGCTGGGCGCGGCGCTGCTGTGCGCGCTGATGGTCTTCGGGTGCGCGTCGGGGTCGCGCGCCGAGCGGGAGGTGGGCATGACGACCGTGATCCTGGTTCGTCATGCGGAGAAGGAGGCGGGCCCGGACCCGGCGCTCTCGCCTGCCGGGAGGGCCAGGGCTCAGGCGTTGGTCGGCGCCGTCCGAGACGCGCTGCCGGCGGGGGAGCGGCTGCACGCGGTGTTGGCGACGAACACGAAGCGCGCGGCGGAGACGGCGCGCCCCGCGGCGGAGGCGCACGGGATCGGCGTGACGATCGTGCCCCTGGCGGGCGGGGTCGACGGCTACTACGACGACGTCGTGCGCCGTATTCGTGAGGAGCACGTCGGGCAGAACGTGCTCGTGGTCGGCCACTCGAACACGACGCCGGAGTTGGTGGAGCGGCTCGCCGGGGTGAGCGGCCTGTCGATGAGCGAGGCGGAGTATGAGCGTCTTTTCATCGTGAAGCTGTACGCGGACGGGTGGCGGGTGTGTGAGGAGCGGAAGTACGGGAAGTAGCGCGGGGAGGATTCGCGTGCGCGGGCGTTTGACGCGACAATCGCGCGGATGCCCGATCTGATTTCCTTCGGCGGGTTCGTGCTGCTCGTGGACTGGAGTCTTCGGGTGCTGTTCTCCGTGCGCATCATCATGGCGCGCCGCCCGGTGGCGACGTCGCTCGCGTGGCTGGTGGTCGTGCTGCTCATGCCGTTCCTTGGCGCTGCGGCGTACCTGCTGGTCGGGGAGGTGCGCCTGGGGGAACGGAGACGAAAACGAGCAGAGGAGGTGACGAGGGCTCTGGAGGGGCGGATCTACGCGCTGTGGGCGCATCGGCATTACGAGTGGCACGGGCCGGACTCGACGGAGGAGCGCTTTGCACGCTTTGTGCGCGCGATCGGGGGCTCTCCGGCGTTGCGGGGCAACCGGCTCGAGTTGCTGTCGGATTCGGATGCGCTGCTGGAGCGCTTGGCCGCGGATATCGACGCGGCACAGTCGCACTGCCACCTGCTGTACTACATCTGGCAGGTCTCGGAGCGCACGGAGATCGTGGTGGATGCGTTGATCCGGGCCGCGGGGCGCGGGGTGCAGTGCCGAGTGCTGGTGGATGCGGTGGGGTCACGGGAGTTTCTAACGTCGCGCCAGGCGCTGCGGATGCGCGGCGCGGGGGTGCTGGTGCGGGCGTCTCTGGGCGTGAACGCGCTTCGGATGTTGTTCTCGCGGATCGACCTGCGGAATCACCGCAAGATCGCGGCCATCGATGGGCGCGTGGCGTACACGGGGTCGCAGAACCTGAACGACTCGACGTTCCTCGAGAAGGCCCGTGTGGGCGCGTGGATCGACGCGTCGGTGCGCGTGGAGGGGCCCGCGGCACAAGCGCTCGACGGGGTGTTCTTAAGCGACTGGATGGTGGATGCGCCGGACGGGGATCGGTCGATCCCAGATCTGGATGCGCTCCTGCCGCCCATCGAGATCTCGCGCGAGACGGGGAGCGTGGTGCAGGTGCTCGCGTCGGGCCCCGGGCCGGCGCCCGAGTCGATCCGCCAGGCGTTGCTCGCGGCCATTTACGCCGCGCGCGACGAGATCATCATGACGACGCCGTACTTTGTGCTGGATGACGCGTCGCGCCTCGCGCTCCAGGCGGCAGCGTTGCGGGGCGTGGACGTGACGGTGATCGTGCCGAGACGGTCGGACTCGATGCTCACCGCAGCGGCGGGTCGGTCGCACTATCTGGACCTGCTCGAGGCCGGGGTGAAGATCCGGCGGTATCGCCCGGGGTTGCTGCACGCCAAGACCGTGACGATCGACCGGGACATGGCGCTGATCGGGTCGACGAACTTCGACCAGCGGTCGTTCTTTCTGAACTTCGAGATCACGCTGGCGGTGTACGACTCGGACTTTGCGTCGACCCTGCGCTTCCTGCAGCGCGGCTACATGGAGGAGTCGCAGGACGTCACGCTGGAGGCGTGGAAGCGGCGGTCGTCGTGGGCGAAGGCCGTGGACAACTCCGCGCAGCTGCTCGGGCCGTTGCTGTAGGCGATCAGGCCTCGCCGTCGGGGCGCGGTTTCGCGTCGGGGTCGGACGCGGGGTCGGGGATTTCCGGAATCCACGGATCGCCCGTCTCTCGGCAGACGACGTGGCGCTCGTGCTCGCCCGCGGCGCGGAGGAGGCGCTGCATGGGCTCGTCGGGGGATGATTCCCCCATGTCGAAGGTGGCATGGTGCGTGGCCATCATCGCGGCAGCGCGCATCCGCCGGAACATCTCCCAGGCTTCCTCCGGGGTGGCGTGACGGTGGCGCCAGCCCTCGTAGGCGCCGATGCCGAGCATGGCGAGATCGACGTTCTTGAGGTTGTCGAAGGCGTCGGTGGCCGCGGTGTCGCCGGCGAAGAGGACGCGGGAGTGGGTCGCATCAACGAGATACGCGTTGTGGCGTCGCCAGCGGTCGAGCGCGTGACGCGCGCCCCAGTGGTCCGCTTCGAGCGCGGTGATGTCGACACCCCCGACCCGGAAGGTGCGGTTCCAGGGGAGTTCGATGACGCGCCGGAAGCCCTGCGGGAGGAGGTTGCGCGTTCCCTTGGCGGTGATGACGGTCGTGCGCGCGTCGGCGAGCGTTTCGAGGGAGGGGAGATCGAGGTGATCGAAGTGGGCGTGGGAGAGGAGGATGATGTCGACGCCGCGCAGCGCGCCCGCGTGCAGGGGCGCGTCCTGGAGGCGCGCGGGGCCGACGGTGCGCCCGACGACGCGCGGGCCGATGCGTCGGGAGAAGACGGGGTCGGTGAGGACGGTGGTGTTGCCAAACCGGAGGAGGGCGGTGGCGTGGCCGAGCCACGCCGAGGCGAGCCGGTCCGCGGAGGAGGGGAGGAGGTCGCTCGTGTCCGGGGGCGATGCGGAAGGGTCGGTGGGGGGTTCGCGCAAGGCCTCGGCGATGGCGCGCGGGTAGCGGCGCAGCTGGGAGCGCACGGACCTGGCACGCTCGCGCAATCGCTCGCTGATGGGGCGCGCCATCGTGGCTCCTCCGTGCCCGGGGTTCGTGACGACGTTCGAGACGCAGGACTGTAGCCGGGGTTGCGGGGTGTGAGCGTCAAGGGCGCACATGTGAAGACGCGTGCGGGATTCGCATGAGTGCATGGGGGAATATGAGCGCGGTTTCATCCCGAACTCATGGGGGTTGCGCGCCGTGGCGCTACAACTCTGACATGCCACACACGCAGAAGCCCGCGGCACAACGGCGCGGGTTTCCATTGCACGAATCTGAACTGATGCACGAGAGGAGATGACCATGCCGAGCAACACGCTCAACGGGAAGAAGATCGCGGTCCTGGCCACGGACGGGTTCGAGCAGAGCGAGCTGCGGGTCCCGGTGGACGAGCTCCGGGGCGCGGGCGCGGAGGTGCACGTGATCGCCCCGAAGGAGGGGTCGATCCGCGGGTGGGACCACGACAAGTGGGGCACGGCCGTGCCGGTGGACCGCGTCGTGCGCGACGCGGACGCCTCGCAGTACGACGCGCTCGTGCTGCCGGGCGGCGTGATGAACCCGGACCAGCTGCGCCAGGACAAGGACGCGATCGCGTTCACGCGAGCCTTCTTCAAGGCCGGCAAGCCGGTCTCCGCGATCTGCCACGGGCCGCAGGTCCTGATCAACTGCGGCGTGCTCGAGGGCCGACACGTCACGAGCTACCCGTCGATCCGCGTGGACCTCGAGAACGCGGGCGCGCACTGGACCGACGAGGAGGTCGTCTGCGATGAAGGTCTGACCACGAGCCGCACGCCCGATGACCTGCCGGCGTTCGTCTCGAAGACGATCGAGGAGATCGCGGAGGGCCGCCACGCCGGGCAGCGGGCGTAAGGCGTACGGGGGAGGGGGCGGCGGCAGTCCGGTCCGCTCGGTTTGTACACTCGTCGCGCAGCACTACCGCGGCCAGTCCCGCCCAGCCCGTTCGTTGGCGTGAGGCGGCCGGGCCGGCCCGTCTCCGGAGGCGCCCGTGGCCAAGAAGAAGCGCGCGACACGCTCATCCTCACGCTCCAAGCCCGCGCACGAACGCGACCCCTCCTCCCTCCCATTGGGCGACATCCGCCACCCCTCCGCCAAACGCAAGAACATCCCCCCTGCGCGCCTCGCCTCCGAGGGCACGGTCCCCGCCCTCCCCAAGGCACAGTACGCCTACAACCCACACCTGCCCCCCGTCCTCCGCTTCGATCAGCACGGCGCGCCCGACGCCCTCCCCGAGCTCATCAACAAAGCCCGCTCGGCCTCCGGCGGCCTCACCGACGACGAGGCCCGCCTGCTCGCCGAGGCCCTGCGCCGCCACGAGCCCTGGCTCGAGTGGACGGGCAAGCGCGAGCAGCCCTCCTTCTCCGTCGATCCCGTCGCCCTGCACATCCACGAGCGCATCAGCGCGCAGGCCATCCTCAAGGTCGCCGCGCGTCAGGACGCGAGCAAGTCGCTCTTCGCAGACCCCGAGCAGGAATACCACGAGGCCGTGCAGTTCTACAGGCACGATGTGGACTGGGCCAACCGTCTCATCCTGGGGGATTCGCTGCAGGTCATGTCCTCCCTCGCGCGCCGGGAGGACCTCGCCGGCAAGGTCCAGATGATCTACATGGACCCGCCCTACGGAATCAAATTCGCAAGCAACTTCCAGCCCGAGGTCGGCCGGCGCGACGTCAAGGACAAGCAGGAAGACCTCACGCGCGAGCCCGAGATGGTCAGGGCATACCGCGACACCTGGCGCCTGGGCGTCCACTCCTACCTCTCGTACCTGCGCGACCGGCTCATCGTCGCGCGCGAGCTGCTCGCCGATACCGGCAGCATCTTTGTGCAGATCAGCGACGAGAATCTGCACCGACTATGCACGATCATGGACGAGGTATTCGGTACTTCCAATCGCCTCGGTCTTATTTCATTCGTGACGACTGGCGGACAGACATCAGATCGATTGTCAAGTACCACTGACTACCTTGTTTGGTATTCAAAAGATGCGGAACATGCGCGGTATCGCACGCTCTACGCCAAGCGTGGAGATGATGATCAGCTGCCGTCGACGTTGTCATGGTACGTCAGGTCATCGATCGACGGTCGTGTAGAGCGATTGTCTAGACAAGACTTGCATGATCTTGACGATGTGAAATCGAGGGGCGAACCGTTCTGGCTTGCCGATCTGCTTTCTCGCTCCGGCGGAGAATCGACCCAATATCAACTTTGTCTCGACGGTCGTGCGACGACGCCACATCGTGGTGGCTGGCGGACTTCTGAAAGAGGCATGGATCGTGCTCGGGCAGCAGAGCGTTTGCAGTGGAAAGGCGATGTAGTTCTGCTCAGAAGGTTTCGAGATGATTTTTGGCTATCAGAAGTATCGGCACTTTGGACAGATACACAGCAAGGTGGATTTCGAAGCAGCGACAAGCTGTATGTCGTGCAGTCGCCAACGAAAGTGATTGAGCGCTGCATGCTCATGACCACCGACCCCGGCGACCTCGTGCTCGATCCCACATGCGGATCGGGCACCACGGCCTACGTAGCGGAGCAGTGGGGCAGGCGATGGATCACCATCGATACCAGCCGTGTCGCCGTCTCGATCGCGCGTCAGCGCCTTCTCACGTCGAAGTTCGATCACTTCAAGACCAAGGCCACACAGCCCGGTCGCGACGGCCAGCCCGTGCCCGACCCCTCCTCCGGCTTCCACTACAAGACCGTCCCCCACATCACGCTCAAGAGCATCGCGCAGAACGTCGCACTCGACCCCATCTTCGCACGCCACGAGCCCCTCCTCGACGCCGCGCTCGACAAGGCCAACAAAGCCCTCGCAGACGCCCTCAAGCGCGATCCCTCACTCCCCACGCGCCTCGCGCTAAAGCTGGGCAAGAAGGAGAAGGAAGAAGGCAAGCGTTCCATCACCGACGCCGATCGGCGCCGCTGGACACTGCCCCCCGAGAACCGCGACCCGAAGGTCAAGTGGACGATCGATCCCAAGGTCCGCGCGTGGTACCACTGGGAGGTCCCCTTCGACACCGACCCCGATTGGCCGCAGGCGTTGCAGGACGCGGTCACCGCATACCGCGCCGCCTGGCGCGCCAAGATGGATGAAGTCAACGCCTGCATCGAGGCCAGCGCGCAGCAGGAGGAACTCGTCGATCAGCCCGAAGTCGAGCGCGGCGTCACCCGCGTCAGCGGCCCCTTCACCGTCGAGGCCGTCCAACCCCCCGAGATGAGCCTCGGAGATGTGCTCGACCTCACGAAGGAGGGCGCCTTCGCCGGAGAGTCCGACGAACTCGATCGCACCTTCGCCGTCCGCATGATGGAGCAGCGCAACGAACTCGAGGTTGCCAACATCTCGGCCTATCTCGACCAGATGTACCGCTTCATCAAAGCCGACGGCGTCCGCTTCCTCAACAACAAGCAGATGAAGTGGACACGTCTCGACGCCATCTTCGAGAGCGGCTCACCTTCCGGGTTCCACGCAGAGGGACGGTGGGCGCCGGTCGGAGAAGAGAAGCCAGACAGCGGCGAGCGTGCGAACGTGGCCGTGCTCTTCGGCCCGCAGTACGGCCCGGTCACCGGCCCGGTGGTGATCGAGGCGCTGCGCCAGGCGCACATCCACGGCTACGAGCACGTCGTCATCGCGGGCTTCAGCTTCGACGGCGCTGCGCAGACCGGGTACGACAACCAGGCCCACCCCAAGGTGAAGATGCACCTGGCCCACATCCGCCCCGACATCAACCCGGGCATGGAAGGGCTCTTGAAGGAGACGCCCAAGCCCGGCTCCGGTCAGCTCTTCACCGTCTTCGGCAAGCCGCGCATCACCATCCGCAAGAGCGAGGTGGAGCCCGGCTCAGTCGAGGTCGAGATGGAGGGCGTCGACATCTACGACCCCGTGACCAACGAGATCCGGTCGAGCACTGCGGGTAAGGTCGCCGCGTGGTTCCTCGACGGCGACTACGACGGGCGGACGTTCTGCGTGACGCAGGCCTTCTTCCCCGATAAGACATCGTGGGAGAAACTGTCGAGAGCGCTCAACGGCAAGAACGGTCCCATCGACTCGGAGCGCTTCGAGGCCTTCAGCGGCACCACCAGCCTTCCCTTCCCCCCGGGCAAGGAGAAGTGCGTCGCGGTCAAGGTGATCGATCCGCGCGGCAATGAAGTCATGGCCGTGGAGCGGCTGCGATGAGCGGTGCGAACGTCGATGTCCCGATCCAGCCCGTCGACAAGCCCATTCTCTGTTCTCCCTACGAGGCCCCGAGCACGTACTGGGAATACGACCGCTCGACCGGCATCGCGTCGAAGCGAGCGGGTCGCCGTCCGGCGCGCTACTGGTACAAGACCAAACTCGACGCCGAGGGCCAGATGTCTCTCGAACTCGACGAGGGGCAGGATGATCTCATCATCGTCAACCAGATCCGCGAGGATGTCGCCCGCTGGCGCGACAGCAACTTCGAGGGTGTGACGCCGATCACGCGGGAACTCCTGCACCACTGGGCGTCCCCGGATCGGCCGCGCCGGCTCTTCTTCTGCCAGCTCGAGGCAGTGCAGACAATCATCTACCTGAACGAGATCCTTCGGAGCGGGCGCTCGCCGCGATTCAAAACGCAGTTCCCCGCGCGCGATCTCGAGCGTCTCGTCGATGCGCCCGAGCACGAACAACTGCTGCCCCTCACGCGCATGGGCTGCAAGATGGCCACCGGCTCCGGCAAGACGGTCGTCATGTCCATGCTCATCGCGTGGGCCTTCTGCAACCGGGGCCGGAACCCCGCCGATGACCGCTTCCCCAGCGCGGCCCTTGTCTGCTGCCCGAACCTCACCGTGAAAGAACGCCTCGCCGTGCTGCGCCCCGACCGGGAGGACAATTACTACGCGGCCTTCGACATCGTGCCCGTGCGCCTCCGCCCCCTCATGCAGAACGGCAAGGTGCTCGTCGAAAACTGGCACCGCTTCGCCCCCGAGAGCGTGCACAACGAGGGCGGCAAGAACTACATCGTCGTCGACAAAGGCCCCGAGTCGTTCGACGCGTACGCCCGGCGCGTGCTGGGCGAACTCTACGACCGGATGCCGATCATGGTGCTCAACGATGAGGCGCACCACTGCTACCGACCCGCGACCATCAGCCCCGACGAACGAAAGAAAATGAGCGCGGAGGAGCGAAAGAAGGCCGAGGAGCAGAACCGCGAAGCGACCCTCTGGATCACGGGCCTCGACACGCTCAACAACGTGGAGGGTGGGAAGCCGGAAGGCCAGACCAAGCCTGGCATCGCGTTCTGCGTGGACCTGTCCGCCACGCCGTTCTACATCGCGGGCAGCGGCCATGTGGAGGGCAGCCCGTTCCCCTGGCTCGTGAGCGACTTCGGTCTCGTGGACGCCATCGAGAGCGGCATCGTCAAAATCCCACGCCTGCCGGTGAGCGACACGACCGGCCGCCCCGAGCCGAAGTACTTCCGGCTGTGGGACGCGATCCGCGAACGACTGGAGCCCGCGGAGTTC
The DNA here is from genome assembly GCA_050174775.1 of Phycisphaerales bacterium. Taxonomy (GTDB): domain Bacteria; phylum Planctomycetota; class Phycisphaerae; order Phycisphaerales; family UBA1924; genus CAYPGJ01. The sequence goes on from JBFXJP010000004.1 coordinate 135,924, forward strand.
CTGCCCGGCAAGGGCCGCAAGCCCAAGCCCGACGTCGTGTACCGCGAGGCGGAGGCCGCACTCAAGCAACTCGCCGGACAATGGGTCGAGCGCTACGGCTACATCAAGGAAGCGACCCCGGGCCAGGCGCAGGTTCCGCCGGTCCTCATCATCGTCTGCGACAACGTCGACATCGCCGAGGTCTTCTATCGGAAGATCAGCGGCGAGGAAGCGGTCGAGAAGGTGACGGTGGAGGATGTCGAGGACGCCGAGTCGGACGGCGACGATGAGGGCGAGGACAGTCCGCCCCCTCGGCGCAAGAGCGCGAAGAAGACCAGCAAGCAGCGCATCTCCTATGGCCACGGCGTCATCTTCCCCGACTACTTCCAAAACTCAGAAACCCGCAAGCGAACCATCCGCATCGACACGGACCTGCTCTCGAAGGCCGAGAGCGAAGACCCGACCCAGACACGCAAGGAACTCGCGGAAGAGCTGCGCCGGGTTGTCGCCACCGTCGGCAAGCCCGGTCAGCCCGGCGAACACGTTCGCTGCGTTGTCTCCGTCGCGATGCTGACGGAGGGCTGGGACGCGAACAACGTCACGCACATCCTCGGCCTGCGCGCCTTCCGCAGCCAGCTCCTCTGCGAGCAGGTCGTCGGTCGCGGCTTGCGCCGCATGGACTACACGCCCGATCCGCAGACCGGCTTCCTCACCGAAGAGTACGTCGACGTCTACGGCATCCCCTTCACCGTCATCCCCTTCAAAGGCAGGCCCTCCAACCAGACTCAGCCCGACGACAAGCCCAAGAACCACGTCAAGGCCCTGCCCGAGCGTGCACACCTCGAAATGCGATTTCCGGTCGTCGAGGGATACGCGTTCGCGCTCCGCAAGGACCAGATCAAGTGCGATGTGGATGCGATGGAGACCGTCGTGATCGAGCCGGGACACGAGCCCACGGCGACATTCATCTCGCCCACCGTGGCCTATCAGGAAGGCGCCCCGTCAGCAGTTGCACAGTTCGGGCGTGAACTCCAGAGCCGAGACCAGTACTACCAGCAGACTCATCTGCAGGCCATCAAGTTCATCATCGCGCGCGTCGTGGTGGACAGACTTCTGCAAGGCGTCGACGGAGGCCAGGACGCCAAGGGGCGCGTGCGCCGTCTGCGTTCCCGCCACGAACTCTTCCCCCGTGTCCTGCAGTTCGTCGAGGAGTACGTCGCGAAGAAAGTCGATTTCGGCGACGCAGACCCCAGAGAGCTCGGGCTTGAAAAGTACGCCGCACGCATCGTCGGATTCATGTGCGATGCGATCCTCCCGGCCGACGAGGAGGGCGAGCCCCCGCTCCTCCCGGTCCTGAACCGGTACAAGCCGGTAGGCACGACCGCCGACGTCGATTTTCAAACCAAACGTCCGTGCCGCGACACCGTCAAGAGCCACGTCAATCAGGTGGTGCTCGACACCGAGACATGGGAAGCCAGCGTCGCGTTTTACCTCGAAGCCTCGAAGGTCGTGGAGCGATACGTCCGCAACGACCACCTCGGCCTCCACATCCCCTACGAGTTCCAGGGCGTCGGCCATTCCTACAGCCCCGACTTTCTCGTCCGTCTCACCTCAGGCCTTAACCTCCTCCTCGAAGTGAAGGGACACGAGGATGCGCAGACCAAGGCCAAACACCAGGCGGCCAACCGGTGGGTCGAGGCCGTGAACAACGCGCGCGAACACGGCGCATGGCGCTTTGAGCCCTGTCGTGATCCCCGGACCCTCGGAAGCATGTTGGAGAAACTGAACTCCGCCTTCACGACCAAATCGACAATGACCCCGACGGGATTCGAACCCGTGTCCCCACCGTGAAAGGGTGGTGTCCTAGACCAGGCTAGACGACGGGGCCATGCGCACCGGGCCGGTCTCGGCCCGGGGAGGGGCGAGTATAGCCGCCGCTCACAAGGGTTGCCGTATTCACGCCCTTTGCGCGCGCACCGCCCGCAACTAGGCCCTCTCGGCCATAATTCGGGGATATGCACGAACCGCTGATTCTCTGCCCCCTGGAGCACGAGGCGCGGGCTCTGCGCGCACGCCTCAAGCCACTGCGGGTCGAAGTCTGTGGGCCGGGCAGAGCCGTCGGGCCCAGAGTCAGGGCCCTCTGCGAGCCAAGGCCGAGGCTCGTGGTGCTCGCAGGGCTCTGCGGCGGGCTGGTGGAGTGCGAGATCGTGCCCCGGATCACGCGCGTCATCAGCACACGTGGGCAGGTGTGGCGCGTGCCGGTGACGCTGCGCGAGTCAGGGCAAGGAGTTGCGCCAGGTGGGTCGGGGCGGACGCGCCGCTTGCATGAGAGCCGTGAGGAGCGCGACGGCGCCACGCTGATCGGGGTCGATGAGGTGGTGCGGAGCGCGCGGGCAAAGCGGGCGCTGGGCGAGCGGTTCGGGGGCGAGCTGTGCGACATGGAGTCGCACCACTTCGCGTTCGCGTGCGTGGACATCGGGGTGCGTTGGGGCGTGGTGCGGGGCGTGTCGGACGGGCCGGCGGATGAGCTGCCCCGGGGCGTGGAGCGGCTGGTGGATGCACAGGGGGATGCAAAGCTCGGGGCCGCGTTGCGGCACTGCGCGACGAGACCCTGGGAGATCGGGAGTCTGCTGCGGCTGAAGAAGCGGAGCGAGGAGGCGTTGGAACACGTTGCCAGTGCTGTTGAGGAGTTGATCCGAACGGAGGAGCGCGATGGCGTCCGCTCGGCTTGACGATTCCCTGGTCGGCCCGTGCCCCGTTCCGGCGGGCGTGCGTCTCGTGCTCGTCTTCGGCGGCACGTTCGACCCGGTGACGCGCGCGCACACGCGGATCGCGGAGGCCGCGGCCAAGGGGATCGGGGCGGACTGGACGCTGTTCGTGCCTGCGAAGCGGAACCCGCTCAAGCGTGAGGGGCCGGCGGCGAGCGATGCGGACCGGGTGCAGATGCTGCGGCTTGCGCTCGGGGGGGCAGAGCGTGTCGGTGTGTCCACGCTTGAGGTGGAGCGCGAGGGCGCGTCGTACACCATCGACACGGTTCGGGAGTTGCAAAGGCGCGTCGGGGAGGGTGTGACGCTCCGGCTGCTGATCGGGGCGGATCAGGCGCTAGGGTTCCACCAGTGGCGCGAGCACGAGGCGCTGCTGCGCGAGGCGGAGCCTGTGGTGGCGTTGCGTCCGCCGATACGGACCCGGGAGGAGTTGGTCGCACGTCTGAGCGAGCAGTGGGGGGGTGAGGGGGCGCACCGTTGGGGGGAGCGGGTGGTGGACGGGCCGCTGCTCGACGTTGCGGCAACAGAGGTGCGGGAGGCTCTGGAGCGGGAGGGAGGGGAGGGCTCCACGGCGCATGGAGCGCTCCATGAGGCAGTGAGAGGGCATATCCGAGCCCACGACTTGTACGCCAAGCGTGCGTAGGGACGGACTACACTTGCTCCCTTATGCCCAAGGCCCCGAGCCAGCCCATCCCGACAGACTCCACGCCGCTTGGCGAGGGTGTTCGCACCGTCTCCTTCGTGAGCCTGGGGTGCCCCAAGAACCTGGTGGACTCCGAGAAGATGCTGGGGTTGCTGGCCGAGGACGGGCTGGAGGTGGTGTCGGCTGAGGCTGGGGATGCGGCGGACGCGGTGGTGGTGAACACGTGTGGGTTCCTGGAGGCGAGCAAGGAGGAATCGCTGGGGGTGATCCGGGAGGCCTTGGAGCGCAAGGCCCGGGGTGAGGTGAAGCGCGTGATCGTGGCGGGGTGCCTGGTGCAGCGGCACCGGTCGAAGATCACGGAGTGGGTCCCGGGCGTGGATGCGCTCGTGGGGGTGTTCGATCGGGACCACATCGTCGAGGCGGTGCGCGGCCCGGAGATGCGCGAGGTGCGGACGGTGGGCGTGGCTGAGCGCGGCACGCTGTCGGACGCGGCCAAGGGGTTGCCGTACTGGGTGGCGGGCAACGCGCTGCAGGCCGCGAAGGAGCGGGGCAGGAACGTCGTCGGCCTGACGGTGAACGGGAAGGACGGGAAGGGGATCGGGTACTTCGAGTCGGACAGCGCGCGGATGCGCCTGACGCCGAGGCATTACGCGTACCTGCGCGTGAGTGAGGGGTGCAACCAGAACTGCGCGTTCTGCACGATCCCGTCGATCCGCGGGAAGATGCGGAGCAAGCCGATCGAGGTGATCGTCGAGGAGGCTCGCGAGCTGTTGCGCGACGGGGCGTTCGAGCTGAACCTCATCGGGCAGGACACGACGAGCTACGGGGATGACATCGGGGTCGGGTTCGATGCCGCGCACAGGGGGGACGGGTACGGCGCGATGGGTGGGCTGCCGAGGCTGCTTGAAGCGGTGGACCGGGTGGTCGAGGAGGAGGGAGTGGGGGGGGCGGAGCAGCGCGGGTGGGTGCGTCTCATGTACGCGTACCCGACGACGTTCAGCAATGAGATGATCGACGCCATCGCGGGCCTGCGCAACATCGTGAAGTACATCGACATCCCGCTGCAGCACGCGAGCGACGCGATGCTCAAGGCGATGCGCCGCAACGTGAGCGCGGCCCATCAGCGCGAACTGATCGAGAAGCTGCGCGAGCGCATCCCCGGCATGGCCGTGCGGACCACCTTCATCACGGGCTTCCCGGGCGAGACGGAGGAGGACCACGAAGCGCTGCTGGGGTTCATCGAGGACATGCGCTTCGACATGCTCGGCGTGTTCGAGTACTCGAAGGAGGAGGGCACGGTGGCGGGGCGCTTGGAGAGCGACCCCGTGTTGGCCGTGCCCGCGGACGTGAAGGCGCGGCGCAAGGACGAGATCATGCGTCTGCAGCAGTCGATCGCGTTCGAGCAGGCCGAGTTCCTTGCAGAGCAGTACGACGCATCGAGCCCGGGCGATTCGGGCGTGCGGTTCGACGTGCTGATCGATCGTGTGGGCCCAGCGCGGATCAACGAGCGCGGCGACGCTGAGAGCGGTGAGACGCCGGGAGTGTCCCGCAAGGGCGCGGGGCCGGCGCACTCCGCGGTCGGTCGCGCGTACTTCCAGGCGCCGCAGATCGACAGCGTGATCTACGTGCAGAGCGGGCGTGCGCTGCGGGCCGGGGAGGTGGTGCGTTGCACGGTGATCGGCTCGGAGGGGTACGACCTGATCGCGGCGCCGTGCGATGAGCTCGAGGGTGTGGGCGCGCGATAACCCCCGCGAGGCGTGTCGTGTCGCTCGCGGGGGGTGTGTTCGCGTCTGCGGTCTTGGTGCGGGGCCACAAGCTCCGCGTGGTTCCGTGATCCGATTCTCAATCCAGGCCGCGGACGTAAGTACTTACGGCTGCGGTGTTACCGAGGTTCCGGTGACCGGTTGCGAATCGAAGCGAACGTTCGTTGACGCTGAGGTTTGTCCGGTAACGCCGACGTAGCGGCCGACGTGTGAGGGCGTGCCGGAGTAGCCGGGCCAGAAGGGGTAGCCGGCGATCTGACGGTGGATGTAGTCCGGGGCGCGGATGATGAGATTGCCGTTGAGAAACTGGAGCGATGCGCCGTCGCCGCCGTTCTGGATCCACTGCTCGGGCTCGACCGTCTGCAGGAGGATGTCGACGATGCGCTGCGCGGACACTTCCTCGCGCTCCCCGAGCGCCTGCATGTTGGGGTCGTTGAACAGCCCGCCTCCTCCGCCACCGCCGCCGCGCTGCGTGGCTTGCTGGAGGACGGTGTCGAGGTCGAGCTCCGGCACATCGACAAAGTCGGGCACGGCGAAGGTGAGGTCCTGGATGTCGTAGATCTTCACGGACGAGGCGCGGTTGAGGCGCGACTTGGGCCCGATCTGCACGCCCCCGGCGGGGGTGAGCTGCCACGTCGCGGCGTCGAGCGTGTTGCCCGTCTTCTCGAGCACGCGCTCGAGAAGCGAGAGCACCGTCTCGTTGCGGACGCTCACGCTGATCTTCGTGTCCTTGTCGAGACCGGAGATGGCGCCCTGATCCGTGACCCACAGGGGCTCGAGATCGAGGTCCGCGTACTGCGCGATGAAGATGAGGACGTCCTCGAGGCGCGAATCCTTCAGCTCGATCTCGACGTTCTTGTGCAGCCGCTCGAGCGAGACGCGTCGCGGGTCGACGCTCGCCACTCGACGCGTGGCGGGGGGCGCACTCTGCGCGAGGGCTGCGGAGAATGGGGCCATGCCGAGTGCGGCGATCGAGAGGGAAACGGCCAGGGCGCGGGTGGTCATGAAAAGAGATCTCCCGGTCTACAGGATCGGCCCGAGGGGAACGACGGTGCAGGATACGCCCGGAAACTCGCCCCGGTTGCTCCGTCTGGCGCGGGCGTCTGTCAGGGTTTCTTCGGGGATTCGGTCGCAGGTCGTGTTGCGCGGAGCGTTTCGGTGACAGCGAGCAGCGTCATCGCCGAGGCGTCCGCGGGCTGGCGTTGATTCCACAGGGCTTCCCGGACGCCCCAGATTGCGCGCTGGGGGTTTGGGAAGAGATGCACCACCGTCTCGTCTGCCGCGAGCTGACGCAGGAAGCGGAGCGCGAGCAGGATGCGCGCGAACTCCTGGGCTCGCTCGCCCGGGGGGGTGAGGCGTGCGTCCGCGAGCATGGTTGCGAGGGCTGGCAGGGCGCGCGCCGTCTGCCACGTGGGGAGTGGAACGGCGCCGGCCGTGAACACGATGCCGCCCAGGAGGTCCGGCGCGATAGCCGAGGTGTCCGCGAGTGAGACCTGGTGCTGCCAGAGGAGGGAGCGCATCTCGTGGAGCGCGATGGCGGAGGGGACGGGCTCGTCGGCATCAAGGAGCGCGAGTTCGGTCCACACGGCCCAGGGAGTGAGCGACACGAGCTGTCCGGGGGGCGTCTGCGCGAGGAGCGTTCGGAGCATCGAGCGCGCCGTGTCCTTCGGGAGAACGTCCGGGTCGCCGTTTGCGATCAACACGGCCGCGTAGCAGATGAGCGAACGCAGCGTGGCGGGGAGTTCGTCCGTCCATTGCCCGTCCACGAACGCGCGCTGGATGGCTTGCACAGCGCGTTGTTCCACGTCGGGGGAGGGCGCACGCGCCGGGTCGAGGTCGGTGGGACGCGCGGGCATCGAGCGCAGCGCGATGAGGAACGCTGCCGCTGAGGCGGTGTCGTCGGTCCATGACGGCTCGCCCGCGAGCGCGTCCAGGATCAACCATGCGCTTCGAGACGCGGCCAGGGCGTTGGCGGGGCTTGTCGACGGGGACGTTGCGTAGCGCGCGAGCGCGAACGCCACGAGGCACCGCTCGGGCGCACCGGCGTTTGCCTGCGTGTGGGTGTCGCTCCAGGGCTCGTATGGGCCGGGCAGGTGGCCTTGCTCGTCGATGCGGCTGCGCAGGTTCTGGGCGAGATGATCCGCGAACGCGCGGAGGGCAGAAGCAGTGATGTCGGTGGGGGGGATGACCCGAGAGGCACGCGTCAGGAACACCGGCTCCTTGCCGGGAGCGGTCTGCGCGAGGTGCAGAGCGCCGAAGCGGTAGGGGACGAGAGCGCGGTGCTCGCGCAGGGCTTTGAGGTCGCGTCCGGGGATGTTCACCGGCTCGTTGAGCAGGTCCGCGGCAAGGGCGGAGAGAGCTGAGGAGGGCGTGGCGTTCTGTGCGAGCATGGTGGCCGGGAAGGCGCCACGGATGCGTTCCCCGACGCGCACGGCCGCGCCGTCGAGCCCGGGCGCGATCGAGACGCCGGCCTCGTCGAAGGAATCACCGAGCAGCGGGATGATCGCGCCGCTGATCTGCACGTCGAGGGTGAGGAGAGGCGCCAGCACGCGGAGACGGTCGTCGAAGTCTGGGCCGCGCTCGAGGGGCGCCCGCTCGCGTGCCTGCGCGAGCGCGGCACGCGCGGCGCGATAGAGCGTCCTGTCGTCCTCGCCCATGTCGGCTGCGCGCCCCAGCACGCGGTTGTCGAGACGGATCGTGACGCACGCGCCGGTGGCGTTGGGCGGGTCGAGCGCGACGGGCTCGTCCGGGGCGCGCCAGTCCAGCAGCCAGGCGTGTACCGTCCGCCACGCCTGCATCACGTCGGAGGGGAGGGGGAGCGCGGCGTCCTGCCCGCGCGCGGGACGTCCGGAAAAAAGCGCGAGCGCGATGACGAGCAGAAGCTGCGCGACGAACGCTCGCGGGGTGTGGCGTGTGACATTCTCGGACGAACGCCCGTGCAACCGGGCGCGCGTGCGCGCATCACGCGCCCCGGGGCTTGCGGGCGTCGTCGGACGTGGCATCGTTAGGGGAGTTCGAAAGGCGAGAGACATGAGCAGACTCACGATCATGCGGGCAGTGCTAGCGTTCAATCCTCATCGGAGGCGGATTCTGCTGCTCGCAGCGCTGACGTACGCGGCGATGTGCTGAGCGGATCGACCGTTGACGCGAGCGAACGCGCGCGGGAGCGCCTGAGCGTACCCGACGGCGCATGAAAACGGCCCGGCATGGGCCGGGCCGAGGGGAAGGCGGGGGGTTGTCGGAACAGGTCAGAGCGTGATCTTGTCGGTGCCCATGGCGCCGTGATCGTCCATGCCGCCCTTGGCGGGCGCGGCGGACGTCTTGTTGGCGCGCTCGTAGCGCTCTTCCTCGGCGGCGCCCCACTGGGCCCGCTTGAGGGAGAGACCGATCTTGCGCTCGTCGGTGTCGACGCGGAGGATCTTGACGTCGATCTCCTGGCCGGCCTTGACCACGTCCTGGGGGTTCTCGACCTTGTGATCGGCGAGCTCCGAGATGTGGAGGAGGCCTTCGAGGTCGTCCTCGAGCTCCACGAAGACGCCGAAGTTGGTGATCTTCGTGACCTTGCCGCGGACGACCATGCCGGGCTGGTAGGCGCCGGGGATGGCGGTGGCCCACGGGTCCTCGGTGAGCTGCTTGAGGCCCAGGGAGATGCGCTGCTTCTCGAGGTCGACGTCGAGGACGACGCACTTGACCTTGTCGCCCTTGGAGAGGAGCTCGGAGGGGTGCGCGACCTTCTTGGTCCAGGAGAGGTCGGAGACGTGGAGGAGGCCGTCGATGCCCGGCTCGATCTCGACGAAGGCGCCGTAGTTGACGAGGTTGCGCACGGCGCCCTCGACGACGGTGCCGACGGGGTACTTCTCGGCGACGAGCTCCCAGGGGTTGACCTCGGTCTGCTTCATGCCGAGCGAGATTTCCTGCTTGTCCTTGTTGATGTCGAGGACGACGACCTCGACCTCTTGGTTGGGCTGGACGAGCTCGGAGGGATGGTTGATGCGTCGCGTCCAGGACATCTCGGAGATGTGGACGAGGCCCTCGATGCCGTCCTCGAGACGCACGAAGGCGCCGTAGGACATGAGGTTGACCACCGCGCCCTTGACCTTGCAGCCGACGGGGTACTTCTTCTCGATCTCCTCCCAGGGGGAGGCTTCCTTCTGCTTGAGGCCGAGGGCGATCTTCTCGCGATCGAAATCGATGTTGAGGACCTTGACCTCGATCTTCTGATCGATGCGCACGATGTCGGAGGGGTGATTGACGCGGCCCCAGGACATGTCGGTGATGTGGAGGAGGCCGTCGATGCCGCCCAGGTCGACGAAGGCGCCGAAGTCGGCGATGTTCTTGACGACGCCGTTGACGATGTCGCCTTCCTTGATGGAGGAGAGGAGTCGCTTCTTGGCGGTCTCGCGCTCGGTCTCGATGAGCTTGCGCCGGGAGACGACGATGTTGCGCCGGTCCTGATCGATCTTGAGGATCTCGGCGCGGATGTCGCGCCCGATGAACTCGCCGATGTCGCCGGGGCGGCGGATGTCCACCTGGGAGGCCGGGAGGAACGCGGGGACGCCGATGTCGACGAGCAGGCCGCCCTTGATCTTGCGGGTCACCTTGCCCTCGACGACGTCGCCTTCCTTGGTCGTCTCGATGAGGCGCTGCCAGTTGATGATGCGGTCGGCCTTGCGCTTCGAGATCTCGACGAGCCCGGACTCGCCCTCGATGCGCTCGAGGAGGACCTTGACCTTGTCGCCCACCTTGACGGTGGCGCCCTCGAACTCCTCGCGCTGGATGATGCCCTCGGACTTGAGGCCGACGTCCACGAGCACGTCGTCGCCGGCGAAGCCGATGACCTCGGCGTCAAGGATCGCGCCGGGCGTGAAGTCCTTGACGGATGAGTCCATCAGTGTTTCGAGCTGATCCGTGAATCCCTTGCCGTAGGCGTCCTTGAAGAGCGCGTCGATCTCGGCGTCGGAGGCGCCAAGAGACGCCAAAAGCGTTTCGTCGATCATGTTCCGTTGGATCCTTTCCGGCCCGGCGTCACTGACGCCAGCCGTCCGATGCCCGGCTCGTCGAGCCTGGCTTGCCGGTCGGTTCCGGCGCCCCTGTGGGGCGGTTCGAGGCCTTCCCGCCGCCGACGAACCTCACGTCGGCCTGCGAAGCGGGGCGGATAGTGTAGCCGGAACCAGGCGGGAATCCAGTCGGACGGCGTTCAGAGGCCGTCAAGGGAGGAGCGATGCGGATCGCCATCATCGGCGCCGGGGGGGTCGGACGCACCCTTGGGCGGGGCTGGGCACGGTGTGGACATGACATCGTCTACGGCGTGCGTGATGTCCAACGGGCGTATCGGCGCGGGTTGGAGAGCACGGAGAAGGCCCTGAGCGTGCCGGAGGCGGCTCGGCAGGCTGAGATCATCGTGCTTGCCACGCCGTGGGAGACGACACGAGACGCGGTGGAGGCGTGCGGGAACTTTGGGGGGCGAGTCCTGCTTGATTGCACGAACCCGCTGCTGGTGGGCGCCAGGGAGCTTGCGCGTGGGTACGACACCTCGGGCGGGGAACTCGTGGCCTCGTGGGCACAGGATGCCCGAGTGGTGAAGGCGTTCAACACCGTGGGCGTCGAGGTGATGGCCGATCCTGCGTACGAGGCTGATCGCGCCGCGATCCCTGTGTGTGGGGACGACGAGGAAGCGCGTCGGGTTGTGATCCGGTTGGCTGAGGAGCTGGGGTTCGTGGCGGTCGACGCGGGGCCGCTGCACGCCGCACGCTGGACCGAGCCTCTCGCGATGCTCTGGACACACCTTGCGCTCGAGCGCGGCCTGGGGCGAGACGTCGCGTTCAAGTTGCTGACGCGCGCACAGTCGACTCGCTGAGCCCCAATAGCGAGCGGTGCGGCCCTGCGACGGGCATTGCGCTGAGCTGCTGCGGCGCGATCCACTCCCCGCGCCGCCCATCCGCGCCGGACGCCGAGTAGACGACGATCTCCACGCGTGCCGCGCTCGTCACGCGCGTGTGCTCGCCCATGCGTTTGAGCCCGCGCACGCCGAGCGCTGCGCGGATCTCCGCTGCGCTCGGCTCGCCAGTGTTCTGTTCGACCGCGACCGCCTGCCAATGCGCGGCCCAGAGCCCCTTGTCTGCCCTGCGCTCCATCAACACACGGCCCGCGCTGTCCCGCACGATCACGGCCGCGTGATGGATCGTGCGCTTCTTGCCGCCCGGGGCTGCGAGCGGGATCGTGTCGACGGTCTCGTTCCGGCGCGCGCGGCAGGACTTTGCCACGGGGCACGCCCCGCAGCGCGCCGATCTGGGCATGCAGATGAGCGCGCCCAGCTCCATCATCCCTTCGTTAAAGACACCCGGCCTTTCTGCGCGCCCGACAAGGTCGTCCGCCCGCTCCCACAACCACCGAACAACTCCAGGCTCCTTGGGGGACGCTTCGACTCCCTCGATGCGGAGCAGCACTCGCGCCACGTTCGCGTCCACGATCGGCTCGCGCTGTCCGAACACGATGCTGGCGAGAGAGCCCGCCGAGTACGGGCCGATCCCGGGCAGCGTGCGCAGTCCCTCCGCGCTCCTGGGCACGCGCCCGTCATGGCTCGCCACGATCACCTTTGCGCACGCGTGCAGCGTTCGTGCGCGCCGGTAGTACCCCAGCCCCGTCCACGCAGAGAGCACGTCATCCTCGCTCGCCTCAGCCAGCGCGAGCACAGTCGGAAACCGCTCCAAGAACCCCGGCAATCGCTCCGCAACCCGCGCCGCCTGCGTCTGCTGCAGCATCACCTCACTTACCAGGGCCACGTACGGATCGCGCTTCCCCTTCGAGGGACGCCACGGAAACGGTCGAGCGTTCGTCTTGAACCACGACGTGATCGCCGCTGCCAGGCGCGCGTCCCGCGCCGCGCTTCCGCGTGGCATCGTCCTCTCACCGCGTTCGCTCATCCGTGCGCCTTCACCGCTTTTTTCACGCCCGCCTTGATGCTCTTCCAATCCGCGCCCGCCGCCCGGTTCACCGTCAACCAGTCGTGCAGGATCAGCACGTTCGTCACGCCCTCCAGCGCAAACAACGCCTCGGCCAGCGCATCCGTTCCCGTCTCCGGCGCCCGCGCGTACGAGCGCGCCTTCTCCGACAACGTCCGATCCGCGACGCACTTGAGCGCGTTCGGGTTGGGCGTTGTCTCGAATCGCACGATGCGCGCGGGCATGCGGCGCAGTCTACGGCGTGCTCACCCCGCTCGGCAGCACGAGCGGGACCAGCGTGAACGTCACCAGCATGATGAGACCGATCGCGATCAGGTTCAGCCACACCCCGGCCCGAACCATCTGTTTCATGGTCACATGCCCCGACCCGAACACGATCGCGTTCGGCGGCGTGCCCACCGGCAGCATGAACGCGTACGACGCCGCCAACGCCGTCGGCGCCATCAGCAGCACCGGGTCGATCTCGGCGGCTTGGGCAACCCCCACCATAATCGGCAGGAACGCCGCAGCGATGGCCGTGTTGCTCGCCACCTCCGACAGGAACACGATCGACGCGGTGACAATCAGCACCAGCACCGGTGCGGGCAGCGCGCCGAACCCCCCCAGCCGCTCCCCGATCCACCGATCCAGGCCCGACTCCTGCATCGCCGCAGCCAGCGATAGCCCCCCTCCAAACAACAGCAGCACACCCCACGGCAGCCGCACCGCCGTCCCCCAGTCCAGCGCAAACACGCCCCGCTTCGGCTCCACCGGAATCGCGAACAACGCCACCGCCGCCGCGATCGCGATCACCGCGTCATCCACCCGCCCCAGCACGGGCATCGCGTCCCCGACCCCCGGCACGCGCAGCAGCGGCTCGCGCAGCACCCATGCCGCGGCCGTGAACACGAACACCACCAGCACGCTCCATTCCCCGCGCGACGTCCTCCCGAGCCGGTCCAGCTCACCCCGGATGAGCGCCCGTCCCCCCGGGATGGCCGGGATCCGCACCGGATACACAATGCGCGTCAGAACTAACCACGCGATGGCCAGGAACACCATCGCCAATGGCACACCCACCATCATCCAATCCACGAACCCCAGGTCGATCGAGAGGGATTTCTCCAGCGTCCCCGCGAGCACCACGTTCGGGGGCGTGCCGATGAGCGTGCCCACGCCCCCGATGCTCGCCGCGTACGCGATGCCGAGCATCAGGCACGTCGAGAAGTTCCGCGTGTCGTGCGCCGTGCCGCTCTCATACGTCCCCAGCCGATCCCGCACCAGCCCCGCCACGCTCATCCCGATCGGCAGCATCATCACAGCCGTGGCCGTGTTGCTCACCCACATGCTCAGCACGGCCGTGGCCAGCATGAACCCCGCGATCAGGCGCAGCGGCCCCGCGCCCACCCCCAGCACGATCCGCAGCGCGATCCGCCGGTGCAGGCCCCATCTCTCCATCGCCAGCGCCAGCATGAACCCGCCCATGAACAGGAACACGAAGCGGTCCGCGTAGGGCGCCGCGGCCTTGGCCACGCTCGTCACCCCCGTGGCCGGAAGCAGCACGATCGGCAGCAGCGACGTGGCCGGCAGCGGCAGCGCCTCCGTCATCCACAGGATCGCGATCAGCGCCACCACGCCCGCCGTCGCGCGGGCCGATTCGCTCATTTCTGCTCCACCCAGATGCGGCAGCAACCACCACACGAGCACGCCCAGCGCCGGTGCGCCGATCCGCCCGGCCCACCGCACCGCCGCCGATGTTGCTCCGTCCGACGATTCCACGCGGTCACCTCATCCGCCCCGAGTTCGCGTCGCGCACGCGCGGCCCGCGCTCTCGCACGAGGAGCATACCCGTTCGACCGATATACTCCGAAGTCCCCTCCGGTCAGGCGCCCACGGAGCACAGCGTGCAGGGATTGGACTGGTTCACAGAGTTCACCAACAGGTTGCAGGGCTACCCGCTCTGGCAGGTCGCCGTCGAACTCCTCATCATCGGCGTCATCGTCTACGCCGCGCTCCGCTTCCTCCAGGGCACGCGCGCCGCGGGCGCGCTCGGCGCCACGATCCTCCTCCTCGTGGTCGCCACCGTCGCCGTTCGTCTGGCATCTCAGCGCGATCTCTTCCCCCGCCTCTCCCAGCTCTACACGCGCTTCATCGGCTTCCTCGCCATCGCCCTCGTCGTCGTCTTCCAGCCCGAGCTCCGGCGCGCCCTCCTCCGGATGGGCGAACTCCCCGCCATCGGCCCGCTCCTCAGGGGCATGCAGGGCGCCTCCGACTCCAGAACCGTCGTCGAGGCCGTCGTCCGCGCCAGCGAGTTCCTCAGCAAAAACAAGTTCGGCGCCATCATCGCCATCGAACGACGCACCGGCATGCGCGAGCTCGTCGAGGGTGCCACCATCCTCGATGCCGACGTCTCCGCAGCGCTCCTTGAATCCATCTTCTGGCCCAGCAACCCGCTCCACGACATGGGCGTGCTCATCCGCGGGCGCAAGATCGTCGCCGCCGGCGTCCAGTTCCCCCTCGCCGATCCGGCCGAAGTCCGTGACCCCACGCTCGGGACGCGCCATCGCGCCGCCGTGGGCCTCAGCCGCGCCACCGACGCATTCGTCGTCGTCGTTTCCGAGGAGACCGGCGCGATCAGCATCGCGGAGCGCGGCCGCCTCACCCGCTGGCTCACCCCCGAGGCGCTCACCAACGAGCTCAATCGCGCACTCCGCTCTCAGATTGAGAAGGATCCGCACACGAAGGCCGTCGAGCCCCCGCCAGAAACCGGCTTCTCCGACTCGGGCATGAGCGACCCCGACGGCGAGCGGCCCGCGAACGCGGAGAGCCGAGCATGAGCATCGCCCCCCGCACGCTCGCACTCACCCTCGTCGTCACCCTCCTGATCTGGCTCTACGCCGAGGCGGAGAGCCTCACGCGCGTCCAGCACGAGGCCAAGATCACGCTCGTCTCCGCGCCGGACTCGCTTATCGCACGCCCCGTCGATGGCTGGAGCGGCACGGCGCGACTCACGCTTGAGGGCGGCGCCGCGGCCCTTGCCCGTGCGCCCCGGACATTCGAACTCCGGCCGGGAGCAGTCGGCGTCCCCACGGACGACGGCGAGCACATCGTGGACCTGCGGGTCGCGCTCCGCGCTGACCCAGCGCTCGCCCAGAGCGGCCTCTCCCTCATCGCCGTCGAGCCGCCCACCGTCCGTATCCGCGTCCGCGCGATGGAGACCATCACCGACCTCGAGATCCGTCCCGATCTCGGCGCCATCGACCTCGCCTCACCCGCCACCATCGAGCCGGCGCGCGCCTCCGTCTCCCTCCCACGATCACTCGCGCAGCAGCTCCAGACACTTCAGGACGGCGCCCACCTCCGAGCCCGCCCCAACGCGCAAGCGCTCCAGGGCCTGCGCGAAGGCCAGAACTCGCGCGTCCGCGTCCGTCTCTCCCTCCCGCCCCCGCTCGACGATCCCGACGTGGTCATCACCCCGCGCGAGGCGGATGTTTCCGTCACGCTCCGCGCGCGGACCTCGAAGATCTCCCTCCCGCCAGTGCCCGTGCAGACGCTCCTGCCCCCCGCCGACGCCGGCCGTTTCCGCATTGTCGTTGGGGAGGAGGACCGCTTCCTGCGCGATGTCTCCATCTCCGGCCCCTCCGACATCATTCAGCAGATCCAGTCGCGCGAGTGGAGCGTCGTTGCGGTCGTCGTGCTCTCGACCGACGATCTCGAGCAGCGCGTCGGCTCCAAGCGTGCGGCCTTCGCGCTCATCCGCGACGGCATGGTCACGCCGCTCCCGCCCGGCGTCGACGCCGAGGCCACCGACACCACGATCCGCCTGACCATCGAGCCCGCCCCGGCAGGCAGCGCGT
This sequence comes from Phycisphaerales bacterium, assembly GCA_050174775.1. Lineage (GTDB taxonomy): Bacteria > Planctomycetota > Phycisphaerae > Phycisphaerales > UBA1924 > CAYPGJ01. Next base: position 151,872 of record JBFXJP010000004.1, read on the forward strand.
CCGCAACCCCGCCCGCCCCCTGAGCACCACGCCAAGCCACGTGCCGACGCGATCAGCGCTCCCTCGGCAGGTGCTCCAGCACATCGAGCGCCGCTCCTGCGCACGCGTGCCGCACGCCCGCCCGCACGACACGCACGCCCGCGGGCACGATCGTTCCGTCGTCCATATCGCCCACGCGCTCGACCACGAGCGGCGTCTCGCGCACCACGCCCCACGAGACCGAAGCGGGGCACGCACCCACGGACGCAGGCGCCACTCCCACGTCGCATCCCCCGATCCACCTCGGCAGCGGCTCATCCTCGATGATGATCCTCCACCGCCTCCCCTGCGCCCGGATCATCCGCTCCGCGCGCTCGACCGAACGAGCCGCCCCGCGCCATACCACGGCCACCGAAGGCCAGCCCGCCAGCGTCAGCACGCCGAGCAGGAACGACACGTCCTCGCACGCCACGCTCCCCGTCCGATCCGCGAGCACGCCCACGATCGACGTTTGCCGGGAGAGCCGCCACCTCGAGAGCATCGACGCGCGATCGCGCGACCCGTAGGTCTCGCGTTCCGCGCGTGCGGTCGACAACCCGTCGTGTTCGCGCACGATGCGGCAGCCAGGGCGGGCAAGGCGCGCCAGCCGTTCCCCCTCATCCGACCACACGTGCGTCCACACGTCCGACGGCTCGTGCAGGATGGCGCGTACGCGGGGCCACCCGAGCCACGCAAGCCCGCAAGGATGGGCCACCCGCGCATCCCACCGTATTCCGTAGGCCCGCGCATCGCGCTCCGCGCGCCGTCCGCCCAGCAGCACCACCGTCGAGCGATCCTCAGGAGTCTCGCACGCCTGCTTCGCGCGCAACGCCGCGCCGCCCACCCAGCCGGCGCGCTCCGGATCGAACAGGTGCACGCTCCGCACGACCGCTCCTACTGCTTCGAATACTGGGCGGATTCCGACCGCTCATGCTGGAAGAACAACTGGCCCACCGCGCGACCGAACATCTTCGCCACGGCGTCCTCCTGCTGCATCCGCTCCGCGAGCGAGCCAGGCATCGTCGCCGAGCGCGTGGCCGGGGCGTACGTCAGCGGGAACCCCTGCGGCGTCTCGGGCCAGAGCCGCGTGTTCGCCGTCACGTCGAACACCTTCACGGAGCCCGTCACCAGCGGCGACGCCGTCGCCCCGTCGCGCGACAGCGAGAACGTGCTCATCTCGACGTAGATGATCACGTCTGCGCCCACCTCGCGCCCGATGTCCACCACGCTCCGGGGCGATTCCCGACGCTCCTGCGTCATCACCGCCTGTGTCGACGACGACGGGATCGTCAGGTCGGCCTTCAACGCCTTGCCCGACAGCATCGTCTGCTCCGCTTCCTCACCGATCACACGACGCAACGACCTCCTCGGCAGCGCGTTGCCGCGATCGTCGATCAGCAGCACCGTCTTGCGCTTCGCATCGAGCTCGTAGGCAGCGTCGACCTTCGGCGGTCCTTCGACCAGATACGTGGCAGCGGCAACGTAGTCGCACCCCGAGAGAGCGCCGGCGCCCGTCAACGCCGCTCCGGCGCCGATCAGGCACGTCAGGATGGTTCGTGTCGTCCGCATGGCTTAGTACGTCGGGTAGTACGGCTCCTGGTGGTCGTAGAACACCCACACGATCCGGTCCACGAGCCGCGTCTGCAGACGCGTTGCCACCACGTTCTCGGTGAGGTCCGTCGGCGTGATGCCCTTCTGATCAGGGAACGCCACGGACACCTGCCGGCGGAACGCGTACTCGTCAGCCAGTCCGCTCTCGGCCTCGAGCACCCCCATCGTCGCGCTCGCCAGCCCGTCCCACAGGTACCGGTTCCCGGGCTCGTGCAGCCGGAAGTCCAGAACCTCCACGTAGATCAGCCGATCGACCCCGAACTCCTTCATCAGGTCCGCCGGCGTCATGATCGCCCAGCGCGGGTTCGTCGACATGAACTCGATCACCCGGAGCGGCTGCACGTACCCGCTCGCCCCGGTGTTCTCCTTCAACCGCTCCGAGATCGCCACGATCAGGCTGCCGGCGAGCTCCGGACGCTCCGACAGCACCACCCGGTCCACCGACACCACCACGGCAAACGTCTTGCCCGTCAGCCCCGTGTAGTCCGCCTTCACCTCGTGCGTGCTCGACCGCTTGTACGACTCGGCCATGCCGCCCGCCAGCTCCGCGATCGCGCATCCCCCCAGCCACGTCGCGCAGAGCAACAGCGCGCCACCCGTCAGCAATGCTCGCAACGCTCTCTGTCCGAGTCCTCTCACGTGCCGCTGGCTCCGTCATTTCCCGCCGGTCTGGGACACGATCCTACGCGACGCGGCCCGCAGGGGTTTCAGCCTCCCCACGTCCCTATCTTGTACAGCCACGCCAGCAGCACCACGAGACCCGCGCTCCACCACAGCCGGGGTGTCAGCGACGCGCCGCACAACGACATCAACCGCGATCCCGTCACGGCCTCGTGCAGCCCAAGCCAGAACACCATCGACGCCAGCAACGCCGCGGCCAGACCGGCAGGCTGCGTCACTGCCGCACTCACAAACTCCCCGTGCGCGGCATGCGACACCGCAGTGGTCATCCCGCACGTGGGGCAGGGCTTGCCCATGCTCGTCACCCACCCGCACTCCGGCAGACCCAGCTGCTCGTGCGTCCCGTGCCCCGCGCCCGCCGGACGCAACGCCGAGCCGATCACCAGCACCGCCAGACACGCCACAGCGACGCACGCGGCCCACACCCGATCCGTCACGCCGGACCGACGAGGCCCCCGGGGCGCCCTCGCGCTCGATTCAGTCAAACCGGAAGACCCCCTTGCGATACGCGTACACGTACGCGATCACCGTCGTGAACAGGAAGAACAGCACCCGCCCCAGGAACAAGGCGCTCTCGTCCGTCCGCACCCCCATCTGCGCGAACGTCGTCGCCCACGGATAGAGGAAGATGATCTCGACGTCGAACACCAGGAACGTCATCGCAATCACGTAGAACCGCACGTTGAACCGCTTGCGCGCCGACGAGAGCGGGTTCATGCCCGACTCGTACGGGATCGCCTTCACCGCCCCGTCCCGCGTCGGCCCGATCACGCGCGTCAGCACGATGTTCGCCACAGCGAACCCGATCGCCATCACCACGATCACGCCGATCGGCACGTAGCTTGAGAGATCAGTGGCAGCAAGCAAGGTCGTCAGCACAAGCGCTCTCCAAGCCCGGCGACAATCCATGCGCCGGTGTCAGCGAGCCAGTGTACCGGGCCGCTCAGCCACCCGCCCCCGCCGGTTCCGGCGTCGCCAGCGTGTGCTCGCCCTCCGGCAGGGCGCCCGGCATCCGCTCGCCCGCCCCGGGCGCCGTCTCGCTCGTCACCCGCGGGTCCAGCGGCTCCCACGACACGCGCGAGGCCCCCAGCAGCGTCCCCGTCGCGAACGCCAGGTCCACCAGCGAGATCTGGTAGTCCGTCAACGCCCGGATCTCCGACAGCTGCGCCGTGGCCAGGTTCGTCGACGCGTCCAGCACGTCCGTGCTCGTCCGCGCGCCCACGTCGAACTGCCGCTGCTCACCCTCCAGCGTCCGACCGTTCAGCGCCGCGGACTGCCTCGACGCCAGGATCCGCTGCCACGCGGCCTCCACGGCGTCCACGGCATCCAGCACCTCCTGCCGGATCGCCAACTCCCGCGCCTCCTTCGTCGACAGCCGCTGCAGCCTCGTCAGGATCGCCCGCTGCACCCGCGCCTTGGCCGTCTCGTTCGCGATCGGGAGCTCGAGGTTCACCCCGAGCAGGTGCTCGTCGAAGTTCTCGTTCTTCAGCTCGCGAAGCGCGCCCGAGATGTTCCCGTCCAGCCCGTTCAGCCGGTACGTGTAATCCACCGTGAAGAGCGGCAACGCCTGGTTCTTCTGGAACGCGATCGCGCTCTCGTCCTGCGCGAGCTGCAGCTCCAACTCCAGCATCTCCATCCGCTCCGTCAGCGCGTCATACGCGAGCGCCGGCCCGTCGAACTCGAACCGCACCGGGTCCGGCTCGCTGCTCGTCATGATCAGCGTGCGGCTGTCGATCTCCAGCCCGGGCACGTTGATGATCTTCTTGAACTCGCGCATCCGCTGACGCACGAGGTTCTCCGCGATGATGATCCCCTCCAGCCGATCCGCCACCCCCGCCTGCGCGCGCACCACGTCGACCTCCGGCGCCTGGCCCGCGTTCACGCGCCGCTGCGCGCGCTCCAGCTGCTCCGACGCCAGCTCATACTGCATCTGCTCCACCTCGAGCGCGCGCTGCGCCGCGTACAGCTGCCAGTACGCCCGCTCCACCGCGGCCAGCGTCCGGATCACCGTCAGCTTCGTTCGCGCCTTCGAGATCTCCCGGTTCAGCGCCGCGATCCGGATCCCGTGCGTCGCCGTCCTCCGCCCCGCGTTCCGCAGCAGCGGCTGGCTCAGCGAGATCCGCAGGTCCGTGTTCGCCGACGGGTTCAGCGTGCTGAACTGGTTGTTCGTCTCCGTCCAGTCCACCGGCAGCGCCACCGTGGCCGTGCCACCCGTCCGTAGCGGGATGCGCACACCCGGCTCGAACACGAACTGCCGGATCTTCGTCCCCTCCAGCTGCGACGCCGACGGCTGCGAGATGTCGTTGTACTGCGCCCGCGAGAAGATCACCGAGTTGAACCGGCCCTCCTCCTCCGTCACAGCCTCGTTCGCGATCACCGGGTCGATCAGCGCCACCTGCAGGTCCAGGTTGTTCTCCAGCGTCCACGCCCGCGCCTGCTCCAGCGTCACCTCCACCCGCTCCATCCCCGCGAACGGGCTCTGCGCCGGGTCCGGACGCTGCGGCTCCGTCACCTCGCTCCGGAAGCGCGCCTCGTTCAACGGCGACACCTCCTTCACCCGCGATTCCGCCGGCTTCATCCCGTAGTCCGAAGGCTTCGACCAGCGCGCGCTCTCGCACCCGCTCGCCGCGCAGCCCACGCACGCCAGAAACACCGACACCCGACGGCCGCAACGCCGCCCCGCCAACACCCCGGACCGCAAGCTACTCATGTCGCAACGCCTCGATCGGATCAAGCCTCGACGCCTTGATCGCCGGGAACATCCCGAAGATCACCCCCACCCCCGCGCTGAAACACAGCGCCAGCACGATCGCCCAGCCAGGCGCCGCCGCACGCTCCAGATTCCCGCCCGGCATCGACCGCAACGCCATCGTCAACGCCTGACCCACCGCGATCCCGATCAGGCCGCCGAACGTGCACAGCACCACGGCCTCCACCAGGAACTGCGTCAGGATCACCAACGGCTTCGCGCCGACCGCCTTCCGCAATCCGATCTCTCTCGTCCGCTCGCTCACCGACACGAGCATGATGTTCATGATCCCCACACCCCCCACCAGCAGCGACACGCTCACGATCGCCCCCGCCACCATCGTGATCGCCCCCGCCACCTTGTTGAACTGCTCCACGAACGCCTGCACCACGAACACCTCGAAGGTGTCCTCCTCACCAGGCTGGATGCCCCGCATCTTCCGCAGCACCCACAGCGCCTCCGCCTTCGCCTCCTCCGCCTTGTCCGCCGACACAGCCAGCGCGCTCGCGCTGTTGATCCACCCGTCCGCCCGCATCTTCTGCGCCGTCGAGAACGGAACATACACCTCCGTCATCGCCTCCCCAGCCCCGAAGATCGGCCCCATCTCCTTCTGCTCCACCACGCCCACCACCAGAAACCGCCTCCCCCCGATGAACACGTGCTCGCCCACCGGATCGAGCGGCATGTCCAACTCCTCGATCGCCTTCTCGTTGATCAGGCAGACGTTCCGCTTCCCCTCCTCATCGATCGACGTGAACTGCCGCCCGCGCAGCACGCTCCGGTTCTCGACGACGTGCCACGTCGGCCAGATCCCGAGCCCCCGCACCGACTGCAGCTCCTTCTGCCCGTACCGCACCGCCTTGTTGAACCGCCAGTGCGGGCTGATCGTCTGGATGTGCGGGCACTCCTTCCCCAGCTGACGCACCTCCTCGATCGTCAACTCATACTTCTGCCACGCCACCTTCCCGCGCAGCTTCTCCGGGATCCTCCCGTCGATGTTCATGTACGAGATGCCCACCGTCTCGAACTGCTTGAGCACGAACCCCTTCATGCCCTGCAGCGCGGCCACCACCGCGATCACCGACCCCACACCGATGATGATCCCCAGCATCGTCAGCGTCGCGCGACCCTTGTTCGCCGAGATCTGACCCGCCGCGAGCCCGACAGTCTGTCCCAGAAACCTGATCAGGAACATCCGCCGACCTCCTCAGGAATGACGCAGCGCCACGATCGGGTCCAGCCGCGACGCCTTCACCGCGGGCAGCATCCCGAACACCACACCCACCAGCACGCAGAACGCGATCGACAGCCCGATCGCCCACGCAGGAATCGCCGCAGCCTCCAGCCCCGCCCCCGGGATCTTCTGCATCCCCAGCGTGATCGCCTGACCCGCGAGCAGCCCCATCAGACCGCCCGCGAGGCACAGCACCACCGCCTCCACCAGGAACTGCGACAGGATCACCATCGGCTTCGCGCCGACCGCCTTCCGCAGCCCGATCTCTCTCGTCCGCTCGCTCACCGACACGAGCATGATGTTCATGATCCCGATCCCGCCCACCAGGAGCGAGATCGCCACCACACCACCCGCCACCATCGTGATCCCGGCAGACATTGCCGAGAACTGCTGGATGTGCTGCTGCATCACCTCCGTCCCGAACGTGTCGCTCTCACCGGGCTTGAGCTGACGCATCCGACGAAGGATCGACCGGATCTCCGCGCGTGCCTCCTGCGCCGACTCCGGCGTCGTCGCCTCCGCAATCAGGTACGGCCACGCCATGTACGACCGCATCTTCACCGCAGTGGACAGCGGCAGCAGCACCTCGCTCTGCGTCTCGTCTCCCCCGAACATCGGCCCCAGCTTCTTCGTCTCCACCACCCCCACGATCAGGAACCGTCTCCCGCCCACCAGGATCGACTGCCCCACCGGATCCTTGTTCAACCGCATCTCATCGATCGCCAGATCATTCACCAGGCACACCTGGCGCTTCTCCTGCTCGTCGATCGACATGAACGGGCGACCCATCGTCACCGACCGGTTCTCGATGTCGTGCCACTGCGGCCAAACCCCCGTCACCTGCACCCCGTCCTTCATCTCCGTCCCGGCCACCACCCGCTCGCGGAAGTTCACCACCGGCGTCAGCTTCGCCACCGACGGCGCCAGACGCTGCACCTCCTCCACCTCCTCCAGCGTCAGACGAACCTTCTCCCACGACATCTTCCCGCGCAGCTCGCGCGGCACCTGCCCCCACACGAACAGCTTCTTCGCGCCGAACGTCTCGAACTCGCTCAGCACGCTCTGCTTCATCCCGTCCAGCGCGGCCACAACCGACGTTACCGCAGCCACGCCGATGATGATCCCCAGCGCCGTCAGCATCGCGCGAACCTTGTTCGCCACGATCTGCGAGCCCGCAAGACCCACCGTCTGCATCAGATAGCGAATGATCATGCCCCGGCCTCCGTGGCCAGCCTCGTGCGCGACGGTGTCTCCACGTCCTGCTCGTGCGCCGACGCGCCGCCCGCGTGCGTCTTCGACACCAGGCTCGCCGCGGCCCGCTCCACCCACTCCCGATGCACCGGGTCCTCCATGGCCGGCAGGTCGGACATGATCTTCCCGTCGCGCAGACGAATGATCCGCTCCGCGTGACCCGCGACGTCCTCCTCGTGCGTCACGATCACGATCGTCTGCCCCTCACGGTGCAACGCGTGGAACAGCTCCAGGACCTCTTCCGTCGTCTTCGAGTCCAGGTTGCCCGTCGGCTCGTCCGCCAGCAGGATGCTCGGCCGATTCACCAGCGCCCGCGCGATCGCCACACGCTGACGCTGGCCGCCCGACAACTGGTTCGGCTTGTGGTGCATCCGGTCCCCCAGACCCACCCGCGTCAACGCCTCCTTCGCCGCCTTCTTCGCCCCCCACCAGCGCTTCCGCGAATAGATCAACGGAAGCATCACGTTCTTCAGCGCCGTCGCGCGCGGCAACAGCTCGAACGACTGGAACACGAACCCGATCTCCGCGTTCCGCACCGCGGCAAGCTCGCCCGCCCCCATCTTGTGCGTCTGCTTCCCGTTGAGCAGGTACTGCCCGTCCGTCGGCTTGTCCAGGCAACCCAGCACGTTCATCAGCGTCGACTTGCCCGACCCCGACGCGCCCATGATCGCCACGAACTCGTTCTTCCCGATCGACAGGTCCAACCCGCGCAGCGCGTGCACGCGCTCCGGGCCCATCCGGTACACCTTCGTCAGCCGACGGATCTCGATCGTCATGACGACTTCTTCCCGTCCGCGGCCGCAGTCGCGGTCTGCTCAGTCCCCTCCGGCGCCGCCTCGCCCTCACCGGGCTTCTTGTTCTTCTCTTCCTCGGCCTTCTTCTCGGCCTCCTCGTCCCGCACCTTCTGGCCGTGCTTGATCGACTGCAACGCCTTGTACGGGCCCACAATCACCCGCGTCCCCGCGTCGATCCCGGCCACCAGCGCCGTCGTCCGAAGATCGCTCGGCCCGATCCGCACCGGCGTCGCCTTCGCCTCCCCGTCCTCCAGCCGGTACACCACCCGCGCGAACGTCTTGTTCTTGTCGATCGCCGCGCTCGCATCCACCACCTCGCGCGGAAGCTCGTCCACGCGCACGTCCAGCACGGCCTGGCTCGGCGCCAGCAGCACGCCCTTCACCGTCTCCACCTCCACGTCCACGCTCCCCGTCAGCCCCGAAAGCAGCGTCTTGCCCTCGAGGTCCATCAGACCCTCGACAAGGAAGCACTCTGAAAGGTCGCGCGCCTTCGTCCGCTGCAGCGCGATCTTCGTCACCCGCGCCTCGAACTCGTCATCCGCATACGCGTTCAGCGCCACCCGGATCTTCTGCCCGGCGCGAATCTCCGCGATGTCGCTCTCATCCACCTCGCACTTCACGATCATCTCCGAGAGGTCCGCGACCTCCAGGATCACCGTCCCCGGGTTGTTCATCGTCCCCGTCACCACCACCTCGCCCACCTTCGCGTTCAGCGTCGTCACCACCCCGTCGATCGGCGAGCGGATCTCCGTGTACCGAAGCTCCTGCAACACGCGCGAAATGTTCGCCTTCGCGATCGCCACCGACGCCTCCGCGGCACGCAGCGCCGCCTCCGACCGATTCTTCTCCGTCTCCGCCATGTCCAACGCCTGCTTCGAGACGTCGTTCGTCTTGTGCAGCGCGCTCTGACGCTCCCATTCCGCCACGGCGTTCACGTAGCTCGCACGCGCGCCCTCCAGCCGAGCTTCCTCCGCCTTCTGCGACGCCTCGGCCGACTCCAGCTGCGCGCGGAGATCACGATCGTCCAGACGCACCACCACGTCGTCCGCGCGGACCTGCATCCCCTCCTCGAACGGAAGCTCCATGATCTGCGCCGAGAACCGCGCAGAGATCTGCACGCGACGAGTCGCCTCCAGATACGCCGGTGCGCTCACCGTCCGAACCAGCTCGCCCGACTCGATCGCGGCAAGCCGCACCATCTCGCCGCGCGCTCCCTCGCGCGACTTCTCCATCTGCTTCTTCACCGCGGGCCACAACATCAGCCCCGCGCCGCCACCCACAAGCGCGACCACGACGCCGATCCCAAGCACCCACTTCATCACGCGTACAAAGGTTCTCACGACGCCGGTCCCTCTTCTGCCGATGCGGCCGCAAGCCGCCATCCGCACTGTGGTGTCGTCCAACTCCGCCCGTGGCGCCCGATGCCTCGAACTCCACTCCACGAGCCCGCCTCTCGGACCCCGCCCAAACGAGCATCCGACCAGCGACCGAACTCTAGCCCCCGGTGCGCGCATACACACCGGGAGAACCCCCTGAAACTACCCGCTCCCCTCGCATCCCGTTGCGGCTCGCGCCGCGCCAAGGCCCGATCCCGCTCTCCGATATCATCCTTCTCCAAGCGCGCCGTTCGGTTTCAGACTTTCTCCGAACACCACGCGCAAGACAGGGTGTAGCTCAGCTTGGTAGAGCGCCTGGTTTGGGTCCAGGAGGCCGCTGGTTCGAATCCAGTCACCCTGATTCGATTGGGCTGATGTCCCGGGTAAGCGCTTGCTCCGTAGGTATGGGTGCCGCAGTTCAATCTCATCCTCCCAACCGGGGACGGTCCGCCGGGCCGGCTACAGGAGAGCTGTTCGCGCCAGCCTGCTCGTGCCATGCAAAGCACGGGTAGCCTCTCTGGGCTGCCAGCACTCTCCCGGATCCGGGCTGCGGCCCACCGCATGAGGAGGCTGACCTTGCTGTTCCGTCTGCTGCGACAAGCCCCGCGACTCAAACTGGTGGTCATGACCGTCCCCCTCGTCGCGCAATGGCCTTGCTGCGCACGACAGGATTCAGGTGCGCTGTCCCAAGACTCGCGTCAGAGTGCCCAGCGCAACCAGGATGTCCCGATCGCCGCCGGCGACACCGTTTCAGCGCTCGACAAGTGCATCTTCGTCGTCTTTCAGGCCAGGAACAAGACCTATTGGTTCGGCAGCGACGGGCAAGGTGTCTATCGGTTCGACGGCAAGACCATCACCCACTTCACCACGGCCCACGGGCTGAGCGGCGACCGCATTCGGAGCATCCAGGAGGATCGTGCGGGGAACATACTCGTCAAGAGCGACGGCGGCGTAAGCCGATTCGACGGCCTCGCGTTCCGCTCGCTCGTAGTCGCCGAGCCCGACGGGAGCGGATGGAAGTTGGGGCCCGACGACCTGTGGTTCACGGGCTGGCAGGATGAAGACGCCGTGTATCGTTATGACGGCGCGTCCTTGCACCGCCTGACGTTCCCCAAGACCAAGCCAGGCGAAGACCATATTGCCAGGTACCCGCGCTCCAGATTTCCGGGAATGACCTACAACCCGTACGACGTCTACATCATTTTCAAAGACAGCAAAGGATGTGTGTGGTTCGGCACGCATGTGCTCGGCGTGTGCCGCTTCGATGGGACGACCTTTGCGTGGGCTGCCAAGACCGAACTCGGCTTTGACGAGGACGACAATTTCGGCCTCCGCTCAATCGCCGAGGACAAGGACGGCAGATTCTGGTTCAGCAACACACTGAACCGCTTCGTTGTCCAGCCGCCCCTCCAACACGCCCCAGACGAGCAGGCCTCCAGCACGCTGAGTGTTCGGAAGGAGCCGGGCATCACCCGTCCGGCGGACCCCAGGAAGGACCACCCCATGTTGTTCATGTCGTCGGTCAAGGACAAGAACGGCGACCTGTGGCTGGCGACGCTTCGCTCGGGCGTCTGGCGATACGATGGAACCCGCTTGACCCAGTATCAGGTCAAAGATGGCGATGCAATCGTGACCCTGTACTCCATCTACAAGGATAACGAAGGCGTGTTGTGGCTCGGCACCCACGAGCACGGCGTCTACAAGTTCAACGGAACGGCGTTTGAGAAGTTCAAATTCTGACATGACCGTTCGGCGCGGGTTCACTCCAACCGTGAGTGCCGCAGGCCGTCGCCTCGCGGCAGCCGAGCCTGACCCGCCGGTGCCGATGCCCCAATCGCTTCGACGGCCCGTCGTGGCGATGCCTCCCAGACCCTGACGCCCGCCAAGAAAAGTTCTATCGTCGTACTGTCACCCTGATTCACGATCTCCTCCCGCAGCCCATGCGCGTCTCCGTCCGCGACATCACGTCCGACGACCTTCCAACACTCTTTCGCTACCAGTCCGACCCCGAATCCAACCAGCTGGCCGCCGTCCGGCCGCGCGACGAACAATCGTTCAATCGCTTGTGGGCAAACGCCTTCCACGATCCATCCATCACGGCCCGCGCGATCCTCGCGGATGACACGCTCGTCGGTCATATCTCCTGCTTCCCGCTCGACGGCCAACCCGCGATCGGATACTGGATCGACCGCGACTACTGGGGAAAAGGAATCGCCTCGCGCGCCCTCGCGATTTTCCTCGATCTCATCCCGACTCGTCCTCTACACGCCCGCGCAGCACGCCACAACGTCGCCTCGCTCCGCGTCCTCCAGAAATGTGGCTTTGTCATCACCGGCTACCAGCATTCCCCAGCCACCGACCGCTATCTCGAGTGCGAAGAAACCCTCCTCGTCCTCATCTAACTCACTGCCCCCGACGCACTTTCCCTACCCCTGTACCATCCGCCCCCGATGCCCAAGCCGCAGTCCAAAAACACCACTCCGCCCGACCGCTTCCGCGTTCTCCTCGTCGGGGGCGGCGGCCGCGAGCACGCCCTCGCCTGGAAGCTCGCGCAATCTCCGCGCCTCGAAGCCCTCTTCACCACCCACCCCGACAACCCCGGCATCTCCACACTCGCCAGACCCACCGACTGCCCCCTCGACCTCAAGGCGCCCTTCCGCCTCCAACGCTTCTGCGAGAAGGAGCAGATCAACCTCGTCGTCATCGGCCCCGAAGCACCCCTGGCCGCCGGGCTTGCCGACGCGCTCGCGGCGCCCGGACGGGCGGTCGTAGGACCCACCGCCGCAGGCGCCCGACTCGAAGCATCGAAGTCCTGGGCCAAGCGCCTCATGCGCGCCGCCTCCATCCCCACAGCAGACGCCCGCGTCTTCACCAGCCCCACCGAAGCCAAGGCCTTCCTCAAATCCCGCGAGTACGCCTACGTCGTCAAAGCCTCCGGCCTCGCCGCAGGCAAGGGCGTCGTCGTCCCCGAGTCGCTCGACGAAGCACTCGACGCCATCGACCGCATCATGGTCAAGAAGGAGTTCGGCGATGCAGGCGCCGAGGTCGTCATCGAGGAGCGCATGACCGGGCCCGAAGCCTCCGTCTTCGCCCTCACCGACGGCCGCACCATCGTGATGCTCGAAACCGCTCAGGACCACAAACGCCTGCTCGACGGCGACAAGGGCCCCAACACCGGCGGCATGGGCGCCTTCTCCCCCTCCAGCCGCCTCAACGACGCCCTCATCCGCACCATCCAGAAGGACATCCTTGTCCCCACCGTCGACGCGCTCCGGCGCGAGGACATCGAGTTCCGAGGCGTCCTCTTCATCGGTCTCATGCTCACCCCGGGCGGGCCCCGCGTCCTCGAATACAACTGCCGGTTCGGGGATCCCGAGTGCCAGGCGCTCATGCCCAGGCTCAAGGCCGACCTTCCCGACCTCCTCTGGCGCACCGCCTGCGGCGCCCTCGACGAAGCGCACATCGACTGGGACCCCCGCCCCACCTGCTGCGTGGTGCTCTCATCCCACGGATACCCCCAGTCCCCGCGCGCCGGCGACGTCATCACAGGGCTCGATGAGGCAGCGAAACTCCCGGACACCCTGATCTTCCACGCGGGCACGAAGCGCAACGACAAGGGCGAGCTCGTCACCGCGGGCGGGCGTGTGCTGAACGTGGTTGTCACCGGCGACACCCTCGCGGCCGCACGGGAATGTGCGATGCGGGCCGCTGAGCTGATCCAGTTCGAGGGGAAGCACTACCGGCGCGACATCGCGTCGGGCTCGTAAGCGGGCCGCCAATGAAAACGCCCCCGGCATGGCGCCGAGGGCGTTCGCAACTGTCATCTGAATGCCGCTCAGCGGCGACGGCGGGCGATCACCAGGCCGCCGATGCCCAGCAGGGCCGTGGGGCCCGGGGCCGGGATGAAGCGACCCGAGAACGAGCCTTCGGACTGGAACTGCCCGATCCCGACGGGCGAGGCGCCGTCACCGAACGGGAACAGCAGGGCGGCGCCCGCGCCGCCGTTGATGGCCGTCAACGAAAAGCCAAAGTCGCCGTCCTGCACACCTCCAAACCCGACCTCGGTCGCGATGGAGCCCAGCGTGTACGACGCGCCGGAGCCGGACATGATGGCGGAGAAGATGGAGGACGAGGAACCGACGCCGGTGAAGGCGCCGTTCGTCACGTCCGCGCGGAGGATCATGCCGCCCGCGGCGTCATTGAACTGGAAGTAGCCGGAGAGGCTGAACACATGGGCCATCGTGGAGCCGCCCAGCGGCACCGTGCCCGCAAAGCTCAGCGTGAACTCCGCGGTCATGTTGGCGTTCAGCGTGATGGGGCCGGCGGGGCCGTTCTCGTCGACGTCGATCTGGAGGTCGACGTTGGTCGGGCCGAAGTCGCGGACGTAGGTGACGCCGTCGAAGGTCGAGACGAACGTCGGATTGGCCGGGCTCGTGTCGGATGCGAACGAGATGAACGCGCCCTGCGCGGCGGAACCGGCCAGCAACGCGACCGCGGTCGCAAGCGTGATACGCATGGATAAACCCCTGTCTCTCCGCAACTTGCGCGTGCAACGCCCGTTGCTTTTTCCCTGTGTCTTGTTGAAAACAAACTGACTCGGAAGCGGGTGTGCCGCCCGCGACCGAGATCTACAGTACCTCAGGTCGGCGCACGGTCAATGCCGCTCCAGTCAAACGAGGGGGTTTTTTGGCCCCATAACCTGGAATCAGGCCGGTTCGAGACGGGCGTAGCGAGTCACAAGTGTTTTCTCGCCAACGGCTTGGAAGAGAACCCGCACCTTGCCGTCCGCTCCTCCGGTGACAGCGCGGACTTTGCCGATTCCGAACTGGGGATGGCGGACCATGCTCCCCACGGGGAAGGGGGAGGAGTTGGAAGTGGTTGATCTGTAAGCGGTTGCGATGACGTCGTCGGAGGGGGCGTCCTCGTCGGCCCAGACGTCGGCCTGGTCGGAGTAGGTGACGTGGCCGTCGAGCTCCCGGAGGAACTGGCTCGCGATGGTTCGTTCTCGTAACCCTCTGAGGGTGCGGGACTTGGCCGCGGTGATGAGCAGGCGGTCCTTGGCGCGGGTCATGCCCACGAAGCAGAGGCGGCGCTCCTCCTCGAGGGCGTCGGGGTGACCCAGACTGCGCGCATGGGGGAGGACGCCCTCCTCGAGGCCGATCATCGTAACCGCCTGGAATTCCAATCCCTTAGCCGCGTGGAGGGTCATGAGCGTGACGGCTCCGCGCTCGGGGTCGACGGAGTCGGCGTCGGCGACGAGGGAGACGCGTTCGAGGAAGGCGCGGAGGAGCCCCAGAAGTGTGGGAACCTCGGCGTCGGCCTGGCCGGTCATTCCGGTGACGGGATCGCTCGAAGGGTCGTAGGACTCCTCGAAATCGGCTGCCGAGGAGACGAGCTCGTCGAGGTTGTTGACGCGGTCCTCGTCTGCGGCGTCCTCGCTTTTGCGTTTCTCAAGTGTTGGCCGCAGGCCTGAATCTTCCACCACGGTGCGCACCAGAGCCGCGATACCGTCGCTTTGCGTAGCGCCCATGAACGTGCCTCCGCCGGTCCATCCGTCGACGAGGTCGACGAACTTCCGGACGGCGGCGCGCGCACGTGGGGAGAGGTCTTCGATGGTCTCGGCTGCGCGCATGGCGTCGAAGAGGGGGATGTTGTGACGGACGGCTTCGGTGCGCACGCGTTCGAGGGTCGCGGCGCCGATGCCTCGCGCGGGCTTGTTGACGATGCGTTCGAGGGAGATGTCGTCGGAGGTGTTGGCGATGAGTCGGAGGTAGGCCAGCGCGTCCTTGATCTCCTCGCGGTCGTAGAAGGCGGTGCCGCGCGCGATGACGTAGGGGATGTGGGCGTCGCGGAGTGCGTCCTCCATGACTCGGCTGAGGGAGTTCATGCGGTACATGACGGCCATCTCGCGCCAGGGGATGCCGGCTTCGGAGGCGTCTCTGATCCAGCCCAGGGCGGTCTCGGCTTCGTGGTGCTCGTCGCGCGTGATGATGACGGTGGGGCGGTCGCCCGCGTCGTCGCGCGCGGGGATGAGGTCCTTGGCTTTGCGCTGGGTGTTGCGGCGGATGAGGTGGTCGGCGGCTTTGAGGATGGGCTCGGTGGAGCGGAAGTTTTCGCCCAGCGTGACGACTTGCGCGCCGGGGTAGTGGGCTTCGAACTCGAGGATGTTGCGGATGTCGGCGCCGCGCCATGCGTAGATGGACTGGTCGGGGTCGCCGACGACGCAGATGTTGGGTCCGCCGTCGGGGGTGGCTGGGCCTGCGATGAGCGCGGCGAGGGCGAACTGCGCGTGGTTGGTGTCCTGGTACTCGTCGATCATGACGTAGCGCCATCGCGCGCGGATCTCTTCGAGCGCTGCGGGCGAGGCGCGGAGGGCTTTGACGGTGAGGGAGAGGAGGTCGTCGAAGTCGACGGCGTTGGCGGCGCGGAGGGCGCGCTCGTAGGCGCGGTAGAGCTTTGCGGCTGTTTTCCCGAAGAAATCGGTGGCCTGTTTGTCAAAGTCGTCGGGTGAGAGGAGGAGGTTCTTGGCGCTGCTGACGGTTGCCAGGACGGAGCCGGGCGGGAAGTTCTTGGTGTTGAGACCGGCCTCTCCGATGACGCGCTTCATGAGGGAGGACTGGTCGCCCGCGTCGTAGATGGAGAAGTCGGGCTTGAGGCCGGGGACGACGCGCGCGGCGTCCTCGGCGTACTTGCGCAGGAGACGCGCGCAGAGGGAGTGGAAGGTGGTGATGGTGAGGCCGCGGAGTGCTCGTGATTCGCGCGGGTCGTGCGCTTCGGGGTCGAGGAGTTTGAGGACGCGTTCGCGCATCTCGCCGGCCGCGCGGTTGGTGAAGGTGAGCGCGAGGACCTGCCAGGGCTTGACGCCGGATTCCAAGAGGTGAGCGATGCGCCTGGTGATGACGCGTGTCTTGCCGGAGCCGGGGCCGGCGACGACGAGGAGGGGGCCTTGGAGGGTTTCGACGGCGAGCCGTTGGGCGCCGGTGAGGCCCTGGAGGGCTGAGGAGGCGCGGGCGGTGGGGGGGTGTTGGACCCAGCCCGGGATGGAAGAGGTCGGGTTGTCGGGTGAGGCCTCCATCGGTTCGAGCCTAGCAGTGTTGGAGGGGCGGGAAACGTGCATGGAGGTGGTGTTCCGGGTGATCGACAGGGGGTGACAGCGTGCAACGGGTTGTGCACGCGGAAACGACAGGTTGCACACACGAGGGGTAGTGGGTGTGTCGGGGGGAAACAGGTTGTCCACGCCAGATGTCGCCCCTGAAGGGGGCATTTTGCGATGTGGACAAGCGCCGAAGTATTGTTGGGGCAACTGGTTGTGAGTTCATGCGCCGTGCATAGAGAAAAAGTACGACATTTTGGGGTTGGGGCGGCTTGATGCCACCACGGGTGGTGGTAGCATGCCTTCCCTCTGCCACACGCGGCAGCGGCTGAACGGGTCGAAGAGGGAAGCGGAGACCCGTGACCGTCGCCACGTTTGCCGAGTCGTGCAGGCAGTGGGGCCGCGAGGGTCACACCCCCCGTCGCCCCTTGCAGAAGACGAAGGTGGGGCCCCGCGAGTCGCGGGACCTGAACAACTTGTGCCACGCCGAACAACGTCCTAACGTTCTGGGATGAAGGACTTTCCTGCGCCCGGACGGAGAGGATGTGGAGCCGAATCGATGCCCGTGCTCTGCGATACACAGATCCGCGACCTGATCGGGATTGAGCCGTTCGCGGAGGGGACGAAGCGCCAGGGGAGCGTGTCGTACGGGGTGTCGTCGTACGGGTACGACGTGCGTGTGGGGAGTCGCTTCAAGATCTTCACGTCGACGCCGAGGTCGGGCGAGGTGGCGATCGTGGACCCGAAGCGGTTCACGGACGACCTGTTCGTCGAAGTGGATGGGGTGATCAACGCGAACAAGCCGGGGTGGGGGGCTTCGGGCGGGGTGATCATCCCGCCCAACTCGTTCGCGCTGTGCGAGACGGTGGAGACGTTCACGATCCCAAGGGATGTGCTCGTGCTGTGCGTGGGGAAGTCGACGTACGCGCGCTGCGGCCTGATCGTGAACGTGACGCCGCTGGAGCCGGAGTGGCGGGGGAAGATCACGATCGAGATTTCGAACACGACGCCGCTGCCGGCGAAGGTCTATGCCGACGAAGGCATAGCCCAGTTGGTCTTCCTAAAAGCAGATCAGGTCTGCGCCGTTTCCTACGCCGACAAGCGCGGGAAGTACCAGGATCAGGCGGGGCTCACATTGCCGAGGGTGGACTAGGAGAAGGGCACTAGGGACTAGGCACTAGGCACTAGGGAAAGGCAGAAAGGCAGAAGGCAGAAAGCCAAGGGCACTAGGGACTAGGCACTAGCGACTAGGCATCAGGCACTAGCAAAGTGCAGAAGGCAGCAAGAAAGCAGAAGACGAATCGGATGACTGAGCGTGGACGCGGCATTCAGAGAGCACTTGGGTTCGGAGGCGTGATGAAGCGTGGCCGAGATCAAGTCATACCGGGATCTGGTCGCGTGGCGGAAGTCGTTCGCGTTGGGATTGTCGGTGTACCGGGCTACGAAGTCGTTCCCGGATCGAGAGAAGTACGGCATCACGAGCCAGGTGTGTCGCTCGGCGGTGTCGGTCGCGAGCAATGTCGCGGAGGGTTACGGACGTGGAAGCAGTCAGGACTACGTTCGATTTCTGCGGATGGCGAGGGGATCGCTGTACGAGCTGGACACGCAGCTGTTGTTCGCGATGGAGTTGGGCTACCTGTCGTCGGACGCACACGACGTCATGCAAGCGGAACTGGACGAGTGCGGCCGCGTTCTGGCGGGACTGATTCGAAGTCTTGAACCCTGAGTCTTATCTCGTGCCTAGTGCCCAGTGCCTAGTGCCCTTTTGGACATCCCCATGAAGATCACACGCAAGTTCACGACTGCCGGCCGCGACCCGTTTGCCACTGTCGAGTGGGTTCGTCGGTCTTCGAAGATTTCGAACCCGGACGGGTCGGTTGTTTTCCAGATGGATGACGCCGAGGTTCCGTCGACGTGGTCGCAGTTGGCGACGGACATCATGGTGTCGAAGTACTTCCGCAAGGCGGGTGTGCCGCAGGTGGAGTCCGGCGTCGACGCGGTGAAGGGGCTGACGGACGGCAACTTCGTGCGCGACGAGTCGGGCAAGCCTGTGCTCGGGCCGGAGCGCAGCGCGAAGCAGGTGATTCACCGGTTGGCGGGGTGCTGGCGTCACTGGGGGGAGACGCACGGGTAT
Organism: Phycisphaerales bacterium; assembly: GCA_050174775.1. GTDB lineage: Bacteria > Planctomycetota > Phycisphaerae > Phycisphaerales > UBA1924 > CAYPGJ01. The sequence continues at coordinate 170,813 of JBFXJP010000004.1, forward strand.
TTCGACTCGGCGTCGGATGCGCAGGCGTTCTATGACGAGCTGGTGTACATGCTGGTGCATCAGATCGCGGCGCCGAACTCGCCGCAGTGGTTCAACACGGGGCTGAACTGGGCGTACGGGATTTCGGGGCCTGCGCAGGGGCACTTCATCGCGGACCCCACGACGGGGAAGGTGTCGCTGGCTGAGGATGCGTATTCGCACCCGCAGCCGCACGCGTGCTTCATTCAGAGCGTTGAGGACGACCTGGTGAACCCGGGCGGGATCATGGACCTGTGGGTTCGTGAGGCGCGGTTGTTCAAGTATGGGTCGGGGACGGGGACGAACTTCTCGCAGTTGCGGGCCGAGGATGAGTCGCTGTCGGGCGGGGGCAAGAGCTCGGGGCTGATGTCGTGGCTGCGGATCGGCGATCGGGCGGCCGGGGCGATCAAGAGCGGCGGGACGACGCGGCGCGCCGCCAAGATGGTGTGTCTCGACATGGACCACCCGGACATCGAGGCGTTCATCAATTGGAAGGTGCGGGAGGAGCTCAAGGTGGCCGCGATGGTGGAGGGGATGAAGCACATCTCCGAGCACGATCGTGAGGCCGCGAAGCATCTGAAGCTGAAGCTGGATTACGACTTCAACGGCGAGGCGTACCACACGGTTTCGGGGCAGAACTCGAATAACTCGGTGCGGATTCCGGACGCGTTCTTCGACGCGCTGGACAAGGGTGAGAACTGGTCGCTGTCGTACCGGACGAGCGAGAAGGTTGCGAAGACGATCCCCGCGCGGGAGTTGTGGGCGCAGATCGGGTACGCGGCGTGGCGGTGCGCCGATCCGGGCGTGCAGTTTGATTCGACGATCAACGAGTGGCACACGTGCCCGGAGTCGGGTCGGATCAACGCGAGCAACCCGTGCTCGGAGTACATGTTCCTGGACAACACGGCGTGCAATCTGGCGTCGATCAACCTGCTGAAGCTGTTTGACCTGGAGAAGCGGGCGTTTGACGTTGCGGCGTATGAGCACGCGATCGATCTGTGGACGGTGGTGCTGGAGATCTCGGTGCTGATGGCCGCGTTCCCGTCGGAGGAGATCGCGCAGCTGTCGTGGGAGTTCCGGACGCTGGGTTTGGGGTATGCGAACCTTGGCGCGATGCTGATGCAGGCGGGGCTGGCGTACGACTCGGAGGAAGGAAGGGCGATCTGCGCGACGGTGACGGCGATCCTGACGGGACGGAGCTACCGGCAGAGCGCGGTGATGGCCGAGGCGCTGGGGGCGTTCTCGGGGTACCAGAAGAATGAGAAGCACATGCTGCGGGTGATGCGGAATCATCGCAGGGCGGCGCATGGTGTGGCGCGGAATGCGAAAGGCAAGGATGCGTACGAGGCGTTGCGGACGGCGCCGGTGCCGATTGATCACGCGGTGATCCGCAGTGGAAGGGCGCGGATTTCGAACGCGGGGGAGATGTTGGATCGCGCGACGGTGGCGTGGGACGAGGCCTTGGCGCTCGGTGAGAAGCACGGGTACCGGAACGCGCAGACGACGGTGATCGCGCCGACGGGGACGATCGGTCTGTTGATGGATTGTGACACGACGGGTGTGGAGCCGGACTTCGCGCTGGTGAAGTTCAAGAAGCTCGCGGGTGGCGGGTACTTCAAGATCGCGAACGCTTCGCTGCGGCCGGCGCTCAAGTCGCTGGGCTACACGGAGGAGCAGCAGCGGGACATTCTGACGTATGTGCTGGGGACGCTGAAGCTGGACGCGGTGATCCCCGCGGCGGATGGCACGCGGAAGGCGTCGGGCAAGACGCTGGCGGATCTCTTGAAGGAGAAGGGGTTCACGGCGAGCGAGATCAAGGGGATCGAGGATTCGCTGCCGGGGGTGTTCGAGATCGGGTTCGCGTTCAACGCGTGGGCGCTGGGTGATGAGGCGCTGAAGCGGCTGGGCCTGGAGCCCGCGGCGGCGAAGGCGGACTCGTCGTTCAGCCTGTTGAGGATGCTGGGGTTGAACGCGGCGCAGATCGAGACGCTGAATGAGGTGGTGTGCGGGACGCAGACGGTGGAGGGAGCGCCTTGGCTGGAGGAAGCGCACCTGCCGGTGTTCGATTGCGCGAACAAGTGCGGGAAGAAGGGCGAGCGGTTCATTCGGACGGAGGGGCACATCCGGATGATGGCGGCGGCGCAGCCGTTCATTTCGGGTGCGATCTCGAAGACGATCAATCTGCCGAACGAGGCGACGGTGGACGACATCATGAAGTCGTACCGACTGTCGTGGGAGCTGGGGCTGAAGGCGAACGCGCTGTACCGGGACGGGTGCAAGCTGTCGCAGCCGCTGTCTTCAAAAAGCGACAGCGGGGGCAAGGAGGAGAGTGGGGGAGGAAAGAAGGGCGGGGGAGGAGTGGTCGACGCCGAGGTGCGAGTGCTGATGGAGGAGGAGGACGAGGAGGGTCTGGAGGAGGCGCACGAGGAGATCGCGCTGGAGGTGGCGCGTGCGGCGCACGCTGCTGGGAACGGGAAGGCGGTGGAGCGTTTGCAGGATCGTCCGATGCGGCGGCGGTTGCCGGACACGCGTCGGTCGATCACGCACAAGTTCAATATTGCGGGGCATGAGGGGTATCTGACGGTCGGGCTGTACGACGACGGTCAGCCGGGCGAGCTGTTCATCACGATGGCGAAGGAGGGGTCGACGATCGGGGGGCTGATGGATTCGCTGGGGACGGCGACGTCGGTGGCGCTGCAGTACGGCGTGCCGGTGGAGTCGATGGTGAACAAGTTCACGCATCAGCGGTTCGAGCCGGCGGGGATGACGGCGAACCGGGACATCCCGTTCGCGAAGTCGCTGGTGGATTACATCTTCCGCTGGATGGGGATCCAGTTCATCCCGGGGTATCGGGAGGCGAACACGCCGCAGCGCGGGGAGAGCGCGAACGGGAACGGTGAGATGGTGGTTGCGCGGCGCGAGGAGGCGTTGGCGGAGCCGCAGCGGATCGTGATCCCGGAGCGCGGCGAGGATCGCGCTGGGCGCGTGGTGTCGAAGTCGCGCGGGACGGGGAAGGGGGGGCATCACACGGAGACGGAGGTTCGTGTGGCGTTGTCGGTGTCGACGCTGTCGGACGCGATGCGTGACATGCAGAGCGATGCGCCGGCGTGCGAGGTGTGCGGGGAGATCACGGTTCGGAACGGCGCGTGCTACAAGTGCCTGAACTGCGGGCATTCGATGGGGTGCTCGTGAGGTGGGCGCGCCGGTGAAGGACAACCTGACGATGTGTGCAGCGCGGCACGGGCTGGCTCGGCCTCACGCTCCGAGCGGGCCGAGCGGGGCGATTTCCTTCCGCCCTGAGTCCGCGGTTTCTGAGGAGGCGCTCTGGAGGGCAGTGCGGTCGACGAGCGGAAGGAGCCCCGTCCCGGCGGCGCATCAACGGATCGATGCGTTGTCGGATGACCACCGATTGGGGAGAGCATCGGCCCGAGGCCACGGACATTCCCTATCGGATCCCACCACTGATCCCTCGGAGCGCCTCCTCAGGGCCCGGGGCGTTGCCAAGGCGCAGCGCTCCGCGGGCCGCGCAACAACAACGCCGACGCCAGGGCTGCGTCGGCGTTTCCTGGTCCCCACCTGAGGGGCGCCTCCTCCCTGCGGGAGTCGAGGCCCTCTCTACGCCCTGCCCCCGAACGGCGCCCACCGCCGCTCGGGGGTTTTTTCGTTGGCGGATGCGCGTGTGCGCGGGGCGCGCTCAGACTTCCATGATTTCCTTGGTCTTCTCCGCGATGGACTTGTCGACCTCGTTCTCGAACTTCTTGAGGAGCTCCTGGATGCCGTCCTTGAGGTCGGCGAGCTGGTCCTCGGAGACGTGGGCCGCGGAGTCCTTGGCGATCTGGTCGGCGTGCTTGTTGGCGTCGCGTCGCGCGTTGCGCATGGTGACCTTGGCGTCCTCGCCTATCTTCTTGGCGTGACCGGCGAGCTGCTTGCGCCGATCGCCGGAGAGGGCGGGGACGTTGATGCGGATCTGCTTGCCGTCGACCATGGGGTTGAGGCCCAGGTCGGAGGACTCGATGGCCTTCTTGATCTCGCCCACGGCGCCCGCGTCGAAGGGCTTGATGAGGAGCTGGGTGGGCTCGGGGACGCTGATGGAGGCGAGGCTCTTGAGGTCGGTCATGGAGCCGTAGTAGTTGACCTTGATGAACTCCACGAGCGCGGTGGAGGCGCGTCCTGTGCGGATGCCGCGGAGCTCCTGCTTGAGGTAGTCCATGGCCTTCTGCATGGCGGTTTCGGCTTCGGTCTTGATCGAGTTCGGTGTCATCCGCGGTGTCTCCGTCGTGGTCGGCCCGCGCTGGGGGGCGGGCGAACCGAACATCTTACGACATCGGGCGTGGGCGCTCACGGCGGGGGCGGCGTTTTTCGGACGTGCCTGAACATCCGGCCCGGGCTGGCGTCGTGGGGTTCCGGGGGCACACTTGGGGTGAGCAACGGACCCTCCTCCGTGGCCCGTCGGATCGGAAGCAGACACCATGAAGACCAGAGTCGTACGGATCGCGTCGATCGCGTTGTTGGGCACGGCGGCATTCGCGCTGCCTGCGTCGAACGGGTCGGGTGCGTCGGGGCAGGGCACCGACGGAGTTCGCTCCACATCGCTTCTGATCCCCGCCAAGACCCGCCTGATCATCTCGTACACGCGCCGCGCGCTGGCGTGAGCGAGGTTTGCGTGAGGCTCGGGGGGTCCGGACAATCAAGGGATGGAGACGGCGGACCTGTTTCTGCGGCTCGCGCTCGCGGTGCTGCTCGGGCTGCTGGTCGGGCTGCAGCGTGAGTGGGCGGACTCGAAGACGGCCGGCGTGCGCACGTTCGCGCTGATCACGCTCCTGGGCGCGATCGCGGGCATGCTGGCACAGTCGCTGGGCGCGCTGGTCATCGGCGGGGCGTTCGTCGCGCTCGCGGCGTTGCTCGTGGTGTCGAACCTGCTGCGCGCGGGAGAGGAGCGCGGTGGCGGGATGACGACGGAGATCGCCGCGTTGGTCATGCTCGGGGTGGGCGCGGCGCTCATGCTCGCGCCGCCCCAGGTGGGCGTTGCCGCGGGCGCGGCCACGGCGATTCTGCTGCACCTCAAGCCGCAGCTGCATTCGATGATCGATCGTCTGGAGGAGAAGGACACGCGGGCGATCATGCGGTTTGCGCTGCTGTCCGCTGTGATCCTGCCGGTGCTGCCGAACCGGGCGTACGGCCCGTACGAGGTGCTCAACCCGTTCAACATCTGGCTGATGGTGGTGCTGATCGTGGGGCTGGGGCTGGTGGGGTACCTGCTCGCAAAGTTCCTCCGGAGCCGGTCGAGCGTGCACCTCGCGGGCGTGCTGGGCGGGCTGGTGTCGTCGACGGCCACGACGTTCGCGTTCGCGCGCCGAGGGAACGGCGCGGACGCGGCGCGCACGGGCGCGCTGGTGATCGGGATCGCGTCGACGATCCTGTACGCGCGGGCTGCGGTGGAGATGGCCGCGGTGTCGCGCTCGCTGCTGTACGCGAGCGCGCTGCCGCTGGGGGTGCTGGCGCTCGTAACGGGGGGCGTCTCGCTGGTGATCGCGCTGGGAGAGGGCAAGGAAGCGGAGCCGCCCGAGCCATCCTCGAACCCGGCGGAGCTGACCCCCGCGCTGATCTTCGCCGCGATCTACGCGGGCATCCTGCTGCTCTCGGCGTTCGCGCGCGACACGCTCGGCACGGGCGCGCTGTACCCGGTCGCGGCGATCTCGGGTGTGGCGGACATGGACGCGATCACGCTCTCGACGGCGCGGCTCGTGGAGCAGGAAACACTCGACCCGAATCAGGCGTGGAAGTACATCGTCGTGGCCGTGATGTCGAACTCGCTGTTCAAGACGCTGGTGGTTGGGTTCGTGGGGTCGCGCGCGCTCTTGTGGCGTGTGGGGATCATCTTCGGAGTGACGATCCTGGCCGGGGGCGTGCTGGTCGCGCTGGACCTGCCGTACGAGGTGGGGGCGGCTGAGGCGCCCGCGGTGACGGCGCCCTGAGCGATCGCGCGCTCAGAGGCCCTTCTCGAAGATGACGAGGTTCTCCGACATGTCGGCGTCCCAGCGGATGCCGACGATGTCGAAGCCTTCGGCGATGCCGAAGTGGAGGAAGGGGCGGTGCTTGTTGAGGCACTCGAATCGGATGTGGGAATAGCCCTGGTCCTTGGCCCAGGACATGGCTTCGTGCATGAGCTGGGTGGCGACGCCCTGGCGGCGCGCGTCGGGCATGACGCCGCAGAGCCAGGCAAAGTGGACGGAGGGCTTGAGCTCGAGGCCGACGTAGAAGCCGACGGCGTCGGTTTTGATGCGCGCGACGAGGACAAGGACGTTCCGACGCGCGAGGAAGCGGCGCGCGAAGGACTCGGGGGTGCGCGCCGGGCGGAACATCTGGTTGTAGAGGTGCGCGATGGTCTCGGTGTCGCCGGGGTCGAGCCGATCGATCGTCACTTCCATCGACATCGGGGTCCCCTCCTCGCGCCCGACGTGGGGGCGCGGCGACTCAGGCGCGTGACTGATAGGAGCCGTCATCGGTGGAGATCTTGAGCATCTCCCCGATCTCGATGAACGCGGGGACGCGGGTCTTGAGCCCGGTCTCCATGGTGGCTTCCTTGAGCTGGTTGGTGACGGTGGCGCCCTTGATGCCCGGGGGCGTGTCGACCACCTTCAGCTCGACGCTGGGGGGCAGCTCGATCACGACGGGGCGCTCGTCATGGACGAGCATGATGACCTTGGTGTTGGGCTTGATGTAGAGCTTCTGATCGCCGACGAAGTCCTCGTCGAGCGTGACCTGGTCGAAGGACTCGCTGTCCATGAAGGTGTAGCCGGTGTTGTCGGCGTAGAGGTACTCCATCTCGCGCCTGTCGAGGTTGACGACGTCGACTTCGTCGCCGGAGCCGAGACGCTTCTCGAGCTTCGCGCCGGTGAGGACGTCCTTGATGGTGATCTGGATGAAGGCGCGGAGGTTGCCCGGGGTGCGGTGCTCGAAGCGGGTGATGACGTAGAGCTTGCCGTCGAAGCGGCAGGCGAGCCCGGGGCGGAGCATGGTGGCTTTCATGGGGAGCAGATCCTGAGAGCGGACGGGAGGTCCTGGTTTGTCTTCGTTCGGGGGAGGAAGAATAGCGGGGTTCCGAGCCCAGGCAAAACGAGCGCCATCGGGCGCTCGACCGGGAACTCAGCGGCTCGCAGAAACGCTCAGGCCGACGACCTTGTCCTCGACGACGTGCGCGGCCTCGGCGTGCAGGCGCTTCGCGCGGTGCTTCGACCAGTCGGTCACGGCGAGGTCGGGGCAGTAGCTCTGCTGTCCGGCGCGCCAGGCATCATGGACACGGAGGACGTCGTACGCGTTGTCGCGCTGCGCGGGCGTGAAGCCGGACTCGCGGATGAGTCGGCAGAGCGTGGCTTCGTTCAGGCAGTAGGTCGTGCCTGCGGAGGAGACGACGTTCTCTTCCATCATCACGCTGCCCATGTCGTTGGCGCCGAAGTAGAGCGCGGTCTGGCCGACATGGGGGCCCATCGTGACCCATGAGGAGCCGATGGAGTAGACGTTGTCGAGGACGAGGCGCGAGAGGGCCTGCGTGCGCAGGTACTCGGATGCGCCGGCCATGCGGAGCCTGCGGCCGAACTCGGCGTGCGCCTTGGGGTCGCCATCGCCCTGGAGATTCGCAACGACGTCACCCGGGAAGGGAGCGCCGGTCTCGCCCTCGCGCTGGCCCCATTCCTTGAGACGGCCCAGGGGCGTGTTCTCGCGCTGGAAGGGCCAGGAGATGAACGCGGTGTAGTGGCCGCCTGGGCGCGTGCGCCCATGCTCGTCGGTGACGCCCTCTCCGAAGTCGAGCAGCGCGCGGTCCTGCCATTCGCGCACGAGCGTCATGTGGTGCACGCGGTCCGCGGCGCCCTCGATGTGGCCGAACATCATCGTGGCGCTGGTGAGCATGCCGAGGGAGTGCGCGGCGCGCATGACGGTGAGCCACGACTCGGCGTCGCACTTGCCCAGGCCGATCTTGCGGCGGACGGGGTTGGCGAAGATCTCGCCACCGCCGCCCGGGAGCGAATCAAGGCCGGCGGCGCGGAGGCGGAGGAGTACCCAGCGGACCTTCTCGTAGAAGTCCGCGCCGGGGGGGTTGAAGAAGTGGACGAACTCGACGAACTCGGGTGGCGAGAAGCCGTGGACGTGGGCCTTGGGGAAGCGCTGCTTGATGCCGCGGAGGAGGTCTTCGTACCAGGTGAGGGGGAGCGCGGGGTTCATGCCGCCCTGCATGAGGATCTGCGTGCCGCCGATGTCGACGAGCTCGCCGACCTTGTCGTAGAGGCGCTCGGGGTCGAGGGTGTAGGCGTCGTGGTCCTCGGCGTCGCGCCGGAAGGCGCAGAAGGTGCACTTGGCGGTGCAGACGTTGGTGTAGTTGATGTTGCGGTCGATGACGTAAGTGCGGATGGTGGGGCCGTGGAGAGCGCGGCAGCGCGCGTCGGCCCATCGTGCGAGTTCGAGGAGGGGGGCGTTGTGGAAGAGGTCGAGGGCCTGTTCGGGGGTGAGGCGCGCGTGGCCTTGGGCGACGGCGGAGAGGAGGCCGCGGTCGAGGGCGGGGAGGCTTGGGTGTGCTGTCGGGGGCCGATAAATGGTCGACATCGTGGTCCTCGTGGTCGCCGGCGTCGAGTTTTCAGAAATGATTGAAAACTCGCCCTTCAGTCTATCGTGGGCGTGGTGAAACATCCAGCGCGCTAGGGGCGCGGGTGGTGTTTCTTGTGGACCTCACGGAGTCGGGTCTGGTCGACGTGGGTGTAGAGCTGGGTGGTGGCGATGTCGGCGTGGCCGAGGAGTTCCTGAACGACTCGGAGGTCTGCGCCGCCGTGGAGGAGGTGGGTGGCGAAGGAGTGTCTGAGGGTGTGCGGGTGGACGTTGGAGAGGCCGGCGCGGGCGGCGAGACGTCGGACGATCTGCCAGACGGCGACGCGTTCGAGGGGTCGGCCGGACTTGGAGAGGAGGAGGCGCTCTTTGTGTAAGTCGAGGCCGCGGAGGAGTTTGGGGCGGCAGTGGGAGAGGTAGTCGGAGATGGCTGCGAGTGCGGGCTTGCCGATGGGGACGAGGCGCTGCTTTCGGCCCTTGCCTGTAACCAGGGCTGTGCCAAGGGTTTGTTGGATGTCGGCGACGTGGAGGGCGCAGACTTCGGAGGCGCGGAGGCCGCAGGCGTAGAGGAGTTCGAGGAGGGCGCGGTCGCGTAGCCAGAGGGGAGGGTCGTCGGTCGTATGTGATTGCGGGTCAACGGCTTGGAGGAGTTTCTTGACCTGGGTGGGGGAGAGGGTGTCTGGGAGTTTGCGCCAGCGGGCGGGCTGGTCGAGGAGGTCGGCCGGGTTGGCTTGTGCGCGCCCCTCGGCGTAAAGCCAGCGGCAGAAGACCTTTATGGTGGCGAGGTGGCGCGCGACGGAGGATGTTTCGAGCGCACGATCGCGGCGCAGGGAGGCGATGTGGGAGGCCAGGGCGGCCGGGGTGATGTCGGGGGGGGAGGAGATGCCTGCTGCGGAGAGGGAGGAGAGGAGATCGCGGAGGTCTCGGCCGTAAGCCTCGATTGTGGCGGGGGTTAGGCCACACTCGACGCGGATGTACGCGAGGAAGTCGTCGCGTGCGCGGGCGAGTTGTGGGGGGGTGTCAGGCACGTCGTAAGTCGTGTATCGGCGTTGTCTCAAGAAATGGCCGAGTATGCGCAGTTGCGGGCGGTGTGCGCACCGATTGCGCGATATGGGTGGGTTGCGGGGCGTCAGGGGCGGGCACGCGGTTTGAGGTGTGGATGGAGGCAAGGAGGCCGAACCATGCGCACTGCGGAGGCGATGCGCCGCACGGGCGGAGACCCGTCGGAAGGTGAATGGACGGAGGCTCTGGGGAGCGCGTGCGTCGGCGCGCGGGTGTTGTCGCTGGCGCGTGCGGCGTGTGCGGTGCACATGTCTGAGCGTGCGCGGGCGTTGTCGTCGGTTGGTGTGGCGCGTCCGCGCGAGGAAGCGGAGGCGTTGCGTTGATCTACGGGATGTACCTGTCGGCATCTGGTGTCCTGACGTCGATGAGTCGTCAGGACGTGTACTCGAACAATCTGTCGAACCTGGCGACGACGGGGTTCAAGCCGCAGATCGCGGCGATCCGTGAGCGGGACGTGGTCCGTGTGGAGGACGACCTTCCGTTCATGGAGTCGAACGCGCTTCTGGAGAAGCTGGGGGGCGGGGTGCTGATGCAGAAGACGCGCTGGGACCTGACGCCCGGCGCGCTGGAGCAGACGGGGCAGACGTTCGACTTCGGCATCAACGGGCACGGGTACTTCGTGATCGATTCGGGGTCGGGTGAGGGTGCGGAGCGGATGCGGCTGTCGCGGGACGGGCGGTTCACGCTCGACCCTCGCGGGCGGCTGGTTCGCGTGACGGACAGCCTGCCGGTGATGAATGACGATGGGGAGCCGATCGTGCTGGACCGCACGGCGCCTATCTCGGTGATGGCGAACGGGTCGATACGTCAGGGGGAGAACGAGGTGGCGCGGATCCGTCTGATGGACGTGACGGACCCGGGGGCGCTGACGATGGAGGGGTTCGGGTTGTTCCGCGCGGCTGCGGGGACGCTGACGGAGGCCACGGGGCAGATCGAGCAGGGGCAGCTCGAGCGGTCCGCGGTTGATCCGGTCCGGACGCTGATGGAGATCACGAAGTCGGGGAGCGCGGTGGAGCAGAACGCGCGGATGATCCAGTTGCACTACGAGACGGTGGGTCGGGCGATTTCGACGCTCGGTCGGGTTGCTTGAGCACACGGGAGGCATTGAGGCATGGCTATCACGGCATTGAATTCCGCTGCGACGGCGTTGTCGGCGTTGAACACGCAGCTCGACGTGATCTCGATCAACCTGGCGAACGCGAACACGATGGGCTTCAAGGGGAGCCGCGTGAACTTCCAGGACCTGATCTACATGGAGCAGGCGCAGCCGGGCACGGAGAACGCGAACGGGGATCAGCGTCCGACGGGCCTGTACGTGGGTCTGGGCGTGAAGGCGTCGGGCACGCAGGTGGACTTCACGCAGGGCTCGCTGCTCAGCACGAACCGGCCGTATGACATCGCGATCGAGGGGCAGGGGTTCCTGCGGGTGGCGATCGAGCCGGATCGCTCGCCGAGCGGCCAGGGGTACACGCGCGCGGGGAACCTGGTGCTGAACCGGGACGGCGAGCTGGTGATGGCCAATGACGAGGGTCGCCGGCTTGATCCGCCGATCACGATTCCGCCGGATGCGATCTCGGTGACGATCGGGACGGACGGTCGGGTGCTGGTGCTGCAGCCGGGTGCGCTCGAGCCTGCTGAGGTGGGGCAGATTCAGCTGACGGTGTTCGTGAACCCGGCGGGCTTGAAGCAGCTGGGCGAGAACCTGTACGTGGAGTCCGCGGCGTCGGGGCCGCCGATCACGGGGAACGCGGGTGAGGAGGGGCGCGGTCTGATCCGGCAGGGGTTCCTCGAGGGTTCGAACGTGGACCCGACGAAGGAGCTGATCGAGCTGATCCGCGCCCAGCGCTCGTACGAGATGAACAGCCAGACGATCCGGACGGCGGACGAGGCGCTGCGGACGATCTCGCAGCTGCGGAGGTGAATGGTGGGTAAGGCTCGCGCGATGGTTGTGTGGGTGGCTGCGGCGTTGGCGTCGGCGGCGTGTCTTGGGGACACGGTGACGCTGCGGACGAGCGCGACGGTGCGCGGCAACGTGGTCCGGCTGTCGGACGTGGCGGCGCTCGAGGGTCCGGAGGCGGAGCGTCTTGCGGACGTGGTGCTGGTGGAGGACATCGGCACGGCGTCGCGCGTGGACGGGGTTGCGCGTGTGGATGTGCGGGCGGTGCGGAAGGCGCTGGACGCGGGCGGCGCGAAGTGGGGGAGGCTGGCGCTGCAGGGGTCGGTGTGTGAGATTCGCGCGTCGGGCGCGGGGGAGAGCGGCGCGGCGTCTCCTGGGGAGCCGTCGAGCAAGGAGGGGTTGGCGGAGGCGAGCCGCGGGAATGTGCGCGGCGCGGTGGAGGAGATGCTGGCGCGGGTGTACGGGGTGGAGCGCGAGCAGCTGCGGGTGACGTATGACGTGCGTGATTGGGGGTTTCTGGCGCGGGAGGTGTGGGGGAAGCGGGTGGAGGCGCAGCCTGGTGGGAGCGCGACGGGGACGAAGCAGCCGGTGCGGGTGTGGGTGTATGACGGGGACCGGGTGGCGCTGGAGGGTCAGGTGACGGCGAGTGTGGAGGTGCGGAAGCGCGTCGCGGTGCTGACGCGGGGGCTTCGGCGGGGCGATCTGATCTCGGAGGGGGACGTGACGCTGGAGGAGATGTGGGTGGAGGGGGCCGGGGCGCCTGCGGACGTGACGGAGGTGGTGGGCCGGGAGGCGCGGACGCGGCTCTCTGCCGGGAGTGTGGTGCGTTCGGTGGACGTGGAGGCGGCGCAGGTGATCCGGCGGGGAGACCTGGTGACGGTGCATTGCGTGAGCGGGGGTGTGGTGGTGAAGGCGCCTGCGCGGGCGCTGGCTGATGCGCGGGAGGGGGAGATGGTGGAGCTTCGGATGGACGGGTCGAAGCGGTCGTTCATGGCTCGCGCGAGCGGGTCGGGGCGCGCGGTGTTGGAAGTGGGCGGCGCGGGGATGGGTGGCTGAGATGGAAGGAGCGAGTGTGATGCGTTGGATGGCGTGTGTGGTCGGGCTGGCGGTTTCGGGGATGGCGATGGGGCAGAGCCTGTTCCGTCAGCCGGTGTACGGGCCTGCGCCGTCGACGGTGCGCGGGGGGGCGGGGTCGATGGGGGAGCCTGCGGTGAAGGTGAATCCGGTGGCGGAGCTGGAGGGGGTGAGCCTGTTCCAGTTGCAGCCGGAGCCGCCACGGATGATGCGGGTGCATGACCTGGTGACGATCATCGTGAACCAGTCGAGCAAGATCGAGCGTGATCAGACGCTGGAGACGAAGAAGAGCGCTGCGAACACGGCGCAACTGAACGCGCTGCCGGACCTCTGGAAGCTGCTGCAGCTGCGTCTGGAGGCCGGGAACCGGACGAACGGGAGCCCGAGCGGGCTGCCGGAGTTCGGTCTGACGAACACGAACAACTTCAAGGGTGAGGGTGACTACGAGCGTGAGGACCGGTTCACGGCGCGGGTGACGGCCGAGGTGATCGACGTGAAGCCGAACGGGCTGCTGGTGCTGGAGGCGCGGTCTTCGATCGTGACGGACAAGGAGGAGCAGACGATCGTGCTGTCGGGGGTGTGCCGTCAGGAGGACGTCTCCTCGTCGAACACGGTGCAGTCGACGTCGCTGAGCGATCTGCGGCTGGTCACGCAGCACGAGGGTGAGGTGAAGGACGGGGCGAGCAAGGGGTTGATCACGAAGTTCTTCGAGACGCTGTTCAACTTCTAAGGCCGGCCCCGTGGGCGGGGCGCGGCGTTGGGCGGGTCTTGTGGCCTCGGAGTTGCGAAGGAGACGTGCATGAGCGTGGAGACGCGGAATGTGCGATGGAAGTGGGTGGCGCTGGGCGCGTTGGCTGCGCTCGTGTGCGCGGGATTTGCGCGGGCCACGTCGTTGCAGGAGTTGGTGCGGCTGAAGGGGCAGGGCAAGAGCGAGTTGCGTGGGATCGGGCTGGTGATCGGCCTGCCGGGGACGGGGGATTCGGGGAAGGACCTGGTGATCGCGCGGCCGATGGCGAAGCTGCTCGAGAACGAGGGGCTTCCGGTGGGGAGCCTGGATGAGCTGGGCGCGTCGAAGTCGGCGGCGTTGGTGGCGGTGAGCTGTGAGATTCCGTCGACGGGCGCGCGGCTGGACGATCGGTTCGACGTGTTCGTGTCGGCGTTGCACAACCCCAAGAGCCTTGAGGGGGGTCGGCTGCTGATCGTGGCGTTGCGCGGCCCGCTGCCGGGTCAGCCGGTGTTCGCGATGGCGTCCGGTCCGGTGGTGATCGAGGGGCTGAACACGCGTTCGGGGCGTGTGCGCGGGGGCGGCGTGATCGTGCGGGACATCCCGATGCCCACGATCAGTGAGGACGGGTCGGTGACGCTGTTGGTGGAGCCGGCGTTCGCGGGGTGGACGACGTCGCAGCTGATCTCGAGCACGATCAACCAGCATCGGCTGAGCTATGACGAGACGGCGCGGGACATCGCGTATGCGATCGACGAGCGGACGGTTCGCGTGGAGATCCCGGACGTGGAACGGGCGAATCCGGCCGGGTTCCTGTCGGACATCCTGGGGATCCGGTTCGATTCGTCGCTGGTGAGTCTGCCTGCCCGGATCATCGTGAACGAGCGTGAGAAGGCGATCGTGGTGAGCGGGGACGTGGAGATCCGTCCGACGCTGATCGCGCACGGGAGCCTGGTGGTGACGGCGGTGACGCCGCCGCTGCCGCCGTCGGCGCAGAACCCGCTGGTGGAGCGGAGGAGTTGGACCGCGCTAGATCAGGCGGCGCGGCCGCGCGAGAAGGCGCGGCTGCAGGACCTGCTTGCGGCGTTCAAGCAGTTGGACGTGAGCGTGGACGACCAGATCGCGATTCTGAACATGCTGCGTCGCAACGGGGACTTGCACGCGGAAATGATTGTGGACTGAGCGATGAACCTTTCGAGCGTCCAATCCGGGATCGGTCTGGTGAGCGCGGGCGGCGCGTCGGGGTTGGACCCTGCGCTGCTGTCGGGCCAGCAGTCGTTCGAGCGGATCCTGGGTCGGAAGTCTGAGAAGGAGGGGCCGGAGGCCGCGCGGGAGGCCGCGGAGGACTTCGTGTCGATCGCGCTGGTGCTGCCGGTGCTGAAGCAGATGCGCGAGATGAATCAGGCGGCGCCGCCGTTTGCGCCTGGCGAGGGCGAGAAGAAGTTCGGGGCGTTGCTGGACGCGGAGATGGCGGCGCGGCTGGTGCGCTCGACGAGGTTCGGGATCGTGGACGCGGTGGCGGAGCGGATGGGGTGGACGAAGACGGACGCGGCTGCGGGCGCGGATGAGGAGAACGGGGGGATGGGTTGGGATTCTCGTCTGGGTCGTGGGGGTGCGGCGTGAGCGTGGCACAGATGCGTGAGGCTGGGCTGGAGGTGGCGCGGGAGCTGGAGCGCGTGCTCGAGGCGTTGCGCGTGGAGCACGAGGCGCTTCGTGGCGTGTGCGCGGCGCGACGGATGGCGATCTCGAAGGCGGACGTGCGGGCGCTCGGGGTGTGCACGGCGCGCGAGAACGAGGTGGTGCAGCGGATTGCGGGGATGGAGGGGAGGCGGGAGGAGCTGGTGCGGCGCGCGGTGGGGGTGTTCGGCAGGCCGAGCGATGGGGGGAATGTGCGGCTGTCGTGGATCGCGGAGCGTCTGGAGGAGCCGATGCGTGGCCGGCTGATGCAGGTGTCGGTGGCGCTGCGTGAGACGATCGAGGTGTTACGGAAGGAGCATGCGGCGAGCGCACAGGCGGCGGAGACGATCGCGAGCCATCTGCTGGGGATCGTGCGGACGGTGGAGCATCGGTTGAGCGATTCGGGGGCGTACACGAGGACGGGGGGAGCGCGTGTGGGTCCTGCGGCGTTGTCAGCGATGGACGTGGTGTCGTGATGGAGTCGTTGCGATGAGTCTGACGGGCAGCCTGTACATCGGGAGGTCGGCGCTGGCGGCGAGCCAGTTGGCGCTCCAGGTGACGGGCAACAACCTGGCGAACGCCTCGACGCCCGGGTACACGCGGCAGGTGGCGCGTCTGAACCCGTTGGGGGCCGGCGTGGATTCCTCGGGGCTGTCGGTGGGGCGCGGTGTGCAGGTGCAGCACATCCGCCGGCAGATCGATCAGGCGCTGCAAACGCGGCTGGAGGACGCCGTGTCGCGCGAGCAGGGGACGCTGGTGGAGCAGCAGATCCTGTCGCAGGTGGAGGCGATCCTGAACGAGCTTTCGGGGTCTGACCTGTCGTCGGAGCTCGGGCGGTTTTTCAACGCGTTTTCGGAGGTGGCGAACAACCCGAGCGCGACGGAGACGCGGGCTGTCGCGGTCGAGCAGGGCGTGGCGTTGGCGGGGTTTTTGCGGGGGCTGCGGAGCGATCTGGAGATCACGCGGTCGCAGATCGATTCGCAGCTGGACAGCGCGACGCGGCGCGCGGACGACATCCTGCGGGAGATCGCGAATCTCAACATTGAGATTGCGCGGGCGGAGCAGGGGCAGGGCGTGGCGAACGAGATGCGCGACCACCGGGACGGGCTGGTGCGCGAGCTGAGTGAGTTGATGGACGTGACGACGATCGAGCAGCCGAACGGGGCGATCGACGTGCTGGTGGGCTCGACGACGCTGCTGACGGGGAATCGGTCGAGGGGTGTGGAGTTCTATCAGGAGACGGTGGGGGGGAAGCTGAGCGTTTCGGTGCGGGTGAAGAGCACGGGCGAGACGCTGCCGCTGACGACGGGGAGGCTGGGGGCGTTGCTTGGGCAGCGGGCGAGCACGGTGGAGGCGACGATCGATGATCTGGATCGGGTGACGGCGAACCTGATTCACGAGGTGAACCGGATTCATTCGTCGGGCGAGCCGGGGAGGCCGCTGACGGACTCGACGGGGTGGCTGCGTGTCGGCGCGGGCGATCAGGGGTTGGCGTTCAACGATCCGTCGAACGCGACGATGTCGCGGCTGACGGTGCTGCCGAAGAACGGGTCGTTCACGGTGTACGTGCGCGACGGGAGCGGGGCGACGACGACGACGCAGATCGAGGTGGACCTGGACGGGATCGATGCGTTGGGGGCGGCGGGGTATGGGGACGACACGAGCCTTGCGGACCTTGCGGCGATGCTGAACGGGATCCCGAATCTGAACGCGCAGGTCACGGCCGGCGGGCAGCTGCGGGTGTTCACGGACTCGGGGTACAGCGTGAGCTTCGGGGATGACACGTCGGGGGTTTTGGCGGTGCTGGGGATCAACACGTACTTCGAGGGGGACAGCGCGGCGAACATCGCGGTGCGGCAGGAGATTCAGCAGGACCCGTTGCGGCTTGTGGCGGGGACGGCGACGTCGGCGAACGGGGCGGCGTTGGCGATGTCGGCGTTGCGGGACGCGTCGGTGGAGGGGCTGGGGGGGTTGTCGCTGACGAACGTGTGGCTGAAGACGGTGGAGCGGGTCGGGAGCGAGGGTGCGTCGGCGTTGGTGCGTGCGTCGGCGGCGTCGCTGGTGAAGGAGAACCTGCAGGCGCAGCGGGACGGGGTGAGCGGGGTGAGCGTGGATGAGGAGTCGATCAATCTGCTGACGTACCAGAGGCAGTATCAGGGGGCGGCGCGGTTCATCACGGTGGTGGACGAGTTGATGCAGACGTTGTTGGCGATCGTGTGAGGTGAGCTGAGATGGGAGTTTCGCCTGCGAGTCTGGTTCGTGTGCCGAATCTGCTGGCGTCGAGGTCGGCGATCAGCGGCCTGACGCGCACAGGTCTGGAGATGCTCCGGGTGCAGGAGCAGCTGTCGAGCGGGAAGTCGATTCTGCGGCCGAGCGATGACGCGGTGCGGTCGAGCGTGCTGCTGACGCTGGATGAGACGCTGGAGCGGACGGGTCAGCGGATGCGGAACTTCCAGCATGCGCAGAGCCTGCTGGACACGGCGGACTCGGCGCTCGGGGAGGCGTCGACGCTGACGCGGGACGCGATCTCGATTGCGACGAGCCAGATCGGCGTGGGGTCGGACGCGGGAACGCGTGCGAGCCAGGCGATCGTGGTGAGCTCGTTGCTGGATGAGATGCTGGCGACGTCGAACCGGAAGTTCACGGACGTGTATGTGTTCGGCGGGGCGCGTGCGGGTGGGGCGCCGATCGAGCGGTTTTTGGGCGGGTTCCGGTACACGGGGGCCGGGGAGGGGCTGCGGACGGATTTGGGAGAGGGGATCACGTTCCCGGTGACGATGGCCGCGGACCAGGCGTTCGGGGCGTTGTCGACGCGCGTGCGGGGGGATGTGGATCTGAATCCGAGCCTGACGCGCGCGACGCGGCTGGATGATGTGCGCGGGACGACGGGGCGCGGGGTCACGTTGGGCCAGATCCGTGTGACGATCGATCCGGGCGTGCCGGTGACGGTGGACGTGGACTTGTCCGGCGCGGGGACGGTCGGGGATGTGCTGGATCGGATCGAGTCGGCGATCCGGCTTGCGGACCCGGCTGCGCTGGCGGGGGCGTATCCGACGGGTGCGGGGACGAACGGGGAGGCGCTGCAGTTCAACGTGAACGCGGGGTACACGATCACGTTTGCTGATGCTGGTCTGGGGAGCACGACGGGCGATCTGGGGTTAAGCGGGTTCTCGTTCACGAACGCGACGCCGTCGAACCCTGCGGGGGGTGTTGATCCGAGGCTGACGGATTTCTCGCTGATGTCGGATCTGAATCCGGGGACGCCGATCGCGTACGGGGACGTGGTGTTCCGGAACGGGGCGAACGTGGGGACGGTGACGGTGACGCCCGGGATGAGCATCGGGGAGTTCAAGCAGCGGGTGAGCGCGCTGGGGATCGGCGTGCGGGCCGAGGTGGGGGCGGGTGGTCGGACGTTGGACGTGGTGAACGAGGTTTCGGGGTTGAAGATGGCCGTGGAGGAGGGGGGGAGCACGACGGCGACGACGCTGGGGCTCCGGACGATGAAGGCGTCGACGTCGCTGTCGGTGTTCAATGACGGGCGGGGAGTGCAGATCGCGGACGGGGCGATTCATCCGGTGACGGGTCTGCCGGACCCGTCGCGGAACGTGGATTTCCGCATCACGTTGCAGGACGGGAACTCGTTCACGGTGGACCTTGTGCCTGGGGACATGGGGTCGGTGGGGACGGTGCTTGCCAAGATCAACGCGGAGGCAGCGTTGGCGGGGTACGGGGCGGTGTTCTCGGCGGGGCTGTCGACGGGCGGGAACGGGATCGTGTTCACGGATTCGTCGGGCCCGGTGGTGGGGCAGACGGGGGTGTCGTCGCTGAACGGGCATGCGGCGGAGGACCTTGGGTTGCTGGACGGGACGTTCACGGCCGGGGCGCCGGCAATTTTTGCGGGCACGGATCGCGCAAGGGTGCGCGTGGACTCGGTGTTTTCGACGCTTGTGGAGCTGCAGGGGGCGCTGGGTGGGAACGACCAGCGTGGCATCACGCTTGCGGGGGAGAGGCTCGGATCGGATGTGGACGTTCTCATCCGCGCGCGTGCCCTTGTGGGGTCGCGATCGCAGCGGGTGGATTCGGCGAGAACCAGGTTGGAAGACTCGAACCTGTTGACGGAACGGATTCGGAGCGAGCTGTCGGCCGTGGACTACACGGAGGCGGCGACGCGGTTTTCGCTGCTGGAGCTTGCGCAGCAGGCGGGTCTGGCGACGTCGGCGCGTTCGTTGAGTTTGACGCTTCTCGATTTCCTGCGGTGACGCGGGCGTCGGGTTTGTAGACAGGAGTCCAGGGCGCGTGTCCCTGGCGAACGACCGGCGCGAGAGGCGCCGGGATGGTCGTGCGCGAGACGCCGCGGGGGTGTCGCGTGCGGTCGAACGAGGTGCGGAGCGCTGTCATGGAAGTCAGGACGACACGGTTCGGAACGCTGGAGATCGGCGAGGACCGGGTGATCACCTTTCCGAAGGGATTGCTCGGGTTCTCGGGTCGTACGCGGTACTGTCTGCTGCAGCCCAACGACGACGCGGCCTTTTTCTGGCTGCAGAGCGTGGATGATCCGTCGTTGGCGTTTGTGGTGACGGACCCGTCGATGTTCTTCCCGGATTACTCGGCGCCGATCCGTCCGGAGCAGATGGACGAGCTTGGGCTTTCGCGTCTGGAGGACGCGCAGGTGTTCGTGATCGTGAACAAGGTGTCGGAGAGCCTGACGGCGAACCTTCAGGGTCCGCTGGTGGTGAACGTGTCGTCACGGAGCGGCGAGCAGCTGGTGCTTGCGGACCGTCGGTGGACGACGCGTCATCACATCATGACCGTGGGGCGACCCGCGGCGCGTGCGGCAACGGCGTGAGACGGACGAGGGCTACGCGGTCAGGGACGGCCGCGCGTTCCGGGAGCATGGGTCTCCCTGGACGAGATCGGGAAGGAGCCTGAGCATGCTGGTACTTTCGCGCCAGCGCGATGAGACGATCATGATCGGCGATGAGATCGAGATCACGATCGTGGACATCCGCGGTGATAAGGTGAGGCTGGGTATCACGGCGCCGACGCGTATCGCGGTGCACCGGAAAGAGGTGTATGAGGCGATCCGGAGCGAGAATGAGAGGGCGTCGCGGCTGGAGAAGCCGCTGGTGAGCACGGCGGCGTCTCCGGTGTCTCCGGCGGCGACGCGCGTGGGCAAGAGCGTGGCGGTGGCGTCTGTGGACGGGACGAAGGGTTCCGGCGGCGGGCCGGCGTCGTTACGGACGGCGTGAGGGAACGGAGCAATCAGGGAGGATTGCCATGGCGAGAATCAGCACGAACATTGCGAGCCTGATCGCCCAGCACAACCTGGCGCGTTCGAACGAGAACCTGGAGGTTCGGCTGCAGCGGTTGTCGACGGGTCTGCGGATCAACCGCGGCGCGGACGACCCCGCGGGCCTGATCGTGTCCGAGCGGCTCCGATCGGAGTTGTCGGGCATCGGGCAGGGCATCAACAACGCGGAGCGGGCGTCGAGCGTGATCTCGACGGCTGAGGCGGCGTTGACCGAGGTGTCGGACCTTCTGTCGTCGATCCGAGCGCTGGTCGTGGAAGCGGCCAACTCGGGCGCGGTGTCGCAGGAGGAGAAGCGGGCGAACCAGCTGCAGATCGACTCGGCGATCGACTCGATCACGCGGATCGCGAACACGACGAGTTTCGCGGGCCTGAAGCTGCTGGACGGGTCGCTGGACTACATCACCAGCGGCGTGAACACGACGAACATCGCGGCGTCGAAGATCAACGCGGTGAACTTCGGGACGCGGGCGAACGTGCCGGTGCAGGTGCAGGTGATCGGGTCGGCGCAGACGGCGTCGATCTACATCTCCGCCGCGGCGTGGCCGACGAGCGGCGTGCTTCCCTCGGCGGTGACGCTGGAGGTGCAGGGGCCGGAGGGCGTGCGGGTGTTCGACTTCGCGTCGGGCATCTCGCTGGACCAGGTGATCACGGCGATCAACTCGTTCACGGACGCCACGGGCGTGACGGCGTCGCGAGTGAACGCGGGCCAGACGTCGTCGGGCATCCAGATCTCGTCGCAGGCGTACGGCTCGAACGCGTTCGTGTCGGTGCGTCGCCTGGGCAACTCGGGCACGTTCCTGCAGACGTACCAGGTGACGAACAACGGCGCACCGCCGGTGAACTACGGCGTGAACACGACGGCGACGCAGCGCGACACGGGCAAGGACGTGCAGGCGATCGTGAACGGGTCGCTGGCCGTGGGTCGCGGTCTGGGTCTGTCCGTGCGGAGCGGCGAGCTTGATCTGGAGATGACGCTGCAGAGGGCGTACGCGCAGACGGTGCCGGGGGCGGCGACGACGTTCTACGTGACGGGCGGCGGGGCGCTGTACCAGTTGGGGCCGAACGTGAACTCGTCGCAGCAGACGAACATCGCGATCCCGTCGCTGGTGGACTCGAGGCTCGGCGCGACGCTGATCACGCCGGTGGGCTCGACGACGCCGGTGCTGCAGTTCCTGAACTCGCTGAAGACGGGCGGGGCGAACGACCTGCTGAAGGGGAACTTCATCCCGGCGTCGAAGATCCTGGAGAGCGCGATCGACCAGGTGTCGGTGCTCCGCGGACGTCTGGGCGCGTTCGAGCGGAACACGCTGCAGACGAACGTTCGGAGTCTGCAGTCGGCGCTGGAGAACGTGACGGCGGCGACGAGCCAGATTCGAGACGCTGACTTTGCGGTGGAGACGAGCAACCTGACACGGGCTCAGGTGCTGACGCAGGCGGGCACGAGCGTGCTTGCGACGGCGAACGCGCAGGTGCAGAACGTGCTGGCGTTGCTGGGTCGATAAGTCAGGCTCTGATAAGCAATTGTGAGGAGAGCCCCCGCTCGTCCCAAGATGGACGTGCGGGGTTTTTCGTTGGTGTGGTTATGGGTGTGTTCGGCGGTTTTCGGGCGTGTAGGTATAGGGCTGTCGGATAAGAAAAAGGGTGGGGAAAAAAGGAGGGTGTTCTTATCTGGCCTTCCGGGGCCGCCGATAAGCGTGGCCGACCGGCGAGTGGTCGCCGGCGCTGGGTAGCAGCCCTGATGGTCGGGGCGGGTGAATCGCCCGGCGAGCACGAGTCGGTCAAAGGTGGGCCCAGGTGACGGGCCAGAGCTTCGGAGACGCCCATGAGTCGCATCAACACAAACGTTGGATCGCTGATTGCTCAGCGCGTGCTGGGAAACAACACCGGCTCGCTGGGCGGGACCCTCGAACGGCTGAGCACCGGTCTGCGGATCAACCGCGGCAAGGATGACCCGGCCGGTCTGATCGCATCGGAGGCGTTGCGTGCCGAGGCGAAGGGGATCGGTCAGGCGATCAATAACTCGGAGCGCGCCGATCAGGTGGCTTCGATCGCGGAGGGCGGTCTTCAGGAGATCGCGAACCTTCTGACGGAAGTTCAGGGGCTGGTGACGCAGACGGCGAACACGGCCGGCCTGTCGGTTGCCGAGAAGCAGGCGAACCAGCTGCAGATCGATTCGATCCTGCAGACGATCGACCGGGTGGCGGCGGCGACGTCGTTCCAGGGGATCAAGCTGCTCAACGGGAACCTGGACTACACGGTGGACCAGGTGTCGGCGTCGGTGGCGAACCTGCAGGTGAACGGCGCCAAGCTGACGTTCCAGGGGACGCGCGACGTGAACATCCAGGTGACGCGTTCGGCCCAGGTCGGCGCGTTGCTGCTGTCGTTCGGCGGCGGCATCATCGATCTGAACAGCACGGCTGCCGCGTCCGCCGGCGCGAAGTTCGTGGTGGAGATCGCGGGCAACAAGGGCGCCCGAGAGTTGTCGTTCACGTCGGGCACATCGCTGGCGAACGTTCGGGACGCGATCAACACGTTCAAGGACGTGACGGGCGTGAGCGCGACGGTGATCGGGGCCTCGGGCATCCGGTTGTCGTCGGTGGAGTTCGGCTCTGACGCGTTCGTGTCGGCGAAGGTGACGAACCACGCCAAGGCTCGCGGGCTGGGCATCTACCAGTACTCGGCGACGAACAACAACGTGCACACGACGGCTGGGACGGTGCTGTTCTCGACGGCCACGAACCCGGTGAAGGACTTCGGCCAGAATCTGAGCGCCACGATCAACGGGATCACGGCGACGACGCGGGGCAAGATCGCGCAGATCAACACGGACTTCCTCGACGTGAAGGTGGAGCTGACGACGACGGCGGCGCAGACGCTGGCCGCGACGTCTCCGGCGTTCCGGATCACGGGCGGCGGGGCGGACTTCCAGCTGGCCGGAGAGGTGTCGATCGCGGGCAAGGTGTCGCTGGGCATCTCGAACGTGGCGGTGCGGGCGCTCGGGCGCCATGCCGAGGGCACGAACACGTACTTCCTGTCGAACCTGGGCTCCGGTCGTGAGCTGAATCTGGTGAACGGGGACGTGTCGGTGGCGCAGAAGGTGATCACGAACTCGATCTCGGAGGTGTCATCGCTGCGTGGTCGTCTGGGCGCGTTCCAGAAGAACACGGTCGGGGCGACGATCCGCTCGCTGGGCGTGTCGGCCGAGAACACGGTTGCGGCGGAGTCGATCATCCGCGACGCGGACTTTGCTTCGGAGACGTCGCAGCTGACGCGTTCGCAGATCCTGGTGCAGTCGGCGACGCAGATCCTGGGGATCGCGAACCAGCAGCCGCAGTCGGTGCTGCAGCTTCTCGGGTAAGCGAGGCAGTAGTAGATAGGGCGCCGGTCGGGGCGTCCGAGGGTTCACCACCCACCCCCGGCCCGCGCGGGTTTTCGGACTCGCGCGGGCCTTTGCGGAAGGAGAGGGAGAGAGCGGATGGGTCGGCCGCGAGGGCGGTCGGCGGTTGAGGAGTTCCGTCTGTAGCGGGTGTGCGGCGTGCGCCGGGGGGTGCGCGTTGCGCGACCCGCTGTGGGCTTATCCGGCGATCTGCGTGAGACGATTCGTGAGGCTGGTGCGGGACGGACCCCGCGCTCGGCGCGACACAGCCGCGCTGCCTGACGGGTCACGGCGCCTGGTTGGCGCAGCTGTTCACGGAGGATCGCATGTCTCGGATCAACACTAACGTTTCGTCGCTGATTGCTCAGCGCGTGCTGGGGAACAACGGCGCGAGCCTCAGCAGCTCGCTGGAGCGACTGTCCACGGGTCTGAAGATCAGCCGCGGCAAGGACGATCCGGCGGGTCTGATCGCGTCGGAGGCTCTGCGAGCCGAGGGCAAGGGCCTGAACCAGGCGCTCTCGAACGCGGAGCGTGCGGACCAGGTGGCGTCGATCGCGGAAGGCGGTCTGCAGGAGATCTCGGGCCTGCTGACGGAGTTGCAGGGCCTGGTGACGCAGACGGCGAACACGGCCGGCCTGTCGACCGCTGAAAAGCAGGCCAATCAGCTGCAGATCGATTCGATCCTGCAGACCATCGATCGCGTGTCCGCGGCGACGTCGTTCCAGGGCATCAAGCTGCTGAACGGCAACCTGGACTACACGGTGACGAACGTGAACGCGGCGGTGTCTTCGTACAAGGTGAACGGCGCCAAGCTGACGTTCCAGGGGACGCGTGACGTCAACATTCAGGTGACGCGTTCTGCGCAGGTGGGCGCGTTGCTGCTGTCGTTCGGCGGCGGCGTGGTGGACCTGAACAGCACGGCTGCCGCGTCGGCCGGCGCGAAGTTCGTGATCGAGATCGCTGGCAACAAGGGCTCGCGTGAGCTGTCGTTCACGTCGGGCACGTCGCTGGCGAACGTGCGTGACGCCGTGAACACGTTCAAGGACGTGACGGGCGTGAGCGCGACGGTCGTTGGCGCGTCGGGCATCCGTCTGTCGTCGGTGGAGTTCGGGTCGGACGCGTTCGTGTCCGCGAAGGTGTCGAACCACGCGAAGGCGCGCGGCAGCGGCATCTACCAGTACTCGGCGACGAACAACTCGGTGCACACGACGGCGGGTGTGGTGCTGTTCTCGAACGCGACGAACCCGGTGAAGGACCTGGGTCAGGACCTGAGCGCGACGATCAACGGCATCACGGCCACGACGAAGGGCAAGGTCGCGAAGATCAACACGGACTTCCTCGACGTTGAGGTGAATCTGTCGACGACGGCGTCGCAGACGCTGGCCTCGACGACGGCGTTCCGCATCACTGGCGGCGGGGCTGACTTCCAGCTGGCCGGCAACGTGGACATCGCGGGCAAGGTGTCCGTGGGCATCTCGAACGTGGCTGTGCGAGCCCTGGGGCGCACGGCTGAGGGTTCGAGCACGTACTTCCTGTCGAACCTCGGCTCCGGTCGTGAGCTGAACGTGGTGACGGGCGACCTGTCGGTCGCGCAGAAGGCGGTCTCGAACGCGATCAACGAGGTCTCGTCTCTGCGAGGCCGGATCGGCGCGTTCCAGAAGAACACCGTCGGCGCGACGATCCGTTCGCTGGGCGTGTCCGCTGAGAACACGGTGGCTGCCGAGTCGATCATCCGCGACGCGGACTTCGCCACGGAGACGTCGTCGCTGACGCGTTCGCAGATCCTGGTGCAGTCCGCGACGCAGGTTCTGCAGCTGTCGAACGCTCGGCCGCAGAACGTGCTGCAGCTGCTCGGCTAAGAGTCCGTTAGCCGCAGTGTGATCCTGAAGTGAACGCCGCCCCGGTCGTGAGGCCGGGGCGGTTTTTCTGTTTTGCCGGCTGAAGAGGTGCGCAATGAAAAACGGAGCGGGGACGGGCGTCCTCGCTCCGTGGATGGGTTGTGCGTTGCGCGTCGGCTCAGGCGCGACGGCGGCGGGCCACGGCGACGCCGGCGAGGGCGAGGAGCGCGGCGGGGCCGGGGGCGGGGACGACGTCGGCGAAGGTGGTGCCGAGGTAGACGTTGTCGATCATCTGGGTGGAGTCACCGGCGGCCTGGCGGAACCCGATGCCCTCGTGGAGGGTGTTGGGGAAGCCGGAGTTGACGAGCAGGTGGGTGTCGCCCTCGGCGTTGGGATTGATCCAGAGGCGGGCGACGCCCGTGCCCTGTGTGAAGGCGATGACGATCTTGTTGAACGTGCCGAAGGAGAGGTCGGAAGCCCAGGTGGCGGCGATGGTGCTGCTGCTGGCGAAGCCGATGGTGTAGTCGCCGCCGGCGGTGGGGGCGGTGATGAAGACGCGGGCGTCGAAGTTCGACGTGCCCTGGAGGAAGTGGGCGAAGTAGACGGTGCCGTTGCCGCCGGTGTTCTTCATGTCGAAGGAGGCGTACCAGGTCTGGCCGGCGCCGATGGGGCCGCCCGCGGTGAGGTTGACGTCCTCGCGGGAGCCCGAGCCCTGCTCGAGGATCATCATGCCGTTGTTGACCTGGACGGGCGAGTTGCCCGCGCCGGAGTGGGCGGCCCAGGCGCCGTTGCCGACGAGGTTGCCGTTGGCGTAGCTGAAGGTTTCGGAGGCCAGCAGGGCGGCGTTGGCCGAGCCGGCGAGGGCAGCGATGGCGATCAGGGACAGGGTCTTCGTCATTTGTCTCTCTCCGTGTGCTTGACTCGAGGCGCGGCAGCGCCGTGCGAACGCGAGCGCGCGAGACGAACAAAAGCGATGCGGCACGTCGCCGCGATCTGTGAACTGTGTCTCGACTCTCGACCCCGCTCGGGCTGTGCGGCCCGTGCGAGGAGCGAGCAGACTACCGAATGGGGATAGGCCAGTCCACCGTCTGAGGACGATCTGTGCGCTCTCTTTACACAGGACGAGGGGCCTGCGTGCAAGGGGTTGCGCAGAATCCCTCGCTTACCCAGATTCACGCGTAGAAGTGGGCTCTTTAGACGCTGTGCGGGGTCTCGGAGAGGGCGCGGTCGACCTTCTGCTTCCACTCTTCATAGCCGGAGCGGCCCATGAGCCCGAAGGTGGCGACCTTTCCGGTTTCGACGGCGGGCTGGTCGTAGGCGTCGATGCCGAGCATGAGTCCTGCGTACGAGGTGGCCACCTCCCAGAGCATGAGGAACTGACCGACGTGCCTGGGTGAGATGCTCGGGAAGGTGATGGAGAGGTTGGGTCGTTCGCTCTCGACGAGCGCGTACTCGGTGGCGCGTTTCTCCGCGTTGAGGAGCGCGCCGAAGGATGAGCCTTGCAGATAGGTGAGCGCTTCGACGTCGAGTCCCTTGGGGATGGAGAGGTCGGACGCGGACCAGTCGGCGACGTCGACGAGGGCGAAGGCCTTGTCGTTGGGGCCTTCACGGTAGAGCTGGACCTGGGAGTGCTGGTCGGTCGTGCCGAGCGCTTTGATGGGTGTGTAGCCGGTGAAGACTTCCTTGCCGGCTTTGTCGTGGCGCTTGCCGAGCGACTCGGCCCAGAGCTGGCGGAACCAGTCTGCGAGGAGGTAGAGCTGTGAGGAGTAGGGCATCATGACGTGGTTGTGCTTGCCCTTCTCCTGGCCGAGCCGGACGAGGAGGGTGGCGAGGAGCGCTGCGGGGTTCTTGAGAAGGTCCTCCTCGGAGCAGCGTTTGTCCATCTCGGCGGCGCCGTCGAGGAGCGCATCGATGTCGATGCCGCACATCGCGGCGCTGAAGAGTCCGACGGGTGAGAGGACGGAGAAGCGGCCGCCGACGCCGTCGGGGACGGGGAGGGTTTCGTAGCCCTCGGCGTCGCAGATCTTGCGCATGGTTCCCTTGGCCGGGTCGGTGATGGCGACGAGGCGTGCGGCGTGCTCTTTTCTGCCCAGTGCGTCGATGAGCATCTGGCGGATGGTGATGAACTGCGCCGCGGTTTCCGCGGTCTCGCCGGACTTGGAGATGACGTTGAAGACGGTGCGTTTGAGGTGGGGGTCGGACTCGCGGACGAAGTTGAGGACCGAGCCGAACAGCACGGGATCGACGTTGTCGACGATGAAGACGCGCGGGCCTTTGCGTCGCGCCGGGGGGAGGAGGTTCCAGAGAGGGTCGTTGAGGGAGGATTGGAGGGCGATGTTGCCCAGGGCGGAGCCGCCGATTCCCATGACGATGAGGTTGTCGGTGTTGGGGCGGTGCTTCTCGGCGAGGGCGCGGACGGCGCGGAGGTGATTGGAGCGCGTGGGGTCCTTCGCGAGGTCGCGCCAGACTTCCCATTCGGTCCCGCGCGTGGAGGCGAGGGATCGGGTCATGGAGGCCGCGGCCTTGTGGGATTGCGAGCCGGGCGCGAGTGATGCGGGGTCGAGCCCGTGGTTGCCGACGCGGGTTGCGAGGCAGTTCGCGTAATTGAGTTTGATCATGGTGGGGAAGGGTACCGCGCGGTGGGTGGGCGCGGGGGTAGGATGCGCGGATGCCGCCGACGCAGGAACGAGTGCTGATCGACCGGGACCGGATCGGGGCGAGGGTGCGCGCGATGGGGGAGGAGATCTGCGCGGCGCTCCGGTCGGAAATGGGTGAGGGGGATGAGGTTGTGATGATCCCGGTGATGACCGGGGCTTTGGTGTTCGCGGCGGACCTGATCCGCGCGATGCCGGTGCGGATGTCGATCCACCCGGTGACGGTCTCGTCATACCGGGGCAAGACGACGCGTCCGGCGGATCTGGTGATGCGGAGCCAGACGCCGACGGGGCTCAAGGGCAAGCACGTGATCGTGGTCGATGACATCCTCGACACGGGCCGGACGCTGGCGCTGCTGCGCGGGATGCTCGCGGCGCAGTCGCCGGCGAGCCTCCGGATCTGCGTGCTGCTGCGGAAGGACAAGGCGCGCGAGGCTGAAGTGGAGGCGGACCTGGTGGGCTTTGACATTCCGGACGAGTTCGTGGTGGGGTACGGGCTCGATTACGACGGGCTCGAGCGGAATCGGCCGGATATCGCCGTGCTCGGGGGCGGGGAGGAAAGGTGATGACGACGGGGGCGGGCTCGGTCGCGGTGGGGGCGGACGGGGCGGCTTCGGTCCCGGGAATTGATGACGGCGAGACCGTCATCCTGAACATCCGGCCGTCGGGGTGGTTCATCGTGATCGGCTCGCTCCGGGAGCTGATGCTGATCGGATTGCTGGGGCTCCCTGCGTGGCTCTTGTCCGGGAGCGCGTACTCGCCGGTTGGTCGGGGCCTTACCGAGACGGTTGTGGTGACGCTCGTGGTCGTGCGGCTGCTGTGGCAGACGCTGGACTGGGCGTGCCGGTCGTACATCCTCACGGATCGGCGTGTGATCCGAGAGTTCGGGGTGCTGCAGCGCCGGCGGTATGAAGCCGCGCTGCGGAACATCCAGGCGCTCGACGTGACGCGGAGCGTTCCGGAGCGGCTGTTGTCCCTGGGAACGGTGTGCTTCTCTGCTGCGTCGGCGGCGGGTGTTCCGGAGGCGTGCTGGGTGAGCGTGTCGAACCCGGACGAAGTGGCGCGGATCGTTCGTGAGGCGGTGCGGCGGTATGGCGCGCACTAGAGCGGACGCTCGCGCCGCGCCTGCGACCAGTGAATATTAGTTGCGGATGAGGATGTCCTGCGACTCGCGGGCCCGGACGGCGTTGCGGAGCGCGGAGCGGTCGGTGGCGTCGGCGCGCCCGTCGCCGTTGAGGTCGGTGGGGCTGGTCTGGGCCGCGTATGCGTACATGTCGAGAACATCGACGACACCGTCGTCGTTCACGTCGTAG
This sequence comes from Phycisphaerales bacterium, assembly GCA_050174775.1. Lineage (GTDB taxonomy): Bacteria > Planctomycetota > Phycisphaerae > Phycisphaerales > UBA1924 > CAYPGJ01. The sequence continues at coordinate 200,352 of JBFXJP010000004.1, forward strand.
TCGGCCATGCCTGCGCGGAAGGAGCGGGGCGCGCCGGTGGCGAGGCGGTCCCCGGCTTCGTTGGAGGCGGTGACGCGCCAGAAGTACTGCTGGCCGAGCGTGAGGAGTTCTTCGGAGATGGTGTACTGCGTGCCGGAGATGAGCGGGACCACGAGCTGGTTGACGATCGTGGAGGAGAAGGTGGATGAGGTGGAGACCTCGACGCGGTAGAGGAGAGCGCCCTCGGAGGCGTCCCACTGGAGGGTGACGGGGATTCCGACGGAGGCGTCGGGCTCGGGGGAGACGAGAGCGAAGGCGCCGGGGCCGGCAGGGGTGGTGAATGAGCGGAACGCTGGTGTGGAGCCGGTGAAGTCGACGGCGTTCGACGCCGTGACGCGCCAGTAGTAGCGCGTGCCGGTCTGGAGCTCGGAGGGAAGGAGTGCGAGCGTGGGGATGGTGATGTTGGCGCGGTTGATGACGCGGTTGAGGAACTGTGAGTCGGTGGCGATTTCGACGCGGTAGGAGGTGGCGTCGATGCTCGGGGACCAGGTGAGAATGACGGGCGCGGAGGCCGGGTCGGCGCCGTCCGCGGGGGTGAGCAGAGTGAAGGCGCCGGGCTTGCCGAGGGGAGTGAAGGAGAAGGGCCCGACGAGACGGGGGCCCACGGCATTGCGCGCCTCGACGCGCCAGTGGTAGGTCACACCGGGGTCGAGGGTGAGCTCCGCGAGCGAGAAGGTTGTCTGCGTGGTCGTCGTATTTGAGATGACCTGCGTGAATGCGGCATCGCGCGAGACGGAGACTGCATACGAAGTGGCGCCGCTGGCTGCGCTCCAGGCAAGGGTGATCGGGCCGGTGAGGCCTCGTGCGTTGTTGGCCGGGGAGGTGAGGTTGAAGGCTCCCGGCGCGGTGGGTGTCGGTGTCGTGGATGCGGGCGCTGTGGTGAAGGAGAAGACGGTGGTGGCGTCGCGCGTGGTGGAGGAGGTGGCGTTGGAAGCCGTGACGGACCAGTAGTACGTGGTGTTTGGGCTGAGGGTGTTGGATGGGATGGTGAAGGTGATGGAGGAGAGGTTCGCGATCTCGAAGATGGGGGAGGTCAGCGCGGAGTTGGTGGCGATGCGGACGCGGTAGAGGGTGGCGTTGGTCGATTGGTTCCAGGTCAGTTGGGCGGTTGTGGAGATGTTGGTCGCCCCGTTGGCGGGCGTGTTGAGCGTGAATGCGGCCGGGGAGGTGTCGTTGTTGCCGCCGTTGGTCGGAGTCTGCGGCAGGCCGGTGACCACGGAGACGCCACCGGGTCCGAAAGCGGACGAGGATGAGGAGGAGCCGAGCCCGCCGAGAGACGGTGACGTGGGGGAGCTGTCTCCTCCGGGCGCGGCTTCGGACGAGGCGCCACGGGGCGAGCTCGCGCGACCGCCAGCGGACGGCTGGGAGAAGAAGGCGAGGTCCGTCTGAGGGACGGAGGGCACGAGAGCCTGCTGCGCCGGGGTGACGCCATCGACGTTGGCGGCCGCGGGCGAGGGCGCGGGCGTCGCGGAGACGTTTACGGATGCCGGGCGAGGTCGGTTGCGCGGAGGGTTGGGGTTTGGAGCGACGGGCCGGCGGATGCCCTGATCGACGATCGTTGGCTGGGGGAGGGGTTGCTGCGGGGTGGGTCGGTTGCCGCCCTGGAGGCGCCGGTATTCCTCGTACTGGCGATCACGGATATTGACGGGAGGGCGGTTATTGGAGCTGCTTTGGGGGGGTGGGCTGGAGAAGCCGCCGGAGCGTGTCCAGGTGGAGCCGGAGCTGGTGGAAGGGGTGGGGGTGGGGGAAGCGGCGACGTTGGATTGCGGCGCGACGACCTTGGAGGTGGCGTCCGCGTCGGCGCGACAGCCGCGTTGGAGGAGGATCCCTGAGAGGATCATCCCGAGCATGCATCCGAGTATGACGGCCCATCCGAGGCGTCCCATAGCGCTCCTGTCTGCGGTTGGCGGGGCGTGCGGCCCCGTCAGCAGCATGGGGGAGGATATCCTCGGGGCCATACGCATCGGGGGATAACGAGTTCCCGGAGTGGGTCTGTGCGGGGCTTGCCGAGTGGGCGGGCCTGTGTAGGCCGGATTATCAGGACGGACGATGAGCGCAACGGAGAGCGGAACGGGCTTCGAGGTGGCTTTGCCCGAGGTGAAGATGCACCTCTACACGCCGAAGGACCCTGTCGTGGTGAAGGTGGTGGGGAACGAGGTGTGCACGAGCCGGAAGGCCGCGGGGTTCACGCGCCACGTCTCGTTCGACGTGTCGGGCACGTCCCTAGAGGGGGTGTGCGTGCCGGGGCAGTCGATCGGGGTGATCCCTCCGGGAGTGGATGAGCACGGCAAAGCGCACAAGGTGCGGCTGTACTCGCTGTCGTCACCGTCGAAGGGGGAAGACGGGGCGGGGAAGGTGATCGCGACGACGGTGAAGCGGACGATCGACGAGCATTGGGAGTCGCACAAGCTGTTCCTGGGTGTGGCGTCGAACTACCTGTGCGATCTGCAGGTGGGGGACGAGGTGACGCTGACGGGCCCGGCGGGGAAACGGTTCATCCTGCCGATGGATCGCACCGCGCACGATTACCTGTTCTTCGCGACGGGGACGGGAGTGGCGCCTTTCCGCGGGATGGTGCTGGACTTGCTGAGCGAGAAGAGCGATTCGCAGATTGCGCTGGTGATGGGGGCGCCCTACGCCACGGACCTGCTGTACCACGCCGAGTTTCTGGCGCTCGCGGAGAAGCATCCGAACTTCCACTACATCACGGCCATCTCGCGTGAGAAGCAGCCGGACGGGCACGACCCGATGTATGTCCACGACCGGATTCGGACGGAGAAGGATCGGCTGCTGCCGATGCTGACGAGCGGTCGGACGCTGGTCTACATCTGCGGCGTGGCTGGGATGGAATTGGGCGTGTTTCAGCAGCTGGCGGAGCGGTTGAACACGCACGATCTGAGCCGGTATCTGGAGGTGGAGGGGTCGACGCTCGGGCACATCAAGGAGTGGACGAGACGGATGATCCACCGGGAGATCAAGCCGACGAAGCGCGTCTTTATGGAGGTGTACGCGTAAGGGGGGGCGGTGTGGGGGCGCGGGGATCAGTTGGCTTCGAAGATGCGTTGGGCGGTGCCGCCGAGCCCGATGCGTGCTCGGACGGGGGCGCCGCAGCGCGGGCAGCGGCCCTCGTAGGCGGAGTGATCACGGTTGCGGTAGATGCGCGCGTAGACGTGGCAGCAGCGGAACCAGATGGAGAGGAAGGGTGTGGCTTTGCCGTGGGTGATGGGCTGCGCGGGCGGGGGCGTGTGGGGCGCGGGGGTGCGCACGCCTGGGATGTCCACGATGTCGCGCGGGTCGGCCACGAAGGAAATATCGGCAAAGCGGGGTTTGGAGGCCAGCGCGGGCGCCGGGGTTCAGGCGCACTGCGTCTCGATGGACTCGAGCAGGGCCGCGGCATCGGCGCAGGCTCGTTCGGCGGCCTGGAGCGCGGCGGAGCCCTCGCCCGGGGCTGCTTCGTCGAGGGTGGGGGCGTTGATGGCGATGTTCCAGCGGGAGGCGCGGGCCGCGGCGTCGGCGAGGACGGCTGCGATGGCGAGGTCGGAGCGGAGGTAGGGGTTGGTGATGGGACGGAGGGATTCTGCGAGACGGAGGAGGTCGAGGGCGCGGGCGAGGGCGCGCTGAGGGACGTCGGTGGCCGCACGCGCCGAGGTGGCGAGCGTTGCGGCGCGGGCGGGGTCGTCGGCCGGCAGCTTCATCGCGGCGTTGAGCGCCCCGTACGCCTGGGCGTCCTCGTCGGCCAGGCGCGTGAAGTCGTCGCGCAACGCGAGCAGCTTGGTTGAGGCGGCTTCGAGCGCGGGCTGGTGCTCGACGAGGCTCTTGCGCCCCAAGGAGAAGGCCACGACCATGTGCGCGAGGGAGGCGGCCGTGGCTCCGGTCAGGCAGGCCGCGGCGCCGCCGCCGGGTGTGGCGGTCTTGGCGGCGAGGTCGTTGAGGAATGCGGAGACGGTGGAGGCGGGGAGCGTCATGCGTGGGCGTACCGTTCCTTGATGTTGGGGACGAGATAGTCGCGGAACGCGCTCTCGAGATCGTGCTTGGGGGCGTATCCCCAGTCGCGCCGTGCGAGCGTGTCGTCGATGTCCTCCGGCCAGGAGTCGATGATGCCCTGGCGGGCGTGGTCGATCTTGAAGTCGACGAGGCTGCGGGCGCCGGGGAAGTGGCGCTCGACGATGTCGAGGACTTCCTTTGCTGAGGGCGCGAAGGCGGAGATGTTGTAGACGTGGGTGGAGAGGCGCTCGCGCGGGGCGTCGTGCAGCGCGAGGAGCGCGTCGATCGCGTCGGGCATCGTCATGAACGGGATGCGCGCGTCGGGGCGGACGAAGCAGTGGTAATTCTGGCCCTGCGCGGCCGCGTGGATCATCTCGGGCGCGTAGTCCGACGTGCCGCCGCTGGGGAGCGTGAACGCGCTGATGATGCCGGGGAAGCGGATGCAGCGGAAGTCGAGCCGGTTGGGGCCGCGGTCCTTGGCAAGCCGGCGGTAGTGCTCGGCGTAGTACGCGCCCAGATGCTCGCAGGAGAGCTTGTTGCATCCGTACATCGTGGCGGGCGTGTTGAACTGGTCCTCGCGCACGCGCCCCGCGCGCTGCTTGGTCTCGAGGCTGGGCATGCCGTACGCGGCGATGGAGGAGGGGAAGATGAACGCGACCGAGCGGCCGTGCGATCGGGCCTGCTCGTTGGCGAGGCGTAGCAGATTAATCGTGCCGTTGACGTTGACGTGGTGCGCGGCCTCTGGGGCGTACTCGGAGCGGGTCGAGAGGAGCGCCGCGAGATGGAAGACCGCGTCGATCTCATACGTGGCGAGCAGACGCTCGAGGAGCGCGGTGTCGGTGATGTCGCCGACGAGTGACTCTCGGCAGTAGGGGCGGAGCTCGGGGTCGACCTCGCGGATGTCGAGGGCGAGGATGTCGCGTCGACCGCGCGAATGCAGGGCGTGGATGAGCCCGTGGCCCATCTCGCCGGAGGCGCCGGTGATGAGGACTGCTGCGTTGCGGCGAGCGCCGCCGGGGGTGGCCGATGTGTCGGGGGTGTACGCGGTCATGGGGGGAGGAGTGTAGAGGGGCGGACGCGCCGTCGCGGGGCGGGTAGAGTGCGGGCATGACGATCGGACAAGGAAGTCTGTACGAGATCGGGCGTTCCACAGGGGTCTGCGCGGCCACGGGTCGGGAGCTCACCCCGGGCGAGGCCATCTTCGTCGCCCTGGTCGAGCGTGAGGGCTCGGACGGGTTCGACCGGGCCGAGTTCGCGGCTGAGGCATGGGACGGCCCGCGTCGGCTCTCCGACGGTCGGCGCATCTTCGCGCACTGGAAGACCACGCTGAGCGAGCCCAACAGCAAGGCCAGGCTGCTCATCGACGATGAGTCGCTTGTCGACATGTTCGATCAGCTGTGTGAGGGGGCCGGTCAGGAAGGGGAGGATCGGTCGCGAGCCGCGCTCCGGTATCTGCTCGCGCTCGTTCTGTGCCGCAAGCGGTTGCTCGTGATGGATGGCGCGCGGGGTGCGAGCGAGGGGGAACCGGGCGGCATTCTCGTGCGTCGGAAGGGCGAGGAAGGCCCGCCCACGTTTGTGGCAGACCCGGGCATGGACGAATCGACGCTCGCGGAAGCCACGGAGCAGGTCTCCGCGCTCGTCCGCAGCGAGTGAGCACGAGCGCAGAGCAGGAGAGGGGTAGCGCATGCAACGCGGAGCGCGAGCGCTGAGCGGGGTGATCGCGGGCGCGCTGGCGCTCGGCGCCGGCGTCGTGACGCCGCTTGCGCGCACCGCTCCTGAGAGTGCGCCTGATCTGGCCATCGAATCGAGAGTCGTCGCGTCGTATCAGGCCCGCGCAGCGGCGCTCTCGCGCCTCTGGGCGCGCGTCGTGTTCGTGCTCGAGTACAAGGACGCCGATGGGCAGGCTCGAAGCGAGCAGGGTGAGGGCCATCTGCAGTTTCTCGGCCCCGACAGGCTCGCGCTCTCACTGGGCAAGGTCGGACAGCGCGTGCTCTATCTCGGCTGCGACGCGGACCGGTTCTGGTTCATCGACATGACCGACGGTGGTCGCGCGTACGTCGGCCGCAATACCAACGTCGGCAAGCCGTGCATGGAGGATTCCGGCCTCCCGGCCAATCCGCTCGACGTGCTGGCCACGCTCGGCGTCCGCACGCTGCCCGACGGCGCACAGGGGCGCGTCGGAGGAGCGGTGGGCGAGGCGCGGGTGTTTGTCACGACCCCGTCAGGACGGCTCCGCATCACTTCCAACGTCGACACTGGCGAACCCTCACGCATCGAACTCCTGCCCGGGGCAGCAGGCGATGCCACGTCCTGGGCAGGGACACCCACGATCGTCGCGACCATGAGCGACTATGCGCCCGTCGAGATGCGTGGCGGGGGGGCGCCCGTGCGCATGCCCAAGCAGATCGTCATGGAGGCCCGCGCGAGCGAGATGAAACTCACGCTCCACCTCTTCGACCCGGTGCGCGGCACCGACCGGCAGTTACCCCCACAGGCGTTCGACCTCGACTTCCTGCTCGACGTGCATGCGCCGGGCAGCATCCGGCTGCTCGACGAGAACTGCGACGGGGCGCCGGTGGACGAGCCCGAGGGGCGATGAGCCCGCTGGCCGTATGATCGGCGCGATGCGCGAGCGGACGATCCGAAGTGGTCTTTTGGTGATCTGGCTCCTGTGCGCCGCCATCGCGCCCTGCGCGGCTGAGACGCTCAGCGCGGCGGGCGACGGGTCGCACGCCTTCTTTGCCACAAAGGTGCGCCCGGTCGGCGCCCCGGTCCGACTGCTCCCCGGAGCGGGGCTCGGAGAGAACGCCAAGCCCGAGTACGGCTCGATCTATCACCTGCCTGCGGACCTCGAGCCCGGCAGCATCCGCCACGGCCCGGACCTCCCGTGGACACCCTCTGCCATGGCGACGCGCAACGGCCGGCTCGTGATGGTCTTCGAGCCGGACGTGGATGCCGCGCAAACGTCCGGACGAGCACCCTCCCGTCTCGTGCGCGCGATCAGCGTGCGCGCTGGCGCGGTCCCGGGCTCGTACCTGTACGAGCCGCTGGGCCGCGACCCCGAGGCTCTCGCCTCACTCCCCGGAGAAGGGGCGTTGCGCGGCGTCGCCCTGGGCTCTTGGGGGCCGGTCGTGCTCCTGACCGGGTCCGGCAGTGATGAGCGGGCGCGCGTGCTCGCGCTCCGAGGCGTCGAATGGGAGGATGTTCCTCTCCCGGCCGGCGCCGATCTTGATACGCGCTTCGAACTCACGACCCGCAACGGGGAGCCCGCGTTGTTGATGCAAGCCGCGAGCGCCGGCTCTGCCGCCACGCTCTGCACCCTCAAGCGGGCCAACGCGGATTCAGACGAGTGGACGTGGGAGACTGAGCCGTGCGCACCGGCGCGCGAGGATGAGCGTGTTGCGGCGGTTGGACGCTCCCTTGTCGCGTGGTCGCGCGGCCCTGAGGGCAGCGTGCGCCTGCGTCTCCTGCGTGAGAGCGGGGGGTACGACTTATCGCCAGTGACTGGTGTGAGCGAGCGGTTTTGCGTCGTGCCCGGGGATCAGCGCGTCAATGTCGTCTGGCTGTCGCGCGAGCGCAATGACGGTGTCGATCGCGAGATCTACCGCGTCGCCGTGGTCTCCACCGTCACAGGAAAAGCGCTCTATGAGGGCCCCGCCCGCACCGGCACGGCCCTTTCCGGGCGCGATCTGCAGACACTCGCCCTCTTGGCCGGGGCGGTCATGCTCACCGTGCTTGTGCTCGTGCTGCGTCCGTCCCCCGATGAGACGGGAGCGGTCGCGCTGCCGGGCGGGATGAGCCTGGCTGAGCCGTGGAAGCGCGCCGCGGCCGTATTGATCGACCTGCTCCCCGGGATGTTCTTGGCCGCGCTGGTGTTCAACGTGCCCGCGGAAGACCTTGCCGCTGCAGCGGCTATGTCGGCGGACTCCACGCCCCGCCCTGTGCTGGCGTTCCTCACCGGGATCGTGCTCACTGCGGTGCACGAGATTCTGGGTGAATGGCTCGCCGGGCGGTCGCTCGGGAAGTGGGCTGTGGGTTGCCGCGTGATTACTCTGAGTGGCGGCCGTCCCGCGATCTGGCAGGCCGCGGTGCGGACACTTCTCAAGCTCTTCTGCCCGCCGCTGGCGTTGTTCGTCTTGCTGGACGCCAGGCGCCGGCACCCCGCGGACATCCTGGCCCGCACGGTGGTCGTCAGCCGTGCGCCGGAGCCGAAGGGCACTGAGGGGGACGGCCGGGGCTGAGGGCTGTGCGGGCGGCGCCGGGGCGCGCGTGCAGGTTTTGCGCTGAAGATGGGCTATTGCTCCAGTGGCGGGGGGTCGCGACCCGATAACAGGGCGGAAATGCCGTCCGCGCGGGCGGCGATGTGGTCTTGAGGAGGCGTCGTCGGTGGCGGAGCAATCGGCGGGCGATGGTCGGTCAGGCGGCAGCGGGAAGCTCCCGCTGCGCGAACTCTGGCAGATGCCGGTGCTCGTCATCGGAGCGACCCTGCTGCTCGCGGGAGTCGCGGCGAACCTCCTCACGCCCAAGAAGAAGCCCGAACCGTTCGACGTCAGCGGTGCGCTGGTGCGCGCCGAGACGCTATTCATGGACGAGCACCCGGACGATGCCGTCCGCGTGCTCGACGGTCCCGTGGGGCGCGTGATCGCCGGTGGGGGGGGCACGCCCGAGGAGCGGGCGAGGTTCCGGCTGCTGCGAGCCGATGCGCGCTGGGTCTCCGGGACGCGCGCCGGCGGCCTCACGGACGCCGACGCTCGCAAGGTCATCGAGGACTACGAGGCCGCCGCGGAGCAGGGCGAGTCCATGAGCCCCGTGCGCAACGCGCGTCTCGCCAACGCGCTGACCGTGGTCGGGGAGCGCGCCGAAGCGCTCGATATCGCGGAGAAGATGCCCGAGAGCGCCGCGGACATCCGCAGAGCCACGCTCCGCGGGATCATCGACCGCGCCATCGAGGACTCCGCGAACTTCGCCCATTCGAGCGCAAGCCCGGCGGAGGTGATCGAGCTGCTGAGCAGGCTCGCGGTCGATCCCGCGGCCAGCGAGACCGAGCGCGTCTGGGCGCTGGCGCGCCAGGCCGAGATCCGGCTCGCGGCGGGCGAGGGCGATCAGGCCATCACGCACCTGCTGCTCGCCCTCCCGAGGCTGAGCGAGGAGGCTCGCTGGTCCCCGCTGGGCGGAGAGCTGCTGTACCTGCTCGGCCGCGCGTACGTCGAGACGAATCGACTCGAAGAGGGCGCGAAGCACCTCATCCACGCGCAGCGTCTCCTGCGGCCCACGGACGACCGTCAGGCCGACGTCGGCGTGATGCTCGGACGTGTCGCGCAAGCAGGCGCGGACTACGACGAGGCACGCGAGCGCTACCTCGGCGTGATCACGCAGTTCCCCGATTCCTCGGGCAGCGCGGACGCGATGCTCGGCGTGGCGGAATGTGAGGCCGCGATCGGCGCATGGGACCGGGCGATCGAGGCCTTCGGCGAACTCGCGGCCGCGCTCGCGGACGGCAAGGGCTCGATCGGGCTGCCGTCGCGCGCGCTGGAGAGCGTGCGCCAGCGCACCGTGGAGCGACTGCTCGAATCGCAGAACGAGGCTGCGCTCCGGCTCTCGACCATCGGGGAGCGCATCGCGACGACCTCCAAGCACGTCGGGCCGGACGACGACCTGTGGGCGATCGTGGCGGTGGGGGCGTCGCATCGCGCGCTCGGCGCCGCCCTGCTCGCGCCGGCCACCTCACCGTCCGGAGAGGTCGACTGGTCGCGTGTGGATGTCGCAACGCGCGGGCAGGCGCGAGCGCACTTCATGGAGGCCGCGGGACGCTTCGCGGCGCACGCGCGTCGAGTCGCGGGGAGCGACGAGGACGCGTACGCGGAATCGCTCTGGAACGCCGCGGACGCCTGGGACCGCGCGGGCTCGCACGAGCTCGCGATCAAGGCGTTCAGCGAATACGCGAACGGCCGTCCGAGCGATGCTCGCTCGGCCGCGGCGCGCCTCCGTGTTGCGCAGGCGCACCAGGCCATCGGCGAGTTCGCGCCCGCGGCGGAGGTGTACCGCACGCTGATCACGGACAACCCGCAGTCCGGTGAGCGCGTGCGCTCGATCGTGCCGCTGGCGCGCACGCTGCTCGCGGACGGGGAGAGCGGCAACGACGAGGAAGCCGAGAGGCTCCTGCGCCTCGCGGTCGGCGGGACGGTGATGCCCCCCGACGCTCCGGACTTCCGCATCGCACTGAACGAGCTCGGCTCGCACTACCTCCGCTCAGGCCGGTACGCCAACGCCATCGAGAGGCTGACCGAGTCCCTCGAACGCTACCCCAACGGCGGGCCCACCGACGGCGCCCTCGGCGTCGACGCGGTGCGCCTGAAGCTCGCGGACGCCCTGAGACTCTCGGCCAAGGAGATCGCCGAGACGCTCCGCGGCGCCATGCCCCAGAACGAACGCGATGAGCTCACCGCGATGCGCGAGAAGCGCCTGCGGGACGCGCACGCGATGTACGAGGAGATCTGCGCCGCGGCCGTGCTGCGCGAGGAGAAGCGGCTCAGCGCTTCCGAGCGCGCGGCCGTGCGAAACGCGTTCTTCTACCGGGGTGATGCGGCGTTCGACCTCGCGGAGTATGACGCGGCCATCGAGGCGTACGACGTGGCGGCCAACCGGTACGCAGGCGACCCGGCCTCTCTGGTCGCCATGATCCAGATCGTCAACGCCTATGCGCAGACGGGACGCATGGAGGAGGCCCGCACGGCCAACGAACGCGCGAGACAACGCTTCCGCGAGCTGCCCCCGGAGGCATTCGATCGCCCCGATCTGCCCATCGACCGCGCGCACTGGGAGCGATGGCTCGAGTCGTCCGCGGACCTGGCGTCGCGCGTCGAACGCGCCTCCGCTCCGGAGGAAGGAACCTGAAGCGCCCGACACGCCGGCGGAGCCCGGCATGAGCCTCCGAAGGGTCAGGATGACCGAGATGAACACGCACGATCCGAACAACAGCGAGAGCCTCACCCGTCGAACGCTGCGATTGCTCGAGCGTCAGCGCGATGCGCTGCGTCAGGTAGGCGAGCTTGCGCGAGCGCAGCGAAACCTCATCGAACGCGAGGACACCGACGGCTTGCTCGCGCTTATGACCCAGCGGCAGACGGCGCTCCAGGAGGCGACGAGCGCGGGCGAAGAGCTGCTCGCGATGCGATCCGCGACCGCGCAGGTCGACGATGCGCACAGCGCGGAGATCGAGCGCCTGCGCGACGAGGTTTCAGCGCTCGTGCAGGAGATATCCACCCTCGATGAGGAGGACCGGCGGACGCTCGAGCGCAAGCGCGAGCGCGTGCTCGAGGAGATGTCGGGGGTCTCGCGGGCCCGCGAGGCGGCCGCGGCATACGGGTCGCGCGAGTCCGGCGCCCGGTATCAGGACCGGGAGGGCTGAGCGGATGACCGCCCTGCCCACCTCCGCCGCCGAGATCAAGCTCCCCAAGGGCGCCGACGTCTCCGCGCAGGACCTCGCGGACCTCGTCTCGGCCTTCACCGAGGTCGGCTCACGCCTCGAGCAGACGCACCGGACGCTGCGCGACCAGGTCGCGCGCCTTGAGTGCGAACTCCGAGCCGCCAACGAGCAGATCCGCAGGTCGCAGGCCCTTGCCGCGCTGGGCGAGATGGCCGCGGGCATCGCGCACGAGGTCCGCAACCCGCTCGGCTCGATCGGGCTCTATGCCTCGATGCTCATCCAGGACCTTCCGGACAAGCCGGATTGCCAGGCCGTGGCCCGCAAGATCGCAACCGGCGTGCGCACGCTCGACGCCATCGTCGGGGACGTGCTCACGTTCGCGCGCGAGGCGCCCGTGCGCGACGAGCCGACCCCCAGCGACGCGCTCATCGACGGCGCCGTGGAGGCGTGCCGGTACTGCTTCGAGCGATCCGGGGTCGAGGTCGTCCGCACCGACAGGTCGCGCGAGCCCGAGATGCTGCGCTGCGATCCGGGGCTCGCTCGCCAGGCGCTCGTGAACATCATCCGCAATGCCGCGGAGGCCGTCGACGAGCGCCCAACCGGCCGCGACGCGCGCGTGGTGATCGATCTTCGGCGCGACCGCGTGCGTCAGCCCGGCGGCAAGACCCGCGACATGTGCGCCGTCAGCGTGCGTGATTCCGGGCGGGGCATCGACGCCGACGCCGCGAAGCGTATGTTCAACCCGTTTTTCACGACGCGCCGCACCGGCACGGGCCTCGGTCTGGCGATCGTCCACCGGATCATGGATGCGCACGGGGGACGCGTGAGCGTGCGCAACGCTCCCGACGGAGAGGGCGCCGTCGCGGAGCTCGTCTTTCCCATCGAGCCTCAGAGCCAAGCCCAGGAGCCTCTTGCATGAGCACCGTTCTCGTCGTCGACGACAAGGAGATGTTGCGGGATTCCGTCGGCACAACCCTCCAGCGCGCCGGCCACACCGTGCTCGCCGCGCAGGACGGCGCCGCCGCCCTCGACGTCATCCATCGCCGCCGCCCGGACGCGGTCGTCACCGACCTCAAGATGCCCGGCATGACGGGCATCGATCTCCTCGAACGCGTCCGGGAGTTCGACGAAGACCTCCCCGTCGTCCTCATGACCGCGTACGGCGACGTCGACACGGCCGTTCGCGCCATGAAGCTCGGCGCCTACGACTACATCACCAAGCCCTTCGAGGGCGATGAGCTCGTCATCGCCGTCCGGCGCGCCATCGAGCACGCGCGCGTCCGCCGTGAGAACGCCGTCCTGCGCATCTCCGCAGGCGCGGAGAGCGTGCAGACCGCGAGCGCGCCGGACGGCGCCGCTCCCGCCACGCTCGGCGCAACGCGCCGAGGCCTCGACCGGCTCATCGGCGAGTCCGCCGCCATGCGCGCCGTGAAAGACCAGATCCGCGCCGTGGCTTCCTCCCACGGCAACGTGCTCATCACCGGACAGTCCGGCGCCGGCAAGGAAGCCGTGGCCAAGGCCATCCACGAGCTCTCACCGCGCGTCGGCGAACCCTTCCTCGCGATGAACTGCCCGGCCCTGGCCGAGTCGCTCCTTGAGTCCGAACTCTTCGGCCACGAGAAGGGCGCCTTCACCGGAGCCGACCGCCTCCGAAAGGGTCGCTTCGAGCTCGCCGACCGCGGCACCCTCCTCCTCGACGAGATCTCCGAGGTCTCGCCCCAGATCCAGGCCAAGCTCCTCCGCGTCCTGCAGGAACGCGAGTTCGAGCGTGTCGGCTCTTCCGTCACGATTGGCGTTGACGTCCGCGTCATCGCCACCACCAACCGTGATCTCTCCCACGCCATCGAGAAAGGGGAGTTCCGCCAGGACCTCTACTTCCGTCTCAGCGTCCTCCCCGTTCACCTGCCCCCGCTCAACGAGCGTTCCGAGGACGTCCCCCTCCTTGTCCGCCACTTCGTCGACGCCATCGCCCTCCGCGACGGCGTCCCCGCCCCCGAGGTCACCGACCCCGCCATGGACGCACTCTGCGCGTATCCCTGGCCCGGCAACGTGCGCGAACTCCAGAACGTCTGCGAGCGAGCCGTCGTGCTCGCCCGCGGCGGAACCATCACCGGCGATCTCGTCTCCGCCTGGCTCCGCGCTCCCGCGCTCGCCCCGGCCCCGAGGCCCAACGTCAACGGCTCAGCCTCCATCCTCGAGGCTGGCCCCATCCGCCCGCGCGTTCGTCCCCTCGAGGACATCGAACGTGAGACCATCGTCGATGCACTCGCCGTCTTCAAGGGACACCGGCAGCGCACCGCCGAAGCCCTCGGCATCGGCGTCCGCACGCTCGGCCTCAAAATCAAGAAGTGGAAGGAGGATCAGCTCGTCGCCGCCGACCTCTGATCCTCGCCCTCACCACATTCACCGCTGATCCGGCAGCGCCTTCTCCGGCTGGTCCGCGTCAGGCTGTGCCTCCTCCGTCTTCGCCGGCGCCTTGTTCAGATTCACCAGCTCCACTTCGAACACCAGCCACGAGCTCGGCGGGATGACATTCGCGTACCCCTGCACGCCGTACCCGAGCGACGGCGGGATGATCAGCCGCCTCGTCTCGCCCACCTTCATACCCAGCAGCCCCTCGTTCCACCCCTGGATCAGGCTCGCCGGGATCCGCGTCGTGAACGGCTCGCGCCCCGTTCCGCGCGACGAATCGAACACACGACCGATCGGCAGCCACCCGGTGTAATGCACCGTGAACTCATCCCCGGGCTGCCCGACCGCCGCCTTCGGGTCGGACGCCGGCTTCATCACCTCGATCTTCAGGCCCGAGACACGCGTCTCCACCGGCTCATCAACCGACCCCGTCCGCTTGAACACCGCTTCTCCGCTCGACGGGAACGCCCACACCTGACGGCCCTCCGAGTCCATCCCCGCCTCGCGCAGTGTCAGCGTTTCCTTCGTCACCCGGATCTCACTCATCATCTCCACGGCCCCGCCCGCAACCGTCGGGAACGGCCCATCCGCCTTCGCGATGATCTGCGTCGGCGATGCTGCCGGCCCCTCGATCCGCACCGGCAGATCCGCCACCACATCCAGCTGGTCCAGCTCGATCACCGGGATCGCCGTGGGCACGCACGCAACCCCCGGCGCAAACATCCCGCCTCCCGGCAGCCGGAACATCCGCAAATACAGGTTCCCCCGACGATGGAGGAACTGGAACAGCACGTGCGCCGTGTTCTGATTCTCTCCGTCCCCCGCGACGAACTCACCAAACAGCACGCCCGGGGCCCCGGGGCACGACGTCTCCACGATCCGCAGCGAGTTGTGCCCGTCCGCAAAGCGGCCGAGCAGCAGGTCGTAATACGGCTTCAGATCTTCCGGAATCGGCAGCGGTGCGGGCTTGCCCTCAGGCAGCGGAGCCGGCGGCGCCTGCAGCGTGACGGTGGCGGTTTCCTCCTCCACCTGGGCCCCGCCGTCCTGCGCGAACGCGGGAGCGGCAAGCAGGGCCGGGGCGAGCAGGACGGCAACGGCGCGGTGTGTCTTCGTCATAGGCGCGCAGTGTAGCCGCGCTCATGATGGTGGGGGGGCTGGCCGATCGACCGCCGCGCTTTGCTCAGGACGCCTCGGCCCGCGGGTGCGCCGCGTTGTACGCCTGACGCATCCGCTGGGTCGACAGGTGCGTGTACACCTGCGTCGTGCTGAGAGACTGATGCCCCAGGAGCTCCTGCACCGACCGCAGATCCGCCCCGTTGTCGAGGAGGTGCGTGGCAAAGGAGTGCCGGAGCGTGTGCGGAGAGATGTGCGGGTCGAGACCGACCTGCTTCAGATACTTGTCCAGCTTCCGACGAACCGACCGCGACGACAGCCGACCGCCGTGCTTGTTGATGAACAGCGGACGCTCGCGCCCCGAAGGCGTCACCGTCGCGCTCTGCCCAGCGAACCGCGGGTCCTGCAGGAAGTACCGCAGGTACTGCCGGATCGCGCCCAGCGCGTGCGAGCCCAGCGGAGCCAGACGCTCCTTCTTGCCCTTGCCCCGCACGCGGATCGCCTCCCCGGCCTGGTCCAGGTCCGACATGTTCAGACCGACCAGCTCCGAGATGCGGATGCCCGTCGAGTACAGCGTCTCCAGGATCGCCCGGTCCCGCGCGCCCAGAAGCTCGCGGTCGTCCGGCGCCGAGAGCAGCAGCTCCACCTGCTCGATCGTGATCGCCTTCGGCAGACGCTTGTTCTGCCGCGGCGTGCGGATCAGCGTCATCGGGTTCGTCGACGTGTGCCCGCGCTTGTGCGCCCACTTGTAGAACGATCGCAGCGTGGCGATCTTCCGCGCCATGGTGGCGGGGGAGTAATTCTGCTCGGCGAGGTGCGCCAGGTACTTCCGCAGGCCGTCCGTGTCCATGAAGATGGTGGCCTCGGAGAGCGAGGTGCGCGAGATGCGCCCCGCGATGTCCCCGTCGCTCTTGTGCTGCTCGAGTCGCTGCTGCGCCGCCGTCTCGCGCGACGCATCAAACTCGAGACCGAGGTCGGACCCCAGCCATTCCGTGAACTGTCGCAGGTCCGCCCCATAGCAGCGCGCGGTGTACGGCGAGAAGTGACGCTCGTCCGTGAGGTAGCTGAGGAATGCCTGAACGATCGGCAGGTGGGTCATGTTCGCGTGCCGGCTCTGACGGGCGCAGGGGCGTCCCTATCCTTGCCGCTCGAGACTCCCGCCCGAGCAGCGTGTCTGTCCTGGTTCCGTGGGCCGAGAGTGCGACGGGCTTGCCGTTACGCCTCGACCGTGGCGCGGGGCTCCGCCCGCGCGATAGTCAGTTCTTCTCTTCCGCCTGAGCGATCGGACCGCCCACGCGACGCTGCTCCGCCTCCAACAGCCTCCCGACCAGTCGGTACGAGGCAAAGTCCGTGTACAGCGGCATGCTCGCTAGATATCGGCGCCACCCGAGCGCGGAAACAGTCTCATGTCGCCCCGACGCGTAGTTCTTGACCAACATCTGCACGCCGTGGTTCGCGCCGTCCAGGTGCTCCGACGCCGTGGCGATCGGCTCGTCCGAAAACTCGCTCCCCCCGATCGTCATGTCGCGACCGGAAGTCTCCAGGGCGAACGTCTCGGGAGTGTCCGACGACGGCGTCGCGAGCGGCGCACGCGCCGCCCGAACCATCGGCGAGCCGTCCTGCGCAAACAACGCAAGGCTCAACCCGATCTTCGGCGGGTCGTACGGGTCCCACGCCGTCATCGTCCCCACGATGATCGCGTCCGCGCCCAGCGCCTCTGCAAGACGACGAGCGTCCGCGGGGCTGTAGATGTCCTCCATCCGCAACGCGCGCATCGCCGCGATCGTCCGGTTCACCGGGATCACGTCCAGACCCTCCACCGAATGCACCTGACGAGCCAGCTGGTCCGTCACCGTCAGCGAATCCACCACCGACACGCCCGACTCATTCCGCAGCGGCGCCACGGCCCACACAGGCGTCCGCCCCGCCATCCCCGGGTACTGCGGCGCGCGCAGCGTCGCAGGCTGCACAAGCACGTCCTTCCGCGTCCCGCTGCACCCCACAAGCGCCGGGAGCATCAGGAACGCCGACGCGACAAGGATCGCGCGGCCAAGCGGTCGATGGGTTCGGGCGAAACGGATCGGCATCAGTCTGCTCTCCAGCATGACGGAACAGGGCGGACGGAAATCAATGATCCTGGTGCGGATCGTCCTCGTGCGTCGGCGCGTTCGCCATCTCCGACGGCGCCGGCTGAGGCGGTGTCATCATCGGCTGGGATGTGTGCGCGGGTTGATTCTCGGACGTTCGGTTCTGCCCCGCCTGAGCCTGATGCTGCTGGGCCATCCCAGGGGCCATCCCAGGGGTCATTCCAGGGGTCATTCCGGGGGTCATTCCGGGGGCCATCCCGGGAAACATCATCGGGTTGCCCGCGCCGGGGGCCCCGACGGGCTGGTGTGCACCCGCCGTCTGGTGGGTGTTGTGGCCGCCCGCCCCGCCCTGCGGGTGCGCGGGAGACATGTGGCCGCCTCGACCGGCATCGAACGACGCCGTCTGGATCGCCAGCCCGGGCGACAGCGACCACACATTGTCCGTCCCGGCCCGATTCGACACGAAGTAGATGCGTCCGTCCGGAGACCAGCGCGGGATCACCGACACGAACGGGCCGTCCGTCAGCGGGGTCCGCGCAGAGCCGTCCACGTTCACCATCCAGATCTGCGACGCGCCCGGCTTGAAGCCCAGCCCGCCCACGATCGGCCCGGACGGGTTCGACACCGCCGCGAACGCGAGACGCGTCCCGTCGGGCGACCACGTCGGATTCACGAACGCGATCTGCGGATCGGACGCAACCTCCGTCGGGTTCCGTGCCTCTCCCTCCGAGAACGAGACCGTCCAGATCGAGTACAGACGCTCTCCGCGATCACGCGGCTTCTGGTACGCGATCAGATCGCCCGCAGGGCTCCACTCGGGCATCAGCCCGTGACCGATGAACCGCGCAGCCGTCGGGTTCGCGGCGTCCACCACCCACAGCTCCCACTGTCGGGAGCGAGGATTCAGTCGGCAGAACGCGAGATTGCGCCCGTCAGGAGACCACGTCGGATGCAGCTCGTGCGTCGACTCCATCGTGATCTGCACAGGCTGACCGCCCGCGATGCCCACGACGTAGATGTCCCACGAACCGGCACGATTCGACGTGAACGCCACGCGCTGCCCGTCCGGGCTGATCGCCGGCATCACGTCCTGCCCCGGATCGTTCGTCAGCTGCGTCACGGCCTGGCCGTGCACCGACTTCACGTAGATGTCCGCCGTCGCGCGGTGCTGCGTGCTCGCATACACCAGCGTCATGCCGTCGGAGGAGATGTCCGGATCGAAATCGGCGCCCTCCCGGGCAAACGTGGCCTGCGTCAGATTGTCCAGCGTGTCCACATGGGAACCGCCGTGCTGACCGGGCTGCTCGTCGAGGAACAGGAGGCCCACACTGCCCGCGTCCGCCGAGATCGGAGCATGACTCGCCACCGGCAGCGCCATGGGGCCCGAAGCGGGCGCCATCCGCGGCATCGCAGCCACGCGCTCGGGGCGATGATTTCCAGCGTCGGTCTGCTGCGCCGAGGTGCACGCGCCCGCGCACGCCACCAGACCCAACGCCGCGACCGTCCACACCGTTCCGCTCTGTGCCGTTCCCATGGGCTCTGCCTCATGATGCGGGCGCCCGTGAGACCTCCGGCCCCACGCTCGCCATATCCGAGCGTCGCCCCGCTCCGGGCGCGACGATGAACCGACCACGCCCGGACGCATCGCGCTCCAGGCCCGTCATCGCCCTTATCGGCCCGATCTCAACCCCGATTGACCCCACCTCACTTTTTCCTGGACGCCCCCCACAAGAACAGCCCCGCGAACGGGACGAAGCGTTTCCTCCGCACGCTCCGACCCACCGCGGGGCTGATGTTCTGCTCACCGGAAGGCGAGCGCACAGAATGCCGGACGCCCCGCGCTATCGCAACCCTCAAGCCCCCTCTTTCACCCTTTCAAGGCGAAGAATCCGCGAGGAGTGCACCCGACCAGAACGCTTCAACGTCGCAAAATGTCAAGATAGGCAATGCCGGTCCCGGGACGTCACGCCTTGGCGGTGTTCGTCAGGAACGACAGATCCTCCGCATCGATCGTCTGCTGCGCCACCTCGACCAGCTGCCGGCGGTGATCTCTCGCCGCCCGCTGCAACCGCGAATGCGCCTCAGGCTCTGTCAGACCCAACGCGGAGACCAGCTTCCACTTCGCTCGCTCCACCACCTGCCGGTTCCGCAGGTTCTGCTCCAGCTGCGCGATCCGCCCCGCCTGCCCGCGCTCCGCAAGCGAACGCGACCACGCCACCGAGATCGCCACCCGCAGGCTCTCCGCCGTGATCGGCTTCAGCAGATACCCGAACACCCCGCCCGCGTCGCGCGCCTGCGTGATGTAGTCGTCATCCGAGTACGCCGACGCGATCACCGTCGGAATCGACCACTCGTCCCACAGACGACGTGCCGCTTCCACGCCCGACATCACCGGCATCCGGATGTCCAGCACCGCAAGGTCCACACCCACACCCCCGGCCTCCGTCCGCGCCAGCGACACCGCCATCGCCCCGTTCGGCGCCGGCCCGACGACCTCGTACCCAAGCGACCGCACCGCCGAAGCCAACCCCGTCGCCACGAGATGATCGTCGTCCGCGAGCAATATTCGCGTCGGGTGCGGGCCCGACTTTGCCAGTGACGGCGCGATATCTCCCCGATGTTGAATATCCATCTCCACGCTCATTCAACGCGCCGCAAGCGCCGCGCTCCTCTCGCCCTTTGGCGAATCATCGTCCGGATGACACGCGGCAACGCCCCTGTATCACCCATTCCGGTAGGGTGAGTATACACACCTCGGAACAGGGTGAGACCATCCCGGGGTCTCCGCCAGCTCCCTCAATCCAGCCAGTCCTTTGCCTTCAAGCGTTCCGGCACGTACGTCTCCGTCACATACGAGATGTCCTTGGTGATCAACGATTCAACTTCCATCTTGAACCCGTTGCTGAGGAGCTGGTCGATCTCCCGCTGCCACCCCTTGTGCTTCGCGAACCACGGGTACGCCGCGATCTGCTTCGCTCGCGCTATGTCCTTGTCATTCAAGTCGATCTGCACGTCGTCCGTCAGCCCGCACCGCTTGTAGTCCACCGCGCGGATACCCAGGAACTTCGCCTCCGGGATCGCCATCCGCTGGCTCTCGTACGCCAGATTGATCGACCCCTGCTTGATCACGCTGTAGATGTAGTGCCCCCACGGGTCGCAATCGAGCAGGCAGTACACCGGCAGCCCCAGCTCATGGTGCAGCCGGTGCAGCAGCCTCCGCACCCCCCGGGGCGGCTGCCCGCTCCCCTCCGTCAGGATGCAATTGTGCGTCTGCCAGAACCGGTCCTCGTTAAACCGGCTCCACACCGTGTCCTTCTCCACGTGCAGAACGAACTTCGCCTCGCACTTCTTGAACTTGATCACGTCCGGCTCGCAGATCGACGGGATGGCATACCCCCCCGAACCCATCCTGCGGCAATCGATCTCGTCCCCCGAATCCTCGATCGTGATGTTCCCCACCATCGTCCCGCGCTTCTTGGCAAAGACGTGCAGCTCCTCGCGCAGCGCCCCGAGCGATACCTCCAGATCCTCCAGGATCCCGTCGCTCTCGCTCTGATCGTCGAACGTCTTCTCCTTCGTCCCCGAGATCGTGTGCAGCGAGCGGTAGTACATCCCGCGAAGGCTCAGCGTCTTGCCCTGCTCGATCAGCCCCTTGCAACCCGACGCCACCAGCATCGACTGCATGAACTTCTTGGCCTGACCCACGTTGAACAGGTTCCGCGTCAGCGTCGCGTCCCCCATCTCCAGCATCCCGCGCGCCTTGTTGAACTTCGTGTTCGACAGCGTCCGCGTCGGCACGTCCAGCGCAGGGTCCCCTTCCCGCGCCGACAGCGACGTCTTCACCACCCGCTCCCCCAGACCCACGATCCGCTTGATCGTCTCGGCCCCCGAGTCGCGCTTCCTCCCGCCCGCCCGCTCCTGCTTCACACCCTTCGCCATCGCCGCACGCTCCTTCGCGCTACCACTCAAAACAACCCGCCCTCATCCTCCACCGGCACGATCCGCCCATCATTCAAATACCGATACTTCGGCTTTTTCTTCTTCACTGCGGCTCCCCCCGCGCCTCCCCCGCGCGCCCCATCCCCCTTCACGGCAGTGGGGGAGTCCGCCGCGCGCTTCCGCTCCTTCACGCCCTTCTTCTTCCCGCTCCCCGCGCGCTTCCTCTTTACCCGCGATTCCCCCGCGCTCTCCCCCTCCTCACCCCCGAACAGCGCGCCGTCATCCTTCCGCTTCGCGGGCTTCCCCTCCTTCTGCCCCTCCTCACCATCCCCCCCCTCCGTCCCCTCCCGGATGAACACCGTCTCGTCCTCTTCGAGCGCCTCCTCGCGCTTCACCACGCGACCTTCCTCATCCAGCGTCTCATCCGCCTGCGCCGTCTTCTGCATCGCCGTCGCATACAGCGCCTCATACACCTTCTGCGCAGGCGTCCCCGTGATCGTCTCGCACGCCTTGGCCACCTCCCCGATGTACCGCTCGAAGATGTTGCGCCGCTCACCCTCGCGCTTCATCCGTTGCCGACGATTGAGATACGCCCCCAGCTTCCGCCCGCACTCCTGCAGCGCGAGCCGCATCTCCTTGCGGATTTCGTCGTAATCCGCGATCGCCTCCTTGCTCTCGCTCGTGAACGGCACCCACACGCTCGCCATGTGGATCATCACCACCAGCGGACCCGTCGGCAGGCTCCCCCGGGGCTGCTGCAGCCCGTACCGCTTCCAGTCCGTCTCCGTCACCGCCTTGAACGACGCGCACGCCGCCTGCTGGTATTGCAGCGGCACACGGTTCGCAAACCGATGCACACGCGCCGTCTCATCCCCGGGCAGATCACCCCCGTACGCCACGCCCGCCTCGATCAAAAACGGCCTTCCCCGGTACACCGCCGCGGGCCTCGACGACACCGCGATGAAGTCCGGCTTCAACCCCTTCTCCAGCCCCTTCAGCAGCACCTTCGGCCCGATCGGGCTCAAACAGTCCGTCGGAGGCGACATGATCTTCGCCTCCTGAATCGCCGCGTACACCCGCTCCGCCTCGGCATGCCCCACCTTCTTCACGCTCATCCGCTGCGACAGCCCCGCCCGATCGCAGATGTCCTTCGCAGTCCCTCCGCCCACCCGGCAAAAATCACTCTGCAGAAATGCGCTCAGCTGCGAAGACTCCGTCCGCTCCAGCATCTGGATCAGAATCCCCAGCTCGATCCCGTGCGGGTGCGGCTGAATCTCCTTCGCCTCCGGCGGCAATTCCTCCACCGCGCGCGGGAACTCCACGCGCGCCGGCGCCGTGTCCCCCGACTGCATCGGCGCCACGTACTCGATCCGCGCATGCGGGTTCGCGATCCCCGTCAGCTCCAGATACTCATCAACGCTCCCCCGACCCTTCTGATACTTCCCCTCCAGCTCGATCACCACCCGCGTCCCATGACCGTGCGGGAACATCGGGTCATCCTCAGGATGCTCCGTCTCCGACACCACCTCGGCCCGGTTCTTCGAGGTGTCCATCTTCAGCACCACCTCGTGCGCCGGCTTCTTCACCCCCGTCTTCGACACGATCAGCACCGGCTTCCCCGTCGTCATCAGCCCGTACATGCCCGCAGCGCTGATCCCGATCCCCTGCTGACCTCGGCTCATCTTCAGCCGGTGAAACTTCGAGCCGTACAGCAGCCTCCCGAAGATGTGCTCGATCTGCTTCCGCACGATGCCCGGCCCGTTGTCCTGCACGATCACCCGGTACCGGCTCGACGCGCTCGCGCCCTTCCCTCCCTTGCCACCCGTCTCCTCACCCTCGTTCCCCTTCCCCTTCTCATTCCCCCCCGACTCCCGCGCAAGGTCCACCACCTCCACGTAGATATCCGGCAGGATGCCCGCCTCCTCGCACGCATCCAGCGCGTTGTCCACCGCCTCCTTGATCGTCGTCAGCAACGCCTTCCGCGGATTGTCGAAACCCAGCAGGTGCCGGTTCTTGGCAAAGAACTCCGACACCGAGATCTCGCGCTGCTTCCCGGCAAGGCTCTCAGCCGTCTCCCGCGCCTTCTTCCCCACCTTCTTCGTCCGCTCCATCGGCTCCGCCGTTGCGCTCATCCAAGGCCCTCCCTGGCCGCTCCATTGCCGCTTCCCGTTTCCACCCCCCCAGCCGACGCCGAGTCTATCGGCTCGCCCCATCCCTCGCCCCTCACACCTGACGCGACCGCTGCGCCCTTCCTCTCCCGCGACCGGCAGGGAGTGGGAGAGGACCGAGGTGAGGGCTATCGCATCGCTTCCCAAACTCTCGCGCCTCATACGGCCGCGACCGTCGCAGCCCAAGCCTCACCCGATCGCTCTGCCCTTCCGCTCCTCCCGAAACCCCACCACCTCTCACTCCGAAACCAGCGCAGGCTGCTCGCGCTCGGAGCGATCCAGCAAGTCCCGCCGCAGCCCACGCATCACGTGCGCCGCCCGATGCTGCTCCTCCTCCGTGGCGCGCCGTGCCAGGAGGTCCAGCACGCGGCAGTAGTACAGCGGCGCGTGCGCATACGCTGGCCTCCGACCCTTCCGTGGCGCAAACGCCTCACCGAACGCCGTCATGTGCGCCACCCCCAGCTTCGACAGCAGCATCGCGCGATCCGCTTCCGACAGCCCCTCCAGTTCCCGGATGCGCCCTGCCACCCAGCCGCGCATCCCCTCCTCGTTCCGCCTGCCCTCACGCGCCAGCCGCCGCGTAATCGGCTCGAGCATCACCGTGCGCCGCGGCAGCGCCCTCCACGCAAACCGATCGCCCTCATCCTCACTCGTGTCGATCTTGTGCTTCGGTGTTCCCGGCTCAAGCCGGTACGTAATGCGATACGTAAAATCCACGTCGCGCAATTCCTCCCCCGTCGACCGCAACCGATACGCCCCACCCGCCAACGCCGGTTCAAACCGCTCCAGCGACAGCGGCAACTCCAGAAGACGACCCGCGAACGCCCCGCGCAGTCGCAGCACCGTCAACGGCGTCGAGACGTCGCGCCGAAGCACCGGCCCGTGCATCTGGTGCAGACGCACCGGGTCCCCGTCCGTCGTGTGAACATCGATGCCCACTATGACGTACCGGTACAAAACGTCCTCGCGTGTCCGCGGCTCGCTCATGCGGCCCGGAGTATGACGCTCCCGCGCCCGCCGCACACCATCACTTCTCCAAAGATCACCACATGCCCGCCACTCCCTCCGACCCAGCCGCCGCCTTCTTCCCCGCCCCCGACCTCAACGCAGCCCACGCGCGCGAAGGCCGCCTCTACCACGAGTTCCTCCGCGCCCCCGCACTCTCCGCGGGCCTCTACGTCCTCGAAGCCGGCGCCGCCGATCCCCAATCCCCGCACGCCGAAGACGAGATCTACGTCATCCTCCAGGGCCGCGCCCGGTTCACAGCGGGCGACCAGACCCGCCCCGTCGCGCAGGGCGATGTCCTCTACGTCCGCCGCGCCGTTCCGCACCGCTTCCAAGACATCACCGAAACCCTCCGCATCATCGTCCTCTTCGCGCCCCCCGAAGGCTCCTTGGGAAGTTGACCGCGCACCTCAACTCCCGTCCGGGGGCGTCCGATATCCGCTCCTATGTCCGCTCTCTCGGCCCAGCCCGCCTGCGCACGCTGCGCATACCCGATCCACGCCTCCACCTGCCCCGAGTGCGGCGCCGACCTCTCCTCCCCCAACACCCGCATCGACCTCGCCTCCCTCCAACGCGAACTCCGCACCGCCTCCCTCCCCTCCCTCTTCATCGCCATCGCGCCCCTCCCAGCCTCCCTCCTCATCGCGCAACGCGCCGACTCCTACGCAATCACCTTCAACACCCTCGCGCTCTTCCTCCTCACCCTCGCGCTCGCGCCCCTGGCGACACGCCACACCCACACACCCTCCCGCCCCGAATCACTCCTCCGATGGGCACGAGCCTCCTTCTGGCTCATCCTCCCACTCCTCTTCGCGCTCCCGCTCCTCCGTCTCGCGGCCCTGCTCCGATTCGACGCGTTTCTCCCCGTCAGCCTCTCCCTCTCACTCCCGCTCCTCCTCTGGATCGCGCTCATCGCCTCCTCCTGGTTCGCCTGGCGCGCCGACTGGTCTTCCACTCTGACACCAACCACCTCCCGCGTCCCCCCCGCGCTGGCAATCGCGCTCCTCACCCTCTCCTCCCTCTCCGGCTTCTTCTGGTTCCCGCTCGCGGCCCTCACCATGCTCACGTGGTGATGCGCTCGCCTACGCAGCGCAAACGCAACAACAAAAAAGCCGCGCCACGCCCGACGCTGTCGTCGCGCGTGCGCACGGCCTTCATCTCAATCAACAACGTTCAGCCCGTCAGCGCTGCCGACGACGCCGACGCGCCCCGCACAACGCCCCCGACGCAAGCAGCGCAAGCGCGCCCGGCGCCGGAACCTCCACCGTGTCGATCTCCCATCGCGTCGAATCGCTGAACGTCCCCGCAAAGATCGGCGGATCGATCGACGGGAACGCCTCAAACCCCCAACGGCCGCCCTCCATGAGAATGCCGTTCAGGTCGCTGAACGACAGAGACGCCGAGAACGTGCCAGACCCGTGCCAGCCCAGGTCCTTCCCGGACTGCAGGTACACAAAGCCCGTCGCGCCCTTCACCGGCTCCACCGGCGCCACGAGCAGCAGATAAAAATCCGCCGCGTTGTAGCCCGCAGCGGGCGTGAACTCGATGATCAGCCGGGTCTCCACGATCTCCCGACCCGCGAGATGCGGGCGAATGAACAACAACTGCGACTGCAGCAGCTGCTCCCCCTCAGGGAAGAAATCCACGATCTCCGTCTGAATCCCGCCCGCGGCAACGCCGCACGCAGCCAACGCGCCGCACACAACAAACACACGTGCTTCCTTCTTCAACGAAAACTCCTTTCTGCTCTCCTGTTGTCAATATCAACGGGCACAGTGGTACGCCCCGCCCACCCACTCGGATGCCGCGCGCACGCAACAGTTTTCATTCGCCTCCAGCCCCTCCCCCCGCTATCCTCTCCGCCCCTCCCCACACATCCCTCCCAACCGCACATCCCACCCGGTAAGAACCCCGAACTCCAAAGAGAGACGAGCCATGGAAACCACCCTGATCATCCTCAAGCCCGACGCCGTCCAGCGCGGACTCATGGGCCGCATCCTCACCCGTTTCGAGGACAAAGGCCTGCAGGTCGTCGGCGCCAAACTCATGCAGATCCCCAACGCGCTCGCCGAGAAGCACTACGCCGACCACAAAGGAAAGCCCTTCTACCCGGGCCTCGTCTCCTTCATGACCTCCTCACCCGTCCTCGTCCTCGCCCTCCGAGGCCTCGGCGCCATCGCCATCTCGCGCAAAATGATGGGCGCCACCTTCGGCTCTAAGGCCGAGCCCGGAACCATCCGCGGAGACTTCGGCGTCTCCAACTCCTTCAACCTCATCCACGGCTCCGACTCCCCCGAAGCAGCGGCCAAGGAGCTCGCCCTCTTCTTCAACCAGGGCGAAGTCCTCGATTTCCCCCGTGCCATCCAGCCGTGGGTCTACGACATGGCCAAAGGCTCGCCCGAGTAATCAACACGAACACGCTTGACTCCCCCGGTCGGCGCCGCGGATACTGAACGCGGCTCTCGTCCCTCCGGCGGCTCGGACGACCGACGTCTCCGGCCCCGGATGCCCGAGCGATCGAGGAGACATCCCCATGATCCGCTCCGCCCTCAGCGTGCGTTGCCTCGCGGCGTGCTGCATCGCTCTCGCCTGCGCCGCTCCCAACACGCTCGCCGAACCGCCCCGCGAACTCGGCGACATCCTCCACGCCGCTACAGCCGTCTCCACCGACGAGCTCGCCATGCTCGCCGGATACCTCAACGCGCCCTACTACTTCGTCGTCCCGCACGGACAGAACGTCACGCTCCTCGAAGGCAGCCGCGTCATCCGTCTCGGCGCCAGATTCGGCGAAGAGCCCGAACGCAACAAGCCCCTCGTCCGCGAGATCCTCTGGAACGCGGGGCCCGAGTTCGTCAACTTCAGACTCGACGACGACCCCGAAGTCCTCGCGCTCGACCCAGGCGCCATGATCGTCATCGGCAGCGCGCACGCGATGTCCGACCAAGAGCGCGAGAAGCAACGCAGGATCGACGAACTCCACGCACACATCACCGACGCGCCCGACGCGGCAGGCTGCTCCGTCACCTGCGGCCCCGGCTACTTCGCCTGCTGCACCTACGGCAAAGCCCCGGGCGTACGACCCTCCTGCGTCTGCCGCGCACGCTCCCACCTCGGCACGTGCGACTCCGGTGGCGAAGGCTCCTCCGAGTGCACCCTCGCAGTCAACTGACCCTCAGCGCAGCACGATCTCGAACACCATCGACACCGTTGCCGGCGCCGCGCCCTCCCGCGTCTCCGGCAACTCCTGCAACCGCTTCCCCGTGGCGGTCCACTGGTACACAGCGTCAAGCAACGGACGGTCCACGTCCTCCCAACCGCTCGACCGCAACATCTCCGCGCTCGCAACCCGCCCCTCGCGCGTGAACCGCACCCGGACCACCGCATTCCGAGGCGCCGCCATCACGCGCACATACCGCGAGAACACCGGCCGCCTCGTCTTGATCTCCAACCCCTTCGCAGCCACCGGCTGACCAGGCGTCACCTTCACCCGATCCTTCAGCGCGGTCGCCTCCGACTCCTTGTCCGAAATCTGCCCCTCCAGCGACTCCACCACCAACCCGCCGCCATCCCCCCCTTGGCCGCGCACTCCCCCCGCGCTCGGCGCCTGCTCCGGTCTCGATACCTCCAACACCCTCTCCCCCTCCTCCACTCCTTCCTCCACCTCAGCAGCGTGCTCCTCCCGCTCCTCACTCGGCGCCCTCGACGTCCCCCTCGACTCAAGCTCCGTCACAGCCTCCACCTTCGTCGCTTCGCGCCGCTCCTTCGTCACAGCATCCTCACCCCCCTCATCCCGCTCCGACTCCTCCAGCCCCTCGCGCTCACCCTCCGCGCTCTCCCCACCCTTCTCCCGCTCACCCCGCACCGCCCCCGCGCGCGTCTCCTCCTGCTTCTCAATCCTCCCCGCTGTCGCGCTCCGCGCCTCAACGTCCTTCTCCCCCTCCTGCGCCTCGCTCCCCTTCGATCGCTCCGCGGCCTCCCTCTCCAGCGCCGCTCTCGTCTCTCCCGTCCCGCCCGCCACCGGCGCGCCCACCGCTTCCACCGCCCCCCCCGCCCTCCCCGTCAGCGCATCACTCGCGCCCTCCGGCAGCGCAAACGCCCCCTGCTCCACATCCGAAATCCTCCCGATCGCATCCCCCGCCCACTCCGGCGCCACACCCACCCACGTCGCCGTCTCCGCATCCGACGCATCCACGCCGAGCGTCCACTCCCGCTCCTTCTCTTCCCGTCGCTTCTCTTCCCGCTCCGGCGGCGGTGGCTTCACGTCCGGTGGCGGCGCTGGTGGCGGTAGCACTGGCGGCGGCGTCATCCCAGCCCATTGCAGCTGCACGCGCGCGCCATCTCCCGCGCTCCCCTCTAACTCTCGCGCGCCCACATACGTCCCGATCCCGATCACCACATGCAACACCGCGCTCGCGATCCACGATGCCGCCACCGCGCCCCTGCCTCGTCCGTTCCCATGCCGCATCTGCGCCCAAACTCTAGCGCACCATCACCCCCGCGCACACCCTCCCGCCCATGCCCCTATCATCCCCCCGCACCACCTTCCCCAAGCACATCCCCGAAAGGACACGAATGCTCCGCATCGCACTCGCCTCGCTCGCGCTCTGCGCCGCCGCACATGCCGCCGAGCCCGAGCCGACGCCACAGCCCGCGACGGAACTCGCGCTCCCCACACCCGACCCCATCCGCGTCGGCGTCAACGCCCCGGCCCTCCAGAACGTCGCCTGGCTCAAGGGCGAGCCCATCACCGAGTGGGCCCAGGGCCACGTCTACCTCCTCGACTTCTGGGCCCCCTGGTGCCAGCCCTGCATCCGCCTCATGCCCCACAACGTCGAGCTCGCCAAGAAGCACGAAGGCAAGCTCACCGTCGTCGCCGTCGCCGTCTGGCCCCAGCCCGACTCCGAGACCCCCGACGCCTACGTCGCGCGCGTCGGCGACGCCATGCCCTTCACCGTCGCGGAAGACACAACCGGCCACATCAACCAGACCTGGCTCGAACCCCTCGCCGTCCAAGGCATCCCCCACGTCGTTCTCATCGACCAGAACGGCCGACTCGCATGGTCCGGCCATCCCATGGACGGCATGGACAAGGCCCTCGACGCCATCCTCGACGGCTCCTACGACACAGACGCCGCCGCCGCCAAAGCCAAGGCCGAAGCCGACCTCCACGCCCGCGCGCTCCCCCTCATGCAGCAGGCCAACGCCCACGCCGAAGCCGGCGAATGGAACGAAGCCCTCGCCCTCGTCGATCAGCTCATCGAGATGGGCTACGAGCAACTCAACATGACCCTCACGCGCTTCCAGGTCATGGTCGGTCAGCTCAACGACGCCCCCGCCGCCTACGCCTTCCTCGACAAAACCGCCTTCGGCCCCCTCAACGACAACGCCGACGCCCTCTCCCAGATCGCCTGGTTCCTGGCAGACGCCCCCAACCTCCCCGATCGCGACCTCGACCTCGCGCAACGCATCGCCGAACGCGCAAACTCCCTCAAGGAAGGCAAGGAGCCCATCGCCATCTTCACCCTCGGCCGCGTCGCCGCCGCGAAGAACCAGCGCGACGAAGCCATCTCCCGCTACGAGCAGGCCATCGCGCTCGCCGACGGCGACATGAAGGCGCAGATGCAGTCCGTCCTCGACGAATACCGCCAGGAATCCGCCCCCCCAGGACCCGCGCCCGAGCCGGCGACCGAGCCGACCCCCGCGCCCGAGCCCGCCTCCGACCCCCACTGAGCATCGCGCCGCTCCTCACTCGCTGATGACCGGCCATGCTCAACGCCATCCTCCTCATCATCCTTGGCTTCGTCGCCCTCGTCGTCGGCGCTGACGGTCTCGTCCGCGGCGCAGCCTCCCTCGCGCTCCGCCTCGGCGTCTCCGCCCTCGTCGTCGGCCTCACCATCGTCGCCTGCGGCACATCCGCACCCGAACTCGCCGTCTCCGTCTACGCCGCCATCTCCGGCAACCCTGACATCGCACTCGCAAACGTCGTCGGCTCCAACTCCTTCAACATCGGCGGCATCCTCGGCCTCACCGCCCTCATCGCACCCATCGCCTGCGCCACAGCCATCGTCAAACGCGAAACGCCCATCATGATCGGCGTCGCGCTCCTCGTCCCGGCCTGCGCATTCCTCACCCTCGCGCAGTTCGACCAACACCTCATCGCGCGCTGGCAAGGCGCCCTGCTCCTCGTCCTCGCAATCCTCTACACCTTCTTCCTCTACCGAAACTCCAGACGCGAATCCCCACAAGCCCACCAACAGTTCGAAGCCGGCGTCCCCGCGGGCGAATCCGCCGACACCGCTCGCAAACGCCCCGTCCTCCTCGACCTCGCCTACATCCTCGGAGGCGTCCTCCTCCTCATCCTCGGCTCCCGCTTCCTTGTCTCCGGCGCCACCACCATCGCCAAAGCCCTCGGCGTCTCCGACGTCATCATCGGCCTCACCATCGTCGCCTGCGGCACCTCGCTCCCCGAACTCGCCACCTCCCTCATCGCCGCAATCAAAAAACAGCCCGACCTCTCCGTCGGAAACATCGTCGGCTCCAACATCTTCAACGTCCTCCTCATCCTCGGCGCCGCCTCCACCATCTCCCCCATCCACGTCGACAACGCGATCCTCTACCGCGACGTCCCCGTCATGCTCGTCTTCTCCGTGGCCCTCCTCCCCATGATGCGCACCGGCTTCCGACTCTCACGCCTCGAGGGCGCGCTCCTCCTCTTCGGCTACGCTGCCTACGTCACCTGGCTCGTGATCGATGCGAGCCGCGCACCCCTCCCCGCGTCCTGATCTCGACGCGCCCCACCCAGGCACACAGCAACGCCGCGGAACACCCATGCTCCAGGCCGCACTCCTCATCCTCCTCGGCTTCGTCGCGCTCGTCCTCGGCGCCGACGGCCTCGTCCGAGGCGCAGCCTCCCTCGCGCTCCGGCTCGGCGTCTCCGCGCTCGTCGTCGGCCTCACCATCGTCGCCGCCGGAACCTCTGCCCCCGAACTCGCCGTCTCCGTCTACGCCGCAGCCACCGGCAGCCCAGACATCGCGCTCGGCAACGTCATCGGCTCCAACATCTTCAACGTCGGCGCCATCCTCGGCCTCACCGCCCTCATCATGCCCGTCGCCTGCGCGGCAGCCGTCGTCCGACGCGAAACACCCGTCATGATCGGCATCTCCCTCCTCGTCCCCTTCTTCGCATGGATCGGCCACGTCCACGCCGGCGCATACGTCGTCGAACGCTGGCACGGCGCCATCCTCCTCCTCATCGCGCTCCTCTACACCTCCGTCCTCTACGTCATCGCCAAACGCGAGCCCCAGGTCATCCACGAAGCCCTCGAAGGAAGCATCCCCACCGGAGAATCCCTCGAAGCCGCTCGCAAACGCCCCGTCCTCCTCGACCTCGCCTACATCCTCGGAGGCGTCATCCTCCTCGTCGTCGGCTCGCGCTTCCTCGTCTCCGGCGCCACCACCATCGCCAAAGCCCTCGGCGTCTCCGACGTCATCATCGGCCTCACCATCGTCGCCTGCGGCACCTCGCTCCCCGAACTCGCCACCTCACTCATCGCCGCGATCAAAAAGCAACCCGACCTCTCCGTCGGAAACATCATCGGCTCCAATATCTTCAACGTCCTCCTCATCCTCGGCGCCGCATCCGCAGTCACACCCGTCCACGTCGACCGCGAGATCCTCTTCCGAGATGTCCCCGTCATGCTCGCCTTCGCCATCGCGCTCCTCCCCCTCATGCGCACCGGCTTCCGAATCTCACGCGCCGAAGGCGCCTTCCTCCTCCTCTCCTTCCTCGCCTACCTCGCCTGGATCATCACCGACACACTTGCAGCAGCCACCCCCCCGACCCCCTGACCCAACCCGCCCGGACAGCCGATACTCCTCCCGCGACCCATGACCACACCCTCCCGCGACGAGTTCAAGGCCTGTCTCGCCCAACACCGCGCCCTCCATCCCGATTCCACACTCGCCATCCCCCTCTCCCTCCGCCTCCTCAGCGACATGCTCACCCCCGTCGTCGCCTACCGACGACTCGTCGCCAAAGACCCACGCACAGCCCCCTCCTTCCTCCTCGAGTCCGTCGAGAACGGCGACCGCCAAGGCCGCTACTCCATCATGGGCGCACAGCCCTCCATCGAAGTCATCGCGCACGACCACTCCGTCCGCATCGTCCGCCACGACCACAACACACACACCTCCACCACCGTCGAGCCCGACCCCCTCCTCATCCCCAAGCGTCTCTCCGCGCACATCCGCCTCGTCCGCCCCCCCGAGCGCACCCGCGCGCGCCTCCCCGAAGCGCCCCTCGCCGGCTGGTTCGGCTACGCAGGCTACGACACCGTCCGCTACGCCTACCCCCACAAGCTCCCGCGCGCCTCCGCACCGCACGACGACCGCAACCTCCCAGACCTCCATTTCTCCTTCTACCCCACCGTCGTCGTCTTCGATCACGCCGAGCGACTCCTCCACGTCATCCGTCTCGCGCTCGTCGCGCCATCCGACGACCCCGACCGCGCGTTCGACACAGCCCGCGAAGCGCTCGACCGCACCGTCACGCGCCTCCAGACCCCCGACCCCGCGCAAGCCATCTCCTTCACCCCCGGCCTCCTCGACGCCGAAGAGGGCGCCACACCCGCCCCCCTCGCCTCAAACCTCACCCGCGCCCAACACGCCGACATCGTCGAACGCGCACGCGAATACATCCGCTCCGGCGACATCTTCCAGGTCGTGCTCGGCCAGCGCTTCGAACGCCGCTCAAACGCCGACCCCTTCGACGTCTACCGTGCGCTCCGCGCCGTCAATCCCTCCCCCTACATGGTCTACATGCAGTGCGAAGGCGCCATCCTCGTCGCCTCCTCACCCGAAATCCTCTGCCGAGTCCGCACCGACCGGAACTCCGGCGCGCGCATCGTCACCAACCGGCCGCTCGCAGGCACGCGCAAGCGCGGCGCCACGCCAGCCGAAGACGCCGCACTCGAATCCGAACTCCTCGCGGACGAGAAGGAACGCTCCGAGCACATCATGCTCGTCGATCTCGGCCGCAACGACGTCGGCCAGGTCGCCACCCCCGGCTCCGTCGCGCTCCCCGCCGTCATGACCGTCGAACGCTACTCCCACGTCATGCACATCTCCTCGACCGTCACCGGCGCCCTCCGCGAAAACCTCGACATGTGGGACGCCCTCCGCGCCGCACTCCCCGTCGGCACCATCTCCGGCGCGCCCAAGGTCCGCGCCATGCAGATCATCGACGAACTCGAGCCCTGCCTCCGAGGCCCCTACGGCGGCGGCATGGGCTACGCCTCCCTCGAAGGCGACATGGACATCGCGCTCGCACTCCGAACCATGGTCGTCCCCACCGCGCTCCACGATCCCCAAACGGGCGCGTGGACATACCACCTCCAGGCAAGCGGAGGAATCGTGGCCGACTCACAGGCCGGCGCGGAGTACGACGAGACGGTCAACAAGGCGGCGGCCCTCAGCCGCGCCGTCTCGCTCGCCGAAACCGCATTCACTCGTCACGCGTGAGCGCGACGCGCAAAGCCGTCACATCGACGACTTCAGCGCCTGCGCGGGCTTGAAGCCCACCGTCGTGCTCGGAGCGATCTGGATCTTCTCCTTCGTGGCGGGGTTGATCCCCGTCCGCGCGTTCCGATGCTTCTTCTCGAAGCTCCCGAAACCGCTGATCGTCACCTTCTCGTGCGTCTTCACGCCCTCCGCGATGCTCTCCAGCACCGCGTCCACCGCCCGCGCCGCCATCGCGCGCGTCTCCCCCAACTGCGACGCCACAGCCTCGATCAACTCACCCTTGTTCATGGCTCGCTCCTGACTGCCGCCCCCCACGTCTTCCGCAAGCCTCGGGGACGGCGAACGACCGAGAATAAGCCACCCCCGCCCCCTGTCAATGCTTCTTTAACCCCTCCTCCCGCAAGCCACGGAGCGGCGCAGCGTGGAGGAGGTGGCTCATGCCCTTTGTGGCGTGAGCCGGTGGAGGGCCCCTCTTGCCTTGTGCGCGTGCCGTGGTTTGACGCGAAGCGTCAAGCCACGCGGCTTCCGGACCCCACGCCTCAGCCCCCCAACCCCCCCGAACGTACAATCCCCGCGGAATGACCTCCATCCTCCGCGACACACGCCCGAAAGCGGAAACGCGATCCTCCACCGACACACCCGTCCCGTGGAACGTCATCCTCCTCGACGATGACCACCACACCTACGACTACGTCATCG
The DNA here is from genome assembly GCA_050174775.1 of Phycisphaerales bacterium. GTDB lineage: Bacteria > Planctomycetota > Phycisphaerae > Phycisphaerales > UBA1924 > CAYPGJ01. Next base: position 234,743 of record JBFXJP010000004.1, read on the forward strand.
AGATGATGCGCAAGGTCTTCCGCCTCTCACCCATCGACGCGCTCCGCATCGCCACCACCGTCGACCTCCACAAACGCGCCATCTGCCTCACCACACACAAAGAGCACGCCGAACTCAAACGCGATCAGATCCTCGCCTACGGCAAGGACCACCGCATCGCGGCCTGCGCAGGCAGCATGTCCGCCATCATCGAGCCCGCGCACGACCCCGACGAAGACACGAACAAAGCATGAGCCACCTCGTCCTCGTCGCCGAGGAACTCGACCCCGTCTGCGAAGCCTGGCTGCGCGAACGCGCCGAAGTCCTGCGCGTCCCCCACGACGATCCCTCCTTCCACGACGCCCTCTCCCGCGCCGACGCCCTCATCGTCCGCACCTACACCATCGTCAACGACGCCCTCCTCAACCGCGCCCCCAAACTCAAGGTCGTCGCACGCGCCGGCGTTGGACTCGACAACATCTCTCTCCCCGACTGCGCCGAACGCAACATCCCCGTCGTCTACACCCCCGACGCGAACACCTCGGCCGTCACCGAACTCCTTTTCGCCCTCCTCCTCGACCGACTCCGCCCGCGAACTCGGCTCACCAAAGCACTCCCGCCCAAGGAGTGGAAAGCCCTCCGCTCCTCCCTCCTCGCGCCACGACAACTCGCAGACCTCACCCTCGGCATCCTCGGCCTCGGCCGCGTCGGACGCTCCGTCACCCGCGCCGCCACCGCCCTCCGCATGCGCGTCATCTACCACGACCTCCTCGACATCCCCCAGGACCAGCGCGCCGGCGCCGAGCCCGTCTCCCGCGACGCCCTCCTCTCCGAATCGGACGTCCTCTCCATCCACGTCGACGATCGCGCCTCCAACCGGCGCCTCATCGGATCGGCAGAACTCGCGCGCATGAAACCAGACGCCATCCTCATCAACACATCCAGAGGATTCGTCCTGGATTCGTGCGCACTCGCACAGCATCTCCAGGCCCACGGCCAATTCTCGACAATCATCGATGTCCACGAACCTGAGCCGCCGAGCGACGATTATCCGTTGTTTCACACAGAACGCGCGATGCTCACCCCCCACATAGGCGCAGCCACCGCGCGCGCGCATCGCAACATGTCGTGGGTCGTCCGCGACGTCTGGCGCGTCCTCTCCAACGAAAAGCCCGAGTTCCAGGCGGCCCCCCGAGCATGACCGACCGCTTCCTGCGCCAGAAAACCCTCGATTTCATCGGGGAGTCCGGTCAGTCCCGCCTCTTCCGCGCGCACGCCGTCCTCATCGGGCTCGGCGCCATTGGCTGCACCACAGCCGACCTCCTCGCCCGCGCCGGCCTCGCCTCCCTCACCCTCATCGACGGCGACACCGTCGACCTCACCAACCTCCACCGCCAATCCCTCTTCACACAAGCCGATGCACAGCAAGCACTTCCGAAGGTCCAGGCCGCGACCAACCGCCTGCTCGCCATCGACCCCGCGCTCCGCATCACCCCCATCGCCCAGCGCGTTTCCCCCGAAAACGCCGATCAGCTCGTGCCCCCCTGCGACCTCATCCTCGACGGCACGGACAACTACGATGCGCGCTACCTCCTCAACGACCTCGCCGTAAAGCGTGGCGTGCCCCTGTGTTACGCCGGGGCGGTCGGCGCGAGCGGCATGGCCATGACCATCCTGCCGCACCGATCCGCGTGCCTGCGCTGCGTCTTCCCCGACCCCCCCGAGACCCACGAAACCTGCGAATCCGCGGGAGTTTTCCCCCCGGCCGTCTATCTCGCCGCCTCCACCGCGTCGAGCGACGCCCTCCGCCTGCTCGCCGGACATTCCGGCGCCATCGGCAACGTGCTGACGAGATTCGATACGCGCACCGGGCACATCGCACAAACACGCGTCGAACGCGATGCGTCGTGCCCGTGCTGCGGCGAGGGGAAATTCGAGTTTCTTGAGAAGCGCGAGCAGGGCGTGCGCGTCGAGGCCGTCTGCGGCAAGGGTGCGGTGCGGGTCATGCCCGGCGCGGCGTCGGGCGCTGCGCTCGATCGGATCGCAGCGCGCTGCCGGGAGAAGGATGCGCTGGTTGAGGTGTCGCCGTATCTCGTGCGTGCTCGGACGGTGGTGGGGGGGAGGCCGGTGGACGCCACGTTCTTTGGGGACGGGCGTGCGGAGGTGCTGACCAGCGACGAGCGGGTTGCGCGGGAGGTCTACGAGCGGATCGTCGCGCCGGTGCTCTCGGGCCACTGAATCCCGAAGAACCGCCTCGTGTTCTCGTTGATCGCGCGGTGGAACTGGTCCCAGGGCTCTTCACGCAGGTGGGCCAGGAACTCGGCCGTGACTCGCGCGAACTTCGGCTCGTTGGGGCGCACGCCCCGGTGGGGATGGGGGGTGAGGAAGGGCGCGTCGGTCTCCACCATGATCCGGTCGAGGGGGGCGATTCGCGCGGCTTCCTGGACATCCTTTGCGTTGTGGTATGTCACGACGCCGGTGAAGGAGACGTGGGCGCCGAAGTCGAGCAGGAGGCGCATGTCCTTTGCATTCCCGGTGAAGCAGTGGAAGACGAAGCGGTGGGGGGGGATGGTGGTCTGCGCAAGGACTGGGATGAGGTCGGAGAAGGCTTCGCGGCAGTGGATCACCACGGGCTTGTCCAGCCCCGCTTTGCGCCAGGACTCGATGTGCTGGAGTTGTTCTTCGAGCACCGCGCGCTGGAGATCGCGCGGGGGGTCGGAGTAGTGGTTGTCGAGACCGAGCTCGCCGATGGCGACGCACTTCTCGTGGAACGCCACGGCTCTGAGGAGCGTCCAATCGAAGGGCCCTTGATCGGCGTAGAGCGGGTGGACGCCCGCTGCGCACCAGACGTTGGGGTACTGTTGCGCGATGGCGAGCGAGCGTTCGGCGTCGGGCGGTGTGGTGGAGATGGTGATGGCGCCGAGCACGCCCGCGGCCTCTGCGGCCTTGAGGGTCTGCGGGATTCGGTCTTCGAAGTCGGGGAAGGTGAGATGGCAGTGCGTGTCGATCATCGGTGGGGAGAGGGTAGCCACGCTCGACGCGAGGGCGCGGCGTGGCGGGTAGTGTTTGGGGCATGAGCATGACACGAGCGCGGGTCTGGCTGATCATCGGGGCGGCGTTGGGCGTGGTGTTCGCGGGGCGGCTCGCTCGGGCGGACGGGGAGAAGTGGTACGGGGTGCTGCTCATGGGGGAGAGGGCGGGGTGGCTGCACGAGGCTGAGATCACCACGGGGAAGGGGAATCTGCGCTCGTTGTCCGAGCTGCGTCTGCGGATCGGGCGCGGGGACGGGGGCATCGAGGTGACGATCGAGACGATGACGGAGGAGACTCCGGAGGGGAAGATGGTTGCGATGAAGAGCGTGCAGACGCTCGGCGCGCAGCCGAGCGAGACGCGCTACGAGTGGACGGACAAGGGCGTGCGGGTGACCAGTGTTCTGCCGGACGGGACGCTGCAGGAGGCGATCCAGCCGGAGCCGGAGGGGGAGTGGGATGCGCCGATCGCCGCGCGCCGGAAGGGGGATGCGCTGCTCGAGCAGGGCGCGAAGGAGATGACGCTTCGGACGATCGATCCGTCGGGCGGGCTGCAGGTGATCGAGGCGCGCCGCAGGTGGGTGGGGGACGAGGTGGTGGAAGCGCTGGGGAAGATGGCGCACGCGAGCAAGTGGGAAGTGGAGCAGTCGCTCGTGCCCGGTGTGGTGTCCATCGAGTACGTCGATGAGGCGGGCGATCTCATCCGGGGGGACACGGATTTCGGCGGGATGCGGCTCACGATGCTTGCCGCGGACAAGGAGACGGCGTTGCTGCCCGCGACGGGCCCGGAGTTCATGAACGGGACCATGGTGGACGTGGACCGCCCGATTGCTGACGCGCGCCGCGTGCAGCGGGCGGAGTATGTGCTGCGCGTGGCTGGGGGCGCGCTGCCGGACCTGCCGAGCGGGGGTGCGCAGCGGTTCGAGCGGATCGACGACGTGAGCGGGCGTGTGTTCGTCGAGGTGGGCGGGTCTTCGGAGAAACCGGACGAGCCGCAGGGTAAGCACCTGGCACGGTCGTCGATGCTGGACAGCGGGGATGCGCGCGTGGTTGCGATCACGAAGGAGGCGTTGGCGGGGCACGAGGGGGAGGCTGATGCGGCCAAGGCCGAGCGACTGCGCCGGTTCGTGCATTCGTACATCTCGTCAAAGAATCTGGATGTCGGGTTTGCCACGGCGAGCGAGACGGCGCGGACGCGGCAGGGTGATTGCACGGAGCACGGGGTGCTGCTCGCGGCGATGCTGCGGAGCGCGGGCATCCCGTCGCGCTGCGTGAGCGGGCTGGTGTACGCGGACGGCTTTCTCGGGCGCGAGCGCGTGTTCGGCTACCACATGTGGGCGCAGGCGTACGTGAAGGGTACGCACGGGAAGGGGTGTTGGGTCGACGTGGACGGGACGCTGGGGGAGGACACGCCGTTCGATGCGACGCACATTGCGCTTTCGTGGACGGCGTTCGAGGGTGAGGATCGGTTGAACGCGTTCGCGGCGCTGGCGCCGCTGCTGGGTCGGTTGGAGATCGACGTGGTGCGCGTGGAGTGAAGGAGGCGCGGGATGGAGGGTCTGGCGAGGCTGCCGCAGCGCGACGCGCGCGGGCATAAGGGCACGTTCGGGACGGTGGCCGTGGTGGGGGGCTGCGCGGATGAGGGTGGGGTTCGGATGATCGGCGGGGCGGCGTTGGCTGCGATCGGGGCGCTGCGCGCGGGGGCTGGGCTTGCGCGGCTCGCGATGCCGGAGCCGGTGCTGAGCTCCGGGATGGTGATCGCGCCGTCCGCGACGGGGGTGGCGTTGGCTGTGGACGGGAAGGGCTCGCTCGTTGGGCATGAGGCGGCGCGGCGGATCGATGAGTTGTCGCGCGGGAGTGATTGCCTGGTCGTGGGGCCTGGGCTTGGGACCGGTGAGGGCGCGCGCGCGGTGACGGTGCGTGCGGCGGGGCAGGAGGATTGCCCGGTCGTGCTCGACGCGGACGCGCTCAACTGTCTTGCGGAGACGAAGGAGATCCGGCGCGACATCCGGTGTGCCGCGGTGATCACGCCGCACCCGGGCGAGTTTGCGCGGCTGGCGCGGTCGCTGGGGATTCCCTCGGATTGCGGGGAGTCGGAGCAGGAGCGGGCGAATGCGTGTGAGTCGCTTGCGCGGACGCTGGGCGTTGTGGTCGTCTTGAAGGGGGCGGGGACTGTGGTGTCGGACGGGCATCAGACGTGGACGTTGCAGGGCGCGGACGCGGCCAATCCGGCGCTCTCGACGGCCGGCACGGGGGACGTGCTCTCGGGCGTGATCGGTGGGGTGATCGCGCAGGCTCCTCCACCGGTGCATGCGGGTTCGGTGGTGGTGCGGACGGGCGGGCTGTCGTTGTTCGACGCGGCACGGGTGGGGGTTGTTGCGCACGCGCGGGCTGCGGGGTTGTGGCGGGAGCGCCGGAAGGCGAGCGGGGGGATGCTGGCGATGGAGCTGGCGGAGGCGATCCCGGAGGCGATGGAGGGTTTGCGGGGCGGGTGAGTGTGGCGTGGTGTGCTAGTGTTCCGCCATGCTGAGACTGGGCATGAACATCGATCATGTGGCGACGCTTCGGCAGGCGCGCAAGGGGCACGAGCCGGACCCGGTGCACGCCGCGCTGCAGGCCGAGATGGGCGGGGCGGACTGCATCACGGCGCACCTGCGTGAGGACCGGCGGCATGCGCAGGACCGGGACATCGAGCGTCTTGCGGAGTGCGTGCAGACGAAGCTGAATCTTGAGATGGGTGCGACGGAGGAGATGGTGGGGATCGCGCTGCGCGTGATGCCTGAGATGGTGACGCTGGTTCCGGAGGGGCGGCAGGAGGTGACGACGGAGGGGGGGCTGGGCGTGTCCAGGGACGGATCGCGGCTCAAGGACGTCGTTGCGCGGTTGAAGGAGGGGGTCGGGCTGGTCTCGGCGTTCATCGATCCGGATGAGAAGGAGATCGAGGCGGCTGCGAAGGCGGGGTTCGACGTGTGCGAGCTGCACACGGGGCCGTTCGCCGCGGCGTTCTCGCGGTTTGCCGTGACGGCGGCGGGCACGACGGGGGGGGAGGCGCGCGGGAGCGCGGGGGATGAGCGGGATGGGGGGTTGTCGTCTGAGGTGGAGCGTTTGCGGCACGCTGTGCGGATGGTGGGGGGCGCGGGGATGCGCTGCAACGCGGGGCACGCGATCAACTATCACAACGTGGGCGCGGTGGCCGGGATCGAGGGGTTGTGGGAGTTGCACATCGGGCATTCGATCGTGGCGCGCGCGGTGTTTGTGGGGCTGCGCGAGGCGGTGGCGGAGATGAAGCGGGAGATGCGCGCGGCGCGCGGGAGGAACGGATGAGGAGCATCGTGGCGTGGGTGGCGTGTGTTGCGCTGGTCGTGGTGAGCGGGGGCGTTGCGCGGGGGCAGGAGGGGGCGGACCACCGCAAGGTGATCAAGACGCGCGACACGGTGCTGTTCCTCGGTGATTCGTTGCTTGCACAGAGCGGCCTGTCGAGCCAGGTGAGCGCGGGGATCCTCCGTGTGCGCACGGGCGAGCAGGTGCGGACGTACACGGCTTCGTGGGACGGGGCGATCGTGGCGGACGGCGCGGCTGAGGCCGGGAAGGGTCGCGCGGAGAGCGCTATTCTGTGGGTTCCGCGCGTGGCGCTCTCGACGCGCCCGACCATATTGGTGATGGCGTTCGGGTGGGACGACGCGCTACGGCGCGGCGGAGCGGAGGGGGAGGCGTTCGAGAAGGCGTATGAGGAGGGGCTGGAGCATGTCCTGAAGACGATCCGGCACCGGGTGCGCGAGGTGTTCCTGGTGACTCCTCCGGCGGACGGGCCTGATGGGGTGCTGAACGATCGAGAGCGTGCTCGGCTGGCGAGCATCGCTGCGGCCACGGCGCGCGTGGCGGGGCGCGTGGACGCGCGTGTCGTCTCGTTGCAGGAGGGGGGCGTGGGCAGGGGGATCGTGGAGACGTGGGACGGGGCGTCGGGCGCGCGGTTCGAGGGGGCGCCGTCGGTGATCGCGGCGTCGTGCGTGCTGAGGGCGATCGGGTTCAGCGCGGAGGAGTTGTCGCGCGTGGGCTGGGCGCCCTGCCCGGAGCCGGTGTTCGAGCGGGCACGCGGGCATCTGGCGCTCGACGTGAGCCCGGTGTCGGGTGAGGTGTCGCGGACGTTTCGGTTGACGCAGGCATTGCGGACGTACAACACGGATTACGAGCTGCTGTGGCGCGACATGGAGATGCGGCTTGCCGTGACGAACGAGCGGCGCGAGGACATTCTCTCGTGGCAGCGCATCGAGGTGGAGCGTGACTGGGTCGGTGTGGAGCGGATCGCCGCGGCCACGGAGGAAGTGGACGCGGCTCACTGATCGGTCAGAGTCCCTGGCTGAAATCGGAGAGCACGAGGTTCAGGTCGGCAAAGTCGACGGTGTGATCGCCGTTGAGATCGGCGGAGAGCGCGGGGCCGGTCTGTCCGTACTGCGCCAGGACGAGATTGAGATCGAGCGCGTTGACGAGGTCATCGCCGTTGGTGTCGGCGCGGAGTGAGGCGCGCGCAACGAACATGCCCGTGCCGAGGGAGTGGGGGGGCTCGGTGGTCGACACGAGGGATGCGGCGAAGACGACGTCGGCGCGGTTGTTGATGCGTGGCGGACCGGAGAAGACGGGGCCGCCCGGCGCGAGGGAGGCGAGGATTGCGGTGTGACCTGCGTCGATGGGCATCTGATCGCCTTCCCGCGCCACCATGGCGAGCGAGGCGCCGTCGGCGAGCCAGATCGCGCGGCGTCCGTCGGCGTTGATCGCACGGAAGACGACAAAGCCGCGCTCGTTGATGTCCGGCGCGACGGCTTCGATCTGGAGGATGCCGTTGGTTCCCTCGCGCACGAGCTCGACCGGGTTGAAGGCGTCGGCCCGAATGACGGAGCGGACGCCGGGGGGAGAGAAGCGCGTGGCGATGAATGCGACCTGGATGGCGTTGTTGACGGCTACCGCGTTGTCGAAGGCGGTGTAGTAGGAGCCGGGGTCGAAATCACGGTCCTGCGCGATGGGGATATAGAAGCCGTCGGCGTTGTAGACGCGGATCTGGTCGGGCTGGGATTCACCGGTCTGGCCCGGGGCGCCCAGACGCACCTTGCCGGCGAGCTGACGGGAGTTGTTGATCGCGGGCGGGAAGAGGAGCGAGACGGGAGAGGATGAATCGAGGGTGTTCTCGGCGACGTGGACGAACTGCACGCCGCCGAACCAGGTGAGCCAGGCCTGGCCGCCGGCGTTGGTGCGCGCGCGGTATCCGATCTGCGCGGTTGTGTTGATCATCGGATCGCCGAAGGAGGTGAAGGGGTAGGGGAGGTTGGGCATGTTGAGGAGGAAGAGGATGTTGCCCTCGCCGGTGTAGAGGCGCATGACGCCGGGCGGGCCGGCCACGGCTTGTTCGGCGACCATGATGCCGGTGTTGTTGATGGTGGCTTGTGAGAGGTACGCGCCTTGGATGTCTTCGCTGATGAATGCGAGAGCGCCGGCGCCCGCGATGCCTGCCCAGAGGGCTTGCGCGTTGGTGTTGGGGATGGGGGAGACGCGCATGACGATGCGTGGCCAGAACATGGAGACGCCTGCGGCGCGGTCTGCGATGTCGGGGGTGGAAGTGGCGAGCGAAGCGCCGTCGGGGAGGTTGTATGCCTCGGTGTCGTGCGCGCGGGCGTGGAGGAGGGTTTGTCGGTAGATGGGGAGGGATGCGGTGAGCGCAGGCGCTGAGCACAGCGCGAGCATGAGGAGCGCACGGGTCGTCATGCGTGTGATTGTATGGGGCGCATGGCGGGCGACCGAGAGGGAGGCGGGAAGATTGCGGGAGAATCGCGCGGCTGTCGGGCGCTGGGCGGGGGCGTTAGAGCGCTTGGCCGAACTCCGAGAGGATGATGTTGAGGTCGGCGAAGTTGACGACACCGTCGTTGTTGGCGTCGCCTTGGAGCCCGGCGCCGGTCTGTCCGAATTGGGAGAGGACGATGTTGAGATCGGCGAAGTTGACGACGCTATCGCCGGTGGCGTCACCCTGGAGGGAGGCGCGGGCGACGAAGAGGCCGGAGCCGAGTTCGATGCCGAACTGGCCGGGGGGAATCAGCGCGGCTTGGAAGACAACGTCGCCCTGCAGGTTGATGCGGGGGGCGCCGCCGAAGCAGGGGTCGGAGGGGTTGTTCTCGCTGATCTGGGCGGTCTGGGCGTTGTCGATGTCGACGAGATCGTCCTGGCTGACGACACGGCGGAGGGTCGCGCCGTCGGCGATCCAAACGGCACGCTTGTTGGCGCTGTCGAAGGCGCGGAAGACGCAGAGACCGGAGTTATTGATGTCGGGGGAGAAGAACTCGATGGAGCCGAGGCCGTTGACGCCCTGGCGCGCGATTTCGACGGTGTGGACGCCGTCGGAGCGGAAGACGGCGCGTGTGTTGGCGGGTGTGACGAGGTTGGCGATGAAGACGACCTGGCCTTGGGCGTTGACGCCGATGGAGTTGTCGAAGGCTGAGAAGTTGGAGGCGGGGTTGGAGTCTCGGTCTTCGGCGATGAGGGTGGATGTGCCGTCGGGGTTGAAGAGGCGGATCTGATCGGGCTGGTTATTGCCGGTCTGGCCTGGGGCGCCGAGACGGACTTTGCCGGCGATCTGGCGCGCGTCGTTGAATGCGGGCGTGAAGAGGAAGGAGTAGGGGGACTGGGGGTCCCAGGAGTTCTCCGCGGCATGGACGGATTGCGTGCCGGCGGACCAGGAGACCCAGATGTTGCCGGTGAAGCCGACGCGGCCGCGGTAGGCGATCTGGCCGTTGTTGTTGATGAGCGCGCCGCCGAAGGAGGAGATGCCGAAGGGTGCGCCCTGGGTGACGGTGAGGGTGAAGGCGTTGCCGTTGGCGGTGTCGACGCGGAAGACGCCTTGCGGCGTGGCGACGGCCTGCTCCGCGGCGATGACGCCGGCGTTGTTGACGGTGGCGTCGGAGACGTAGGCGTCGAGGACGCTGGGGGAGGTGTAGGCGAGGCCGCCGTTGCCGGCGAGACCGGACCAGACGGCCTGGGAGTCCGTGCCGCCGATGACGGCGATGCGTGTGACGATGCGGGGCCAGATGGAGGGGTTGCCGGGCGCGCGGTCGGCGATGTCGGGGGTGGAGTTGGTGAAGAAGGCCGAGTCGGGGAGGTTGTGGGCGCCGCTGAAGTTGGAGCGTGCATGGAGGAGTTTGGTCCGATAGACGGGCGCCGCGGAGGCGATGGCGGGGGCGAGCGCAAGGATGGCAAGCGTGCGGAGGGGCGTGTGAGGCATGGGTCTCTCGTCTCTGGTGCGTGGATGAGGCGGATGGCGTTACGGGATCGAGTCTAGCCCGGGTTCGATCGAGAGCGAGCGTGGAGGGCAGAGAAGAGGCGAGCGCAGGAAAAAGCCCCCGGCGCGTCAGCGACGGGGGCCTTGCGTTGCGTTGCGTTGTGGGAGCCCGGCCGGGATCAGATGCGGAAGCGGCCGACGAGCGTCTGGAGCTGTTCCGCGGATGCGGAGAGCTCAGACGCGGCGGACGCGGCCTGGGAGGCGCCGTCGGACGACTCGCGCGTCACGGCGGTGATGCGCTCCATGTTGCGGGAGATCTGCTCGGAGGCGCCCGCCTGCTCCTGGGTGGAGGCGACGATCTCGCCCAGCGCGTCGCCGGCGGAGCGAGCGAGGTTCACGCCCTCGGAGACGCGCTTCGTGCCGGCCTCCATCTTGTCCACGACGGAGGAGGTCTCCTGCTGGATGCCGCGGATGGACTCCGCGATCTCCTTGGTGGCCGTGGTGGTGCGCTCGGCGAGCTTGCGGACCTCGTCGGCGACGACGGCGAAGCCGCGTCCGTGCTCTCCGGCCCGCGCCGCTTCGATCGCGGCGTTGAGGGCGAGGAGGTTGGTCTGATCGGCGATGTCGTTGATGACGCCGACGATCTGCCCGATGGCCTCGCTCTTGCGGCCGAGTTCGCCGACGGCGGACGCCGAATCATTGACCTCGGAGGCGATCTGCGACATCTCGCGGATCATCTGCTCCATGACGTCGCGTCCGCGACCGGACTTCATGGCGACCTCCTGGACGGAGGCGGCCATCTCGGTGACGGCGGCGGAGACCTCGCCGGTCTGTGAGGACTGCTGCTGCATGCCGGCGGCCATCTCTTCGCTGGTGGCCGCGATCTCGGTGGCGGCTGAGGCGACTTCGGTGGAGGTGCGCTGGGTGTCCTGCACGAGGCTGCGGAGGGAGACGGCCATCTCGTCGACACTCTTGGCGAGGACGCCGATTTCGTCCGTCTGTTCGAGCTTGAGCGGCTCGGACGTGAGGTCGCCCTTGGCGATCTTGGAGACGACTTCGACGCAGCGGCTGAGGGGGCCGGTGAGGGTCTTGCGCGTCATCCACATGAAGCCGAGGACGGAAACGATGAGCAGGGGGACGGTGAACATCATGCCCTGCTTGAAGAACGACGCGACGTGCGCGTCCATCTCGTCGAGCTTGTTGCGGACCTCGTAGGCGCCGTGCATGTAGCCGACGTCCCAGCCCTCCATGGCGAAGCCGAGGACGTCCTTGCCGTCCTTGTCGGTGTCCCACTCGTTGCCGGGCTTGCCGTGGCACATCATGCACGTGGCGTCGAGCTTGATGGCGCGCATCGTGTGCATCGTGTTGGTCTTGGTGTCGACGCGGCTCATGACGCTCGCGCCGCCGGACTTCACCTGCGTGGTCAGGTCGCGGAGAAGCGTCTCGGAGAACGAGCCCTTTTCCGGCTCGTTCTTCTTGTTCCGTGCCTCGAATGCGTAGACATGGAAATCGAGATGCTCGCGCTCCGCCACCTTGTCCGCGACATGCCAGCCGACGATCACGGGGATCTGGTTAAAGAAGCGCGTGTCGGTGTAGGACTTGCCCTGCGCGACGGCGTCCTGGGCCTCGGCGATGAGCGTGTTCAGGTCGATCGCGCCCGCGGTGATGGCGTGTGCGGCGTTGTTCTTCGCCTCCTCCGCCATGTCGGTGAACACCTTGGCTTCTTCGATGATCGCCGCCTTGGCGTCCGTCTCGTACCCGTTCATGAACACGACGTAGTTCGCGCCGACCACGGTCAGCAACAGGAGGATGGTGACGCCCAGAATCTTGACCTTCACGCTCAACGAGTTCAATCGACGCAACATGTCTGTGTGCTCCCATGCCTTGGCTGCGGGTGGGCGGGGCCAACGCCTCCTCCGCCATGCAGCGGCATCCCCATCGGCCAATCTGAGAGTCGGATGAACTTGTCCGTCGCCACAAGGTTGGGTGGATGCCCCGGTTGCCGATCGAGCGTGTGGTTATCGGGTACGTGCGTCGCCAAACAGAACCCGGCCGGGCGGACGCGCTGCACGCACGCCGGCCCGGCCGGGTCGAGATTCTTGAAGTGCGACTGCTCCGCGTGGCGCGGATCAGTGGTGGCTGTTCGGCGTCGCGGCGTTCGCCGTGTGCGCCGGCGCCGCGACCGGCTTGCGCACCGCCGAGGGCAGGCTCTGCGTCTTGCCGTTGTTCGCGGCCAGGATGGCGTTCTGTGCGGGCGCCTCACCCATCCACTGGACTCGCCCGGATTCGATGTTGTACACGGCGCCGACGATCTTGACCTTGCCGGTCGACGCGAGCTGGCTCGAGGTCTTGCTGTTCTTCAGCAGGTCCTCGACGCTCTGCCAGACGTTGAACCGGATCGCGTCGGGAACGATCGCCGCGCCCTGCAGGTCGGGGTACACGCGCTTCGCGTTCTCCACCGCTGGGGTGATGTGCGCGAGCAGCTCGCCCAGCGGGCCCTCGACGTGGCCGCCGGAGGCCGCGGCCGTCACCGCGCCGCAGCCCGAGTGCCCCATGACCACGAGCAGCGGCGCATTGAGGTGCTCCAGGCCGTACTCGATGGTTGCGATCTCGGCCGTGTCGCAGATGTTGCCGGCGACACGGATCACGAACACGTCGCCGACGCCGCGATCGAAGATCTGCTCGACGGGCACTCGCGAGTCGGCGCACGCGAGGACGACGGCGAAAGGCTGCTGACCGTTCGTGGCCGTCTCGGAGCGGCGCGCGGAGTCGGTGTTCGGGTGGGAGGGCTGGCCGGAGGCGAACCGGTCGTTGCCGGACTGGAGGAGCATCAACGCGTCGTAGGCCGACACGGCGCCGGGCGCGTGGGTAGCGCCCTGCCCGCCGGTCGCAGCGTGCTGCGTGGGCGAGGAGGGCGCGGGGCGCGCCGTGTTCGCGGGTGCGTACGAGGGGGTGTTGCCGTGAGAGGGCGCGGGGGGAGAAGCGAGCGCGAGACCGGCGGCGGCGAACGTGAGCAGGGCGCAGCGGCGAATCATGAGTCATCTCCGGGTCTGTCGCGGCCCGAGCGTGGCAACGTGACCACCGCGCGGAAGCCGCATGTTTCCGGCTCCATCGGCCCGTTTCGCCACCCTGTTTCGTCCCCGCCTCAGAACCGGACCGTGATCCCACTGAACAGGCGGACATCCTCGGCCGCGTCCGTCAGTCCGAGAACCACGCCCGCGTCCAGCTGCACATCCGCCGTCACGGCGTACGTCAGGCCGGTGCTGAACGAGGCCCGGTAGTCCGAGCCGGAGTCGCTGCTCGCCACTCCGACGTACTCCACAAACGCCCCCAGCGGCCCGATGACCTCGCGGCTCACCGTCGCCGTGTGGACGAACTCCAGGTCGAACCCGTCGTCCGCGGCGTTCCGCACGGCGTCGAACTCGGCCATCAGCCCCAGATTGAAGTCTCCGGGGAGGGAAGCGCCGAACGCGAGGATGATGCCGGGCTCGACGTTCCCGTTGGACACGTCACGATCGCCGGTCGGGAGCTTGACGAAAGGCATGATGCCGAACGCCGTGTCGCCCGTGTCATTCCCCCACAGATTGGCCTTGAAGCGCAGCGTGAGATCTCCGATCCCGGACGCGTCGGCGCCAGCGCGGTCCTGCACACGCACGTACGGATCGAAGAGCAGCTGCAGGTCCGCGTTGTTCAGCAGGCCGATCTTCAGGTTGAACGGCGCGTAGACGTACGTGTCCGTCCGCGTGCCCTCATCCTCGCGCGAGAACTCGAGGAACGACATCTCGAGCTGCACGTGACCGGCATCCACCGTGTACGGGCTCTCCGTCGCGTCCGGACGGTCGGGCGAGAGATCGCGCATGTGCTCGCGCGGCGTCGGGTTCCCGAGGTGGTACATCGACTTGTCCGGCACGGGCGTCTCGAACGACTCCTGCGCGTGTGCGCTGAACGAAGCGAGCGCAACCGGTAGCAACGTGGCCGAGAGGTTCCGCATGTCTGTGCTCCGAGAGGTGCGTGGCGCGTGAATGTAACCAGTGTTACAGAAGTGTCAACTCGACGATTGTCACCCTTGCCCTGCTACCCTTTCGGTTCGAACACCCTCGAAACACGAGCGGAGCACTGCATGACCACGGCTACCAGCGGCCCCCTGACCGGGGGAGGCGACACCCGCACCGAGAAGGACACCATGGGCGAGATGCGCGTCCCCGCGAGCGCGCTCTACGGCGCCTCGACCCAGCGCGCCGTACTCAACTTCCCCATGTCCGGCCGACCCCTCCCGCGCGCCATCATCGAGGCGTACGCCCTCATCAAGGCCGCCTGCGCCAAGGCCAACCGCGAGCTCGGCATCCTGTCCGAAGACCGCGCCGCCGCCATCACCGCGGCCTGCAAACGCATCATCGCGGGCGACCTTCCCACCCCGCCCGGCGCCGAGCCGTTCGCGTTTCACTTCCCGGTCGACGTCTTCCAGACCGGCTCCGGCACCTCGACCAACATGAACGTCAACGAGGTCATCGCGAACCTCGTCTGTCTCGCGCGCAACGCGCCGATCGGCTCCTCCAAGTCCAAGGAGTACCTCGACGCGGGCGGCACCCATCCCAACGACCACGTCAACATGGGGCAGTCGTCCAACGACACATTCCCCACCGCCATGCACGTGGCCGCGGCGCGCGCCATCCACGACGAACTCCTCCCCGCCATCCGCAAATGCGAGTCCGCGCTCCACAAGCTCGAGGTCTCCTTCAACCACGTCATCAAGATCGGGCGCACCCACCTGCAGGACGCCACGCCCATCCGGCTCGGCCAGGAATTCTCCGGCTACGCCTCCCAGATGAAGCACGCCGAGAGGCGCTGCAAGGAGGCCCTTGTCGCGCTCGCGGAACTCCCGCTCGGCGGCACGGCCGTGGGCACCGGCATCAACACGCACCACGACTTCCCGCGTCTCGTCGCGCACGAGCTCTCCGCAGTCACGCACGTCCCCTTCCGGGAGGCCACCAACCACTTCGAGGCGCAGCACGCCAAGGACGCGTTCGTCGAGACCTCCGGCCATCTGCGCACCATCGCGGTCTCGTTCACCAAAATCGCCAACGACATCCGGCTCATGGGCATGGGCCCGCGCTGCGGGCTCGGCGAACTCGAGCTGCCCGCCGTGCAGCCCGGCTCCTCGATCATGCCGGGCAAGGTGAACCCGGTGATCTGCGAGGCCGTGATGATGGCCTCGTGCCGCGTGATCGCGAACGATCAGGCCGTGACGCTCGGCGGGCTGGGCGGTGTCGGCTCGCTGCTCGATCTCAACGTGGCGATGCCCGTGATGGCCGACGCCATGCTCGAGTCCATCCACCTCCTCACGCGCTGCGCGCACGTGCTGACCGACAACTGCCTTGCGGGGCTCAAGGCCGACGAGGCGCGCTGCGCCGCGCTCGTCGAGCAGTCGCTCGCCATGTGCACCTCGCTCGTCCCCGCGATCGGCTACGACAAGTCCGCCGCGCTGGCCAAGCAGGCCTTCGCGGAGCGCAAGACCATCCGCCAGCTCTGCATCGAGCAGAAGGTGCTGTCGGAGCAGGAGTTGAACCGCCTGCTCGACCCGGCGTCCATGACCACCTACGGCAACGTCGGCGCCGCAGGCGGGGGCTGAATCGCCGAACCGGCGCTTCCACGCCCCCGTACCATCCCACGTTGAGCACTGCATGAACGGCGCCACGCCCTCCAGCAACGCAGGTCAGAGCCACGGGCCCGCCAAAGCGCCCGGCATGTTCGACCGCGCGGCGCCCTGGACCAGCAGACTCTCCCACATCGTCGACACGATGCGCGAGCTCTCCCGCCAGACCGACCCGCAGGAGATGGTGAACACCTACGGCGAGCGGATGGAGGGCGCCTTCGACGCCGACCGCATGGTCTCCATCTCGCGGCGCGACCTCGCGCGCCCGTGGTACCGCATCACACGCTCCTCCACCTGGGCCGAGGACATCAACCCGTGGCTCGAGCGCCACCGCTTGCCTCGCTTCGATCGCGGGATGCTGGGCGAGCTGCTCTACGCGGACGAGCCGCGGATCATCAACGACCTCCGCGTGTCCGCCGACGATCCCGCGCGCGAGTACTTCGACGGGATGCGCTCGCTCCTCGCGGTCCCGCACTTCGACCAGGGCCTCGCGCTCAACATGGTCGTCTTCATGACCGAGAAGCCCGACGGCATCAACCCCGAGAACGTGCCCGAGATCGTCTGGTTCAATAACCTCTTCGGGCGCGCCACGCACAACCTGGTCCTCTCCAAAGAGCTGCGCGACGCGTACGAGATCGTCGACCGCGAGCTGAGCGTGGTGGCCGAGATCCAACAGTCCCTCCTTCCCGCGGAGCTCCCGAGCATCCCAGGCGTCGAGCTGGCCGCGCACTACCGCACCGCGCGCCACGCCGGCGGGGACTACTACGACTTCTTCCCGCTCACCGACGGCAAGTGGGGGGTTCTCATCGCCGACGTCAGCGGGCACGGCGCTCCGGCCGCGGTCGTCATGGCCATCACCCACACGCTCGCCCACGCCGACCCCGAGCGGCGCTGCTGCCCGGACGTCCTCCTCGACAACCTCAACCGCAACCTCATCGGACGCTACACCGCCGCCACAGGCTCCTTCGTCACCGCCTTCTACGGCGTGTACGACCCCGGGGAACGATCCTTCCTCTACTCCTGCGCGGGCCACAACCCGCCCCGCCTCTACCGCGCCGGCGCCGACGCGCCGGACGAGCTCCGAAGCGCACAGGGCCTCCCGCTCGGTGTTCTCCACGACGCCGACTACACCAGCGCGAGCGTTTCCCTCCGTCCCGCCGACACGCTCGTCCTCTACACCGACGGCATCACCGAAGCCAGATTCCCGCAAAGCGAGCGACACCACACCGTCGACATGTACGGCGTGAAGCGGCTCGATACGGCCGTGCTCGCGGGCAAGCGCAGCGCGCCCGCCATCGTCGAGCGCGTGCTCGAGAGCGTCGAGGCGTACACCGAGGGCGGTTCGCCCGACGACGACCGCACGCTCGTTGTCATGACCGCCTCCTGAGCACGCCCTGGGCGTTCAGTCCCACAACGTCGGCCCGTCCCGCCCGATCTTGCGGAACGCCGCGCTCGAGAGCCCCTCACCGCGCCTGTCCAGCCCGTAGCGAGCCCTGAACAGGTCGAAGGTCGCCTTGATCTGCTCGGCCTTCACCCCCTCACCCCGGAACCGACTCCCCCAGCGCGCGTCGTTCAGCGCGCCCCCCCGCATCGCGCGCACGCCGCTCTCCACGCGCGCCGCCCGCTCCGGGAACTCGCGCGAGAGCCAGTCGAGGAACACGGCCTTGATCTGATACGGGAGCCGCAGCATCACAAACCCCGCCCCGCTCGCGCCCGAGTCCGCCGCGGCCTTCAGGAGCGCCGGGATCTCGTGGTCGTTCAGCCCGGGCACGATCGGCGCCGTCATCACCACCACCGGCACACCCGCGTCCGCGAGCGCGCGCATCGCGCCGAGCCGATCCCTCGGGCTCGACGCCCTCGGCTCCATCTTCCGCGCCACGTCCGCGTTCAGGGTCGTCAGGCTCACCGCCACGCCCGCAGCGCGCACCCGCGCCAGGCTCGACAGCACGTCAATGTCGCGTGTCACCAGACGATTCTTCGTGACGATGAATACCGGCTGGTTCCGCTCGCCCATCACCTCGAGGCAACCCCTCGTGACCCGCAGCCTCCGCTCGATCGGCTGATAGCAGTCCGTCACCCCGGACATCCCGATCGTCTCCCCCTTCCATCCCGGGGCGTCCAGCTCGCGCGCCAGCATCTGCGGCGCCTCCATCTTCGCGACGATCTTCGTCTCAAAGTCGAGCCCGCAGGAAAAGCCGAGCGTCTCGTGCGTGGGCCGCGCGTAGCAGTACACACACCCGTGCTCGCATCCGCGGTACGGGTTGAGCGTCCACCGGAAGTTCAGGTCGGGAGAGTCGACCCGGTTGATGATCGTCCGGGTCGCATCACGAAACACGGTCGTCGGGACCTGCTGCTCGGCCGGAAGCCCCTCGCGATACCGCTCGGCGACCTCCTCATCGAGGAACTCGCCCAGCACGCTCAGCCGCACGCGCTCGAACCGATTGCCCGGATTGAGCCCGGCGCCGCGACCCTTCACGGCGGGTATCGGGAGCGCATCCAGATGTTCGCCCTCCATGGCCATGATCCTATCATATACCTAACACACAGCCATGACGATCGCTCGGATCGGAACATTTTGGCGTCTGCGGAGTACAGCACCACGGACCTCGTGGCAGGGAGTCATTCCATGCGACGCCGAACGCTGCTGCCGCTCTGTGCGCTCATGGCCGTCATCTTCTCCGAGCCGATAGTGGCCCAAGCCCCGCTCCCGGACTGCGAGTGGTGCGGCGCCATGGACGCCCCGCCGGACGCCCAGCTCTCCTCCACCATGACGATCGCGGACAAGGACGAGCCGGGCGAGAGGATCATGCTCCGCGGGCGCGTGCTCAAACCCGACGGCAAGACGCCTGCGCCCGACGTGCTCGTGTACGCGTACCACACCGACGCGACCGGCAATTACCGGCGCGAGGGCAACGAGACGGGCAACGCCCAGCGGCACGGCGTGCTGCGCGGCTGGCTCCGCACGGATGCCGAGGGCCGATACGAGATCCAAACCATCAAGCCCGCGGGTTACCCCGACCGAGCCGACCCGCAGCACATCCACGTCACGCTGCGGGCGCGCGGCGGCTCGGAGCACTGGATCGACGACTTCTGGTTCGAAGGCGACCCGCGCCTTACCAAGCGCCAT
Source organism: Phycisphaerales bacterium (assembly GCA_050174775.1). Classification (GTDB taxonomy): domain Bacteria; phylum Planctomycetota; class Phycisphaerae; order Phycisphaerales; family UBA1924; genus CAYPGJ01. The sequence continues at coordinate 253,789 of JBFXJP010000004.1, forward strand.
CGCGCCGGAGTCGAGTCGAGCTCGATCGTGCGGCTCCAACCGAATGGCGAGGGTGTGCTGACCGCCGAGCGCGATCTGAAACTCCGCAAGTAACGGCGCGCCGCAACGCGCCCAGTCCTCGCCGTCCACCGCTCAGATGTCCAGCGACTTCACCTCGAGCGCGTGGTCCTCGATGAACTTCCGACGTCGCTCGACGTCCTCGCCCATCAGCGTCGAGAACATCTCCTCGGCCTCGGCAGCCTCGTCCCACGTCACCCGCAAGAGCGTCCGCGTCGCCGGGTGCATCGTCGTGTCCGCCAGCTGATCCGGGTCCATCTCGCCCAGACCCTTGAACCGCTTGATCTCGATCCCGCGACGCCCCACCTCCGTGAGCATGTCCAGAATCTCGCGCAGGCTGGCCGCGTCCAGCAGCCTCGACTGCGGCGCCGCCTTCGCGATCGGCGCATCCTCCCCCTCACCATCGCCCTGCACGGGCTCGGCCGGCGCCTTCTCCTTCGGCCCCGCGCGCGGCAGCGTCCGCCACGCGTACTTCGTCGGCGCCGTCTCCCCCGTCACCAGCTCGACGCGCGTCGCGGCATAGTCCTCGATCGCGATGTCCATCTCGCCCAGGCGCGCGATGATCGACTCGATCTCCCGGTTCTCGTGCAGCTCGCGCATCGTGGCGATCGCGCGCCGGTCCACGATCGGCCCGCCGAGCGCGTCCGCCGGCTCCTCATCGAGGTCCGCCAGCCGGAGCTTCTGCTCGTCGATGATCCGGCGCGCGTGCTCCTCCGACCAGCCGAACGCCTCGCCCGTCGTCACGCTGTCCCCGCTCACGCTCCGCCACACAAGCCGGTGCGTCGGCAGGCGGTTCTTGCCCTCGGGGTCCGCGCCCCGCGTCGCGAGCAGCTCCGGGAACCGCACGCCGCGCCGCTCCACGATCTCCGCGAGCGACATGAGCCGTCGCAGCTGCTGCACCACGCGCCGCGCCGCGTCCCCCTCGATCGTCCGCGTCACCACCGGCTCGCCCGTTGCCTCGTCGACCCGCTTCGTGTCGCGCACGAGCAGGGCGGAGCCCACGAGCCCCAGGTCCGTGAGCACGTCCCCGAGCCGCCCGTCATTCAGCACGTACGACGACTGCTTCCCGCGCGCCAGCTGGTAGAGCGGGGGCTGCGCGATGTACACGCGCCCGCGCCGGATCAGCTCGGGCATCTGCCGGAAGAAGAACGTCAGCAGCAGCGTGCGGATGTGCGAGCCGTCCACGTCGGCGTCGGTCATGATGATGATCTTGCCGTAGCGCAGCTTGCTCGCGTCGAAGTCCTCCCCGATCCCGCACTTGAGCGACTGGATCAGGATGCGGATCTCCTCGAACGACAGCACCTTGTCGATCCGCGCCCGCTCGACGTTCAGCAGCTTGCCCCGCAGCGGCAGGATGGCCTGCGTCACCACGTCGCGCCCCTGCTTGGCCGACCCGCCTGCGGAGTCGCCCTCGACGATGAACAGCTCGGACGACTCCACGTCCTTCGTCTTGCAGTCCGCCAGTTTCGCGGGCATCGAGCCCGAGTCCAGCGCGCTCTTGCGCCGCGTCAGCTCGCGAGCCTTCCGCGCCGCCTCGCGCGCCTGCGCCGCCAGCACGCCCTTCGCGCACACGCGCTTGGCCTCGCTCGGATGCTCCTCCAGCCACGTCTGCAGCCGCTCGCCCACGATCGACGACACGAACCCCTCGATGTCCGTGTTCCGCAGCTTGCCCTTGGTCTGGCCCTCGAACTGCGGGTTGGGCAGCTTCACGGAGATGACCGCAACGAGACCCTCGCGCAGGTCGTCCCCCGTCGGCATCGGGTCCTTCTCTTTGAGCACGCCCGCCTGCTTCATGTAGGTGTTCAGCGTGCGCGTCAGCGCCGTCTTCAGCCCCGAGACGTGCGTGCCCCCGTCCACCGTCTTGATGTTGTTCGCGAACGAGAGCAGCAGCTCGTTGTACCCGTCGTTGTACTGCAGCGCCACCTCGCACAGCAGCCCCGTCCCCGCGTCCTCCCCCTTCAGGTACACCGGCGGGCACAGCGTCGTCTTCGATTCCCCCAGGTGCTCCACGAACGCCAGAATCCCGCTCTCGTACTGGTACGTCTCGCTCCGCGGCTTGCCGTCAGGCCCCACCCGCTCGTCCGACAGCTTCACGATCACGCCCGGGTTCAGATACGCCAGCTCGCGCAAGCGCGACGAGAGCGTCTGGTACGAGAACGTCGTGTCGGGGAAGATCGTGTCGTCCGGCTTGAACGTCACGCGCGTGCCCGTCTTGCCCGCCCCCTCGTCCTCCATCGTCCCGATCACGTGCAGCGGCGAATCCACCTTCCCGCGCTCAAATGTGATCAGGTGCACCTTCCCCTCGCGCCGCACCTCGACCTCGAGCCACTCCGACAGCGCGTTCACGCACGAGATGCCCACCCCGTGCAGGCCGCCCGACACCTTGTACGCCGAGTTCTCGTCCCCGAACTTGCCGCCCGAGTGCAGCACCGTCATCACGATCTCAACAGCGGGCTTGCCGTCGATCGCCGGATTCTTGTCCTTCTTCGGATCGACCGGGATCCCCGACCCGTCATCCACCACGCTGAGCGAGCCGTCCGCGTGGATCGTCACCGACACCGTCGTCGCGCGCCCCGCCATGCACTCGTCGATCGAGTTGTCCACGGCCTCGTACACCAGGTGGTGCAGACCCGCGAGCCCGGTGTCACCGATGTACATCCCGGGGCGCTTGCGCACCGCCTCCAGACCCTCGAGCACCTGGATGTGCTCAGACGTGTAGGCCTTGGTCTGCCCCGTTTTCCCCGGGCTGGTCGTCGAAGTTGTCTGCGCCATACCGCTCCGTCGTGCTGGCCTTCACCCGCCTTCGCAGCGCACCATTCGCGCCCGCGCGGACAGGCTCATCCGACGCGTTCCCATCATTATAGACGCAAACCCCGATGTTTGTCCGACGTTCGGGCGTTCAACACACCCCTTCAGCCCAGCAAAAAAGCCCACATCCGTGGGCTCTCGTAAACCGCCGACAGGCCCCTCCCGGGCGGTCAGGGCACGATCTTGACCGTGCTCATTTTGTCTATCAGCAGCTCGTACAGCAGCGCGATGTCGTTAGCCCCCAGCCGCACGCACCCCATCGACTTCTGCTGACCGATCGACTCCGGCTCGATCGTCCCGTGCAGCCCGTACTGCGTGTGCGCCCTCGTCGCCTCGTCCGCCGGGTCCAGGCCGATCCAGTGCTCTCCGATCGGGTTCTTCGGGTTGTCCGCCGCGAAGAACTCACCCGTCCGCGGGTTCGACCACGTCGGATTGATCAGCTTGCTGCTCGGCCGCACCACGAAGTTCCCCGTCGGCGTCGAATCATTCTCCCCAAGCCCCACCCGGAACGACTTGAGATACACCCGCTGCGAGCCCGCGCTCGAGCCGTCCGACACGTCCGCGTACAGGTCCAGCCGGTACGCGCTCTTCGTCACCACCGCGTGGAACGGCCCCTTCACGAGCTTCAGCTTCTGCCCCACCCGCAGACGCCCCGGGTCCGTGATCCCGTTCACCCGCTGGATCAACCGCCAGTCCGCGTTCGTCTTCCGCACCGACGCGATCTTCACCAGCGAATCCCCCGACGCCACCGCATACACCTCCGTCATCGGATCGCCCGGCGTCGCCACCGGCGAGAACAGCAACCGATCCGTCAACGACCCCGCACGCGCACGCAACGCCTCCAGCTCCGCGCTCGACGCCCCAGGCGCGCCGATCGCTCGGCTCAGCACCAGCCGCGCTTCCACAGGCTTGTTCTGCGCAATCAGCCGATCAACCTCGCTCATCGCGCTCAGCACGATCGGCGAGCCCGTCTGCTCCTGCGCCGGTGCGCTCTGCGTCGGCGTCGTCCCATCTCCACCCGACCCGCCCGCAGGGCCGCTCTGCTCCGGCTGCGCCGGCGTGGTCCCCGGCGTCACGCTCCCGGGCCCGGGCGCTGGCGTGGCCGACACGCCCTGCCCGGGCTTCGCGCCCATCTCGATCACGCTCAGCGGCGCCTGCGGCTCCACCTGCGTCGGAGGGACAGCCGCAGCCGTCGATGCGTCCTGTACCGGAGCCGTGTTCGCGTTCCCCGCCGGCGGCGTGTTCGCCGCGCCGCTTCGTCCCGGCGCGCTCGCGTTCGGCAGCGCCGCAAACGTCGCCTCCAACGGATCACGCCCCGCATCACTCCCGCGATCCTCACCCCTCGATCGATTCGCCACCGCCGCGCTCGGCGTCGCGCCATCCGTGTCCCCGCCACCCTTGTCCCGCATCACCCACCACACACTCAGCAGCCCGCCTGCCACCGCGATCAGCGCCACTGGCACGGCCAGCTTCTTCAGCCTCCGCCGACGCGAGCCGCCGGAGAAGCCGCCCACGTTCCGAGACATCTCCGTAGTCCTCGCCATCTGCGACGGTAATGCCATGATCGCCTCACTCCACGCCGGCCGCACACCGCGACAGGAACCCACCCGCGCATGGCGCAACCGACCGTTGCCCGCTACCGAATTCTTACATCGTTGATCGGTTCGAGCAGCCCGCCCGGATCAAACGCCGCTCCGTCACCACCGCATCCACCCGCATGTCGTGCCCGAGCGTCGGCACCTGCTCGATCACCTGGAAATCGAACGCCACCCCGCACGTCGTCGTGAGGCCCCCGCGACGAAGCAGCGGGTCCGCCAGGAACCGGTCGTAGAACCCGCCCCCCCGACCCAGACGCCGCCCGACCGCGTCGAACGCCAGGCCCGGCACCAGCACCAGGTCGATCTCCTCCGAGCACACCGACCGCCCCCCGGCAGGCTCCTTCACGCCCCGCTTCTCCTCCACGAACTCATCGTCGAGGCTCCGGATCTCCACGGCCATCATGTGCCCCGCGCGCCAGTCCACCCGGGGCACGCACACCGTCTTCCCCTCCTGGAACGCTCTCAGAGCCAGCCCCGTGATGTCCACCTCCCCCGGAATCGGCAGGTACACCATCAGCGTCTCAGCACGCGCGAAGAACGATGTCCCCGCAATCCTCGAACACACCTGCCCGGACCACCCCTTGGCGTCCTCCGTGCCGAGAGAACGAAGCCGACGACGCATCTCGTCGCGGATCGCTTCCTTGTTGTCCGGTGGGACGCTCATGACAGACAATTCGTGCGCCTGTATATCGGGGATGCCAATCCCCCGACGGAACTTTTTCCACTTTTCCGTGCCGCGCCTCCCGATTCCCGCTCCGACCCGACCCCACTCCCCATGACCACACTCTTCCACGTCATCCTGCACCAGCCCGAGATCCCCAACAACACCGGCAATATCGGTCGCACCTGCATCGCCATGGGCTGCGCCCTCCACCTCGTCCGTCCCCTCGGCTTCGACACCTCCGTCCACGCCCTCCGTCGAGCCGGCCTCGATTACTGGCCCAGACTCGCGCCCACCGAGCACGATTCTTGGGAAAGCGCCTCCACCGCGCTCCAACTCGCCCCGCAGGGCCCGCGACGACTCTGGCTCTTCTCCACTCGCGCCACCAAGCCCATCTGGAACGCCGACCTCCGCCCGGGCGACGCCCTCCTCTTCGGCAAAGAGACCGCAGGCCTCCCCGACCACATCCTGACCGCCCACCTGGACTCCCTCCTCACCCTCCCCATGCTCCCCCAGGAGCGTTCACTCAATCTCGCCACCGCGGTCTGCGCCGTCCTCTGCGAAGGCGTCCGCCAGTGCGCCGCGCGCGCCGACATTGCCATCGACCCCCAGGGCCGCATCACACTCCCGCAGTCCTGATCAGCCCTCACACACGCCGGGCGCGACGCTTCGACAGCTCCTCGGCCGCGCGACCGATCAGCGCGCCCAGGTCCGGATGAAACGCCTGCTCCACAGCCTCCTGCACGCTCACCCACCGGCGCTCCCGCTCCGCCTCCTCCTGCCACCGATCCAGCACGCGCTCCACACGCAGCGTGAACACTCGCACCGAGTGCATGCGCCCGTTCCGCTCATACTCGAACGTCCCCACCTCGACACCCACCGTCCCGATCACCCCGGCCTCTTCCAGCGCCTCGATCGACGCCGTCTCCTCCGCGCTCCGACCCGGATCGATGAACCCCTTCGGCGTCGACCACCGCCCCGACGACGTCGACACGAACAGCACCTCAATCCCCCTTCCCCGAACCTTCCGGTACGGGATCGCTCCGGCCTGGCGCGCGACGTCCTCCATCACACCATGTATCGGCCCGACACCCCTCCCGGTTCCTCATTCCTCGAGATCAGGCATGACCCGGCAAGGGGTACGCCTCACACAACCCCTCAACCTCCGCGCGGACCTTCTTCGTCTCCCCCTCATCCCCACGCGCGGCCAGCGCCCGATCAATCAGCCCCGCCACCGCAACCATCTGCTCCTCACCAAACCCCCGTGTCGTCGTCGCGGGCGATCCCAACCGCAATCCCGACGTCGTCTTCGGCGGCCTCGTGTCGTTCGGGATCGCGTTCTTGTTGCAGATGATCCCCGCGCCCTCCAGCCACTTCTCAGCGTCCGCGCCCGTCAGGTCCTCCGACCGCTTCCGCAGGTCCACGAGCATGAGGTGATTGTCTGTGCCCCCCGTCGTGATCCGGAAGCCGCGCTCCACCAGCCCGCGCGCCAACGCTTTCGCGTTTGTCACCACCTTCGACGCGTACGTTTTGAACTCCGGACGCAACGCCTCCCCGAACGCCACCGCCTTCGCCCCGATGATGTGCATCAGCGGCCCGCCCTGCACCCCCGGGAACACAGCCTTGTCGATCTTCTTGGCGAGCTCTTCGTCGTTCGTGAGGATCAGCCCGCCGCGCGGGCCCCGCAGCGTCTTGTGCGTCGTGGTCGTCACGACGTGCGCGTGCGGGAACGGGCTCGGGTGCGCTCCCCCCGCGATCAACCCCGCGATGTGGGAGACATCCGCGACCAACAGCGCGCCCACCTCATCCGCAATCGCCCGGAATCGCGCAAAGTCGATCACGCGCGGATACGCCGAATACCCGCACAGGATCACCTTGGGCTTGTGCTCCTTCGCCACGCCGAGCGCCGCGTCGTAATCGATCCGCTCGAACTCAGCGTGCGTCGGCTCCGCGTGCAGGGGATAGAACACCGGGTTGTAGAACACCCCCGAGAAGTTGATCTTCATCCCGTGCGAGAGGTGCCCCCCGTCCTTGAGCACCAGCGCCGCGAACGTGTCCCCGGGGCTCATCAGCCCCATGAACGCCCCCATGTTCGCCTGCGCCCCCGAGTGCGGCTGCACGTTCGCGAACCGCGCCCCGAACAGCCGGCACGCACGCTCCCGCGCCAGGTTCTCGATCTCGTCGTGGTGCACGCACCCCCCGTAGTACCGCGCCCCGGGATACCCCTCGGCGTACTTGTTCGTCAGGCACGTCCCCATCGCGTGCATCACCGCGGGAGAAACGTGGTTCTCCGAGGCGATCAGCTCGATCGTCCGCGCCTGACGCTCCCCCTCACGCGCGATGATCGACGCCGCCTCCGGGTCCCGCTCCCGCAACAGACCCAACACCGACCGCGTGATCCCGTCCGCGTGCTCCGACATCGACCGCTCCTGCCCTGATCGGGGGTGACCTTCCGGTGAAACGGCGACATCCTACACCCCCCGAGCCCCTCCAAAAAACGACAGGCCCCGACGTCTGGGTCGAGGCCTGTCGCACACTTGCTATCTCCGGCGTGCGGACTCCACACGCCGCCCCGGAGATCACAGCGAAACGCGTCTCAAGGGGCAATGCCGTGGCCCCTGACCGTTCGCGCCCCACTGTGTTGCACTCACGTATCCCCCGCAACACAGACCGGAAGGGCGGTAAAACCATTGCGTTCTCACGCAGCCACAGCATCGGCGGCGCCTGCGATTTCCTTCAACGCAAGTCAACATCTGTGTGCAATTGTTTCTTTCATGCGCGTGCTGATGCGCAACTCACACGCGCGCCGCGCACATGTGCGCACGCGCGCGCGTGCGCACGAGGGAGACTCCTCTACGCGCCCACGCGCGCAACACGAAAGCCGCGCGGGAACTCCCTGAATTCGGGCAACGCGTCGAGGTCAAGCACCAGCGCTACCCCGTTCGGGTGGTCGCTGTTCACGATCACCCCGTTTGGGTGCAACCGCTGCGCGCCCTCTTCCGCCTTCTCATGCCCGAGCACGAACCCATCGACGTTCCACCTTGCGGACAAACCAGTTACGTGCGATTCCGAGTGACCGCGCCCCCACACCATCAGGTGCGCGCTGCCGCGACGCGGCTCGTAGTCCGCGTCAGTCAACGCACGCTCCAGCACCGACGCGTCGAACCGGTCCATTAAAAACTCTTCAGGCAGGCTGTGCGCGCACAGCACGCGCCGCCCGTCTGAGCCCTCCGCGATCAACGCCAGCGGCATCGAGCGCACGAACCCCGCGACCGCTTCGTGCACCGGCCCGGACTCCCCACCGAACACGTACTCGACCCCCGTGTTGAACGCTTCCACCATCCGCACCCCGTCCTTCACCACGCCCATCCCCGAAATCTGCGACAGCTCGTGATTCGCCAGCAGCGCATGCACCCGCTCCGGGTACGCGGCCTTCAGCGCCGCCACGCGCGCCAGCGCTCGGTACGAGAAGTCCATGCCCCCCATCAGCGATCCCCCGTGGATCACCTCGTGCAGCGTCACGTGCGTGTCGGATCGGCCCTCCAGGTCCGCCAGCCCCATCACCCGCGCGAAGTTCATCGGGTTGTCGTGCAGGTCCCCCGTAGCCACCAGCGTCCCCGGCGCCCGGATCACGTCCACCGACCCCGCGCGGCACGCCGCGCCCAGGTTCGCCTCGCTCCCCGCGCGCAACGCGCCCACCACCGCCTCGGCCGAGCGCGTGTCGAGGTCCCGCGCAGCCGCGGGCAGTCCCTCCGTCACGCCGACTCGCCCCGCATCAGCTCGTCGATGTCCAGATCATCGCTCTCGTGCGCCGGCGCGCTCGCGCGCAGCGGGCCCGTCTCATCCTGCTCGTGCATGACCGGCTCGCCGCGCTTCCGCGCGCTCCGCATGTTCCGCTCGGCCACCAGCTTTGCGTGGATAAGCCCGAGACGCTCCGCCATCCAACGCATCGACTCCGGACGACGATCCGCGTCCACCTCCACCGACTGCATCACCAGCTCCGCCAGCATGTCCGGCAGGCCCGGGGAGAGCGACTTGATCGGCTTGGGCTTCTCGATCAGCTTGTCGTCCAGCGCGCCCAGCAGCGAGTCGCCCTTGGGGATCGCCGTCGGGATGTTCTGGTGCGTCAGCACCCAGTACATCGTGGCGCCGAGGTTGTAGATGTCCGTCTTGGGTGTGATCGGGCGCAGGTGCACCTGCTCCGGCGCGATGTAGTCCGGCGTCCCCTGGATGCGCTCCTTCACCGTCCCGATCGGGCACGACTGCCCCAGGTCGATCACCTTTACCGCCCCGTCCTCGCACACCACGATGTTGTTGGGCTTCATGTCCGCGTGGACCCAGCCCTTCTCGTGCATGTGCGCCAGCGCGTCCGCCGTCTGGTGGAAGATCTCCACCGCCCGCTCGAGCGTCTTGGGAGGGTGCTTCTCGACGGACACCCCGTCGATGTACTCCATCACCAGGAACAGCTCCTTCACGTTCAGGAGCGCCCGGTTCTTGATGCACCGCTCGACCTTCCGCACGCCCGGGTGCGTCAGCTTCGAGGAGACCTCGGCCTCCGTCTCCGCCTGGTCCAGGAACCGCTGGTCCTTCGCCGTCTTCTTCTCGACGTGCTTGAGCGCCCAGATCTGCTTCGTCTTCGGGTCCTGGACGAGGTAGATGATCGACGCCGCGCCGCGCCCGACCTCCGCCATCACGCTGAAGCCCGCAAGCCTCGATCCGGGTTTGACCACGCTCGTCTCACTCATCACGCGATACCAACGCCTCATGACGCCTGGGCAGCGCCATCAGGCTTTACGCAACGCATCCTCTCCGCGTTGCCGCGCCGTCCAAGAGCCCCCTCCACACGAGGACTGGCAAGACCGGTCGCCGACAGGCGGCTTCAGAACCAGACTCAGCAGTATGACCCCGGAGCCCTCACCCTTCAACGCGCCTCGGTCGCCGCCCCGCCGGCCCGCAGCGCCGTCAGACGCTCCCGAAGCGCCGCCTCCGGGAACAGACGACCCGGGCTCGTCGTCCCCGCGATCGAACGGTGCAGGATCACCCGATCCTCCGGAATGTTCAGTTCGCGGCACAAAGCCGACACCAGGTCAGCCAGGCGGGACACCTGCGTCGGCGTGAACAGACGGCGATCCCCATCCCCCACGAGGCAGATCCCGATCGACCGAAGGTTGTACCACTCCCCGTCCGGACCCGCGGCGTGCGCACCGAACGCCTGATCCATCCACCGGTGACCCACGAACACCTCGCCGTCACCCGAGCCGTTGCCGTTCCCGATGACGAAGTGGTACCCCAGCCCCTTGAGACCCAGCGCCTCGTGCTGCGCGGCCAGCGTCTGCGCCGAGCCGTGCGCTGCGCCCGAGTCATGAATCACGATGTACTGCCAACGCTCCCGCTCCAGCGGAGCCCGCGTCCGGAACACCGACTCGATCGACGCCACCTGCGTGGTCCGCGTGGCCGCCGCGAGCGCGACCCCGTCCATCCTCGGTGCTCGACCGCCGTCGAGCGCGGCCATCACGCCGCCCGCGGCCGTCATCGACGCCACTAAAGAGAGCCACACCACCTGGGGACGGCGCAGCCTCTTCAGCCCCGCCGTCAGTCCGTTCGTCGCTCGCTTTTGTCTCGCCACGCGCGTCACGTCCTCACAAGAATACACCCGGGACGCGCTCACATCGGCGAATCCTCACCCCAGGCTTGTGAAAAAAAGAGAATCCATCTCAAGTCGCGGACGTCTGTGCCGGGAGCCCGAAAAACGCGTGGTTTTCAGCCTTTCGGCGTGAGGCGCGCGCGCAGGTTGGGGCGGCGTCTGCCGAACTCGTCTTCCACTGTTTGCGGGACCTGCTGATTCCGGACCTCGTTGAAACGGTCGAAGGGGGAACGCTCTTCCTTGGGTGAGAAGAGGGGCTTGCTACAACCGGCTGCGCTCCAGAGCGCGAGAGCCCCAATACCTATGACCGTGAGTCGCGCGAACGTGGGACGCATGGCCCCACTGTACAAATGCACCGCCCCGACGCACATGACGCCGGGGCGGTCAGGAGGAGAGAGAGGGCGAGCTTTCTGTTCGGTACGCGTTCGCATCGGCCATGACGCGTCACGCGCCATGGTTATTCGCAGGGAACGTGCGCGCGGTTCGGGTCAGCGTGACTCGACGATGGTCTCGGTTCGGTGGACCTGGCCGGCGATCGGCTCGCGGAGCTCCGCTCGTAAGACGAGTGTTCCCTTGAGGTTGCGGGCGTCGTCCGGGAGCTCAAGGCGGATGTAGTAGTGGGTGCCCAGGGGGGAGGAGCGGTAGGCCTCGCGGACCTGCTCGGGGGTGAGTTCGAGGACGGCGAGGCGTCGTCCGGCGCTGTCGGCGGACTCGGCGCCCAGTTGTTCGGGGAGGAGGAGGGCTTCGACGCGGAGGGAGCCGGCGACCTGGACGAAGCGTTGTCGGCCGTCGAAGGGCTTGACGTAGACGTCGATGGCGTTGGGCTGGTCACCCAGATCCGGGCGAACGAAGCCGGAGTAGCGTCCGATGGAGATGCCCGCGGTACGTGGGAGGGCTTCCAGGGCGCGGCCTTGCTCGGTGGACTCGCGCGAGCGGGCGAACTCGAGAAGTTTTGCCTCGGCTTCGACGGCCCTTGCGCGGGCGCCCTCGAGCTCGGATTCGAGCGCGGTGACTCGTCGGCGCAGGTCGTCGTTCTCGTTCTCGAACGACTTTTTCGAGGAGCAGCCCGGAGTCGCGAGAAATAGCCAGAGGGCTGCACTTACCGCGGCCGTGCGCTGTCTTCGCGTCATACCGGAAGGGTATGCGAGTGACGGCGCCCGTGCGCACGGGTCAGTCGGCCTGGTCGATGTGGGGCGCTCTGGGGATGTTGGGCATGGAGGTGAGGACCTTGTCGATGAGCCCGTACTGGAGCATCTCCTGGTCGTCGAGCCACTTGTTGCGGTCGCAGTCGGCCTCGATCTTCTTGATGTCCTGACCGGTGGCGTCGGCGTAGACCTTGTAGAGGCGCTCGCGGAGCCTGAGCATCTCGCGGGCTTCGATCTCGAGGTCGGTGGCCTGTCCTTCGAGGACGCCTGAGAGGAGGGGCTGGTGCATGAGGTTGCGCGCGTTGGGGAGGGCGAAGCGCTTGCCTTTGGAGCCGGAGCAGGCGAGGAGGGAGGCCATGGAGGCGGCCTGCCCGATGATGTAGGTGGCGATGTCGGGCTGGACGAACTTCATGGTGTCGAGGACGCCGAGCCCGGCGGTGACGGAGCCGCCGGGTGAGTTGATGTAGAGGTGGATGTCGGCTTTGGCGTCTTCGTTGGCGAGGAAGAGCATCTGTGCGATGACGAGGTTTGCGGAGTCGTCGTCGACGGGGCCGGAGAGGAAGATGATGCGGTCCTTGAGGAGGCGCGAGTAGATGTCGTAGGCGCGCTCGCCGCGGCCGGACTTCTCGATGACGATGGGGACGAGATTGCTCATCGGGTGGTGTTCCGTGTTCATGTCGTTCAGGCGTTGGAGGGCTTGTCGGTCTGCGGCTGCTCGAGGACCTCGTCGACGAGGCCGTAGTCCTTGGCTTCCTTCGCGGAGAAGTAGCGGTCTCGCTCGGAGTCGCGGCGGATCTCCTCGTGGGAGCGGCCGGTGTGCCTGGAGATGATGTCCGTGAGTTCGCGCTTGGACTTGATGATCTGCTCGGCCTGGATTCGGATGTCCTCTGCCTGGCCGGTGACGCCGCCGTAGGGCTGGTGGATCATGACTTTGGCGTGGGGGAGGATGAAGCGCTTGCCCTTGGCGCCTGCGGTGAGGAGGAGTGCGGCGCCGGAGTATGCGCGGCCCATGCAGTAGGTGGCGACCTGTGAGGAGAGGAACCGCATGGTGTCGTAGATGGCGAGGGTGTCGTCGACGGCGCCGCCGGGGGAGTTGATGTAGAGGTTGATGTCCTGTCCTCGGCGCTGGTTTTCGAGGTAGAGCATCTGCATCATGACGCGTGCGGCCGAGGCCTGGTTGATCTCCCCGATGAGGAAGACGATGCGGTTTTCGAGCAGGAGCTCGTCGATGGTCATCTCGCGGGTGCGCTGGTACTGGACGGGCACTGCGGGCATCTCTTGGTCCTTGAGGGGTTGCGTGACTGGTTAGGGGCTGTGGTCGTGGGGGGGTGTCGGGGGTGGGAAGGTGGGGATGATAGGGGGGTGTGGTAAAGATGGAGGGGGCGTTGCTGGGTCGGGGTAGGAGCCTTAGCATCGGCGATTCGGCGGCCCGGGCTGTGGCTGGGCGTCGGAATCGGGACGAGTACGGCGCAGAGAAACGGAGCGGACGTGCCCACGACGGCGGTTATCAGCGACATTCACGGGAACGCCGAGGCGCTGCGGACGGTGCTCGGGGACATCGACGCGCGCGGGGTGAGCCGCATCATTTGTCTGGGGGACATCATCGGGTACGGGCCGGAGCCGCTCGAGTGCGTGGACCTGGTGGCTGCGAAGTGCGAGTGGTCGCTGATGGGGAACCACGACTTCGGCGTGCTGTACGAGCCGACGAACTTCAACCCGGCCGCGGCTTCGGCGGCGTACTGGACGCGCGAGCGGTTTGATCAGGAGCCGGATGAGGGGGCGCGGGCGCGGCGTTGGGAGTTTCTGGGTCGGTTGCGCGTGCGGGTGGTGCACAGCCCGGACAACGGGGGGATGCCGGTGCTGGCGGTGCACGGCTCGCCGAGGCGGCCGATCAACGAGTACATCTTCCCGGATGACGCCACGGCGAACCTGGACAAGATGAAGCAGGTGTTTGATCGCGTGGAGCGCGTGGCCGTGGTGGGGCACACGCACGTGCCCGGGGTGTTCACGGATGAGCCGGACTTCTATGCGCCTGAGGAGTTGACGGACTCGACGTACGTGGTGAACACGCACGAGAAGGCGATCGTGAACGTGGGTTCGGTGGGCCAGCCACGGGATCATGATCCGCGCGCGTCGTACGTGCTGATGCACGCGGACGGGGGGGCGCTGAAGTTCGAGTTCGTGCGCGTGGAATATGACGTGGCGAAGACGGCGGAGAAGATCAAATCGACGCCGGAGTTGAGTGATTGGCTGGGGGACAGGTTGTACGAGGGGCGGTGAGCAAAGTGGAAAGTGAAAAGTAAAAAGCGGAAATGAAGAGGGAAGAAGAGGGCACTCGGGATTAGGCACTCGGCACTCGGCACTCGGGAAAGCGGGGAAAGAGGAAGGCGGAGCGCGGGGGCTGAGGAGCGGGAGTCGATCGCACCGACGTGCGAGGCGCACGTCGGTGGCACGGGGCGACGGGAATGCGGCGGGGGTTGAGGAGCGGGAGTCGGGAACTGCGAACGGTCGGGCCCACGGGTGGGAAGCCGTGGGCTTTTGGTTGCGCGAACGGCGCGAAGTGGGTGAATCGGGGCTTGTTTCGGCGGAACAGGGCGGTAGGTTGGGGACGTACAGGATTCGGGCGCGTCTGGTGGCTGTCGGGCCTGCTTGCGGGGAAACGCTGTGATGTGTGCCTGCCGGAGAGAGCGGTCGGAACGGATGATCCACTCGGGCCTCCCGCGCGTCCTGCTGCGTGCGCTCGTTGCGGCGTTCGGCGTGAGCGCCGTCTCGGCTCAGACCGGCGGCCTGCCGGACCACGGCCACCAGTGGTCGGTTGTGACGGGGATCAACGCGCCGACGCGGACGGTCCCGGCGACGGGTTTTCCGCAGGGCCGCACGATCGAGACCGTGCATTACGACTACCGCATCATGACGCGCGAGGTGACGGTGGCGGAGTGGTACGAGTTCGTGACGGCGTTCGCGCCGCACGTGCCGAGCGTTGGAGTGAGCCCGAACAGTTCGGAATTTCTCGGCACGATCGGCATCTCGTGGTCGGGCACGTCCGGGGGCGTGCCGCAGTACACGCTGCACGTCGGCGTCGATCAGCGCCCGGCCACGCCCGGCTGGCGCTTCGGCGCGCGATTCGCGAACTGGCTGCACAACGGCAAGCCCACGGCCGCCACCAGCCCGGGAGGCGTCGTCCCCCTCTCCGCCTTCTCCTCCGGCGCCTACGAGACCTCGACGTTCGGCTTTACAACAGTGCCTCCCGGCGTGACGGTCCTCACCGATCAGTCCACGCGCAGCGAGGGCGCGCGCTTCTGGATCCCGAATATGCACGAGTGGGTCAAGGCGATGTACTGGGACCCCAACAAGAACGGGTCCGCCCCCGCAGGCAAGCAGGCCGGCTACTGGGCGTACCCCATCACGAGCGACACGGCGCCGGTCCCCGGCGATCCTGCGCTTGGCGGGCAGACCAACACCGGCCCCTTCCCGCAGGGCCAGACGCGTCCGCTCGATGTGGGCTCGTATCCGGATGTGATGAGCGCGTGGGGCCTGCTCGACGGCTCTGGCGGTGCTGCTGAATGGCTCGAGGACTGGGGGGCGAATCCCGCGTATCCCGTTGTGCGACTTACCGCGGGCAGTGATTTCTCGATGTTTCAGTTCTCGCCCGCTGTGTCAGATGTGCTCGCCTTGCTGCGCGACGCGCCAAATAACGCGGGCATCCGCCTCGCATCGCTCGTCATTCCGACGCCGGGGGTGGCGTTCGGTCTCGGCGCTGTGTGGCTTGGCTGGGGAGGGAGAAGGGGAGGGGGCGGGGCCTGAGGAGCGAGGGCGTGCTTGCGCCCGCAGCTCGGAAGGACAAAGGAGGGATGGGGCGAAGGGATGATCGTGATCCGCGAGCTCCCGCTCGCGGCTCGGAAGGACAAGAGTGAGGATGGGCGCGAACGGATGATCGATATCCGCGAGCTTCCGCTCGCGGCTCGGAAGGACAAAGGAGGGATGGCGCGAAGGGCAGATCGATATCCGCGAGCTTCCGCTCGCGGCTCGAAAGGACAAAGGGGGGGATGGGCGCGAAGGGATGATCGTGATCCGCGAGCTTCCGCTCGCGGATCGGAAGGAAAACTGGGATAGCGATGGGGAAGTAGCATTCGCCGCATGGGGCGTCCGATGGGCCTTTTTCTGACCTGGACGTGTTACGGAACGTGGCTGCACGGGGATGCTCGCGGCTCGGTGAGTCGCGATGAAAACACGCCGGGATCGATCGGGGTGCGGCCGAATGCGAGGCGACTTCAGGCGGAAGAGGCGCGATTGGCGCACGGCGCACGGAAGCTTGATGCGATGGAGCGAGGGGTTGTCGAGCGTGCGGTTCGTGATGCGTGTGCGCATCGCGGGTGGACGCTGCGCGCGGTGAACGCGCGGTCGAATCATGTGCACGTGGTGGTTGTGGGGGTCGATCGGAAGGCTGAGGATGTGATGCGGTTGCTGAAGTCGCGAGCCACTGTGGCGCTTCGGCAAGGCGAGGAAGTGGATGACGGGCCTGTCTGGACGCGGCACGGGAGCACGAGATACCTGTGGGATGCGCGAGATGTTTCGGGAGCGGTGCGGTATGTGGTGACGAGGCAGTAGACAGAAGCGTCCGCGAGCTTCCGCTCGCGGCTCGGATGAGGCAAAGGAATGAGGAGGCGGCGGGTGGGAGGGGTGGTCGGCGGCTGGTGAGGCGTGTCGGGGCGGGCGGTGCTAAGGTGTTCGCCCGTTCCTGGAGCGGCTTCGTCGCGGGTGTGCACGGGCGTTGATTGAACGTTGTCGGACGGGTGGAGGACGGTTCCACGCATGGCGGTGCAGAAGCAGAGTCGCGCGGTTCGTTTGACGCTTACGGTGGTGGTGGCGCTGGCCGGGCTGCTGGTGTCGTATGCGGTGTTGCGTGCGTCGCGGAACGCGGGGCCGCAGGGGCCGCAGACGGCGTCGAGTGCGAGTGAGAGCGCGGAGCGCGCGGGGGCTGAGGCGGGGGGTGTTGAGGGGGGGAAGGGTGTGGCGGGGGAGAGCGTGGCCGCGACTCCCGCGGAGCGCGTGCCTGGGGGTGAGGGTGAGGGAGAGAGGGCGCAGGCGGCGCCTGTGGAAGGGGAGGCCGCGGCGAGCGCGCCGAAGCCGGCGCCTGAGGGTGTGCAGGGGGAAGGGGAGCGGGCGGGGCGTGCGGCGCAGGGCGAGTCTGCGGCGAGCATGCGCGCGGGCGGGGCGCTGCGTGCGCGGGCGTACGAGGCGGCGGCGGGGTTGACGCCGATCGGCTCGATCACGGACGGTCAGCATCGCGCGCTGGTGGAGTTCACGACGTACGGGGCGGGCGTCGAGGCGATCACGCTGTCGCAGTATGAGACTTCGGTGGGGTCGGGGGCGCCGTACCCGGTGCAGCAGCGCGTGGTGAAGACGGTGAGCGCGTCGGGGGCGACGCAGACGGTGGCGTCGCTTGCGGCCGTGGGTGTGGAGATCACGCTGGGGGATGCGCCTGCGCAGTTTGTTGATCTGCGTGTGTCGAACGGGAGTTCGCTGTGGCGGGAGACGGGGGCCGGGGCGTTCGAGGCGGTGATCGAAGACGGGGAGGGGAACGCGGTTGCGCGGATCGAGCGTCGGTATGGGCTTGCGGAGGGGTCGCTGGACATCCGGGTGGAGCAGCGGTTTTTCAATCTGACGCGCGAGCCGATGGGCGTGGTGTGGTACCAGTACGGGCCGGTGGATTTGCCGGAGGAGACGGGGGGGTATCGGATCGAGGTGCGTCGGTTCCGGTGGGGGCATCTGTTCTCGGCGAAGGTTGATCCGTCGCGTCAGCACGTGCACGCGGATCGGACGCTGATGTCGCGTCAGAGCGCGATCAAGAAGTCAACGAAGCCGGTGGGTGAGCGCGAGGCGCTGTGGCCGCCGGAATCGTCGGGCGGCGCCGCGCAGGAGCCGGTGTGGTTCGCGATGACGAACCGGTACTTCGCGTTCATCGTGCATCCGCTGCTTGATCCGGCGGTTGCGGCGTCGGGTGGGGCGCTGGAGAAGCGTTTCGGGCTGGTGGAGAAGGTGCACGGGGTTGTGGTGGGGCCTGCGACGGTGGATGGGGCGCTGGTGGCGCAGTTCACGAGCCCGCGGATGGAGGCGCCGGCCGGGGGCGTGCTGGATCTGTCGTTCGGGGCGTACGCGGGGCCGATGCTGCCGAAGATGCTGGCCGGGAACCCGGTGCAGAAGGCGCTGGGGCTGGACGACATCGTGGTGTACAACATCGGCGGGATGTGCGCGATGTGCACGTTCGAGTGGCTCGCGCAGCCGCTGATCTGGTTCTTGCGGGTCGTACACAACTACCTGGTGCATGACTGGGCGCTGGCGATCATGATGCTGGTGCTCGTGGTGCGGACGGTGTTGCACCCGGTGACGAGGCGTTCGCAGATCGGGATCGCGAAGTTCTCGAAGCAGATGGCGGCGCTGGCGCCGAAGCAGAAGGCGCTGCAGGAGAAGTACAAGGACGACCCGAAGCGGCTTCAGCAGGAGATGGGGAAGCTGATGCGGGAGCAGGGGGTGTCGTTCACGGGGGCGCTGGGGTGCTTGCCGATGTTCCTGCAGACGCCGGTGTGGATCGCGTTGTATGCGATGCTGTACTTCGCGTTCGAGCTGCGGCACGAGCCGGCGTTCTTCGGGGTGTTCCAGGCGCTGTCGGGGGGGAAGTGGGAGTTCCTGGCGGACCTGTCGGCGCCTGATCATTTCATTCCGTTCTCGAGCCCGGTGCACATCCCGTTGCTGTCGAGCCTGATGGGAGACCTGCACGGGTTCAACGTGCTGCCGATCATTCTGGGGGTGGTGTTCTTCGTTCAGCAGAAGTATCTGACGCCGCCGCCGACGACGGCGCTGACGCCCGAGCAGCAGACGCAGCAGAAGATGATGAAGGTGATGATGGTGGTGCTGTTCCCGCTGACGATCTTCAACGCGCCGTCGGGGTTGTCGATCTACTTCATCACGAATTCGTCGCTGGGGATTCTGGAGAGCCGGTGGATCCGCGCGCACATCGACACGCTGGATACGACGCCTAAGAAGAAGAAGGACGGGCCGGACGGGTTCTGGAAGCGCGTTCAGAACGAGGCGTTGAAGCGTCAGCAGATGGCGCAGCGTCAGCAGGGGGGGAGGCCCGGGGGCGGGAAGGGCGCGAAGCCGAAGCGGTGAGGTGAGGAGCGGGGGGGAGCGCGCGGATGCGGACGGGCGACACGATCGTGGCGCTGGCGACGGGGGAGGGCGGGGGATGGCGCGCGATCGTGCGTGTGTCGGGTGTGGGTGTGGCGGGCGCCCTGCGCGCGGTGGGAGTGGGGGATGTGGAGAGGGGGGAGCGCGGGGGGGCGCGGGTGGTGAAGCGGAGGATGGGCTTGGGGGAGTGGGGGGAGTGTGCGTGTTTGTTGATGCGTTCGTGGGGGCCCCGGTCGTACACGGGTGAGGAGACGGCGGAGCTGTGCTTTGTGGGGAATGTGTATGTGGCGCGGGAGGTGGTGCGGTTGATGACGGGGGTGGAGGGGGTTCGGCTGGCGGGGCCGGGGGAGTTCACGGCGCGCGCGTTTTTGCACGGGAAGCTGAGCGCGGAGCAGGCCGAGGGGGTGGGGATGCTGATTGCGGCGCGGTCGGAGGGGGAGGCGCGCGCGGCGGAGCGTTTGCTGACGGGTGTGACGGGGGAGAGGTTCAGAGGTTGGGCGGAGGAGATTGCGACGTGTCTGGCGTTGGTGGAGGCGGGGATTGATTTCACGGATCAGGAGGACGTGGTGGCGATCGGGGCTGGGGAGTGTCGAGCGCGGGTGGGGAGGTTGGTGGGGGAGATGAAGCGGTTTGTGGGGGAGGGGGGCGTGCGCGAGGAGCGGCAAGGGTTGGCGCGGATCGCGCTGGTGGGGAGAGCGAATGCGGGGAAGAGCACGCTGTTCAACGCGCTGTTGGGGAGGGAGCGCGCGGTAGTGTCGGATGTTGCGGGGACGACGCGGGATGTGCTGGAGGAGGAGGTGGACCTGGGCGCGGGAGTGGGGGGCGTGCGTGTGCGCGCGGTGTTGATGGATCTGCCGGGGTTGGAGAGAGATGTGCGCGGCGCTGCGGATGTGGCGGCGCAGGGGATGGCGCGGGGGGCGCTGGGGAAGGCCGAGGTGGTGGTGGCGTGCTCGCCTGTGGGGGAGTTTGCGGTGGGTGAGGGAGTGCGCGGGGATGCGCGGGTGGTGCGTGTGCGCACGAAGGCGGATGTTGGTGTGCGCGGGGGTGAGGAGCTGGCGGTGTGCGCGCTGGATGGGTGGAACGTGGAGGCACTGCGCCGGGCGCTGCGGGACGTGGTGGAGGGGGGAGTGGGGGAGGAGGAGCGGATGGTGCTGCCGAGACATCGTGGGGCGGTGTGGCGGACGGTGGAGCGGCTGGAGGAGGCGTTGAGGAATGCGGTGGGTGAGAGGGTGTTGGAACGCGCGGAGGTGGTGGCGGAGGGGTTGCGGGGAGCGCTGGATGCGATCGGAGAGGTGTCGGGGAGGATCAGCCCGGATGACGTGATCGGGCGGATCTTCGCGACGTTTTGCGTCGGGAAGTGAGGGGGGTTGTGCGCGCGGGCGCGGGGCGCGGGTGGTTATGCGCGCGCGAGCGCGGCGTTGAGGAAGGCTTCGAGGTGTCGTTGGAGGAAAGCTTCCGTTGCGGCGTGTGTGGAGTCGGGGGTGGCGCCGAAGATGCAGGCGTGGGGCTCGGGGTATTCGGGGTCGAGGAGGATGTTGAGGACGCCGTCGATGGCGAATGCGGAGGGGAGCCGGCGGGCGAGGAATGCGGAGAGGGCGTTGGAGTCGGGCGGGCCGAGGGAGATGGTGGGTTGGTGTGCGAGCTCGTCGTTGTTGAGCCACCAGATGTCGGAGCAGACGATGGGGGAGAGCGGAGAGGAGGGGGGGAGGGCGTGCTGGATGTGTTCGAGGAGGGAGTAGGCGAGTGGTCGGTCGACGGACTCCGCGAGGAGCGTGGAGCCGGTCACGATGAGGAGTGCGCGGTGGGGGAGGGGGGCTTCGGTGTGGTTGACGAGGTGTGCGATGGCGGCGCGCTCCGTTTGGGGAGTGAGTCGAGGAGAAGATAGCGGTCGCGGCGGATGGAGTCGGCTTCGGCGAGGTGCTTGTTGATGAGGGGGGTGGTGCGGCGCGAGGAGCGGATGATGACGAAGAGGAGGGCGAGGATGCCGAGGGCGGCGATGAGGAGTGCGAGGCGGGAGCGGGGCGGGATGGAGGACCAGTAGAGCGCGATGGGGGTGAGGGCGATGAGCGCGGCGGGGATGTAGGCGCGGAATGCGGGTGGGGCACGCATGGGGGAGATATCGGTCGGATGGGGGAGGGGGTTGCCCCTGACCCCGGGACGGCGTGGCTTAGGATGTGGGCGTGGCGGAAGATGTGCGCGGGCGTGCGGCTGGGGGTGTGGGGGAGGGGAAGCGTCGTGCGCTCTTGAGCACGATGCGGATCCGGAAGAAGCTGGTGCTGCTGCACACGGCGTTTTCGCTGACGCTCGCCGGGATTTTGTTGCTGGCGGTGCGGCCGGCGGTGCGGGGGGTGGTGCGGGAGGCTGAGGAGCACGAGGCGAGATTGGCGATGCGGCTGCTGTCGGGGGATCGGGCCAAGGCGCAGGCGGGGGGGATTGAGGGGGTGACGTTCGGGGTGGGGTCTGCGGCGGCCTTGGGGATTGATCCGGAGACGGCGTGGGCGGCGCGGGAGCGGGCCGGGGAGGACGTGCTCCGGTGGCGCGCGGATGGGGCGGCGCGGGTGGTGCGTTGGGATGCGGGGACGGGTGATTTTCTGGTGGCGGACGCGCGGCTTGCGGCGGCGCGGCTGGCGGTGCTGCGGGTGTATGGGCTGGTCGCGGCGTCGGTGTTGGGCGTGTACATGCTGATCGCGTTGACGCTCGAGGTGTTCGTGCTGCCGAGACAGGTGTACGGGCCGATCGGGAGGCTGCTCGAGGCGGACATGGCGGTGCAGGCGGGGAGGAGAGGTGAGGAGCTGATCCCGGAGCGGGAGATGCCGCGGGATGAGCTGGGTGAGATCATGCGTTCGAGGAACGACTCGATCGTGAAGTTGCGGAGGCAGGAGGAAGCGCTGGCTGAGGCGCTGGATCAGCTGGAAGTGGTGGCGATGGAGCTGAAGCGGAAGAATCACCTCTTAGAGACGGCGAAGCGGAACCTGGCGGATCAGGACCGGTTGGCGAGCCTGGGTGTGATGAGCGCGGGGATCGCGCACGAGTTGAACACGCCGCTGGCGGTGCTGAAGGGGCAGGTGGAGCGGCTGGTGCGTGAGCCGAGGATGGTGGAGCCGGAGAAGGCGGAGTTGATGCTGCGTGTGGTGAAGCGGTTGGAGCGGCTGAGCGAGAGTCTGTTGGACTTTGCGCGTGCGCGGCCCGGGGGGAAGGCGCGGGTGGGGTTGCGCGGGATCGTTGAGGAGGCTTGGGTTTTGGTGAGTCTGGATCGGGAGGCGAAGGGGGTGGTGCTCGAGAACGGGATCGGGGAGGGTGTGGAGGCGATCGGGGACGCGGATCGGCTGCACCAGGTGTTCGTGAACCTGCTGCGGAATGCGGTGGATGCGATGGCGGGGAGTGAGGGGGGCGTGGTGCGGGTGAGCGCGGAGGGGATGGAGCGGGAGGGGTCGAGGTGGGTGAGTGTGAAGGTGGAGGATGAGGGGCCTGGGATTGATCCGGGGATTTTGCCGCGGCTGTTTGAGCCGTTTGCGAGCACGCGGCTAGATGCGCGAGGGACGGGGCTGGGATTGGCCGTGTCGGAGGGGATCGTGCGGGAGCACGGGGGGGTGATGCTGGCGCGGAACGCGGGTCGGGGGGGCGGGAGAGGGGGCGCGGTGTTCGAGGTGATGTTGCCGGTTGAAGGGGAGGCGTCCGGGGGAGAGGATGCAGGGGTTGCAGGGGGAGGACAGGAGCGTCTGGCATGAGCGAGCGTGGCGGGGCGAGCGAGGCCCCTGCGTTGTCGATCGTCGCTCTGGACGACGACGCGGACTTTCGCGAGCACATCCGGGACGTGCTCGAGCACGAGGGGCACGAGGTGCGGACGGCGGGGACGCCGGAGGAGTGCTACGGCATGTGCGCGGAGCGCTTGCCGGACGTGCTGCTGCTGGACATGAAGATGGGTCGCGCGAGCGGGGAAGAGGTGCTGGAGGAGGTGCGCGAGCGCTGGCCCCGGCTCTGCGTGGTGGTGGTGACGGGGTATCCGTCGCTGGAGACGATGCGGCAGACGTTCAAGCAGGAGGTGTTTGATTACCTGTCGAAGCCGTTCAGCGTGGAGGAGTTGCGGGGGGTGCTGCAGAGCGCGGCGGAGCGGTTTGACCTGGGGGGCAGGCCGCAGGATCGGCTGCGAAGGGTGATCGGGAAGCGCGTGCGGGTGGCGCGGACGGAGCGGGGCTGGACGCTGAAGGAGTTGGGAGATGCGGCGGGCTTGAGCGTGAGCCAGTTGTCGAGCATTGAGCGGGGGGCGCACCTGCCGAGTTTGGAGTCGCTGGTGGGGATCGCGGGGGCGCTGGAGGAGAAGGCGAGTGAGTGGTTGGCGGAGGGGGGGTTTTAGGGGCTGCTCACTCTCTGGCAGATTGCACGATCAGATCGAGTTCGCGGAGTACGGCTTCGCGCGAGAGATTGGGCGTGCTGAGCGCTTCGGCGAGGGATGCGGACTTGTACACGTCCGCCGCGTCGCCAAGAAGCATGATGGTGAGCGGCTCGAATGACGTGGTTTGTTGAATGAGCGTGCGGAGCAGTGGGGCAGAGTGGCTCGTCGGCCACAACGTCACGAAGTCTTTGAACTCGGTGTAGTACCTGTCCGGATTCTTACGGAAGGCTTGCAGCCACGCATTCAACAGACATTCGCGCGTCGCGAGATGGAGGGGCATGTCGAGCACGAGGTGGGTGGTTGTCGTCGTTATCATCCAGATCGCCCCGTCTGGCGGATCGAGCGACAGACAGAACAGGACTTGTGCCGCGATGCGCTCCGCTGATTCCTCACGGGAATCCCCGATACCGAGGGACTCCGTGAACACACCGTCCACATCGCTTGGGTTCGGCCCGAATGCCAGTTCGCGCAGGAGTCGCTGTTCGTCGTCGGACAACTGGTACACGCGTAGATCCTTGGGTATTGCGAGGCGGTGAGGATTCAGGGTAGCGGCGGCAGGTCGCGGTACGGAATCGTGTCGCCCCTCCGGGGCTCAAGACTTTTTGGGGGGCGCGGTAACCCCGGGCTGACGCCCGGGGCTACTTTCTCGCGCCGCTCCGCGGCTTGGCTGCATAGTCGAGTGAGTTTTGGGCGTCCCGCGCAGGGAAGGCAACGCACCGATTTGCAGGGCAAATCGGTGGCACGGTCGAGGAGGCGGGTGGCGCGCAGGGAGTGCAGCGCACCGATTTGCGTTGCAAATCGGTGGCACGGCGGAGGAGGCGAGTGGCGTGCAGGGGGCACGAGGAACGCGGTGGATGGCGGGCAAGAGGGGCGATCAAAAACTTAGAAGCTCGACGGTTCCGATCCCGACCGGCGCATCAACATCAGTATCAGGCCCAGTAGCAGGAGCGCGGAGGACGCAGCGGCGATGACAATGAGCGCGATCCACGCTGATCTTGACAGCGGCGTTCCACGACGCGACGCTCGCGCGAGCAGGATGTCTGCCCCGGCAAGAAGCGAGCCCAGAAGCACCGACAAAATCGCGCCGGTCAAGCATAGGGATCGCAGCTCCGGTGCGATGCCGGGATCATCGAGTGCGTACCCCCAGGCGCAGAATGCCGTCACGAGAACGAACCCCGCGTAGCACCATCGCACGCGGCGTAGCTCGTGGTGAGCGTCCAAATCGGGCTCGCTTTGCATTTGTCGGGTCCGGTTGGTTCGAGAGTTTGGCTTTCGCGGGGAGCGTAACAATCTGCATTGCCCACCATCGGCTGACGTTGAGCCACCTTTCCCAAGATTCCCCGCGCTGCGCTCGCACCCGGGGGGGGCGAGCTTGCGGAGGGAGGGGTTACTCGTCCGCGCTCGGCGCGGCTGGTGGTTCGAGGAGGTGTTGGGGGAGGAGTGGAGTGGGGAGTTTGTCGAGGGGGAGGGCGTTGGTGATGGAGAATTGGCCGATAGCGGTGCGGCGGAGCGCGGCGAGGTGGCCGCCGGTGTGGAGGGCGCGGCCGAGGTCGCGGGCGAGGGAGCGGATGTAGACGCCTTTGCCGGAGTGGACGTCGAGGGTGAGGAGGGGGAAGGCGTAGTTGAAGATGGTGATGGAGTGGATGATGACTGGGCGCGGGGGGAGCGTGGGTGCGGCGCCTTGGCGTGCGAGTCGGTAGGCGCGCTGGCCTTGGACGTGGACGGCGCTGAAGGCGGGTGGCGCCTGGAGGATGTCGCCGGTGAGCGCGTCGCAGGCGGCGCGGACTTGGTCTAAGGAAGGTGGCGTGGAGATGGGGACGGGTTCGGGGGCGCCTTCGCGGTCGTCGGTGGAGGTGAAGGAGGAGAGGTCAACGTCGGCGGTGTAGTGCTTGTCGAGGATGGTGAGGTGGGGGAGCGCGCGGGTGGCGCTGCCGAGGGCGAGGAGGAGGAGGCCGGAGGCGAGAGGGTCGAGCGTGCCGGCGTGACCGACCTTGGCGCCTTGGGTGTGGCGTCGGACGCGGGCGCAGACGTAGGCGGAGGAGGGGCCGAGGGGCTTGTCGATGAGGAGGAGGCCGTTGAGGTCCGGGCGTTGGTTGCGGGGTCGTCGTGGCACGGGGGGAGAGGATAGGAATCGGGGGCGATGACGCGTTTGGGAAGCGTCGATACACTGTGCGGCCCTGCTCCGGAGAGGTGTCCGAGAGGCTGAAGGAGCAGCACTGGAAATGCTGTATACGGGTAACCGTATCGGGGGTTCGAATCCCCCCCTCTCCGCTTGAATCGAGAAGGCCGCGTTCCTGAGGAAGGGACGCGGCTTTTCGTTGGTCCGGCTTCGTCTTTCCTCCCTCTCAGGCAGCGCTGCAACGGGGGCTGTCGACGGGTGGTCTGCCGTCAGCGATTGAGTTCGAAGCTGCCCGTGCTGGTCTCACCCTTGTCGTGTTCGATCTCGACCCAGAGCTTTGCGCCGGCGGGGATGGGATTGGGAACCTCGGCGTGTGTGTGCCAGCGGTCGGGCTCCGCCGGGTTCTCGATTGCGGCCTTTGCCTTTACGGAGCCCTTGGCGTCGTGCGTGCCGATCCAGAAGCGGACTGCCGTGACCTTCGCCGCGGCGCCTGCGGTCGGGGTGATCGTGAGATCGATCGGGACATCTTTGCCGGCGATGATGTCGCCCTGGTCGCGGGTGGCGTGGACGTTGAAGGGGCCGACGGTTGATGTGCCGAGTTGGATGACCGCGCCGCTGTGTCCTGGAGCGGCGGCGGGTTGCTCGGCGGCGGGAGCGGTGTTCGCGGGAGTTGAAGCGGACGGCTGTTTTTCGCAGGCCGTGAGCGCGAGGAGGGACAGACCGATGGCGGCGCATGGAATGAGGGCGTGATTCGACTTCATGGACAGGTCTCCGTGCAGGGATGAAGTGAGTGGGATCATGATGAACCGGGACGAGAGCGGGGCGCGCGCCACGCTCGGAGGAAGCCATTGGTTCGGGAAGCGAGCGAGGCGATTGTCGGCATGGCATGTCGGGCGTGAACGAGGGAGTAACCCACGGGCACGACGATGAGGTTGAGGAAGGTGGAGGTGAGGAGGCCGCCCAGCACAACCACGGCGAGAGGCGCGAGAAGCTCGCTGCCGGGCTCTCCCGCGGCGAGCGCGAGGGGCAGCAGGCCGAGGGCGGCGCAGAGCGCGGTCATGAGGATGGGGACGAGTCTCTCCATCGAGCCCTGGATGATGGCGTCGGGCAGTGGCTTGTGTTCGACTTCGATGATGTGTCGGTAGTGGTTGACGAGGAGGATGCCGTTGCGGACGGCGATGCCGAAGAGGGTGATGAAGCCGACGAGGCTTGCGATGGAGAGGACGGGGGCCTGGTAGGGGGAGGAGGCAAGGCCGAGGAGAGCGAGCGTGTTGTGCGCGAGGCCCGAGATGCCGCCGCGTCCGACGTGAAGGACAGAGTCTGTGATGAAAATGGCGATGACGCCGCCGATGACGGCGAGCGGGAGGTTGACCATGACGAGCGCGGCGACCTTGAGCGAGCCGGTGGAGAGCTGGAGCAGCATGAGCATGACGAGGGCGATGCCGGCGCTGGCGATGAGGAGCGTTCGAGAGGCGGATTGCTGCGCTTCGAACTGGCCGCCGAATTCGACGATGTAGCCGCTGCGTTGCACTATGGGCTCGACCCGTGCGCGGACCTGCTCGACGAGATCGCCGAGGTTGTAGCCGTCGGCGACGTTGCAGGAGATAACGGCCTTGCGCTGCGCGTTCTCGCGGGCGATGATGTTGCTGGTCTTTTCGGGGCCGATGCTCGCGACCTCGGAGAGGCGAA
This sequence comes from Phycisphaerales bacterium, assembly GCA_050174775.1. Classification (GTDB taxonomy): domain Bacteria; phylum Planctomycetota; class Phycisphaerae; order Phycisphaerales; family UBA1924; genus CAYPGJ01. The sequence goes on from JBFXJP010000004.1 coordinate 281,091, forward strand.
CGAGCGCGCCGTCGCGGCCGCGCAGGATCAGGTCGCTGATCTGGTCGATGCGTTGCCGCTCCTGAGCGGCGAGACGGACGACGATGTCGTACCTGCGCACGCCCTGGTTCACCTCGGCGACGACATCGCCGTAGATGGCGGTCTGGACCTGTTCTGCCGCGTCGGCGGGCGTGAGGCCTGCTGCGGCGAGATCGGCATGACGGTATCGGATGGGGAGGGAGGTGATGAGGATTTCGCGGTTGGCGGCGACGTCGCGGGCGGCGGGGATGGACTTGAGCTGGGCCTGGATCTGCGCAGCGAGTGCGCGGAGGGTGGGAAGATCGTCGCCGTAGACGTTGATGGCGATGGCGGCGGGCGTGCCGGAGAGGATGTGGGATAAGCGGTGTTCGATGGGTTGGCCGATCTGAACGGTCACGCCGGGGACGCTCGCGGTGACGGCGGCGATGGCCTGTCGCACGTGTGCCTTCGCGACGCCCGGCGTGAGTGTGACGTCGAGTTCGCTGTTGGAGACAGGCTCGGCGTGCTCATCGCGTTCGGCGCGGCCGGTGCGTCTTGTCACGGTGCTGACGCCGTCGATGGTGAGGAGCCGCTTCTCGATCGCCATTGCGGAGCGGTTGCTTTCGGCGAGGGATGTGCCGGGCGGGGAAGAGACAAAGACGGTGAAGGAGCCCTCGTTGAATTCCGGGAGGAAGGAGGCGCCGAACGTGCTGCCGAGCAACGCGGCGAGCGCTGTCGCGATCACGGCGCCGCTGATGACGACGGCGCGTCGTCGGAGCGACCATCGGAGGGCGGGCTCATAGCGGCGCTTGAGCCAGCGCACGAGCCAACCATCGGCATGGCTGTGAGACGCACGATCGCTGTCGTCTTGGGCGGCGTGGCGCAAGGCGTGAGAGCGCGCTCGGAGGAGGAGTTTGCACATCGCGGGCGTCACGGTGAGCGCGACGACGAGAGAGGCGAGGATGGAAACGATGTAGGTCGTGCCGAGCGGGGCGAAGAAGCGGCCTTCGATCCCTTCGAGGAAGAGCAGCGGGATGAAGACGATTGCGATGATCAGGGTGGCGAAGACCATCGCCGGGCGGATTTCGTTGCTCGCGTCGAAGACAACCTCGGTGTTCGAGCGCCTTTCCGCGACGGGCATCGTCGCGTTTTCCTTGAGGCGTCGGAACACGTTCTCGACGTCGATGATGGCGTCATCGACGAGGACGCCGACGGCAACGGCGAGGCCGCCGAGCGTCATGACGTTGAGCGTCTGCCCCAGCCAGTTCATGACGAGGAGTGCGACGGCCAGAGAGAGCGGCAGGGCGATGAGCGTGATGATGGTGGTGCGCACGTTCAGAAGAAACATGATCAGGATGACGGCGACGATGATGGTGGCGTCGCGGAGCACGTGCATGACGTTGGTGACGGATCGCTGGATGAAGTGGCTTTGTCGGAAGACGTCGCGGTTGATGGCGATGCCCTGGGGAAGGCCGGTCTCGATCTGATCGAGTGTGCGATCGATGGCTCGGGTGAGCAGGAGTGTGTTCGTGCCAGGGGATTTCTGGACGGTGAGCACGACGGCTGGGCGTCCCTGGTTGGCTGCCGTGCCACGCTTTGGCGCGGGGCCGAGGACGACCTCGGCGACGTCGGACAGAGTGATGGGCGAGCCGTCGTGCATTGCGACGATGGTTGCGGCGATATCGTCGACGCTTCTGACGCGCGCGGCCTGCCGGATCGGGAGTTCCTGCCGATCAACATCGGCGAGATAGCCGGCGCTGGCGGCGCTGTGGGCCGCGCGAGCGGCTTCGGCGACATCGTGGATGGTGAGGCCGTAGAGCGCGAGGCGGTCCTGGTTGACGTTGACCTGGTATTCCGGGAGTTCGCCGCCGATGGCGGAGACCTGGGCGACGCCGGGGACCGCGAGGAGCTTGTTGCGCAGGTCGAATTCGGCGTAGGCACGGAGGTCGAGATCGCTGACGGAGCCGTCCGGGCTGGAGACGGCGAGCAGCATGATCTCGCCGGTGATGCTCGTGATGGGCGTGATTTCGGCGTGGGCGTTCCGAGGTAGCGAGTCTCTCACGCCGGCGAGTCGCTCGGCGGCGAGTTGTCGTGCGCGATAGATGTTGGTTCCCCAGTCGAACTCGACCCATACGAGCGAGAGGGAGATCGCTGAAGCGCTGCGAACGCGTCGCACGCCGGGCAGCCCGTTGACGGCCGCCTCGATCGGGAAGGTGACGTACTGCTCTACCTCGTCGGCTGCGAGACCGCCCGCTTCGGTCAGGATCGTGACGGTTGGCGCGTTGAGCTCCGGGAAGACGTCGACCGGCATGCGCGGGAGGCGGAAGAGGGCGTAGGCGAGGAGGGCTCCCGCGATGAGCAGGATGAGTGTTGACTGCTTGAGTGAGAAGGCGATGAGATGCTTCAGCATGGCGGCTCCTTAGTTGTCGCCTTCGTGGAAGGTTCCGTCCGGATGGAAGTGGCCGCCCTTGGTCATCGAGCCGCTCGTGGCGACCATGAGTTGATAGACGCCGTCGAGGACGATCTCGTTGCCCTCGGCGACGCCGCTTTTGATGACGACCCATCGACCGTCGTTGGCGCCGAGGTCCGCGTCCATGCGGATCGCCTTGTCCGGGTCCGCGGGGTCGCGTCGGAAGATGATGCTCTGCACGCCGTCCTGCACGACGCACGCGAGGGGGATGGCGAGATCGGGGTTGGTATGTCCGGCGACGACGATTTCGAGGAAGGCGGACACCCCGGGCTTGACCCACGTCGGGAGAGGCTCCGCGCCACGCGGGTTCATGACGACTTCGATGGTGCGGTGGTCGGGATCGGCCGTGGGCGCGAGGGTGACGGAGCCCATGACGGGGGCGACGGCGCGGAGTGAAGCGCCATCGGGCGCGACAACGGCGGCGGGCAGTCCGTCGTTGAGTCGTCCGAGGTCGCTCTGCAAGGCGCGCGCACGAAAGAGCACTTCGTCGGGTTTGACTGTGGTGATAATCGGCGCGGTCTGCTCCACGAAGGCGCCGTTCAGCGCGCTGAGGGAAGTTACGACACCTGCAGAGGCGGCGACGATCTCGATCGCACCGATGGTCTGCCAGCGTGGCGCTTCGCCGTCACGCCCGGAAAGATCCGTGACTTCCTCGCCGGTGAGGGATGCGGCAGATCGGAGGAGGATGGCGAGGCGGGATCTGGCGGCGTCAAGTTGGGCATGGACCTCGTGTTCACGCGCGTGGAGTTCGGCCTCCTTCTCAAGTGTTTCTGCGAACTGGGCGCGCACGGTGGCGAGCGCTGCCCTGGCCTGAGAGACTTCCTCTCCGCGCGCGCCTCCCGCCGCCTTTAGTTCATCCAGAGTTGCGACGCGCTGCGACCAGAGTTCGACAGCGGCCTGGATCTCGGTGTGATGTCGCTCGTGCGCCTCCATAAGCGGACCGATGCTGTCGACCCCGGCCTGCGCGAGCGTCAGCGCGGCCTGCGCGTCGGTGATTTCGCGCTGGAGTTCGCGCCACTGGGGAGCATCGAGGCGATAGAGCGGTGTTCCGGCCTCGACTCGTTCGTACTGTTGGACGAGGAGTTCGATGCGGCCTGCGGCGGGGGCGCGGTATTGCCGCGTCGCTGTGGGGAGCAGTTCGAATCGTCCCGGGACTCGCAGCGTTCGCGCGACGGGGCGGCTTTCGACTTTCGCGAAGGTGATGCCGAGGTTCTGACGGACGGAGGCGTTGAGGTCGACGCGATTCGTGGGCGCCGGGGATGCTGGGGCCGTGGCGTTCGCGGCGGGTTGCGCGGCTCGATCGCCACAGCCGGCAAGGATGAGGAGGAGCACGAGCGTGGGTAACTGCAGGATTGCTCGGTTCATGGACGGCCTCCAGCGGCGTCTGAGGACGATTCGGTGGTTGGTGGATCGGGGTGGGTCGGCACGACAAGGGGAGAAGGGGGGCCGATGAGCTCGTCGAGCCTGATCGCGCCCGTGGATTCGGCAGCGCGGGCGCTGACGAGGCGGAGTTTGGCGTCGTGGCGGGACTTCATCGTCTGGAGCAGGAGCAAGGGGTCGACGCGGCCGAGTTCGGCCACGTTGCGCACCTCGGCGTCTTGCTCGTCGGCGAGAGGCAGGACATCGGTTTCGATCGATTCGCGTGTGGCGCGGGCCGCGTCGTATCGGGACCGGGCAAGAGCGAGACGTGAACCCAGGCGCTCGTAGGCATTTGTGTAGCGGGCGCGTGCTGCTTCGCGTTCGGCCTCTGCTTCCGCGATGGCTTGTCGGTTGCCGTTCCAGAGTGGTATCGGGAGGCGGACGGCGAGGAGAACTCGTTCGTCGCCCTGGTCCGAGCCGTAGCCGGGACCGATCGTGAGGTCGGGGTATTGCTTGCGGACTTGGAGCCGGAGGGATTGCTCAGCGACTTCGTATTCGGCGCGTGCGACGGCGAGTTCAGTGTTGTGGGTGGTGGCCGCGTCAAGCGTCCAATCGGAGATCGACCAACGGGACTCGAACATGACCGTCTCGACGAGTTCCACGGGGGCGTTGGGGGCGAGCCCGAGGACGTCGCGGAGCTGGAGCTCCAGCTCTCGTGCGTGAGCAGCTGCCTGGATGCGTTCGACGTCGGCCTCGGCACGCTCCACGCGAAACAATCTCGATTCGATGCGAGAGAGCAAGCCGGCCTGTTCCTGGCGCAGCGCAAGATCGTCGACGGTGCGCACCTGTTCGGCGTACTCCGCAGCGAGGCGTGCGCGCAGAGCCTGCGCGGACCATTCGATCCAGAGGGCGCGGAGCGCTGCGCGAGTGGCCCACTCCTCAGCGGCGACGCGGCGGAGCGACGCATCGCGTTTTACGAACGCCTGGTCCTTTTCGACGGAGAGCCGCCCGGAGATCGGGATTGTGAGCCCGACTGTCCCCGCGACCACCCATGGTTCGGCAACGCCGGAGACGATGCGCTCGATGTCAACGCCGAGGGCTGGGTCTTCCCATCGCCCTGCGTATTCAGCGACGGCTGTTGCGACGTCGGCTTCGAGGCGAGCGAGCCTGAGTTCTCTGTTGAAGACAAGGGCGACGGGCTCACCCTCCGCCAGCGTCAGCCCGTCGGCAGGGTCGAAGATCGGGCTGGCGGTGTCTCCCTCTCTTGCGGCGAGTCGATCTGCGAGCGCGCGAGCGGTCTCGTCGGCGGGCTGCCTCGCCAGCCAATCATCCCGGATGGCGCGAGCGTCGAGCGGTCGCGACTCGTACGACCGGCACCCGCCGGCAAGCAGCGCGACGCTTGCCAGGGTCAACGCGTGACGGGGAGTGAGACCGCGGGCGAATCGGTTGCGCGGGTGCGCGCGGTGGATGGTCTGCGGATGGTGCAATGCGTGCTCCTGCTCTGAGGACGCCGTCGGTCGGAAGCGACTGCGGGGATTGAACGAAACAGCATGCGCGCCAGCACGGGCCTGGCGGTTCTGCACGGGTTCGTTCGACGTCCTAGATGAGCAGGGCGTTGCTGGTGCGGACGATACGGTCCGCGGCGCTGAGCGCAATCAGATCGAGCGGGGCTTGGCCTGCGGGCCTCGCACGTTCGTCGGAATAATCACACTGATTCGGTAATGGATCAGTCAGCCACAGGACCGGAGAGGCGAGCACAGAGAGTGAGGGATCGGGGCACGCGAGTTCGCGGCCCCGCAGCGGTTGAATATCCGGCAGAGACACGAGCACAGAGTCGGGGAGAGCCGCCCCGCTGGCGTGGTGTTCGTGATCAGGATCATTTGTCGGCGTCGCGGGATGGTCGTGCTCGTGATGCGCGGCGTGCCATGCCGGGGCGAAGCCGCCCCCTTCGACGGCCGGCGGCGCATGGACGTGCGTGCCATGCCCCGCGTGCGAATGCACCAATAGTTGCGCTCCGCCGAAGGCGCTGAGCAGCAGGGTCGGCAGGATGGCGATGAGGGCAAGCCAGCGGCATGCGCGGGCACGCATGAAGCGGGTGAGGCGGGTCGGTCGAGATGAGCGGCGAAGGTCATTCACGTCCGTTGCACAGTGTATCGGTTGGAAGCATATGACGGATCAAGAAGCACACGACTGGCCGGAATCGGGGGGCGCGCTTGTGGCCACTGCGACTCGACGTGTGTGGGCGGGTATGCGTGAGCGATCAACTTCACGGAGGCTTCAGCGGAGTTCTCCAGCTTGAGTTCCAATCTGGCGCTTCACCAGCGGCAAGTCGCTGCGATTACCAGCAAACGGGGTGATTTGGCATCTTGGTTTGTAACAAGGAATTACGGCATTATGCCCCACGAAGGGGAGCAGGCGCTGCCGCTGTCGTCGAATCCCCCCCTCGCCGCTCGAATCGAGAAGACGGCCTTGGCAAGAAGCCGGAGCCGGGTTTCGTGGGGGGGAGTGTTGTGCGCGTCGGATGAGTTCGATGCCCACTCCGATCGCAGCGTGGGGCGTGGATTCACACGTCCGCGAGGCGGTAGCCGACGGACATCTCGGTGAGCAGGTAGCGCGGTCTTGTGGTGTCGGCTTCGAGTTTTCGGCGCAGGTTGGCCATGTGGACGCGGACGAGGTGGGGCTCTTTCGATCGAGTCGGGCCCCAGACGGCTTCCAGCAGAGCCTTATGGGTGAGGACGCGGCCTGGATGTTTGGCGAGTTCGGCGAGCAGTTTGAATTCGAGCGGGGTCAGGGAGACGGGGGCGGCCGCGAGTGTGACACGGCGCTTGGCGAGATCGATGACGAGTTCGCCGACGGTGAATACGGGAGAGGGGTCTGTTGTGTCGTGGACGGCGGCACTTCGGCGCAGTGCGGCGCGGACGCGAGCGAGGAGCTCCTGGACGCTGAATGGCTTGGTGAGGTAGTCGTCGGCGCCGAGGTCGAGTGCGTTGACTTTGTCGGATTCCTGGCCGCGTGCGGAGACGATGATGATGGGCGTCGCGGTCCATTCGCGTACGGCGCGGATGAGTTCGAGTCCGTCGCGGTCCGGGAGTCCGAGGTCGAGGATGATGAGGTCGGGTGTGTGGCTTGAGGCCATCGCGAGGCCGGATTGTTGGTCGTCGGCCTCGAGGACGCGGTAGGCGTGGCTCTCGAGCGCGGGTCGGAGGAAACGGCGGATGGCGCGCTCGTCTTCGACGACCAGGATTGTTGGTGCGGGCTGTGTCACGTGTTGTGGGTTTCGGCTTGAGGGTCGTTGCCTGAGAAGAACGGGGGGTCGGCATCGTTCGGGAACGGGAGTGAGATTACGAATTCGGCGCCGGCTTGCTCGCGGTTTCGGGCGGTGATGGAGGCGTGGTGGGCGTGGGCGATGGCGCGGCAGATGGCGAGGCCGAGCCCGACGCCGCGTCCGGTCTGGCGCGGGCCTCGGACGAAGCGGTCGAAGAGTCTGTCGGGGTTGTCGCCGAGTCCTGGGCCGCGGTCGAGCACCTCGATTCTGGTTGCTCTTTGAATGTGTTCGGCACGTATCGTGACGTCGCTGTCGCCGGCGTAGCGGAGCGCGTTGTCGAGGAGGTTGAAGAGGAGTTGGGTGAGCAGGGTGGAGTCGGCGAAGACGAAGACGGGGTCGTCGGGGAGTTCGACGCGGATGCGGCGTTCGTCGTGCCGGCGGAGTTGTCGGAGCGCGGCGTCGATGATTTCGTCGACGGGGAACCAATCGGCAGCGATGACTTGCCGACCGGAATCAAGCCGTCCCATCTGGAGCAGGTTGTCGACGAGGTTGGAGAGGCGCTCGGCCTCGTCCGCGATGTCCTGGAGGAGGGCGCGGTCGCGTTGGGCGAGGGACGCTTGCGAGGAGTGGAGGATGGTCGAGGCGGCGCCGCCGATGGTGGCGAGCGGTGTTCGCATGTCGTGCGACACAACGGAGAGGAGATCGGAGCGGAGGCGCTCGGCCTCTGCTTCGAGAGATGAGGCGCGGGCTTTCTCGGTGAGGTCATCGCGCTCGATGGTCTGGGCGGCGATGGTGGCGATGGCTTGCAGCAATCGGCGTGAGCCGAAGTCGAGGCGGGAGTGCTTCGGTTGCACACCGAGCGAGCCGACGGTCGTGCCGCTCCGTGGCGACAGCGGGATGTACCAGGCCGCAGCGTGGGGAAGGGTGGGTGTGCCGAGGCCGGCTTGTGTGGCGTGCTCGAGCGTCCATGTGGCGACGGCGCGTTCGTTTGGGGCGGAGATGAGCGAGGAGTCTCCGATGCCGGGGCCCAGGGCGTCGTCTTCTCGGAGGTACACGACGGCGTCGAGCTTCAGCACGTCGTTGAGGAGTGAGACGAGTTCGGCGGCGATCTGACGTCGGCCGGTGGTTGCCGCGAGCCGGCTGCTCACGCGGTGGAGGACTTCGTTGGCGTCCTCGCGTTGGGCGGCGGCGTCCGCCTGGGCACGAACGCGTCCGACGAGTCCGCTGACGACGAGGCCGACGACGAGCATGATTGCGAAGGTGAGCAGATACTGGAGGTCGTAGACGACGAACGTGTATTGCGGCTCGGTGAAGAAAAAGTTGAAGGCAACGACGAACAGGACGGAGAGGACGGAGGCGGCGAGGCGGCCGACCGCGTAGGCGACGACGACGACTGCGAGGAGGAACACCATCACGATGTTGGGTTCGGCGATGCCGAGCGACTGCATGGCGAGAGCGAGGATCAGGGAGAGCACGAAGGCGGGGCTGGCGATCAGGAGCTGGGTGAATCGTTCGTCGGCCTTGGTGGGGTAGACGCGATCGTCCTGAGCTGGGGAAGGGTTCGGGGGCGGGGTTTCGGGGTCACCGCGGATGACGAGGAGTTCGAGGTCGCCGGATCGGCGGACGATGCGATCGACGATCGAGATGGCGAGCAGTTGCTTCCAGCGGGGCTCGGCGGTCTTTCCGACGATGAGCCTGGTGACGCCGCGGTCGCGCGCGAAGTCGATGAGGGCGTCGGCGACGTCGTCGCTGTGGAGCGTGGCGATCTCGGCGCCGAGGGATTGTGCGAGTCGGAGGTTGACGTCGAGGTTGGCGCGGGCGTGTTGAGGCATGGCGCCTGCGGATGGTCGCTCGACGGCGACGGCGCACCAGGGCGCGCGAAGCTGCGTCGCCATGCGGCGTGCGGTTCGGATGAGGCGGGCGGATGTTGGGCTTGGTCCGACGGCGACCATGAGTCGCTCGCGGGTGGCCCATATGGGGCGGGTGGCCAGACCGCGGCGTCCGAGTTCGACCTGACGGTTCACGTGCTCGGCGGTTCGGCGCAGGGCGAGTTCGCGGAGGGCGACGAGCGTTTCCTTGCGGAAGAATCGGTCGACGGCGCGCCGGGCGTGTTCGGGTAGATAGATCTTGCCTTCGCGGAATCTCTCGAGGAGGTCTTCGGGGGGGAGATCGACGAGTTCGAGGTCGTCGGCGCTGTCGAAGACGGAGTCGGGGACGGTCTCACGAACGGCGACGCCGGTGATCTTGCCGACGACGTCGTTCAGGCTTTCGAGGTGTTGGACGTTGAGGGTCGTGTAGACGTCGATCCCTGCGTCGAGCAGGTCAACGACGTCCTGCCAGCGTTTGGCGTGGCGGCATCCCTCGGCGTTGGTGTGGGCGAGCTCGTCGACGAGGAGCAGCTTGGGTTTCTGCCGGAGCGCCTGATCAACATCGAACTCCTTGAGTTGGATGCCGCGGTACTCGATCTGCCGGTACGGAATGATGTCGAGGCCGAGAAGGAGCGCCTCGGTCTCGGCGCGGCCGTGCGGCTCGATATAGCCGGCGAGGACGTCGCCGCGCTTCATTTCGAGGGCGCGTGCGGCTTCGAGCATGGCGTAGGTCTTCCCGACGCCGGGTGAGTAGCCGAAGAAGATCTTCAGGCGGCCCCGATCGCGGGTCAGCGCATCGGCCGAGACCTTTGCGAGCAGCGCGTCCGGGTCGGGTCGCTCGTCGCGGGGAACGTGGCTTGAGTGGCGAGTGTCGTCGGGCATGGTGCGATCGGCCGGTGATTCATTGTCGGCTATTCGGCGTCGGGAAGCGTTGGTCAAGCTCGATGTTGAGGAGGAGGACGTTGACGATTCGGGTTTGGTCCCCCGGGCCGATCGGACGGGCGCGAAGTGAAATCAGGTCACGGATTGGTTCGGTACTCGCTCGGCGGGCTGAGGCGACACGATCGGCCTGATAGAGCGCGGCGGCCTCGGTGATGTGGGGGTCGATGCCCGAGCCGGAGGCCAGGACGAGTTCCGCCGGGGCGGGGTTGTCGAGCGTGGCGTTGAGCGGTCTGAGGAGGGCTTCGGCGCGTACGCGGATTACCGGACTGGAGGGTGAGAGATTGCTGCCGCCGGTTGCGTCCGCGGCGTAGTTCACCGCGGAAGGTCTCGGCCAGAAGTACTCGGGACGCGAGAACGCCTGGGCTACGTGACGCGAGCCAACGAGTCGGCCGTCAAGCGTGATGAGACTGCCGAGGCGCGATTCGGGGGCGATGAGCATCGCGCTTCCCATCACGGCGGTGGTGTAGACGACGACGCAGATGAGGATTGAGGCGATGGTGATGCGGAGAGAGGCGAGCAGTTCTGAGAGCATGGCGAGTCTCCGTGCGTTCAGGCGAGGCCGAGGCCGGCGACGGCGAGGTCGATGAGTTTGATCCCGATGAAGGGGACGAGGAGTCCGCCGAGGCCGTAGACGAGTAGGTTGCGTTGGAGGAGTTGGTTCGCGCCGACGGCTTTGTATCGCACGCCTCGCATGGCGATGGGTATCAGGGCCGGGATGACGAGGGCGTTGAAGATCACGGCGGAGAGAACGGCGGAGCGAGGTGAGGCGAGGGCCATGATGTTGAGTGGCGCCAGTTGCGGCGATGCGACGACGAAGATTGCGGGGATGATGGCGAAGTACTTAGCGACGTCGTTGGCGATGGAGAAGGTGGTGAGCGAGCCGCGGGTCATGAGCATCTGCTTGCCGACGCCGACGACGTCGATGAGCTTGGTGGGGTTGGAGTCGAGGTCGACCATGTTTCCGGCTTCCTTGGCGGCCTGCGTGCCCGACTGCATTGCGACGGCGACATCGGCCTGCGCCAGCGCGGGCGCGTCGTTCGTGCCGTCGCCGGTCATCGCGACCAGGTGGCCCTTGGCTTGGTAGTCGCGGATGAGCCTGAGCTTTGCTTCGGGGGTGGCTTCGGCGAGGAAGTCATCGACGCCCGCTTCGGCAGCGATGGCCGCGGCGGTCTTGGGGTTGTCGCCGGTGATCATGATGGTCTTGATGCCCATCTTCCGCAGTTCTGCGAAGCGTTCGCGGATGCCGCCCTTGACGATGTCTTTGAGGTGAATGACGCCGAGCGCGCGTGCCGACCCGTTGATCGTTTCGGCGACGACGAGCGGCGTGCCGCCCGTGGAGGCGATCTCATCGGCGGCCTTGCGGACGGAAGGGTCGAGTCGGCCTCCGCCGGTCTCGATGAACGCCTGGACGGCGTCGAGGGCGCCTTTGCGAAGGCGTCTTCCGTGGACGTCGACGCCGGACATGCGGGTTTCGGCGGAGAAGGGGATGAACCTCGCGCCCTCCTGCTGCAGGTCTCTGCCGCGGAGGGCGTGCTTTTCCTTGGCGAGGACGACGATCGAGCGGCCCTCCGGGGTTTCGTCGGCGAGCGAGGCGAGTTGTGCGCCCTCGGCGAGTTGCTGCTCAGAGATCCCGGGCGCGGGCGTGAACGCGGTGGCGCGACGGTTGCCCAGCGTGATCGTGCCGGTCTTGTCCAAGAGCAGGACGTCGACATCGCCGGCGGTTTCGACGGCGCGACCGGACATGGCGAGGACGTTGCGGACCCCGAGGCGCGTCATCCCGGCGATGCCGATCGCGCTGAGGAGCGCACCGATGGTCGTGGGGATGAGGCAGACGAGCAGCGCGACCAGTGTGGTCACGTCGATGCTCACGTTGAAATACCGTCCGATCGGGTAGAGCGTGACGCAGACGAGGAGGAACGCGATGGTGAAGCCCGCCAATACGATCGTCAGGGCGATCTCGTTGGGGGTTTTTCTGCGGGAGGCGCCTTCGACCATCGAGATCATCCGGTCGAGGAAGGTCTCGCCGGGGTCAGCGGTGACTCGGACCACGATCCAGTCAGACAGCACGTGCGTGCCACCGGTGACAGCCGAGCGATCACCGCCGGATTCGCGGATGACAGGCGCCGATTCGCCGGTGACGGCGGATTCGTTGACGGAGGCGACGCCCTCGACGACTTCGCCATCGGCGGGGATCGTGTCGCCGGCTTCGACGAGGACGACGTCGCCTTTGCGGAGCGATGCGCCCGGGACGTATGTGACTGCGGCCCTTCGGTTTGGCGCGGCGAGCCTTTTGGCTTTCACATCGTGGCGAGCGGCGCGGAGTGAATCGGCCTGTGCGCGCCCGCGGGCCTCGGCGATGGACTCGGCAAAGTTGGCGAACCAGACGGTAAGCCAGAGGAACAGGGTCACGGCGATGACGAACCCGAGGCCGCGGCCGTCGTCGAATCCGATCCTGACGGCGTCGATGGTGGTGACGATGGCGGCGATCCAAGCGACGAACATTACGGGGTTGCCCATCATGGCGCGCGGGGAGAGCCGGAGGACGGCCCGCCACGCGGACGGCGCTATGAACTCGGGCTGGAAGAGACGGATGTCGTTGTGTCGTTGCATTACTGACCTCCTGCCGTCGCGCCGGTCAGCGCCAGGTGCTCGGCAACGGGTCCGAGCATCCCCAGGGGGAGGAAGAGCAGGGCGCCGACAATGAGCACTACGCCGAGCAGGACGACGCCGAACAGCGGGGCGTCCGTGCGGAACGTGCCGGCTGATTCGGCGAGGCGTCTTTTGGACGCGAGCGAGCCGGCGATGGCGAGGGGGAGGATGATCGGGAGAAAGCGGGCGAGCAGCATCACGAGTCCGGTCGCGATGTTCCACGCGGGTGTGTTGTCGGCGAGACCCTCGAAGCCGGATCCGTTGTTTGCGGCCGAGGAGCTGAACTCGTAGATGATTTCGCTGAGCCCGTGAGGTCCGGGGTCTTGGGTTGTCGACCGGCCGAGCGGGGTGGCGGCGAAGAGGGCGACGCCGGCGAGGATGAACAGCGGGTGGGCGAGCAGCGCGAGCAGCGCCAGTTTCATCTCGCGCGCTTCGACCTTCTTTCCGAGGTATTCGGGAGTTCTTCCGACCATCATGCCTGCGATGAACACTGAGGTGATGATGAAGAGGAACATGTTGATGAAGCCGACGCCGACGCCACCGAATTCGACATTCAGCCACATGCCGATCATCGGGAAGAGTCCGGTGAGGGGGTTGAGGCTGTCGTGCATGGCGTTGACGGACCCGTTGGAGGTCGAGGTCGTCGAGACGGCCCAGAGGGATGACGCGGAAGAGCCGAAGCGAAGCTCCTTGCCTTCGAGGTTCATCGTCTGTTGCACCGCGAGCCCGTCGAGCGCGGAGGCCGGGGCTTGTTCGGTGACTACGGCAAAGCCGGTGAACAGTGTGTAGAGCGCGAGCATCGCTGCGAAGACGACCGCGGCTTGCTTCCACGACCGAATGAGTCGCCCGAACATCCAGACGCACGCCATCGGGATGAGGATGATCGACGCGTTCTCGATCACGTTGCTGACGAAGTCCGGGTTCTCGAACGGGTGTGTGCTGTTCGGGCCGAAGAAGCCGCCGCCGTTCGTGCCGAGCTGCTTGATGGAGACGATCGCGGCGACAGGCCCGCGGGCGATGGTCTGGGTAAGGCCTTCGAGCGTGGTGGCCACAGCGGCGCCTTCGAGCGTCATGGGCACGCTGCAGGCGATGAGCGCGACGGCGGCGAGAAACGCCATCGGTAGCAGGACGAGCATGGTCACTCGGGCCATGTCGCGGTAGTAATTGCCGAGCGTTGATTTGCCGCTGAGGCCGCGGCAGAGGGCGGCCAGGGCGGTGATGCCTGTCGCGGCAGAGACGAACTGGAGCCACATGACGACAAAGAGTTGCGAGAAGTACGAGAGGGATTGCTCGCCCGAGTAGTGTTGGAGGTTGGTGTTGGTGGTGAATGAGGCGGCGGTATTGAAGGCGAGGTCCGCGGGCATGCTCGCTTTGCCGTCGGGGTTGAGAGGGAGCGCGGTCTGTGTGGTGAGCAGGACAAACGCGAGGACGAACATGATCGCGTTGAAGACGAGCATGCTCATCGTGTAAGCCCTCCATCGCTGCTCCCGCGCCGCGCGAGACCCGCCAATCGTTTGGACGATCGCATCAAGCCGGGCGCGAAGCCCGGCGGGCGCGTCGGCGAGGGCCCATGCCATGTACCGTCCAAGCGGGACACTGAGCACGATGCATCCGAGGATGAGGAGGATGGGGAGAGTCCAGAGCATCTCGTGACTCCACACGAAGGAGGTCAGTTGCTGAACCAATCGGGCCGGAGCATCGCGACGACGAGGTAGGCGAGCGTCAGCACGGCAAGGACAGCGCAGAGCCAGATCATGCAGAGGGCCCTCCGAGTCGATCGCATGCGAGTGTGAGCGCGGCGAGTGAGACGAACACGACGAGGCCAAGTATCAGCATCAGTGCCCACATCGCGCACCTCCAGTGAAGAGATCATTCGGGGCGAGTAGCGGCCTTTCCGTTGCGCCGGTGTGCGTATGGGCAGCCGGCGCATCAAGACGGTGTCAAGAGGCAGTCGTTAGAACGACCAGCTCAGGCCGAGCGTGAACACGACCTCGTTGGCCACACCGGCGTTCAGGTCATCCAGCACGCCGGCGAGCCGCAGATAGCTCGCGCCAAGATCGAGAGTCGGAGCGGCTCCGTTGAATTTCTCGTTTAACTGGAAGGAGACCTTTGTCCCGATTTCGGCGTAGCCGAACGCATCGGTTGAACCGTCGGCCCGCTGGTAGTACCCGTCGAGGCTGAGCCCGACTCCAACGGGGAACGAGAGTGCGACCGGTCCCAGGAACGAGTCGTCGAGCGAGATCGTTGGCTCTAGGGCGAGTCCGAACCAGACGCCGCTGTCGGGTCCGGATGCCGCGTTGCGCGTCTCGAGCGCAAAGGAGATCGACGGATTGAGCGAGAAGAGGCCGTCTTTGCCCCAATGGTCTGAGTCGGCGTAGGACAGCGAGAGCGTCCCGTCTTCGACCTCGGTGAAATCGGACGCGGGGCTGAAGTACCACGTGTATACCGCGTCCAGCGTGAATCGGCCTGTGGAGAGAGAGACACCCGCGTAGGCGTCGTGTTCGTACCAGTGTTCGGCGAAGGCGTCGGTGCGTCCCGGCGCCGCGCGGTCGCTGAAATTGTTCCAAGAGCCGCCGACGATGGAGAGCGAGAGGCTCTCGTTGTCGAGCAATCTGAAACGGATCTCGGCCGCGGGCTGAAGGCTGAACGCTTCGCTCCGTTGGACGATGCCGCGGAAGAAGTAGTCGGAGGCATAGGTGAGCGACAGGTCGAGTGAGAGACGGTCGTGCTGGGTGTCGATATCGTGCGGCCTGCCGCCGGGTAGCTGATCAGGTGGATCGCCGGCTATTGACGACTGCGCGAATACGACAGCGGATACTGCGAAGACCGCGGGTCCGACGGCGAGTTGTGCGCGCATTGAGAGTCTCCTGGCGAATACACCAAGAGACTGTGCGGCGCGAACTGACGTCCGTCGCTCTTGCCCATATCAAGAGGGCTGGCGAGCGCGTCTCGGGGCCGTCAAGTCGTTGCGGCAGGTCTGACTCACGCTGGCCAGGTCAGTCCGCTGCGATCACCCCTGAGCTCGCTCTGCGGTGTCATGTTGGGGACTGCTGTGCGTTCGCTGTTGCTTACTCTCGCGATCTGTTACGCCAAGGGTCTCTTCATCATGATTCAGGAGCTATGTGCGGGGATTCGATTCGCTCGCCTGAGCCGAGCGCCAGCGCCATCTCCGCAAGAGGTCCCGACGAACAGGCGACGTCTATGTTTACGACGAAATGCGCCACGGTGGAGGCTCAGAGTTCATCGAGGCGTCTTCCTTTGATCGGCGGATCCGGGCCGCTCACTCCGGGCTCGAATCCTTCCTCTCTGCTTGAAACGGAAGGGCCGCGTTCCTCAGGAGGGGACGGGGTCACTTTGCCGGCGGCACGACGTCGAGGGTGAGTGGGCGGCGATCAGGGCGCGGATTTCGGCGGAGGGGTGGCGGCGCCTGCGCACTGGGCGGGGTCGATCGTCATGTCGAGGACGTCCTGGAGCGCGAGGCATCGGAATTCGTTCTCGAACGCGGCGAGCGCGTCATCGAGTCGTCGGTGGAGGGGGCAGAGTTCGGAGTGGTCCGGATTGCCGAGGGGGCAGCGTTCGATGCGGGGGATGGGGTCGACGGCGTTGATGACGTCGAGGATGGAGATGTCACGCGGCGGGCGTGCGAGAGAGAAGCCGCCGTGGGGGCCTCGTTGGGAGGCGACGAGTCCTGCGACGACGAGGTCTCGCAGAACCTTGGAGAGGTATCCCTGCGGGACGTGTGTCGCGGCAGCAACGGCGCTGCTGCTGGCGGAGCGGTCGTCGGGGAGCGATGCGAGGTGCATCACTGCGCGGAGCGCGTATTCGACGGTCTTGGAGAGCATGTCGTGTGTGCGTCAGTGAGCGGGTGGGGTGAGTGGGGAGAGGAGCGCTGCGTAGGAGGTGAGATCGCCGCCGAATTCGTCGCGGCGGGCTTCGGCGTCGGCGGCGTGCGCGAAGGCAACGATGCCGGAGCCCATGGGGGTGTGGAGCCGGTCGCGGTCGGCGCGGAGGATGGATGCCGTGTTCGCGTGTATCCATGCACGGGCGTCGTAGTCTCGGAGATATGTTTCGAGTACGCGCTGCGGAGGATCGTGTGTTGCACGGCGCCAGTCGAGAAGGCAGCCGATGTCGTCGAAGATGGCGTGCAGGCGTTCGCGGTCGCGCTCGTACAGGACTGCGGCGGAGCAGCGGTCCTCGCTGATGAGCATGCCGCACTCTGCGCACTGGTCGCGCCCGACGCGGAGTTCGGGCGGGCCGGAGAGTTCGGCGCGACGGCATGCGGTGGAGAACGAGAGGAGCGCGAGGAGGACGAGGGTTGTCGGCGTGCGGAGTGTCATAGCGGCGATCTCCGAGAGAAGATGAGCGTGGCGGCGGTGAGGGGGAGGGCGATCCAGGCGAGCATGCAGAGCGCGAAGTAGAGGTGGAGCCGGTCGGCGTGCTCTTCGAGCGCGTAGAGGCCTGCGGGGCCGAGGACGTCGAGGGTGGCGTCGACGGCGTGGAGGGACCACATTTTGAAGACCTGCAGTGGGTTGGCGAGGCTGAGCGCGAAGAGTTCCTCGACGCGAAGCTTGAGGGCGATGGTTCCGGCCATGAGGCCGAGGTCGGTGACGAAGACGAGCGTGAGCCAGAGAAAGATCGCGGTTCCGACGGCGACGGAGGCTTTGCGGGCGAGCGCGGAGAGGAGCATGCCGAGGCTGAGCATGGCGAGCATGAGGATGAGGCTGAGGGCGGCGAGCCAGAGGATGCTGGCGGGCTTTGCGGCTTGGCCCTTTGAGGCGAGGACCATGGCGCAGGCGCCGAGGCCGAGGGCGATGCAGGCGGTGAGCGCGGCGGCGAGGCCGAGGTACTTGCCGAGGATGACTTCGGTGCGTGAGACGGGCTGCGCGAGGAGGTAGGCGAGCATTCCTCGTTCGCGGTCGGAGGCGATGGATCCGGCGCCTGCGGTGAGGGCCATGAGTGGGGCGACAAGGAGGACGAGGTTGATGAGTCCCGCGGTGGTGCGACCGAACCCGGCGAGCCCGGCGCCGCCTGCGGTGATTGAGGCGACGTAGGAGATCGCGAGGCCGAGGGCTGCGAAGGCGAGCGTGTAGAGGATGAACCATCGGCTGTGGACGGCCTCTCGGAGTTCGCGGCGCGCGACGGTGGCGGTGTTTCGTAGGAAGCGGGGCGGGAGGGGCGCGGGGCGCACGTCGGGGTGGGCGTGCAGGGCGCTCATGAGGTGACCTCCTTCGCGTGGCCGTTGCGTGCAGAGAAGATTTCGAAGTCGTCGACGTGGATGCGTTCCTCGGCGAGCACGCGGAATGGCGCGGCTTTTTGTTCGGCGGGAACGGGGACGGAGAGGCGGGAGCCGGAGATGGTGGGCTCGAAGCCGCGCGTGCGGAGCAGTTCGAAGGCGCGTTCGCGCGAGGCATCGCGGACGCGGAGGTGGAGGACGGCGGAGTGGCCGAGGTGGGTGAGGAGGTCGGCGGAGGGGATGTCTGCGTGCACACGGCCCTTGTCGAGGAGGATGACCCGGGTGGCGAGGGCGGTGACTTCCTCGACGCGGTGGGAGGCGAAGAGCATCGTCCGGCCGGAGGTGCGGAGGGATGCGAGGAGTGCGACGAGTTCTTCGCGGCCCCAAGCGTCGAGGCTGGCGGTGACTTCGTCGAGGATGAGGACGGGCGGATCGCCCAGGAGCGCGACGGCGAGGGCGAGGCGCTGCTTCATGCCGCCGGAGAGTTCGCGTACGCGCTTTCGGTGATGGTCGGAGAGGCCGACGCTTGCGAGGACGTCACGGGTGCGGGGCGCGGGAAGGCCTTTGAGCCGGCTGAAATAGGCGATGGCTTCGCCGACGGCGAGGTCGTCGTAGAAGGCGAGTTCCTGGGGGACGTAGCCGATGAGTCGGCGGGCGCGTTTGCCTTGGCGGCGCGCGTCGAGGCCGGCGATGGTGATGCGGCCTTGGAAGCGGAGCAGGGCGAGAGCGCAGCGGATGAGCGTGGTCTTGCCCGCACCGTTGGCGCCCCAGAGGGCGACGCTTTGTCCGTCGGGGACGTCGAAGGTGGCGTCGTTGACGGCGGTCGCGCGGCCGAATCGCTTGGTGACGTGGGAGATGGAGATCATGCGTCGGTTCCTTGACAACGCAGGCGCTTGTCGGCGAGCGCGAGAGGGCGGGCGGCGTAGAGGAGCGATGCGGACAGGACGAGGAGCGCGACGCCGGTGGACGCGAGGGGCGTTGGGTCGGTGGGCTGGGAAACGGGGAGGGCGTTGCGCGGGGGGGACATGAGGGGGACTTCGTCGACGAATTTCGGGTCGGGTCGGAAGGTGGGGAGTGCGCGTCCGAGGAACTCGATGGCCTGCTGCGCGGGGCTGAAGAGGAAGAGGCGGAGCTTGGGCTCACGGTCGATCATGCTCTCGAAGAGAGCCTGGGGCTCGTGGACGAAGTCGCCGACGCCGTTGCCGTCCTGGTCGTAGGCGGTGTAGTCGCTCCAGAAGTTGCCGATGTCGCCGGACCAGAACTCGTTGCCGGCGAGCGTGCCGCGTCCGCTGACGCTGACCTGCTCGATGTTGTCGAGGAACGTGTTCTGAGTGAAGCGGTTGCCGCGGACGGCGGGGAGGAACGTGAGGCCGACGTCGTTGTAGGCGAAGGTGTTGAGGTGGAAGTCTCCGGGGAGGTCGGTGGTGAAGGGCGAGCCGTCGAGGTAGACACCGACGCGGTTTCCGATGATGGCGTTGTTGGAGACGGTGAAGCGGTCGGCCTCTTTGAGGCCCAGGCCGTAACCGCTGGGGCCTCGGTTGCGGACGAGTCGGTTGGAGGTGACGGAGACATTCTTGCTGTACATGAGGTAGACGCCGACGGAGTTGTCGGTGAACTCGTTATGTTCGATCGTGATGTCGTCGGCGAACATGAGGTGTAGGCCGTAGCGGCAGCGTCGCGCGACGTTGTGCCTGACGGTGATGCCGTTCGAGTACCAGAGGAGAGCGTCGCGTCCGTCGTGGAAGATGTTGTGCTCAATGAGGCAGCGGTCGGAGCGCCAGAGTCGGATGCCGTCGCCTCGGCGGGCTATGTCGAGGGGTTTGGCGCCGATGCGGTTGTTGCGGATGACGCTGTCGGGGGCTTGTCGGAGATCGATGCCGAAGAGGATGTCTTCGAGGGTGTTGTCCTCGATGATGGCGCGTGGCGCGAGGACGCGGATGGCGGCGTTTTCCTTGTCGAGGTCGATGCCGGTGTCTCGGAGGATGAAGCCGCGGAGCGTGACGTCGGGGGCGGATATCTCGACGATGTCGCCGGAGCCTGCGCCATCGAGCACGGCTTTGCCTTGGGCGATGAGGGTGAGGGGCTTGTCGATGACGAGGTGCTCGCGGTAGACGCCCGCGGGGACGGTGATGGTGTCACCGGGTGCAGCGGCGCGGATGCGGCGGGAGAGCGGACCGTCGGTGAGGCCGGGCTTGCGTTGGCCGACGGAGCGCTGCGCAGTGGGCTCGCGCATCTCGGAGGCGTGGTCCGGCGCGTGTGCGGGGACGAGCAGCGCGAGGGAGAGCAGGATGGAGGAGGCGGTGTTCACGCGGCCACGCTTTCCATGAGAGCGGCTCGCTCGCGGTCGTAGAGGGGCTTGTACGCGCGGCGATGGAAGAAGAATGCGATGAGGGTGAGGATGGAGCAGGCGAACGCGAGGTGGAGGCCGATGCCCATCTCGGAATAGGTGCGGAACTGCCCGATGCCCCCCTCGCCCAAGAGCGTGGGAGTGAATGGCTTGACGGCGGCGGAGAGGGGGGCGCTGGGATCGAGGTTCTGTCCGAAGGTGCGCAGCCAGAACCAGAGGTCTCCGAGGAAGCCGAGCGGGAAGAAGACGGCGGGAAGCGCGAGGATGACGGCCCACTTGGTGTGGATGAACGCTGCGCCTTCGACGAGAAGGACCATGGCGACGACGACCCAGACGGCGGCGGCTTTCTCGAACGCGGCGGCCTGGTCGAGCGGGCGCATGCCGATGTAGTGGTTGAGGCCGTCGATCTCCTTGACGTCGCCCTCGAGGTTGTTGACGTATGCGGTGAGGTAGAGGCCGTTTGGGTACTGGGGCGCTTCGAGCTCCATGTGCCAGTAGGGGAGGAAGAGGGAGAGGAGGAGAAGGACGCGCGCGGCCATGAGCATGAGGTTCGGCGTGAGGTATCGCCAGCGGCGCGCCTGCAGTTCCGCGACGGGGACTCGGGGGCCGACGATGGAGTGGAGCAGGCCGGACATGAGATACCTCCGGGTGGGCGCGAGCGAGCGCCAGGACGATTGCGCGATTTCGGGAAGGCCGTCGCGGCGCTGTCGCGCGGCGACGGTGTGAGCTGGCGCGTCGTCATCGTGGACGGCGGCGAGCGAGCGGGTCAGTTCGCGAGCGCGGCCGCCTTCGGCTTGACGTGGAAGTAGCCCATCATTTCGAGGTGGAGGGCCGAGCAGAACTCGGTGCAGTAGTAGGGGTAGGTGCCTGCGCGGTCGGCTTTGAAGGTGATCTCGGCGAATTCACCGGGCTCGAGGCTGAGGTTGATGTTGTAGCCGCCGATGCAGAAGCCGTGCGTGGCGTCCTGCGTGGTCTCGGAGGCCATGATGCGCCAGGTGACTTCATCGCCTTCCATCACCTCGACATGCTCGGGTGTGAAGTGGCTGCGGATGGCGGTCATGTTGACGAGCACCTTGTTGCCGTCTCGCGTGACGCCTTCCTGGCCGACTTTGGGCGAGCGCGGATCGAGCGTCTGGGTGTGCGGGTTCCATCCGGTCTCGGGGTAGACGGCCCAGGGCTTGAGCTTGTCGGCTTTGATCATCTGGGCGTAGTGCGGCTCGCCGACCCCTATGGGGGAGTCGTAGATGACGGGCATGGTCGTGCCTGTGGGGTTGATGTCGAGGAGCTGGAAGTTCTGCGCAAGGAGGGGGCCGGTGGTGAAGAAGCGGTCAACGGACCACTTGTTCATCGCGATGAGGTACCTGCCGTCGGGGCTGACGGTGTCGCCCTCGGCCGCGACGAGGTGGCCGATGTTGTATTGCACGGGGGTCTTGGTCACGAGCTTCCAGGGCTGCTCCGGGTTGAGGCCGGAGTACTCGCCGCCGAGCGTCCAGCGGGCGACGGCGGAATCGAGGAAGAGGGATGTGTACGCGTATCCCTTGTCATCGAACTGGGTGTGCAAGGGCCCGAGTCCGACTTCAACCTGGGCCTCCATCGTGGCGTCGAAGTCGAGCACGGGGACGCCGTACTCGTCGACGCTGGAGTACTTCTTGTCTGCGATGGCCTTCTTGATCTTGTCGATGGAGTAGACGGTGACGTGTGGGTCGAGCTTGCCCGCGATGACGATGTATTGGCCGTTGGGCGTGACGTCGACACCGTGCGGGCTCTTGGGCTCGGGGGTGAAGTGCAGGATGCCCTCGGCAACGCTGGTGGCGAGGGTGATGACCGCGAAGCCGTGGGTGCGGTCGACCTTGCCGGCTTCGAAGGCCTTCTCGGCCTTCTTCCAATCGATGATGTGGAGGTAGTCGGTGTCGCGTTTGCTGGCGCCGGCCTCGAAGGGCGGGTTCCCCTTCTCGATGCCGCCGGTGGCCATCTCGACGTTGAAGGAGTTTCCGAAGACGAAGCCGTCACTGACGGCTTTACCGGCGTCGAAGAGGTCCTGCCAGTACGGAGGCAGTTCGAGCGCGAAGGACTTGTCAGGGTCGATGCGGCCTTTCGTGCGGTCGAACTTCCAGAAGGTGACCATGCCTCGGTAGGACTTCTTGTACTCCTCCGGCGGGGCGTAGCCATAGCCGAAGACGGTGCCGTACTGACCGCCCTCGACGACATAATCGGTGTTGGGCGTGACGAACGCGGCGCCGTGGTCGCTGATGGTGAGGGGGTTCTTGACGATCTGCTTCGTCTCGAAGTCGCGCAGATCAATGACAGCCATGCGTGCGTTGGCCTTGTCGCCGATGAACAGGAACTGGCCGTCGTAGTCGCCGTTGGTCTCGGAGAGCGCGGGGTGGTGGGAGTCGCCCCAGGAGACTTCCTTGCCGTTGATCTGGAGCTGCTTGCGGATCTCGTCGTGCTCGCCGGCGAAGCCGTAGCCCTGCCAGGGTTCGGGGGTGAACACCGCGATGGAGCGTAGCAAGCGCATGCTCGGGACGCCGATGACGAAGACCTGGCCGGAGTGGCCGCCGGAGGCAAAGGTGAGGTATTCGTCGTGACGTCCGCTGGGAAGGTAGGTCTTGGCCGCGGCGATGAGGTCGTCGACATTGAGCTTGCGATCGGTGGCGAGCTTGTTGAGCTGCGCGACCTGATCTGCGGTGAGTTCGATAGGCTTCGCTTCCTCGGCGGAGGAACGGCGACGGCGCTCGCGCCGCGTGTCCTGCGCCAGGGCCGTCGGCGCAGCAGACTCGATGGCGGTTCCCCCGAGGAGGAGCGCGGCGACTGTGGCGGCGCCGAGGTGTGCACGGGTGGGTCGTTTCATGACAGTTCTCCGAGAACACGGGCCAGGCGGCGTCGGCACGAGCGAGCCGCACGGCGCGCGGGTGCGCTTATTTCATTCCGACCTTTTGAGTGGGTGTCCGCGTGAGCGAGCGGAGGTACTCGATGATGTCGAGGATGTCGTCATCTGAGAGCGCCGGGTTGCCGCCCTTTGGTGGCATGACGATCCCGGTGGTGTTGGCGGGGTCGCTGATGTCGCGTCCGCGCTTGATGAACTCGAGGAGCGCGTCGTCGTCGAGTTCGGCGAGCAGCGGGCTTGCGATGAGGTCCTTGCCGTTGTTGGGCATGCCGTGCGCGTCGGCGCCGTGGCACGCGATGCAGGAGCGCGCATAGAGCTTGTTGCCGCTGGCGATGTATGCTGCGAGTTCGGGGTCTCCGCCCGCGGCGTCGAGCGCGGCGGCTGTTTCGGTGTCGCTGGGTTTGAGTGAAGCGGGGGGAGGGAGATCGGCCGGCATGCGGCGCGGGTCCTGGAGCGCGCGGACGTAGGCGATGAGGTTGTCGAGGTCTGCGTCGGTCAGGTCGGGGCGTCCGCCGCGCGGCGGCATAGGCAGCGGCTTGGCGTCCGGGCGACCGGTGAGAAGGAACGCGTGGAGATCGTGGTCGGATCTGGCGGCGATGAAGTCGCTCTCGACGAGATCCCGTCCGAGGCCCTTGAGGCCGTGACCGTCCGCGCCGTGGCACGCCGCGCACGTCGAGGCGAATAGGTCGCGGCCGTGCGCGACAGCGGGAGGATCGAGCGTTGGGAGCGCCGGCGCCTGGAGAAGGTTCTCGTGGGCCATGGCCGCGGCGATGGCTGCGAGGCGGGCGTCTTCTTGGGTGTGCCATGTCTCGTACACACGTATCCCGCCGACCACGTAGATCGGAGCCATGATGATCCAGGCGAGGATGAACATCTGGATGACGTTGGAGATGCCGCTGCCAAGGGGCCTCTTCCACTCGGCGGCGCCGGAGGGAGGGTGGGGGTGGTCGTGATCGTCGGTGTGCGGGTTTGCCACTTCGCGAGCTCCGACAGGGGGACTTCCCAAATGGAGATAAACGGAGTTAGAGATACATATATCGACCACAGAGATGCGGAGCAAGAGTATTGAAGAGATGTGGATAAATTTACCTGTTATTACCCTGTGCTCGTTGTTTGTTTGGGTTCGGGGCCGAACCGTTGATCACGCTCGCGGGGCTGGCTTGCACCTGGCCGGGGTCACTTCGCGCTGACCAGCGATGCACAGCCGGCACACCGGACCAACCGCCTACCTCGAACAGAAGAGCCGCGCCTCTCAAGAGGGGACGCAGCACTGGTTCTGTGCGTGTAGATCTGGGCGGGATGCGCAGACGGAGTGAGGATCGGACTGTTGGCCCGCATCGCGCGTCACATGGCTGGGGCAGGGCCTGCGGCGCGCTCGGCGCGAGCGGACCAGCCTTGCACGATCTCGTGCAGCAGTGCGGCGTCGGCGTCGCTCCAGACACTGCACGGCGCAAAGTGCTTCCGTTCGATGTCCGCGATTGATGACGCCAACTCCGCACGAGCGCCCGTGCCGAGGGCTGTGTTCGCCTGGCCTTCGAGTCTTCGGAGAAACGCCACGGCGCTCAGGGGCGTGACGTGCACCGGTGGGGCGAATCTGGGCGCGGGGTCCGTATGCGCGCGGGAGCGGCGGCGTTGTGCGTAGAGCCAGAGGGCGGTTGCCACGACGGCGAGGAGGCCCACGCCGATGACGAGGCGCGCAAGGCGCGGGGTCACGGGCCGGGCGAGGTCGATCTGGGTGGGGGCGTCGACGATGTCGGCATCGGCGACGCGTTTGCGCGTGAGCGTTGCGCCGTCGGCGAGCAGGGTCGGGAAAGTGAAGGCAGACGCTGCGGATTGTCCGACGGGGGCGCCGAACTCGACTGTCCATGACCGCACGGACAGGGCGAGGAGTCGATCGCTCTCGGTGTCGAGCGCGGTGACGTTGAGCCCGTGATCGGTGACGTTCCTGAGTGAGAGCCCGGTGGGGTGGGAGAGGTCAATGAGGGAATCGAGGGGGGGGGGGGGGGAGGACGCCTTGGCCTGTAGCGCGGATATCGAGTAACCAGAGGCCGTCGCCTGCAGTGCGCGGATCGAACGTGGCATTGATCATTACGTCCGACGGGTGGCGCGCGGGGCTGCGCTCGGAGCGCGCGTCGATGAGGATCGGTGAGGTGAGGACGGGCAGGAGGACGTGGCCGGTGGTGTCGGCGAAGTCGAGGTCGAGCTCGATTGGCGGAATGCGGTCCACGGACGCGTCCTTCGCGCTGAGCACCAGGTAGGCCATGGGAAGGTCGAGCCAGCCGGGCTCGGGCGAGCCCATCGGCTGAGTCTGGACGTCGACGAAGAGGCAGGTTTGCACGTCGAAGCGGTCTGAGAGAGCCGTGCGGATGCGCTTCTCGAAGTCGTCCTTGTAGCTCACCTGCTGACCGGTGTAGGGGCTCCAGTGGCCGTTGGTGAGGTATCGCTGGAAGCCGCCGCCGCTCTCTCTGGCCACGGCGCGGGTGAATCGAAGGATCAGCCTCGCGCCGAACGGGGTGTTGTTGCCGACGTCGGTTGGTCCGTCGACCTCAAGCACCAGGCGGACCTCACGGACAAGATCGTCGTAATAGCGCAGGAGGTCGCGTGATTCGTTGCCCGCGGGGTGATCGCCGATCACGGCCATCGCGTGCTTCAGGAAGCGGGGCTTCAACTCCGGCGCGAGCGTCTGCGTCTGGGTGTTGATGCTGTCTGCAAACAGCCCGCGGTGCGCGTAAGCCTGCTCCGGGCCGAGCGCGTCGATGGAGTCGTTGATGCGGCGCAGCTGCGTGGCGTCGGGGTCGTCCTGGCGCGTCAGCGCACCCGGCTCGCTCGCGCCGAGCGCTGCGTTGAACCATCTGGCGAAGACGGTTGCGTCGGGGGCGCACTCGCGCGCTGCCAGCGATGCGGCGTACTGGGCTGCCGCGTTCGCGTGCCGTCGGAAGCTCTCATCGCGCAGCGATGCGTAGGTCTCGAGGTCCGTTTTCCGGCCGTAGAGAAACTCGGCCTTATCGAAGAGGAGCCCCGCCCCGGGTCGAACTGGCCTTCACCACTCTACGATTCACCCAGCCTTCGGGCTCGCGCGGACACGAGACCCGACGCACGGATTTGTGCAGCGGTTCACGGCGCGACACACGGACCAGCATGAGCATGCCCGTGCGCTGGGAATGAAGATCGCGCGCCCATGCGTCACGGTATCAATAAAGCTGGAAATACCAACAACTTACATCCGCCGTACCCTGCCGTGCCCCTCAAGGCGGGGCCAACAGGTGCGGCGTGTCTCTCCGTGGCGCGACCCGGGCCACGGGAGCCCCGCAGGGCCTTGCTCACGCGCTAATCCGGGCTGCGATACGGAGAAGTTCGGCGTAGGCCGTGATGCTGTGGTCGGCGATGCCCTCCCTGCCCTTGGCGCGGACCTCCTCGGGCGTCACAGCCACGGTGTCGAGGAAGCGGAACCAGAAGCCGGGATTGGTGCGGAGCACGCCGCGCTCGTCGAAATACGTGATGGACCCGCCGTCGTGGTAGCCGTTGAGGCGTGTGGGCACGCGTGTGACGATGTCCCGGTTGTTGACGTACCGGTGGATGACGGCGCCGAGACGCGCGTTGATCCAGGTTCCGAGGTCAGCGTTGCCGATGCGGGGCTGGCCGAAGGTGTAGACGCCGTGGATGACGGTGTTGGGTCGCTCGGCCATGAGTCGGGCCGCGGCGAGCACGCCAAGCGCCCCGCCGAGGCTGTGGCCTGTGAACCAGAGGGATTGGCCCTCGGTCCGGCGCGCGTCAATCGCTTTGAGAAGATCGTCCCAGACAGCGTCGAGATAGTTGAGGAAACCCTTGTGCGCTTTGCCTTTGGCCCAGGGGATATCGACGAGGTTGAACGTGAGATCGGTGATGATGTCGGCTGGCTTGGTGGGCTCGGTGCCGCGGAAGGCGACGACGCAGACCGAGCTGTCCCCGGCGACCAGGCACTGTGCTTCGACCCCGGGCTTGCTGACGGGGTTGTCCCCGATCGCGAGCCCGAGCGCGTCGCACTCGGCCCGAGCGCGAGCGTGCGGGTCGACGTAGGCGAGCGAGCAGAGGCGCGCCAGCCAGTAGGCGTTGACGTCGGAGCGCGCGCCGCCCGAGTGGGGGCGGAAGCCGATCATGCCGCGCGTGTACGTGTCCTCGGGTGGGGGCGGGCCGCCACCCGGGACGGGTTGAGGAGGGGCCGACGGGGATGCGGGCTGGGTGGGTGACTTGGTGGAGTCGGCGGGCTTCTCACCACCGTCACCGGGCGTGTCGGTGGAGGCGTCCTTGGGTGAGGGCTTGAGGGAGCTACGGATGCGCGCGAGCTTCTGCAGGATGTCGAACCAGAAGGGGGCGCCGAGGGAGAGCGAAATGGTGGTAATCGCCAGACCAAAGAACTTCACGACGATGAAGAGCCAGGTCGGGCGAGACCTGTTTGCCCATTCCGCATCGCTCCAGCCGATCAGCGGCCCGATCTCGACGAGCCCCTGCTTCGCGGCCTTACGGACGTCCTTCGTGGTCTCGGGGAGGGTTTGATCGGTCTGCTCGATGGCGGCGCTGACGACGGTGGTGCGCGTCGCTTCGTCGGTCGAGAGGATGCGGATGATGCGGATCGTGTCGGCGTTGGACGTGATCGCCACGAGCGCGGCGATGCCCAGCAGCCATCGAGCCGTCCATCGCTTGTACCACCCGGAGACGCGGTCCATCGAAGCCGAGTACCAGCCCGCGAGCCGCTTCTTCACCTCACTCAGATCGCCACCGCACTCATCGAAGTACTTGAGGGCAACTTGCGCGGCGGGAGTCGACTTCGACGCGGCCTCGAGACGGGCGCGGATCGCGGAGTTCAACGCCGGCGCGCCAGCCCCCTGCGTAGCCAACGCCCGGTCGAGAAAGGCCTCGCTGAAGAGGTCCGGCGGGATGTAAGAGGGCAGGCGGCCCTTGGTGCTCAGGGCGCCGATGAGGGGGTGCGCATAGACCTCCTCGGCCATCGATGCCCCGGCCTGCTCGTCCCCGCCTCCGACAATGTTCTTGATGCCGCGTGCGAGGATCCTGCCGCGCATGCTCTTGAACTGCGAGATCATCTCGAGCAGCGTGGAGCAGAGCAGGCTCAGGATCATGTAGACGAAGGTGAGGCCGATGGCGACGTCGAGGGCTTGGAGGGTCATGGCGGGGGTGTTCTCGCTGTGTGGACTACGCGCAGCAGCATCCGGGAGGGCATGCTGCGCCGGCAGAGACCGAGGGCTTAGTGCTCGGGTCGCTCCGCGGGGCGCTGGCATGCGTGGACCGTTCGACCGTCCGGCGGCGTGCTGCCCGTTCGGCGGTTGTGCGGCGCGATGTTCGGGCAGACCTTGCACCAGGCGTGGTGGTACACGCGCGACGATTCATTGGAAGTCCAAACCCACTCCGTGATGGCGGGGAGGTCGGCGGCGTCGCGCGGGTGATTGATCCACACCGGCGCGGTCCACGCGCGGTCCTCGCCGTCCTGCGTGACGCGGACGTAGAAGAACTCCGGCTCGCCGGAGGCCACGTACCCCGCAAAGGTGATGACGCCGTTGCCTTCGCGCTCGAGCGTCTCGGTCTCGCCATCGCTCGCAACGTATCGCTCGAGCGAGCCGCGCGTCTGTGGCGCGACGTCCCCGTAGTACAGCGTCGCCTCGTACACGCTCTCCGATTCGTCCGCGTCGGAGATGTCCACGTCGATCGCGACGTCCGCTCCCGCGGCCAGCGTGAGGCAGGAGCCCATCATCGAGCCGTTGAGCCGCATCGTCACGCTGAGGTTCTTGTCCTCCGTGGCGAACGTGCGGTTCTCGTGCATGGCGCGGAAGATGGCCTCCTGGGTGAGCGCGTCGGCCAGGACGCCTGTGCGCGCGGGCGTGGCTCTGCCCCAAGTCGGATAGTGGTTGTCTTGCCCTGCCGACGGCGAGACGTGGAAGCCCTGGACGAGGTAGTAGTAGTAATCGTTCTCGTGCACGTGCGCGTAGCGGTACGAATCGTACGTGTCCCTGGACATCGCGGGGCCCGAGAGCATCTCCACGAGCGCCACGTGCCGGTCCGACGAGGCAACGAGGCTCTCGAAGTCCTCGCCGAAATCATCGAACCCGTAGTCGTTGTACATCTCACTGAGGCTCTTGTCGCTGTTGCCCGCGTAGAAGAGGTCCTTCTGGACGTTCGGGTGGTTCAGTTGGACGACGGTTCGCACACCCTGCTGGGAGAGGCTGGCGAGCATGTCAAAGAGCGCGCGGAAGTTGCCGTTGGGCGAAGAGAGCACGTCAGGGGCGCCGAAGACGTTGACGTGGTTGCCGGAGGAGATCGTCGAGAACTCTTGGCCGTAGAGGGCGAGGAATGTCGGAGTGATCGCCTCGCGCGCTGCCCGACGCACGGAGACAGCGGAGAACGTGCCGCCA
The DNA here is from genome assembly GCA_050174775.1 of Phycisphaerales bacterium. Lineage (GTDB taxonomy): Bacteria > Planctomycetota > Phycisphaerae > Phycisphaerales > UBA1924 > CAYPGJ01. Next base: position 310,509 of record JBFXJP010000004.1, read on the forward strand.
TCGGCTGTTCTCACGGAGAGGGTCGCCTCGGAGTTGTACAGCGCGGGGTTGGTCGCGATGAGAACGCCGTCGGTGCGATCCTTCGCGCCGGATTCCGCCGCGTCATGGTTGTGCGGCGTGACCGCAAAGAAGTCGAGCCCGGCGGAGCGGGCCATGGCGTACGCCTCAGCCGGAGTGCCGGAGCCGTCAGAAAAGCACGTGTGCGCGTGCAGGAGGCCGAAGTAGATGCGCTGTGACTGGGCGCACGCGGGGGCTGCGAGCATGACAAGCGCCAGGGCCCCGATGAGCCGGGTTGACGCGGATGTCAATGAACGACGTGTACGGCGCGCGCGCCGCGGGTGAAGATTGCGATCCATTGCCGGCTCCTCTTCGCGAGCGGTGGAATACATCACCAGTGTCTCATCGGCCGGGGGCCTGGGCAAGCGGCGCGGATACCACGAGACGCGTGCCGTGTGAAAGAGTGAGCGATCCAGCGGTTCTTTCGCGCAGAATCGTTGCAAGGATGAGCCGAGGTCGACATTCCGACACGAAACGGTGCGTCGGCGCGCCGTTCTGTGTGCCTCGCCGTGCCGTTCCGCGCCATCCGGATGTGGAGCGAGATCAGTGCGCCTGCGCGTCGGGCGTGCTGCCGCTCGCGCTCTCGGTATCGGGCTGGTCATCCCATCCGCCACCGAGGGCCTTGTAGAGCGCGATGAGACTCGTGGCGACCTGCGCATCGCTCGCGGCCAGCTCGTCCTGTCGGGCGAAGAGTTCGCGCTGCGTGTCGAGGACGTTCAGGAAGTCCGTCAGCCCGCGTGTCCACAAGTCATTGGCAAGCTCGAACGCATACCGATTGGCATCGACGGCCTGCGCGAGCGAGCGGCGCCGCTCGTGCTGACGCGCGTAGGAGACCATCGCGTTGGCGACTTCTTCGTAGGACTGGAGCACGGTGCGCTCGTAGCCGACGAGCGCAACCTCCTGGCGAGCTTCCTGCACGCGGATGTTGCTGCGGATGCGCCCTGCGTCGAAGATCGGCCAACGAACGGCCGCGGGCCCGATGCTCCATGCGCGGCTCTCCCCGTCGAAGAGATCACCCAGCTCCTCGGCTGCGAAGCCGAATGAGCCGTTGAGCGTGAAGCGCGGATAGAGATCGGCCGTGGCGACACCGATGCGCGCCGTGGCCGCGGCGAGTTGACGCTCCGCGCGCCGGATGTCAGGGCGGCGCCGGAGAAGCTCAGCCGGGAAGCCGACGGGCACGGCATCGGGAGTGACGGGGACGGGCTGCGCAACCTCGAGCTCGGGCGCGAGCGTTCCGGGCTGGAGTCCCAGGAGCACGTCGAGCCGGTGAGCGGCTCGTTTGAGGTCGGTGACGAGCTGGGGGATGACCGAGCGTGTGGACTCGAGCTGGGCGCGGGCCTGCGCGGTCAAGAGTTCGGTGGAGAGGCCGGCGCGGAAGCGGTCCTGCGTGAGTTCGAGGGTGTCGTGCTGCGTGCCGACGTTCTGACGCGCGATGGTGAGCCGGGCCTGGGCGGAGCGGAACTCCACGTAGTTGCGCGCGACCTCTGAGACGAGGATGACGCGCGCATCACGGGCGGACTCCACAGCGGCGTCGATGTCCGCGTCCGCGGCCTCGACCGCGCGACGCACGCCGCCGAAGACGTCGATCTCCCACGACATGTCGAACCCGGCGTCGTAGGCCGAGTATTCCTCACCCCCGCCGCCGAACCCGCCGCTGAAGGAGCGTCCGCTGTCGCGCCGGTACGCCGCGGAGCCGCCCACGTTGACGTTGGGGAGTTGGTCAGCAGCGGTGGCGCCGCGGAGAGCGCGGGCCTCGCGCACGCGCGCCGCCGCCTCACGGAGATCGAGGCTCTGGTCGAGCGCGCGATCGACGAGCGAGTCGAGCGCGCGGTCGTTGAAGATGCGCCACCACTCGCGCAGGTCGGCTGATTCCGCGGCAACGCCGGCGTCGAGCTCCGCGGCCCACTCGGGCCGGACGTCGGACGTGGGCACTCCGTGCTCGGGGCCCACGGTGCAGCCCGCGAGCGTCATCAGTATGAGTGTGGAAAGGAGAGTTCGACGGATCATGGGTGGGTTCCGGAGAAGCGCGTCAGACGGTGGCGAGCCCTGCGGCGGGTGGATGGGTTGGTTGCGGCGCCGTCTCGTGATGGGCCTTGGGCGCCCGCTTGGCCGCGAGCAGCACATAAATCGAGGGCACGACAAAGAGCGTGAAGAGGGTGGAGATGGCCATGCCGCTCACCAGGACGATGCCGATGCTGTTGCGCGCCTCGGCGCCCGCGCCCGTCACGAGCACGAGCGGGAAGTGGCCGAAGACGGTCGCGGCCGAGGTCATGAGGATGGGGCGGAGACGCGTGCCCGCGGCGCGGCGCACCGCCTCGCGCTTGCTCAGGCCCTGCTCCTGCATGTGATTGGCGAACTCCACGATGAGAATGCCGTTCTTGGCGACAAGGCCCACGAGCGTGATGAGCCCGACCTGCGAGTAGATGTTGACGGTGGTCACGCCCAAAGCGGTGAAGGTGAGCGCGCCCGTGAGCGCGAGCGGCACGGAGCCCAGGAGCACGATGAACGGGTCGCGGAAGCTGCCGAACTGCGCGGCAAGCACGAGGTAGATGAGCCCGATGGCAAAGCCGAGCGTCGAGAGGAGCGTCGCGCCCTCGGTGCGCATCTGCCGGCTCTCGCCCGCGTAGTCGATGGCGTACCCGGGGGGCACAATGGCCTTGGCCGCGCTCTCGAGCGCGGACAGCGCTTCCTCCTTCGTCACGCCCGGCGCCACGACGCCGTACACCTTCGCGCTATTGCGCTGCTGGAATCTCGTGAGCACGCGCGGCACGGCTTCGGTGCGCAGGTTCACCAGCGAACGGAGCGTCACCGTCCCGCCGTCGCGCGTCCGGATCTTGAACTGCAGCAGCTGCTCGGGCGTGCGGCGCAGATCGTCCGACACCTGCGGGATCACCTTGTAGCTGCGCCCGGCATAGTTGAAGCGGTTGACGTACCCGCCCGAGAGCAGCACGGACAGATCGCGACCGACGTCCGCCAGGTCGAGCCCGAGGTCGGCCACCTTCTTGCGGTCGATCTCGATGCGCGTCTGGGGCAGGTCGATCTTGAGGTCGGAATCGACGTAGACGAACTTCCCGCTCCCGTACCCGGCGCCGATGATCTGGTCGATGTGCGGCAGCATCTCCGGCGCCTCTTCCGCGCTCGTGACCATCAGCTCGACGTCGAACTGCCCCGCGCCCGGCAGCGGCGCCGGCCGCACGGCGATCGACCGAAGCTCCTCGATCATCATGAGCTTCTGGATCGCCTCGCCCTGGATGGGCTCGGTCGTGCGCTCGCGCTCGTCCCAGTCGACCGTCTGGATGCCCCCGAAGCCGCCGCCCATGGCCAGCTCCGCGACCTGGAAGAAGAAGCGCGCCTCGGGGATGGACATGAACGCGTCCGCGACCTTCTGGAAGCCGCGCACGGTGTAGTCGAGCGTGGCGTCGGGCGCCGTCTGCACGACGGCGAACACGATGCCCTCGTCCTCCGTGGGCGCCAGCTCCTTCTTCGAGGACTTGTAGAGCGGCGGCGCGAGGGCGCACATCGCGATGGCCGCGATCACCACGAGCCACCACACGCGCAGCACGCCCCCGAGGATCGTGTCATACACCCCGCGCACCTTGTCGAACAGATGGTTCACGAACCGCGTGAACCGCCCCTCCTTCCCGCCCGCCGGCGCCATCCACGCGCTCATGATCGGCGAGAGCGTCACGGCCACGATCCCCGAGATCACCACCGCGGCCGCCAGCGTGAACGCGAACTCCCGGAACAACATCCCCGTCAGCCCGCTCTGGAAGCCGATCGGCGTGTACACGGCCGCAAGCGTGATCGTCATCGACACCACGGGCGCGAACAGCTCACGCGCCCCGATCAACGCCGCGTCGATCTTGCTGCGACCCTCCCGGATGTGCCGCTCGACGTTCTCGACCATCACGATCGCGTCGTCCACCACCAGCCCGACCGAAAGCACGATGGCGAGGATGGTCAGCAGGTTGAGTGAAAAGCCGAAGAGCAGCATCGCAATGCATGCCCCGATGAGCGACACGGGCATGGCCACCAGCGGCACGATCACCGTCCGGATCGACCCCATGAACAGGAACACGACGAACGACACGATGGCCATCGTCTCGATCAGGGTCTTCGTGATCTCCTTGATCGCGTGGTCCATGTAGTACGTGCCGTCGTACGCCAGCGTCATCTCCACGCCCGCCGGCAGCGTCGGCCGCACCTCCTCGATGCGCCTCTTGAGCAGCGACGCCACCTCCAGCTCGTTCGCGCTCGGCAGCGGCCACACCGACAGCCAGATCGCCGGCTTGCCGTTGAAGCCCGCCTGGCCAGTCGGCTCCTCGCTCCCCAGCGCCACCCGCGCGATGTCCTTCAGCCGAACCAGCGTCCCCTCGCGCTCGCGCACGATGAGGTCCTCGAACTCGTCTACGCCCTTCAGGTCCGTGTCCGTGAGCAGGTCGATCTGCACGTCGCGGCCCTTGGTCCGCCCCACCGCGGCAAGGAAGTTGTTCCGCCCGAGCGCGTCCCACACCTCACCGGGCGTGATGTCGATGCTCTCCATCTTGGCCGTGTCGAGCCAGACGCGCATGGCCAGCTCGCGCGGGCCCTCCACCCCCACGCGCTGCACTCCGACGATGGTCTGCAGCTCTGGCTGCACCTCACGCACGAGGTAGTCGTTGAGCTGCATCAGACTCAGGTCATCGCTCGTGAAGCTGATGTAGAACGTGGCGTACGGCTTGTCCGTGCGCTGGATGTCTACCGCGGGCGCCTCGGCGTCCGCCGGCAGACGGCTCCGCACCTGGTTCAGGCGCGCGCTGATCTCCGCGAGCGCGTCGTTGCTGTCGTGGTTGAGCCGCAGACGCACCGTCACCGTGCTCACGCCCGCCCGGCTCGCGCTCTCGATGTAGTCGATCCCGTCGATCGCGGAGACCACCTGCTCGATCGGCGTCGTGATGAACCCGCGCACCGTCTCCGCGCTCGCGCCCACGTACACCGTCGTGATCACGATGGCGCTGGACTCGAGCCGCGGGTACTGCCGCACCGCGAGCGCGTCGATCGATCTCCAGCCCACGGCCAGGATGATCAGGTTGACGACGATCGCGAGGACAGGCTTCTTGATGAATATGTCTGTGAAAGATCGCACCGACTCTCTCCGAAGGCGTTCCGATGGCCGGAAGGATCGCTGGGAAGGGGATGGGCTCGCGCCGTGATGGCCTCGCCGTGGTGTGTGCTCTCTCGTTCGACGTCGTCAGCGGTTGGACGCCTGCGCCGTCTCCTGCGCGGGCGCCCCGCCCGTGGACGGATCGCCGCCCGGTGGTCCGGGCACGACCTTCACGCCGTCGCGCAGCTTGAACGAGCCCGCGGCCGCGATGGAGTCTCCCGGCTCGAGCCCCTCGAGCACGATCACGCTCTCCCCGACGGTCTGCCCGAGCGTCACGTAGCGCTGCTTGGCGCGCGTGACGCCCTGCTCGTCGGGAGCGATGACGAACACGGAGTTGGCGTACGCGGCGCGCCGGATCGCCACGCTCGGCACGACGACGTACGTGCGGGGCTGCTCGATCGGCACGCGCACCTGGACGAACATGCCGGGCACGAGCAGGCCCCTCGTGTTGTCGACGATCGAGCGGACGCGCAGGTTGCGCGTCTGGTTGTTCACCGTGGCGTCCGCCGCGACGATCTTGATCTGGACCGGCTCGTCCCCGAGCAGGTCGGCGTACGCCATGACCGTCGTGCCGGGCGAGACGTACGCGGTGTACTTCTGCGGGATGGCGAAGTCGAGATAGATGGTGTCGGAGACCTCCTGCAGCGCGACGATGTCAGCGCCCTCCGCGAGGTACTGCCCCTCATGCACGCTCCGCATGCCGACGCGCGCCTTGAACGGCGCGACGATCGTCAGCTTGGCGATCCGCGCCTCCATCTGCGCAACTCGCGCGCGGGCCTGATCCGCCTCCGCGATCCACTTGCCCCGGTCCGCCGTGGCCGTGTCCAGACGCGCGTTCGCGCGATCCAGCTCGACCGCGGCCACCGCGCGCTCCCCCGCGCTCCTCAAGCGCTGCAGCTCCGCCTCGGCCAGCCGGATCTCTGAGTCGGCCTGCGCGATGTTGGCCTCCGCGACGCGCACCGACGCGCGCACCGCCTCGAGGTCCGCCTTGTCTGTCGTCTCGTCCTGGCGGATCAGCACGTGGCCCGCCTCGACGATGTCGCCGGACTCGAACCCGACGTGGCGCACCACGCCCGACAGCTCGTTCCGCAGCATCACCGATCGCATGGCCACCGCCGTGCCGACCAGGTCGGCCGTGGGCTGCCACGTCATCTCGTCCGCTTCGACAAGTTCCGCGGCCTCGAAGTGCTCAAAGGCCGCTGCCTGCATCTCGGCAGGCGGCGACCCTCGATGCCGCAGGAGCATGTAGCCCCCGCCGGCAAGGAGCCCGACACCGGCCAGAATCCCGATCACCCATGCTGGGCGCGACATTCTCAATCTCTCCGTTTCTCTGCACGATCGCTCGTGGACGCTGTGTGAACAGAGGTCTGGCCGGCAGCGCTCGCGTCGTCACCCGTGGACGAGGCATTGGCGTTGAGCATCGGCTCCAGCACTCGACGAATGTGATCCATCAGTTCCTTGTCGACGGTCGTCAGCCCGAGCACGCGGTAGAGCCACAGCCCGTCCATCGCGGCGACAACGGTCTCCCCGACCCCGGGCGGAAGCCCGTCGCGCACGAGCCGCTCGCGCAGCTCCGAATACACCTCCCGCATCGGTCGGATCAGCGCCGGGTTCTGCGCGAGCGCGGCGAACACCGCGCACGAGCTCCGCTGGCACTGCTCCGTCCACGACTCGGGGTCCTCCAGATGGCTCAGCAGCGCGCGGGCCATCCGACCCGGCCCCGCGCTCACGCTCTCGTACGCCTCGGTCGAGCACGCGCGCCAGTGCTCCGCACACCGCACGACCATCGCCTCGATCAGCTTGTCCTTATTGGGGAAGTGATAGAGCAACCCCCCCTTGCTGAGCCCCGTCTCCGCGGCAACCGCCTCAAGCGTGAGGTTGGCGATCCCCTGGCGCACCACCACCACCTCGGCGGCGTCGAGCACCCGATCCCTCACGTTGGTCATGGCTTCTGGCGTCATGAAGGGCAACTGTACCGGCTGGACGGTTGGAGTCAACCGTCCGGACGGTATAGTTTATATTCGGATTATGTCAGGGTGACGGCGTCCCGTCTAACCGTGAGGGATGGCCACTCATTGTGTGACCGCGCACTTCCGTTTCACCGCATCACGCGCCCAAGACCCCCAGTCTCTGGATCCCAGAAGCCCAGTGGTAGACTGCGCCCTGCCGCCCCCCAGAACGTCGGCGCGATGGAGGAGTCATGAGCAACGTCGGCCCCGGAGTGCGTCCCCATCTCACCGTCAACGGCGCGGACGCCGCGATCGACTTCTATGTCAAGGCGCTCGGGGCCAAGGAGATCCACGAGCGGGTGCGCGCCGACGATGGCAAGCGCCTGCTCCACGGCGAGATGCTCATCCACGGCACCGTGGTCTACATCTGCGACGACTTCCCCGAGTTCTGCGGCGGCAAGAGCCGCGATCCCAAGAAGCTCGGCGGCACGCCCATCCGGCTCCACCAGTGCGTGCCGAACTGCGACGAAGCGGTGAACCGCGCCGCCGCGGCCGGCGCCACCGTGGTCGGCCCCCCGAGCGACATGTTCTGGGGAGACCGCTACGGCGTGATCGAGGACCCGTTCGGCTACGAGTGGTCGTTCTCGCACCCCCTCGCCAAGTGACACCCAGCGCGCCACCGTCGGAACACCCCCACACTCCGGAGCGTCAGACGCAGCGATGAACGCGCCCGCGCCATCGGAACAGCGCCGGCACGCGCGAGCCGTGCTCGTCGCGCTCGCGTTCGTCTGTGCCCTCGCGCTCCCGGGCTGCGAGACCGCGTTCGACCGGCACCGCAACGTGCTCGCGGACTATCGGGCACAGGGCAGGTTCGAGGAAGCCGCGGCCACGCTCGACGATCCGAAGACCCTCCGCCTGTACGGGGACAAGGACAGATTGCTGTGGCTGCTCGACCGGGGCACGGCCGCGCTGGCCGTGGGGGACGCCGACGGCGCACTGCGCCGCTGGGAAGAGGCCGAGCGCCGCATGGAGGACCGGCGCAAGGAGAACGCCGGCGACGTCGCGGCCGCGCTGCTCCTCAACGACTCGGCCCGGAACTATCTGGGCGAGCCCTACGAGGACATGTATCTCAACGTCTTCAAGATGCTCGCGCAGCTGGAGGCCGGGCGCATCGAGAACGGCGCGATGGTCGAGGCGCGCCGCGTGGCGATCAAGGCGGACGTGCTGCGCGAGGAGTACCTCAAGATGCGCCCCGTGGCGGAGAAGGCCGCGGGCGTGAGCGCGGGCGAAGCGACCGACGGCGCTTCGGGCTTTGCGCTCGACACGAAGGGCGAGTTCGTCGAGTCGCCCCTGGGGGTGTACCTGACCGCTGCGGTCTTCCGCGCCGCCGGGGAGGAAGAGCTGCGCAAGGTCGCCGCGCGCCGGCTCAAGCAGGTCATCGAGGCGCAGGGCAATGTCGTAGGTGATGTGGACCCGCGCGTGGTGGGGGACGCCGAGCAGCAGACGCGCCCGACGACAAGCGAGATGGACGTGCTGATCGTGGCGTTTGCGGGGCGCGGGCCGCGGAAAGTGCCCGTGCGCATCCCGCCCCTGGTGATCGCGGGCGTGCCCGTGTATACCGAGCTGCCCGTGCTCCGCTGGGAGGAGAGCGTGGCGCGGAGCGCGCGGGCCGTGGTGGACGTGCGTGGACGGCGCGAGATCGTCGAGCTGGGGCTGGTCGAGGAGATGGGGCGTGTCGCGGCGGAAAACCACCGCAGACAGCTCCCGCTGATCTACCTGCGGACGATCGTGCGCGCGGGCGCGAAGAGCGCGGCCCTCGCGGTCGGCAGCCACGCCGCGGGACGAAGCGGGGGCAACGGCGCGCAGCTCGGCGTCGCGCTCGCCGGTCTTGCGATCCTGCTCGCAACCGAGAAGGCCGACCTGCGCTGCTGGGAGCTGCTCCCCGGGCGGGCCTTTGTCGGCATGACGCGCGTCCCGGTCGGTGAGGCCTCGGTGCGCGTAGAGTGGGAGTCGGCGGGAGGGCGTGTGGTGTACGGGGAGGAGGTTCGGACGCGGGCCGGGGAACACGGGCTCGCCACGGTCGTCGGATGGTTCTGGGATTGAGAAACGCATCGGCGTGAACACGGAAGGAAACGGCATGGGTCAGGTCGGAACTCGGAGCGTGTGGTTGATGGTCGGGGCCGCAGCGATCGTGGGCGCGGCGTCCTGGGGCTGCACGCCCACGCGCGAGGTGCACCGGGGCGACCCGCGCGACGCGGTCGATCTCTCGTACCGCTTCAGCGATGACGATGCGCGTGAGGTGGCCGAGACAATGATCGACGACGCGCTCCGTGCGGGCTGGATCGAGGGCTGGCGCGACGAGCATTCCGGGAAGCGGCCCGTGGTGATCGTGGGCACGGTCCGCAACGACACGAGCGAGTACATCGACAGCCTGCTCTTCACCAAGCAGTTCGAGCGGGCGCTGGTCAACAGCGGACGCGTGCGTGTGGTGGCGATGCGGACGGAGCGCGGGGAGGTCCGCGACGAGCGGGCCGAGATCGCCGAGTGGAGCCGCCCCGAGACGGTCAAGAAGATGGCGTACGAGCTCGGCGCCGACCTGATGCTCATCGGGCGGATCGGCGAGAACGTGCAGATCAGCCGGGGCGGGAACGTCCGCGTGCAGTACTACCAGGTGAACCTGGAGATGGTTGACATCGAGAGCAACGAGAAGGTGTGGATCGGGGAGCGGCAGATCGAGAAGCGCCAGATCGACCGCAACTGAGCGATGTGATCACGGGATGATGGGCTCCTGAGCGCCGAGCCCGGGCCCGTAGACGACCGCGTTGGTGAAGATGCGCGCCGTGCCGAGCGTGGCCGCGCGGAAGAGCGGGTCGCTCGCGAAGAGGATGATCTGGCCGTTGCCGACGCGCTCGCGAGTGACGTATGCGGTATTGGCGATGCGCTGCGACGCCTCGGGCCAGAGCAGCCCGGCCAGGCGCAAACGCAGCTGCTGGCCGGCGGGAAGCATGGCCCACCCGGCGCGGGCGCGCTTGGGCGCGTCGGACTTCTCCCCGTCCTTGCTTTCCCCGTCCTTCTTCGACGCATCGTCCTTCGAGTCCTTGGGCGCGTCCGGCGCGGGCTCGTACACCCCGAAACGGATCGCGGCCTGCACGGGCGGCTTGGCCATCAGCACCGCGTCCCCCGTGTGCAGCACGGGCATCTCGTCCGGGCAGCCGATGGTCAGCCAGTGCCGATCGTCCGTCCGCGCCGCGAGCACGACCCCGGAGGGCATGAACGCCTCGCTCCAGTCATCGCGCCGCTTGCGCTCCTCCTTCGAGGGCCGGTCCGGCGCGTCGTTCCACGGGTACGTGACAGAATCGCCGACGTGCTCCGCGAACGGATCGCCCAGCTCGACTTCCATGCGTCTACCGACAAACTCGCGCAGCACGGCCTGCTCGTATTCGTCGAGATCATCGAGCGCGTTGTCGATCGTCCGTGCGCCCGAAAGCCCGGCATTTTCCGCTGTGGATGTGATCGACCGCGCCGACGATCCGATCGCGATCAGCGTTCCGCCGGCCTGAATCCACGTTTTCAGCGCATCGGTCGCGGTGTGAAGTTCTCCGCCCCACAGTGAAGGAACGATGATGACGTTGTAGCGACGAAGATCGGCGTACGAAGTGTTGGTGATGTCGATGAGTGAAGCGCGGAGGCCGAGGCGTTGGTCGATCCATAACCAGGCTTCGCCCATGGAGTTAGGGCTGACGCGGCCGCGGGAGAGGATGGCGATTCGGGGGCGTGTGAGGAGGGGGAAGTGCTCGGAGCCCAGGTCGGGGGGTTCGGCGCCTGGGGCGAAGCCGGTGGGGACGGGCTCGGGCGTAAGTCCAAGCGCGGCACAGACTTCGGCGACGGCGGCGTCGAGGGAGTCGGCCATGGAGGGGTTGTCGGAACGCAAAATCCAAAGTTTTGGCGGGGAGAGCCTTTCGCCGTCTCTTGTGCGCTGTTTCGTGGTGATACGCACCCTGATATCGACCTCCATCATGCGCGCGGCGGCGGCCACGGAGGCGTCGGAGGCCGCGGAGATGGACCACCCGATGGGGCTTGTTTCGTGCGCACGAGCGGCGTGGGTGGGGGTGAGGTGCGCGAGCGCGTCGCGCGCGGGCGCGAGGGTGTAGGAACCGTCGAGTGGCGCGGCGTCGGTCTCGATGGCGTCGAGCGCGAAGAGGTGGGGGATGGACCAGGCCGTGATGTCGTAGAGGCGCGAGGCGCCGTCACGGAGGATCTCGCGGCGTTCTTCCTTGAGGTAGTCGTCGGACATGCGCGGGTCGCGCTGCATGAGCGCGGCGACGAGATAGGCCGCGGGCTGGCGCGCGGGGACGACGATGGCGCCGGCGGGGACTGGTTCGGCGTCGCCGGGGACGGCGCGGCCGAAGGAGTCGACGGCGTTCTTGAGTCGCGCGGGCTTGGTGGTGAGGCCAAGCTCGATGCCCTCGTGGTGGGCCCAGTCGATGAAGCGGGCGAGTCGGTCGGTGTTGCGCTTCGCGGGATCGGCGTCGAGGGGGATGATCCATGCGCGGGTCGCGAGCGGGCCATCGTCAGAGAGGGCGGCGCGGCGCTCTGCCGCGTATTCCTTGAGGATGTCGGCGCGATTGTCGGAGAGAGTGCGGAGGTCTGCGAGTGACGCGGCGGCCTGCTTGTGCACGGCTTCGCGGTAGGGCGCGAGGGCGCCGGATTGGAGGCGCACGGCGTCTTCGGCGTAGCGGGCCTGCTCGTAGAGGATGGGGATGGCGCCGCTGAAGGCGGCCCAGGCGTCGGAGTAGCCGGGGTACCAGCCTTCGTTCCATTCGCCGGTGTAGTAGCGCCAGCCGTGGGCGTCGAAGGCCTTGGCTTTGTTGGCGGCGAAGAGCTCAAGCCGGTCCTTGATGCGCTTGGTGTGGAAGGGGTTGGTGGGCTCGCGCGGGGGGGAGAAGAGGAAGGTGTCCTGGGACCACATCTCGTGTGCGTCGACGAAGAGTTGGGGGCGCCAGCGCTTCACGGCTTCGAGTCGGCCCTTGGTCTCGGGCTGGGTTGCGAAGATCCAGTCGCGGTTGAGGTCGAAGCCGTAGTGGTTGGTGCGCCCTGCGGGCCAGTAGCCAGCGTGGAGGAGGGATTGATCGTCGAGGTTGGGATTGGCGGCGCGGTGCTCGCTGAGCATCTTGAGGAAGCGGTCGCGCCCGTCGGGGTTCATCATCGGGTCGATGACGACGACGAGGTTCTTGAGGAGCTCGGTGGTTTCGGGATCGGTGGAGGCGACGAGGTGGTGCGCGAGGGCGACGGCTGCGTCGGCGCCGGAGGTTTCATCGCCGTGGATGGAGTAGGCCATCCAGGCCACTGCCGGGATGTTCTTCTCGATGCGGTCTGCGTCGGAACGGGAGGTCTTGCGCTGGTCGTAGAGGCGTTGGATGTCTTTCTGGATGTCGTCGAGGCGCGCGAGGTTTTCGGGTGAGGTGATGATGAGGTGGAGAAGCGTGCGACCTTCCCAGGTCTGGCCGTGTGTGAGGAGCTTGGCGCGCGGCGTGTTGTTCGCGCCTTTGCCGTCGAGGGACTTGAAGACGCGTTCGATCTCGGCGTGTGAGGCGGCGCGGTTGCCGGGCTCGTAGCCGAGGACAGAGGCGGGTGTGGGGATGGCGGGGTCGTAGGTGGCGGGCTGGCCGTCGGCGCGGGTGAAGAGGGGCTTGGTGTAGGTGAGGCCGTGGGTAGTGGAGGGCTTGAGTGCGGCGTGGTTGGCGGGGCCGGGCTGGGCGTGGGTCAGGGTCGTGAGCGCGGCGAGCGCGAGCAGGGCGAGATGACGCATCGTGTTCTCCTTGCGGAGGGGGAGTGTGACGTGAGCGGGCGGGAGGAGCAAACCACCCCCGGAAGTTCGCTTGGCTTCTCCTGACGCTCCGCGGGCTCGGGTTCACAGCGGTGACGGACGTGACACGCGGGCTGTAGAGTCTGCGCCCATGCGAGTTGAACGACGGATTGCGGGTCGGGTTGTGGCGCTGGAGACGACGTTGTTGGCGCACGGCGTGCCGAGCGATCGCGCGGAGGGGTTGTGGCGGGAGATGAGCCGCGCGGTGGAGGAGGGGAGCGGTGGCGCGGCGCGCGGCGCGGTGGTGGGTGTGGTGGGGGGGAAGCCGGTTGTCGGGATGAGCGGTGAAGAGGTGATGGGGATGATCCGCGGGGGGAGGGGCGTGGCGAAGCTGAACACGGCGAACCTAGGGCT